>NZ_JBNDJE010000005.1:0-233950 GCF_050434805.1 Massilia sp. UYP11
GCCGGCACAGCTCCAGCAATGACTTGTCGCCGGTCGAGTATGAAAAGCAGTATTTCAAGCGGCTCGCGAGTGTCTAGGAAACTCGTGGCGATTCACCTGGAGGCTGGTTGCGTACGAAGACGAAAGTCACAAAAACGATGGAGTGGGGGAACCGGCGAACGTTCCGAGCCAAGCCGACGGCAAGGCAGGTAATCATGCCTAACGTCATTCGCCTCAACGATCCAACCAGCCACGGAGGCAAGGTTACTCGAGTCGAGGCCACCCATTTCACAGTTGGCGGGATTGCGGTCGCTTGTGTCGGGGACAAATGTGTTTGTCCGATACACGGGGAGGGAACAATCGTAGAAGGGAATTCCCGCCATACCATAGGCGGCGCTTCTGTCGCCTACGATGGACACCGAACCAGCTGCGGAGCTACTTTGACGTCCACAGTTGATAATTTCAGTATTCGTTGATGGTGCAGGGTTACCACGACTTGGGTACCGCTCAAGTTAGCTTGATTTCAGTAGAATAAAGAAAGCCGGGCCGCAAGGCCCGGCTCTCGTTCGGCAAGTGCCTGGCGTACGCTTACCGCGCCGCCACCGGCGTGGCGCCGTCGGCAGGCACGACCGGCTCCATCCACCCCCCACCCAGCACGCGATACAAGGCCACCTGATTCTGCAACCTGAGCAGATTCGCCTGCACCGACAACTGCTGCGACTGGAACAGCGAGCGCTGTGCATCGAGCAGGTCCAGGTAGCTGGCCGCGCCGCTGCGGTAACGCAGGTCGGACAGGTTGAAGCGGTCGGCTTCGGCCTCGGTCACCGCGTTTTGTGCGCGCAGCTGTTCGCTGAAGGTCGCCTGGCCGGCCAGCGCATCCGCCACTTCGCGGAACGCGGTCTGGATCGACTGCTCGTATTGCGCCACCGCGATGTCGCGCTGGGCGCGGGCGCTGCCCAGCGTGGCGCTGTTGCGGCCGTAGTCGAAGATCGGCAGGATCGCCTGCGGCGCGAAGGTCCAGCCCCAGGTGCCGCTGTCGAACAGGCCCGACAGCTCGTTGCTGGCGCTGCCGGCGCTGCCGGTCAGCGTGATGCGCGGGAAGAAGTTCGCGCGCGCCGCGCCGATGTTGGCGTTGGCCGCGATCAGCTGCTGCTCGGCCGAACGGATGTCCGGACGGTTGGCCAGCAGGTCGGACGGCAGGCCGGCCGGGATGTCGGGCAGCTCGGTCTTGGCCAGGGTGGCGCCGGCGCTCACGTCGGCCGGCAGCGGGCCGCCGACCAGCAGGGTCAAGAGATTGATGTCCTGGGCGCGCAGGCGCTGCTGCTGGGCCAGGGTCGCGCGGGCCGTCTCGACCAGCGAACGCGATTGCTGCAGTTCCAGGCGCGAGGCCACGCCGTTCTCGAAGCGCAGCTGGGTCAGCTTGTCCGATTCCAGGCGGGTGTTCAGCGTATCCTGCGTGATGCGCAGCAGCTCTTCGTCGGCCAGCAGTTGCAGCCAGGCGCTGGCGACCGACGAGATCAGGCTGATCTGCGTCGCCTTGCGCGCCTCTTCGGTGGCCAGGTATTGCGCCAGCGCCGCTTCGGACAGGTTGCGCACGCGGCCGAACAGGTCCAGCTCGAACTGCGAGACCGACAGGCCCGACTGGTACACGCTGTTGATCGGCTGGTCTTCGCCGGTGGTCTGGCGGCTGCCGCTGATGCCTACGCCCACGGTCGGCAGGCGGTCGGCGCGGGTGATGCGGTATTGCGCGCGCGCCTGCTCGATGTTGGCGATCGCCACGCGCAGGTCGCGGTTGTTGACCAGCGCGGCGTCGATCAGCGAACGCAGGCGCGTATCGGCAAAGAACGACTGCCAGGCCACCGTGGCCGGGGCCGCGTTCAGCACCGGGCTGGTCGACTCGGTCGCCGCTTTCGGCGTTTCCGGGAAGGCGGCGGCCACCGGGGCGGCCGGGCGTTCGTAGTCGGGGGCCAGCGAGATGCAGCCTGCCAGCGCCATTGACAGCGCCAGCGGCGTGGCGAATTTGATGTGCTTGATCATCGTTACTTTCCTTGTTCTAGCGCATGTTCATGTTGTTGCGTGTACATCTTCTTCTGGCGCTCGCTGCCCTTGAAGAGCGTGCGTACCACCACGAAGAAGACCGGCACGAAAATCACGCCCAGCACGGTCGCGGTAATCATGCCGCCCATCACGCCGGTACCGATGGCGCGCTGCGAGGCCGAGCCGGCGCCGCCCGCGATCACCAGCGGCAGCACGCCGAGGATGAAGGCCAGCGAGGTCATGATAATCGGGCGGAAGCGCAGGTGCGCCGCTTCCAGCGCCGCTTCGTACGGCGTCTTGCCCTCGGCCTGCAGGTCCTTGGCGAATTCGACGATCAGGATCGCATTCTTCGCCGCCAGGCCGATGATGGTGATCAGGCCGACCTTGAAGTACACGTCGTTCGGCAAGCCCCGCATATTGGCCGCGATCAGCGAGCCGAGCACGCCCAGCGGCACCACCAGCATCACCGACACCGGGATCGTCCAACTTTCATACAGTGCGGCCAGGGCCAGGAACACCGCCAGCAGCGAGAAGGCAATCAGGATTCCCGCGGTCGAGCCGGACAGGATCTCTTCGCGCGACTGGCCCGTCCATTCGAAGGCGAAGCCGGCCGGCAGCTGGGCCGCCAGGCGCTGCATTTCTTCCAGCGCGTCGCCGCTCGAGTAACCCGGAGCAGGTTCGCCGGTGAGCTTCATCGCCGGATAGCCGTTGTAGCGGTTGGTCTGCATCGGGCCGGTGGTCCATTCGGTGGTCGCGAACGACGACAGCGGCACCGGTTGGCCATTCCTGTTCAGGGCATTGATGCGCAGCAGGTCGTTCGGCTGCATGCGCTGGGGCGCATCGGCCTGCACGATCACGCGCTGCAGGCGGCCGGCGTTCGGGAAGTCGTTCACGTACGACGAACCCAGCGAGGTCGACAATGCGGTATTGATCGCGGCGAAGGTCACGCCCAGGGCTTGCGCCTTGTCGCGGTCGATGTTCAGCTTGAGCTGCGGCGCGTCTTCCAGGCCTTCCGGACGCATGCCGGTCAAGACCTTGCTCTGCATTGCCATGCCCAGCAGCTGGTTACGCGCTGCGAGCAGGGCGTTGTGGCCATTGCCGCCACGATCCTGCAGGCGGAACGAGAAGCCGGTGCCGGTGCCCAGTTCCGGGATCGGTGGCGGGCTCACCACGAAGATGAAGGAGTCGCGCACCGCGCCCATGTGGCCGGTGATGCGGCCGGCGAACGATTGCGCGTCCTGGCCTTCTCCGGTGCGCTCGTCCCATGGCTTCATCGGGATGAACGCGAGGCCCATGTTCTGGCCCTGGCCCGAGAACGAGAAGCCGGTCACGGCCACGATGTTGGCGGTCTCGGGCTGCTTCATCACATACTCTTCCAGCGAGCGCAGCACGGCGCCGGTGCGCTCGGCGGTGGCGCCGGGCGGCAGCTGGATGTTGGCGATCACGTAGCCCTGGTCTTCGTTCGGCAGGAAGGCGTTGGGCATGCGGGTGAACATCAGGGCGACGACGGCGACCAGCAGCGCGAACACGACCATCCAGCGGCCGGCGCGCTTGAGGATGGCGCCGACGAAGCCTTCATATTTCTTGGCGCCGGCGGTGAAGTTGCGGTTGAACCAGCCGAAGAAGCCCTTCTTTTCCATGTGATGGCCGGCCTCGACGGGCTTGAGCAGGTGCGCGCACAGCGCCGGGGTCAGGGTCAGCGCCAGGAAGGCCGAGAAGCCGATCGAGGTCACCATCACCACCGAGAACTGGCGGTAGATGTTGCCGACCGCGCCGGCGAAGAACGCCAGCGGCACGAACACGGCGATCAGGACGACGGTCACGCCGATGATGGCGCCCGAGATCTGGCCCATCGCCTTGCGGGTGGCTTCCAGCGGCGGCAAGCCTTCCTCGCTCATGATGCGCTCGACGTTCTCCACCACCACGATGGCGTCGTCGACCACGATGCCGATCACCAGCACCATGCCGAACATGGTCAGCACGTTGATCGAGAAGCCCAGCGCCAGCAGGCAGGCGAACGAGCCGAGCAGCGCGATCGGCACCACGATGGTCGGGATCAGGGTATAGCGGATGTTCTGCAGGAACAGGTACATCACCAGGAACACCAGCACGATCGCTTCGATCAGGGTGTGCACCACTTGCTCGATCGAGATGTCGATGAAGGTGGTCGAGTCGTAGGGAATCGAGTACTTCATGCCTTTCGGGAAGTACTTCTGCAGTTCCGCCATGCGCGCCTTGATCAGCTCGGCGGTCTGCAGGGCGTTGCCCGACGGCGCCAGCTGCACGCCGATACCGGCCGACGGATTGCCGTTCAGGCGCGCCGTGGTGGAATAGGCCTGGCCGCCGATCTCGATGCGCGCCACGTCCTTCAGGCGCACGGTGGAGCCGTCCGGATTCGCGCGCAGCACGATGTTGCCGAACTGTTCGACGTTCGACAACTGGCCGGTGACGATCACGGTGGCGCTGATCTGCTGGCCCTTGGCGACCGGCAGGTCGCCGATGGTGCCGGAAGCGACCTGGGCATTCTGCTGCGAGATCGCGGCGGTGACGTCGGCCGGCGACAGGTTCAGGCCGACCAGCTTGGTCGGATCGATCCAGACGCGCATCGCCTTCTCGGTGCCGAACAGCTGGGCCTGGCCGACGCCGGTGATGCGCTGGATTTCCGGCAGCACGTTGCGCGAGGCATAGTCGCCCAGCTCGATGCTGGTGATGTTCGGGTCATCCGACGACAGGATCGTAAACAGCAGGAAGTTCGAGCGCGCCTGGTCGACGCGCACGCCTTGCTGCGTGACCGCCGGCGGCAGGCGCGGGGTGGCGCGCGACAGGCGGTTCTGGACGTCGACCTGCGCCAGGTTCGGGTCGGTGCCGGTCTCGAACGAGATGGTGATCGAGCCGCTGCCGTTGGCCTGGCTGGTCGATTCCATGTAAATCATGCCTTGCGCACCGTTCATCTCGCGTTCGATGATCGAGATGACGGAGTCTTCGAGCGTCTGCGCCGATGCGCCCGGGTAAGCGACGTTGATGACGATCGAGGGGGGCGCCACAGTCGGGTATTGCGCGATCGGCAGCTGCTTGATGGCGACGCCACCGAGCACCATGATGAATAGCGCGATCACCCATGCAAAAATCGGGCGGTCAATAAAAAAACGTGCCATTGGAAAGTCCTATTTCTTTGTTCTTATCGGCTGCTGTCGGCTGGCGTGGTCGCGCCCGCGACCGGCGAGCCGGCATCCGGGGTGCGGGTATCGCCGGCGGCGGCAGCCGCGTTCGGCTGGGCCGCCGGTGCGCCCGCCTGGGCCGGCGCCTGCTGCGCACCGGCCGGCGTCCACGCCACCGGCTTGACCGGGGTGCCCGGCGGCAGCATCTGCAACTTCTGGAAGCCGTCGACCATGACTTTTTCGCCTTCCTTCAGGCCGCCGGTGACGACCCAGCTCTCGTCCTGCTGCGAAGCGATCTGGATCTGGCGCGGAACCGGCTTGTTGTCGGCGCCGATGACGGTCACGATGTCGCCGTTCTGGCCGCCGCGGGTGACCGCCTGCTGAGGAATCAGAATGCCGTTCGGCAGCGAAGCCTGGGCGACGCGCACGCGCACGTACTGTCCCGGGAGCAGGGCATTGTCCGGGTTCGCCACGGTGGCGCGCAGCGTGACCTGGCCGGTGCCCTGGTCGACCGTCACATCCGAGAACAGCAGCTTGCCGCGCTGCGGCAGGACGGAGCCGTCTTCCAGCAGCACGGTGACCGGCACGTCGCTGGCGCCGCCGCCCTGCTTCTTCAGGCGCTGCAGCTCGGTGGCCGACTGGGTGATGTTGAGGTACATGGTGTCGGTCTGCTGGATCAGGGCCAGCTCGGTCGATTGGGTGCTTGACACCAGCGCGCCTTCGGTCACCAGCGCGCGGCCGATGCGGCCCGTGATGGGGGCGTTCACATTGGTGTAGCCAAGATTAATCTGGGCAACGCGCAATTGGGCCTTGGCTGCGGCGACTTCGGCCTCACCTTGCTTCTGGGCAGCGACGGCGTTGTCGAATTCCTGCTTGCTGACGGCGTTGGCCTCGACCAGCGGCTTGTAGCGCTCGGCGATGGCGCGCGACGCCACCAGGTTGGCTTCGGCGCGCGCGACGTCGGCGCGGGCGGCGGCGAGCTGGGCCTGGTAAGGCGCCGGATCGATGGTGAACAGCGACTGGCCCTGCTTGACGACGCTGCCCTCGGTGAAGGAACGCTTGAGCACCACGCCGTCGACGCGAGCGCGAACCTGGGCGGTGCGGATCGGCTCCACCCGCGCCGGCAGCTCGTTCTGCAGCGCGACGGTCTGGAAGACGGTGGTGACGACGCCGACTTCGGGCGCCGGCATCTGCTGGCCGGCGGGGGCGCCGGCCTTGGCCGGTTCGTCTTTCTTGCCGCAGGCGGACAGCAGGACCACCGCAGCCAGGGTGGCCGCCGCGACCCGGGTGAGGGACAGGGATGAGGAGTGGGCAGAGCGCATTACGTGTGCATCCTTCTAATTAATAATTGCGGCGATGTCACACCCCGTCGACAACATATGCATGGGTGTAAGATCAGCGCTGGCTTTTGCAAATAGTTTTATATACTATCACGACTGTATGTAAAATGTTTTTAAGCGGTTTTTATTCGAAGGTAACTCAAAAGAAATGGTTCGCAGGACGAAGGAAGAAGCAGCGGCGACCCGCGACAGCATTCTTGATGCAGCAGAGGTCTTGTTCGCAAAACAGGGTGTCTCGCGAACGACATTACAGCATATCGCGTCAGCGGCGGGTGTGACACGCGGCGCGATTTACTGGCATTTTGTCGACAAGGGGGCGGTGTTCAGCGCGATGATGGATCGCGCCAAGATGCCGATGGACACGGCGATCCAGCAGCTGGGCGAGCGCGAAATCGCCGACCCGCTGCAGCGCTTGCGCGACGAGCTGATGGCGGTGCTGCACATCGTCGTCAGCGATGAGAAGGCGCGCCGGGTGTTCGAGATCGCCACCCTCAAGACCGAGTTCACCGAAGAAGTGGACTCGGCGCGCGTGCGCAAGCGCGAAGCGGTGGCCGAGTGGCGCGGGCGCATGGAAACGAACCTGGCCGAGGCGCGCGCCAACGGCCAGCTGCCTGCCGGCGTGGATCCGCACAATGCCGCGACCTGCATGTGGGTCATCATCGACGGCCTGCTGCGCAACTGGCTGTTCGACCTGGAATCGTTCGACCTGATGGCGCTGGGCGGGGAGCTGATCGATACCTTCCTGGCGGGGCTGAAGGCGCGCTGAGAGCCAAAGCCCAAAAACTACCTTCTTTCGTCAGCCCCAAAACGTCGTCCCCGCGCAGGCGGGGACCTAAGGTGCGAGCGTCTCGGTAACGCAAGCAATACTTGGGTCCCCGCCTGCGCGGGGACGACATGCTATGGCCAACAAAGGAATTAACGCATGCCTTCGATCATCTGCTTGAGCTTGAGCGAATCGGCGACGAAGGCGCGGATGCCTTCGGCCAGCTTCTCGGTGCCCATCGCGTCTTCGTTCAGCATGAAACGGAAGGTCTTTTCGTCGATCGCGATCTTGTCGATATCGATGCTCTCGTCCTTGCTCAGCTTGCGCTCGACCGGCGCATCGCTGTCGGCCAGCTTTTGCAGCAGGTCGGGCGAGATGGTGAGCAGGTCGCAACCGGCCAGCTCCAGGATCTGCGAGGTGTTGCGGAAGCTCGCGCCCATCACTTCGGTGTCGTAGCCGAACTTGCGGTAGTACTGGTAGATGCGCTTGACCGACTGCACGCCCGGATCGTCGGCGCCCTGGTATTCGAGGCCGGTCGACTTCTTGTACCAGTCGTAGATGCGGCCGACGAACGGCGAGATCAGCTTGACGCCGGCTTCGGCGCAGGCCACCGCCTGGCACAGCGAGAACAGCAGGGTCAGGTTGCAGTGGATGCCATCCTTCTCCAGGATCTCGGCGGCGCGGATGCCTTCCCAGGTCGAGGCGATCTTGATCAGCACGCGCTCGCGCGACACGCCGTTCTTTTCATACAGGGCGATCAGCTCGCGGCCCTTGGCGACGGTGGCTTCGGTATCGAACGACAGCGCGGCGTCGATCTCGGTCGAGACGCGGCCCGGCACGTACTTCAGGATCTCGACGCCGAAGGCGATCAAGAGGCTGTCGACGATCGCTTCGATCGAGGCGCCGGGGGCGTCGGCGATGGCTTTTTCCAGCAGCGGACGGTATTCCGGCTTTTGCACGGCCTTCAGGATCAGGGAGGGATTGGTGGTCGCGTCTTTCGGCGAGTAGGCCTTGATCGACTGGAAGTCACCGGTGTCGGCGACCACGGTGGTGTACTGCTTGAGCTGTTCGAGTTGGTTCATGGTGGTCTCGTGAAGGGTGGAGCGTGAGGCAGTCAGAAGTCGGTGGCGGCGATGAAGGCGGCGAGCATGGCTTCCAGGCCAGCGCGGTCTTCTTCCGAAAAACGGTCCGCCCGCGGGCTGTCGATATCGAACACGCCAATGAGCTTGTCGTCCTTGATCACCGGAATGACGATTTCCGAGGCGGATGCCGAATCGCAGGCGATGTGGCCCGGGAAGGCATGCACGTCCGGCACCACGATGGTCTCGCGCTTGACGGCGGTGGCGCCGCACACGCCGCGGCCGAACGGGATGCGGGCGCAGGCGGGCTTGCCCTGGAACGGGCCGACCAGCAAATCCTGGCCTTCGCCCTTCTTCGACGGCACGGTGAAGTAGAAGCCGGCCCAGTTAAGATCGGACAGCGTGTCGTAGACCAGGGCCGAGAACTGGGATGCATTGGCGGTCAGGTCGCGCTCGCCCTCGAGGACGCTGGTGACCTGGCGCACCAGCAGGTCGTAGTCGGGACGGGCGCTGCGTTCGGGATTGATATGCATGTCAGTCGAAAATGCTGGTCCAAAAACGCTATTTTACAGCCAGCGCTGCCGCAGGCGGGTCGGCCTCGGGCGGCGCCATCGAAATAACCAGCCTGAACCGCTGGCGTGGGCTCGGCTTGCCGTCGGGGAGCTTGCCAGGACGATAATGCACGTCGACCTGCAGGCGCTCGCCGTTCACCCGCAGGCGTTGCACCGTCGCCTCGGCGCGCGCGTCGAGCGGCATCGCCACCTCGGTCTGGAACAGGTGTTTGCCGGTCGGGTCCAGCAGGTCGAGCAGCATGCGCGCGCCGTCGCCCGACGCCACCAGGATGAAGTTGCCGGTGCAGGCAAAGCTGTCGACGTCGGACCAGGGCCGGAACGACCACGCGCCGGCATCGAACTGCCGGGGCGACGCCGCCATCCCGATTTCATAGGTAGGCGGACAGCCATCGCCGCCATCGACGGGAGGGTCGATGCGGCCGGCCCGAAGCGGCGTGTGCGTGACGGGCGCGGCGCCATACGGCGGCTCGTCGAGCCGGCCGCCGGCCGGGGCCGCCGTCCGCAGTATCTTGCGCACGAACGCCGTCGCATCGTCGCCCACCCGGCCGCGTCCGGCTTCGTCCTGCCGGGCGCGCAAGTACCGCAGGCCGAGCAGTTCGTGACTGTCGTGCTCGCGGATGGACAGGCTGGTGATGCGATCGGGCCGGTCTTCGGACCGGTCCGCGTGTTCCTCGACCACGTAGTGCGCGCGTACGTCGCCGCGGGGCTGCACGACGAAGCTGCCCGGGCCGGCGCGGCGATAGACCTTGTCACGATGGAGCACGAACGGATAGCTGGCCCGCAACGCGTCGTCAAGGCCGAACAGCGGCTGGAACGGGCCCGCGCCGGGCCGGTCGAAGCCGGTGTGGCGCAATTCGACGCCCTCGACGCCGCTCACGCTGCGCATCACGATCGGATCGGGCAGCTGCAACTCGGACCTGGTCATGCACATCGTCAGGGCGCCGGCCGCAACAAGGGACGACAGGAGTAGCTTGTAGAACGTCGGCATTGGCTAGTCAGGACCGATCACCCATTGAGGGATCGATGTCCATGGGTTGATTGGCAAGGGCAGGAACCGCCCATTCTAGACCAAATGCGTTGCTTGCCGTCAGCGCACGTCCTTCAAATGGGCGAGGATCCGTCGCGGGACCGGATCGCCTTTCCAGCGCGTGATCAGCCGATGAACGAATCGAACTGCATGTCGAATTCCTGCAGCGCCTTCTGCGCGTTCTGCATCTTCTTGCGAAATTCCGGCCCGCGGCGCAAGGCCAGGCCCACCGCCAGCACGTCGATCACCACCAGGTAGGCCAGGCGCGCCGAAATGGGCGTGTACGGGTCGGTGGCGAACACCAGGTCGATCGGGATCAGGAGGGTGGCCATCTCGGCCAGCGGCGTGCCCGATGGCGCCAGCACGATCACGTCGGCGCCGCCGGCCTTGGCCAGCTTGGCCGAACGGGTCAGCGCCGGGTTGTTGCCGCGCTGCGAGATCGCCACCACCGCGTCGCCTTCGCGCAGCAGGGCCGCCGCGATCGAGTGGATCGCCGGGTCGGTGTAGGCCACCGTCGGCACGCCCGAGCGGAAGAACTTGTGCTGGGCGTCGGCCGCCACGAAGCCGGACGTGCCCTGGCCGTAGAACTCGATCTTGTTGGCGCGCGCCAGGATCTCGAGCGCCTGCTGGACGAGTTCCGGCTTGAGGTTGTTGCGCAGGTCGAGCAGGGTGTTGATCGAGCGGCTGCAGATCTTGTTGATCAGGTCCGACGCCAGGTCGTCCTGGTGCGGCGCCTCGCTGGCGCCGGGCAGCGCCAGCGCCAGGCCTTGCGCCAGCTTGAGCTTGAACTCGTGCCAGCCGTCGTAGCCGAGCGTGCGGCAAAAGCGCACCACGGTCGGCTCCGACACCTGGGCGTTGCGCGCCAGGGCGGTGATGTTCTGGCTCACGGTCGCGGAAGGCGCGGCCAGCACCGCGAGCGCGACCTTGCGCTCCGACTTGGAGAGCGTGTCGAGCTGGGTGCGGATCGAGTCGAGCAGCATGGTGGGCCTCGGGCGGGTAATGAGCGTCGGTCAGTCTTCCGGCAGCGCTTCTTCGCGCCACTGCAGGCCGTCGCGGCCGATCAGGGCGCTGGCCGCTGCCGGGCCCCAGGTGCCCGAGGTGTACGGCGCCGGCGCGCTGTCGTCCTGTTCCCAGTGCTCGAGGATCGGCTCGACCCATTCCCAGGCCGCTTCCAGCTCGTCGCCGCGCATGAACAGGGTCAGCTGGCCGCGCAGCACGTCGAGCAGCAGGCGTTCATAGGCCTCCATGCGCGGCGCCTTGAACTGCTCGCGGAAATCGAGCTCGAGCTCGGCCTGCTTCAGGCGCATCGAGTCGCCCGGGGTCTTGGCCATCAGGTTCATCGAGAGGCCCTCGTCCGGCTGCAGGCGGATCACCAGGCTGTTGGGCTGGAAGCTCGACGTCGGCTGGTTGAAGATCGAGTGCGGGATCGGCTTGAAGCGCACCACGATCTCGGCCAGGCGGTCGGCCATGCGCTTGCCGGTGCGCAGGTAGAACGGCACGCCGGCCCAGCGCCAGGTGTCGATCTCGGCCTTCATGGCCACGAAGGTCTCGGTGCGCGAGCTCTTCGGCGCACCGGGTTCCTCGCGGTAGCCCGGCACCGGCTGGCCGTCGATGTAGCCGGCGCGGTACTGGCCGCGGATGATGTTCTGCGACAGCGTGGTCGGGGTGAAGCGCTTGAGGGACCTGAGCACCTGCAGCTTGGCGTCGCGCACGGCGTCCGGCGCGATCGAGGTCGGCGGTTCCATCGCCACGATGCACAGCAGCTGCAGCAGGTGGTTCTGCAGCATGTCGCGCAGCGCGCCGGAATGGTCGTAGTAACCCAGGCGGTTGCCCACGCCGATCTTTTCGGCGATCGTGATCTGTACGTCCGAGATCCATTCGCGGCGCCACAGCGGCTCGAACAGGATGTTCCCGAAGCGCAGCGCCAGCAGGTTCTGCACGGTCTCCTTGCCCAGGTAGTGGTCGATGCGGTAGATCTGCGATTCGGCGAACACCTTGCCGACGTCGAGGTTGATCTGCTTGGCCGAGGCCAGGTCGCGGCCCAGCGGTTTTTCGAGCACCACGCGCGAGTTCGGGGTGGCCAGGCCCGTCGCGGCCAGGTTGTCGCAGATCGTGGCGAACAGCTGCGGCGGCGTGGCCAGGTAATAGACCCGGGTGAGCGACGGGTCGTCGCGCAGGGCCTCGACCAGCGCCTGGTAGGTCGACACGTCGGTGGCGTTGAGCGCCACGTACGTGATGCGCTGCAGGAAGCGCGCCCAGCTCGGCTCGTGGACCGTGTCCTTGATGTGCGGTTTCGAGTTGTTTTCGACCATGCGCAGGAATTCTTCCTGCGTCGCGTCGTCACGGCCGACGCAAATGATGCGACTGCTCTCCGGCAAGTCGTTGCAGACGTCGCGCGCGTACATCGCAGGCAGCAGCTTGCGCATCGCAAGGTCGCCGCTGCCGCCAAAGAAAACGAGGTCGAAATCAGAAATAGCCATAAGGAATAGGTCTGCGCTAGTAACGGGACAATCGGATGGTGATGTAAATTTACTACATAATTTGTTCTCGATCAAGTAAATCTACTACACGTGCACCGTGGGGCCAGTGTGCCATAACCAGTCATGTCGGGGCGCAGAGCTTGCGGGTTCCGACGGTCCGCCGGCGCGGCGGCAGCGTTCTCACGGTGGTCGATGCCGCGCTCCGGCTCAGCGGCGCAGGCGCGCGATCACATCCTCGATCCGGTACGGTTTTGGGATGTACGCGTAGCGCCGGCTGTACGGCCCGGCCAGTTCGGGCGCCGTGTAGCCCGATGTGAGAAGGATATGGATGTGCGGGTAACGCAGGTGGGTGGCGTCCGCCAGTTCCAGCCCGTTCATTCCGGGCATCATTACGTCGGAAAACAGGGCGTCGATGTCGGGATCGCCTGCCAGCATCTCCAGCGCTTTGACGCCACCGTGGGCGACACACACGCTCATGCCGTAGTAGCCCAGCAGGATACGCGCCAGTTCGACAAGGTCGGGCTCGTCGTCGACGACGAGCACCTTGCGTGGCAGCCCGTCGCCCGGGTCGGCGGCGGCCCTTACCACACGGCTCTTTCGCCGGTGCGGTCACGCTCGATCCCGGGAGATGTGAACCCGGCGGGAAGGCGCGGCATGGTGACCGTGAAGGTCGTCCCCGCCTGCGCGCTGGAGGTCACCTCGATGCGACCGGAATGGGCCTGAACGATCTCGCGCGAAATGAACAAACCGATGCCGAGACTGGTGTGTTCGTCAGCGCCGGAAGCCGCGGCAATGCGCACCAGGGGATCGAAGATGCGCGCCAGCTTGTCGGCGTCGATCGTCGCGCCATGGTTGTTGACGGAGATGACAACAGTTTCGGCGTCGCGTTGCAGCCTGATGGTGATCGGCTTGTCTGCATTTCCATACTGAATGGCGTTGCCCGCCAGGTTGGACAGCATCTGCCCGATCCGCGCACCGTCGAAGATCGCCTCGATGCGGTCCGGTGCAAGGAAATCAATCTGCATTTCCGGCTGCGAGATGCGCAATTCGTTGGCGACTTCCTCGCACACCTTGACCAGGTCGCCCTGCCGCACGTGAATCGGAATTCCCGGCCCCAGGTGCGTACGCGTGAAGTCGATCAGGTCACTGATCAACTTGCTCATGCGATTGGCGCTGTTGTACATGCGGGTTGCTGCCAGGATGTACCTTGGCGAAATATCCACTGCGGCCATGATGAATTGGGAACCGGTGACGACCGTGCTCAACGGGTTCCTCAGGTCGTGTCCGAGGATGGCCAGGAACATATTTTGAGATCGTTTCACCATGGCCTCGTAACGTGCGACAGACTCCGCGAGCGCCTGGTCGATCGCCTCGTTGAACCGGGTGATGTCGCCCACGTCTGTTGCATATTCCTTGCGCTCGTCGCCGATCCAGAGGGTAAGGACGCTCGACCTGAGCGCGCGGTACTCGGAAACCAGTTGTACGACGGTATAACCCGACAGCAAGCGCGCCTCGGCATTCGTTTCGGCGGCCGTATCCGGACGTTCGCGTTTGCCCAGGCCCTGCGACTTGGCGGTTCGTTCTTCGTCCGTCTGCGTCGTGGCCAGGTCGTCGGCGATCGCGTGCAGCATTTGACTGGCATGGTCACGGAGCTCGACGTCATCCATGGTCAAGGCGGGCGGCTCGATGGTGCGTGCGAAGTCTTCCCAGGTTTGCAGAATTTGTTCCATATTACTGCGAATGAATTCGCTTAACCGATGATTCGTCATTTTGGTCCTGGTTGTCGTTTTCGCGAAAACCGCGAGCATCGGTGAAGTCATCATAACAGCGTTCGGAAAATTAATTTGACATTCGGAAAAATTTCAGTGAAAAAATCCGGAGCGCGCATATGTTTTCCGTTAACTTCAAGTATATGTTTTTAAACGAAAATATAATTTTTTGCGCTCATTGATCAATTTCTTTATTCATGCCGAGGCAGCACCTGGCCATGTCGATTCGCTTCCGTGACGAGTAGCATATCGATAAGTTTCGAAGTAAAACCCGCGCGCTCGATATTTTCAAATGGCGTTGTCGGTGAATTCCATTTCGACACCGCCGTCGGGAATCGGTGGTGCGAAAGCGACGAAAAGTGCGCCAGGTGCAAGGTATGAATGACACCGTGAAGGATTACGCATATAGTTTCCATAGATAAATACACACCATCACGAAGATGGCGACGGAGGGGACATGAAGATGTGGATGAATGCGGTGGTGCGCAGGGCGCGCGCCATGGTGCCGCTCGCCGGCCATGGCGTCACGGGGAGCGTGCGCACGCTGGTGGTCAAGGCGCGCGACGGCAGCATCCGCACGGCGATCAATGCCGCGCGTTTGCGCAAGGAAGTCGACCAGGCCCAGGCCCAGGCGGCGCGCCAGCACCAGGCCGCCGATGCGCTGGCGGCCAGCGCGCGCGAAGTGGCCGAGCTGTCGGCCGACGTCAATGCCGGCACGGTGCGCATCGCCGACACTGCCCAGCGTAACCTGGCGGCGGCGCGCGAATCGATGGAAGAGCTGGCAAGCCTCGAGCGGCGCATGCGGCACATCGAGGAACAGGTGCAGGGGTTCTCGGACACCGTGACCCTGCTGGTTGGCCACCTGCGCGAGATCGGCGAGTTCGGCACAGTGATCGAGAACGTGGCCAACCAGACCAATCTGCTGGCGATCAACGCCGCGATCGAGGCGGCGCGCGCCGGCCCGGCCGGGCGCGGTTTCGCGGTGGTCGCCTCCGAAGTGCGGCGCCTGTCGCAGGTGGTCAATGCCGAAGCGGTCAAGATCGCGACCGCCAGCAACGCCATGCGCGAGCTGGTGACGTCGACCTCCGGCGCCACTGCCGGCATCCTCGACGGCGTGAACGTGTCGGCGCGCGAAGCCGGCAGCGCGGCCAGCCACCTGACGGCTTTCGTCGCCGACTTCGAGCGCATGACCGCCACCGTGGACCAGATGGCGGCCGCGATGCAGTCGCTCGACGGCGTCAACCAGCAGATCAATGCGAAGGTGGAAGAGGTGGCGCAGAATGCGTCCAGCTCCGAAGCCACGATGCAGGACGCTTCGCGCCGCGTGGACGAAGTGCGGGTGGCCACCGAGGAACTGCAGGGCGTGCTGGCCGGCTTTCGCACCGGCGGCACGGCTTTCGATGCGCTGGTGGACGGCACCACCGCGCTGCGCGACCAGGTGCTGGCCTGCCTGAGCGGGCACGCGTCCGGCGGCGCGAACATCTTCGACCAGCAGTACCGGCCGATCGACCGATCCGATCCTCCGCGTTTCACGACCTCGTACGACCGCGCGGTGGAGCGCGACCTGCAGCAGCTGTTCGACCGCGTGCTGACCGACCTGCCGGGCGCCGCCTATGCGCTGGCGGTCGACAACCGCGGTTATGCGCCGACCCACAACACCAAGTTCTCGCGGCCGTCGACCGGGCAGCGCGAGCACGACCTGGTGTACTGCCGCAACAAGCGGATCTTCAATGATCCGGTGGGGATCAGGCTCGCCACGAACCGCGAGCCGTTCCTGCTGCAGACCTACCTGCGCGATACCGGAGAGGTGATCAACGACCTGTCGATGCCGATCGTGTTCCAGGGCAAGCACTGGGGCGCCGTGCGGATCGGCTACGACTCGGCCCGGATGATGGGGCGAGCCGGGCATTGACCTCGGCAGAACCGGTGCCGTCCGGGCGCCGCCCCACGACTGGCCGGTCCGGGTCGACGACGCCTCAGCGCCGGTGCGCGCCGAAAAACGCCAGCATCATGCGGCTTGCGTCGGGCCTGGCCCGGGCGTTGAACCTGAGCGTCGGATCGCCGCCGCTCCAAGCATGCCGCAGGCCCGCAATGCGCACCACGCGCACCACGACCTTGCGGCGCACCGTGAAATCATGGATCTCGTGCGCGTTGCTGGCGCCGCCGCGTCCGGCGGGTTTCGCGGTGACGCGGCTGGCCGTGGCAAGCGGAATGCCATTCAGGCGCAGCCACTGGCGCGCCAGCTGTTGCTGGTTGAGCTGGCTGACCACCGGATCGTCTTCACCGTGGATCAACAGGGCCGGCATGGGCGGCAGTGGCCCGGCCAGCGTTCCCGGCGCTGCCATGGCGTGGCGATCGAGCAGGGCGTGGATGGCCGCATCCGCCTGCGTCCCGGCGCCGCCGCGCATCACGTGCAGGGCGCCGAACGGCGAGTGGCAGGCGCCGAACACGGGGCCGGAATGCAGGCCGACCGCTGCGATCAGTCCCGGGTGGTTCAGAGCCAGCACGGCGGCCATGCCGGCGCCGGCCGACAGGCCGCCCGCATAGATGCGGCGCCGGTCGATGCGGTGCCGTGCGCATACGTGTTCGATGAGCGCGGCCAGCGCGCCGGTTTCGCCGCGGCCCTCCTGGGCGGCGCGATCGAACCAGCGCCAGCAGCGCTGTGCCTGTGCGGCCGCCGGTTGTTGCGGGTACAGCACGGCGTAACCCTTGGCCTGCGCCAGCTGGTTCATGCGCGTACCCTGCGCGAATTCGAGCGCGCTCTGGTGGCAGCCGTGCAGCATGACGACCAGCGGCCAGCCGCCCTGGGTGGGGTGCTCGGGTGCGCGTTGCGGAAGGTACAGCCAGTAGGGAAGCAGATGATGTCCCTCGAGCCAGCGTCCCGAGGCGGCTGGCAGGCGCGCTTGCGCCGGGGGCGCCGTCTTTGGCCGCGCTGGCGTGGTGGGCCTCGCCACGGAACGCCTGGCCGGCTGCGCACCATGGAGATCGAACAGTTTGGCAGCCAGCTTGCGCTGCGATTTCGCGGCGCGCGCCAGGTCGCGCAGCAAGCGGGTCGTCGGGGTAATTTTTGCCACTGCCGCCTCCACGGTTATGTTGCAGTGCAATATAACCGTGGAGTCAGACTTGTTCGGTGCGCTGGTTCACGCCGCTCGCGCCGGCGTCAGGTGCGGTATTCCGGCTCTTCGCGTCCCGCCACGTCCATCTTCAGGCTCAGCACCTTGCCGCTGAGCGGATACTGCTCGAGCTCTTCTTTCGACCTGCCATGGCTGGCGCTGGTGATGTACAGGGTGCGCAGGTCCGGCCCGCCGAAGGCGACCGAGGTCGGGCACTTTACCGGCAGCTTGATCTCGCGATTGACTTCGCCGTTCGGCCCGATGCGCAGGATGCGCGCGCCCTCGAACATCGCTACCCAGTACATGCCTTCGGCATCGATCGTGGCGCCGTCCGGACGGCCGCCGTAGTCCGGCGCCGACTTGTCGCTCGGGAAGGTCACGATGGTGCGGCGGTTGCTCTGCTCACCAAGGGCCGGGTCGAAGTCGTAGCAGTCGATGCGGTGCGTGGTGGTGTCGGCGTGGTACATCGTGCGGCCGTCCAGGCTCCAGGCCAGGCCGTTCGAGTTGGTCATGCCGCCGCTCCAGGCGCGCCGCAATCGATCCTTGTCCAGCACGTACATCTCGGCGGCCGGCTGGTCGCGCGGCTCGTACATGGTGCCGATCCAGAACCGGCCTGCCGGGTCGACCCGGCCGTCGTTGAAGCGCACCTTCGACGGATCGTAGGGCGCGTCCGCGACGGGCGACTCCGAACCGTCGGTGGTGTTCAGGCGCAGCAGGCCGTGGCGGGTGGCCACGACCAGGAAGTTGTTGTCGTCGATCGCCAGCGCAGACGGGTTCGACCCCATCTTCCACGAGGTGAACTTGCCGCTCGCCGCATGCAGGCGGTTAACGGTGTAGCCCTCGATGTCGACCCAGTACAGCGCCGATTCGACTTCGTGCCAGAGCGCGGACTCGCCGACCAGCATCGGCGCATCGTGTACTACTTCAAATTTTTCCGTTGCCATATTTAAATGAGTCAGGTGGTGGACAGGTCAGAAAGCAGCCTTGGCGCGGGCGATCAGGCCGTTGGTGGAACTGTCGTGCTGGCCGGGTGCGGGCTCGCCGGCCAGCTCGGCTTCGATCTTCTTCGCCAGCACTTTACCTAACTCAACGCCCCACTGGTCGAAACTGTTGACATCCCACAGCACGCCCTGCACGAAGGTCTTGTGCTCGTACAGCGCGATCAGGGCGCCCAGGGTCGACGGCGTCAGGCGTTCCATCAGGATGGTGTTGCTCGGACGGTTGCCCGGGAAGGTCTTGTGCGGGGTGAGGCGCTCGATTTCTGCTGGCGCCAGGCCCTGGGCCTGCAGGTCGGCGCGCACTTCATCCGCCGTCTTGCCCTTCATGAAGGCTTCGGACTGGGCGAAGCAGTTGGCCAGCAGGGCGGTGTGGTGGTTGTCCATCTCGTGGGCCGGGCGCAGGGCGGCGATGAAATCCATCGGCGTCACGTCGGTGCCCTGGTGCAGCAGCTGGAAATAGGCGTGCTGGCCATTGGTGCCGCACTCGCCCCAGATCGCCGGGCAGGTCGGCGTGTCGACCGGCTGGCCGTCACGGGTCACGCGCTTGCCGTTGCTCTCCATGTCGAGTTGCTGCAGGTAGGCCGGGAAGCGGTTCAGGTCCTGGTGATACGGCGCGATCGACACCGAGGCGCAGTCGAGGAACTGGCGGTTCCAGAAGCCGATCAGGGCCAGCAGCGTCGGCAGGTTCTGCTCGAGCGGGGCGCTGCGGAAGTGTTCATCCAGTTCGTGCGCGCCCGCCAGGAAGTCCTTGAAGTAGCCGAAGCCCACCGCCAGCGCGACCGGCAGGCCGATCGCCGACCACACCGAATAACGGCCGCCGACCCAGTCCCAGAACGGGAACATGTTCGCAGGGTCGATGCCGAACGTCTTGATTGCCTCAAGATTCGTGGACACGGCGACGAAGTGCTTCGCCAGCGCATCTTCAGGCGCATGCTGCAGGAACCAGGCGCGCGCGGTCTGCGCGTTCATCATGGTTTCCGCCGTGGTAAAGGTCTTGGAGGCCACGATGAACAGCGTGGTCTCGGGATCGACCTGCCCCAGCGCGGCATCCATGTCGTGGCCGTCGACGTTCGACACGAAGTGCATGGAGAGGCGCGGATGGGCGTAGTGGCGCAGGGCCAGCACCGCCATCTTGGGACCGAGGTCCGAGCCGCCGATGCCGATGTTCACGATATCGGTGATCGGCTTGCCGGTATGGCCCAGCCAGTCGCCGCTGCGCACGGCGTCGGTGAAGGTTTTCACGCGGTCGAGCACGGCGTGGATGTCGGCATTGACTTCCTGGCCGTCGACCACCAGCGTGGCGCCGCGCGGCGCGCGCAGGGCGGTGTGCAGCACCGCGCGGTTCTCGGTGTTGTTGATCTTTTCGCCGGCGAACATCGCATCGCGGCGCGCCTCGAGGCCGCGCTCGCGCGCCAGCGCGACGAGCAGTTCAAGCGTGCGCCCGTCGAGGCGATTTTTTGAATAGTCTAGGAACAGGCCCGCGGCCTCGTCGGAGAATCGCTCGAAGCGGTCGGGATCGGCGGCGAACAGGTCGCGCATCTGCCACGATTTGGCGGTATCGGCATGTTGGGCGAGGGCCTGGAAGCTGGCGGTGCTGGTCAAAGATGGCTGGCGCATGGGGTCGGAGTGCGTGGCACAATGTTGGCAATAATAGATTATCGAATAATACAAGCATCTGCGCGTAAATTCACTACAAAAAACGTCGCGAACCCAATTTGGCAGGTGCTTTTCTCCGTCATTCGACGCCGCTCGGGCATGCCATCCTCATAGAGAAGCGGTCTGGAAATGAGCGCAGCGGACTAATCTGTAGTAAAATTTCAGATACTAAATTCAGGAAGGAACGAACATGGCGCTCCACCCCGTAGTAGAACAGGTCACTCACCGCATCATTCAGCGCAGCAAGCGCTCGCGCGCAGCCTATCTCGAGCATCTGGAAGCCGCCCGCATCAAGGGCGTCCAGCGCGGCGCGCTGTCGTGCACCAACCTGGCCCACGGCTTTGCCGCCTTCCCGGCCAGCGACAAGCTGAAGCTGCGCGAGCACAAGGACCCGTCGGTCGCCATCGTTTCTTCCTACAACGATATGCTGTCGGCGCACCAGCCGTTCGAGTATTTCCCGAAAGTGATCAAGGAAGCCGTGCGCGAAGTCGGCGCCGTGGCCCAGTTCGCCAGCGGCGTGCCGGCCATGTGCGATGGCGTGACGCAAGGCCAGCCGGGCATGGAGCTGTCGCTGTTCTCGCGCGACGCCATCGCCATGGCGACCGCGGTCGGCCTGTCGCACAATATGTTCGACGCCGCCCTGTACCTGGGCATCTGCGACAAGATCGTGCCGGGCCTGCTCATCGGCGCGCTGCACTTCGGCCACATCCCGGGCATCTTCGTGCCGGGCGGCCCGATGACCACCGGCATCTCGAACAAGGAAAAAGCCGCGATCCGCCAGCGCTACGCCAAGGGCGAGGCCACCCGCGAAGAGCTGCTCGAAGGCGAGTCGGCGTCGTACCACGGCGCCGGCACCTGTACCTTCTACGGCACCGCCAACAGCAACCAGATGCTGATGGAAGTCATGGGCCTGCACTTGCCGGGCTCGGCCTTCATCACGCCGGGCACGCCGCTGCGCGATGCGCTCACCGCCGCCGCGGCGCAGCGTGCGGTCGCGATTTCGCAGCAGGGCGGCGATTACATGCCGATCGGCCACATCGTCGACGAGAAAAGCATCGTCAACGCCATCGCCGCGCTGCACGCCACCGGCGGCTCGACCAACCACACGCTGCACCTGGTGGCCATCGCGCGCGCGGCCGGCATCGTGATCGACTGGAACGATTTCGACGAGATGTCGAAAGTGGTGCCGCTGCTCACCCGCATCTATCCGAACGGCGATGCCGACGTGAATCACTTCCAGGCCGCGGGCGGCCCGGGCTTCGTGATCCGCGAGCTGCTCGACGCCGGCCTGGCGCACGAGGACGTCAACACCATCCTCGGCCACGGCTTGCGCAATCACTGCAAAGAGCCGTTCCTGGGCGAAGACGGCAAGGTCGTGTTCCGCGACGCCGCTTTGGAAAGCGGCGACGAGAACGTGCTGCGTCCGGCCACCAACCCGTTCAACAACAACGGCGGCATGGTGCTGGTGAAGGGCAACCTGGGCCGCGCGGTGATGAAAGTCTCGGCGGTCAAGAAAGAACACTACACGGTCGAAGCGCCGGCACTGACGTTCGACTCGCAGGAAGCCTTCATGCACGCCTATAAAGACGGCAAGCTGAACCGCGACTTCGTGGCCGTGATCCGCTTCCAGGGCCCGCGCGCCAACGGCATGCCGGAACTGCACGCGCTGACCCCGGCGCTGGCCAATCTGCAGGATGCCGGCTACAAGGTCGCGATGGTCACCGACGGCCGCATGTCGGGCGCGTCCGGCAAGGTGCCGGCGGCGATCCACGTCTCGCCCGAGATCCTGGCCGGCGGCCCGCTCGGCCTGGTGCGCGACGGCGACCTGATCCGCGTCGACGCCAATGCCGGCACCATGGAAGCGCTGGTGCCGGACCACGTCTGGGCGCAGCGCAAGCAGGCGACGGCCGATCTGAGCTCGAGCCACATCGGCATGGGCCGCGAGCTGTTCTCCATGTTCCGCAACTCGATCAGCGCGGCGGAGGAGGGTGCCGCCACCTTCCCGCTGCCGTCGCCGAAACAGACCGTCGTGCCGCTGCACGAAGGCATCGATGCCGGCGAAATCATGCCCGGCTCCGACGAAGACCATCTTTTCAGGACCACCACGTGAGAGCCAACCAATGAGCCAACCAATGACCCTACTTGAGATCATGCGCTCGGCGAGCGTCATCCCCGTCATCGCCATCGACGACCCCGCCCACGCCGTGCCGTTGGCCAAGGCCCTGGTGGCGGGCGGCATCCGGGTGCTGGAAGTGACCCTGCGCACCGAGCACGGCCTTGGCGCGATCCGCGCCATGAGCCAGGTCGAAGGCGCCATCGTCGGCGTCGGCACGCTCACCCAGCCCGAAGAATTCGCCGCATCGCGCGACGCGGGCGCCGTGTTCGGCGTTTCGCCGGGCCTGACCCAGTCGCTGATCGACGCCGCCAGATCGAGCGGCCTGCCGCTGCTGCCGGGCGTGATGACGCCGTCCGAAGTGATGGCGGCGCGCGAGCAGGGATTCAGGCAGCTGAAGCTGTTCCCGGCGGTGCCGGCGGGCGGCGTCGGCATGCTCAACGCCATCGGCGGCCCGCTGCCGGACGTGACGTTCTGCCCGACCGGCGGCATCTCGATCGAGACCGCGCCGAAATTCCTGGCCTGCAAGAACGTGGCCTGCGTGGGCGGCTCGTGGCTGACCCCGAAGGACGCGATCGCGGCCGGCGACTGGGCGCACATCACCGAGCTGGCGAAAGCGGCGGCCGCGCTGCGCGCCTGAACATCGGGCTGCGCATCCGTCTGGGCATCGCGAGGGTCGCATGATGCAACTGCGCCTGCGCCCCCGCTTTCGCTCCATGAGCGAAGGCGAGATCGCGATGGCGTCGCTATTGTTCGGCGACGCCATCGACTACCGCCGGGTACGCGTGTACAACCGGCGCTACATGCCTTTCCAGCCGAAGAACTGCTGCATGACGCCCAACGGCAGCATGTACTTTCACCGTTCCTGTTTCCTGCCCGATTACACCCGGGGCGACCCGCCGGCGGTGCACTGGTATCTTCATGAGATGGTGCATGTTTGGCAGCATCAGCTTGGATACGCGGTGCGTCTACGCGGTGCAGTGCGTGTAGGCCTGCCATACCACTACGAACTGGAACCGGGTAAAACGCTTGCAGACTACAACATGGAGGCCCAGGGTGACCTGTTGGCGGATTACTTTGCGCTCAAGCACTTACGTGCTCCGGCAGCGATGCGCCAGCGGCGTTACGCGGGCAGTCTATTACTGTATGAAGAGGTGCTTGCGGGCTTCCTGGCCGATCCCGGCAGCGTGGCGAATCTGCCTCGTGATTGGGGCCGCTGCTTACTGGCGACGGTTCCGAAGTCTCAGGATGAGTGCCGTGGCGATGCCCGCCCCGATGGATGAAAGGACGATGATGTTCCCGACAGTCTCCACGTACATGCCCGTTGCAAACATGAGCATGGCGATGTAAACAAGCACGGCCGTTACGAAAGCGGCGGCAAGCGAGATGAGCGTGGTTTTCATTTGAAGGCTTCCAGCGTCGGGCAGTTGTAATGCAAGTGGGCATTGGAGCCGCCGGCAAACACAATCTCTTCCACGAACGACACGCAGTTGTTGGGTAAGAGTAGCCATTGCCATCGCTTGGACAGCAGTTCTTCCAGCTTTCGATGCGCCCCGAGTGGGTTACGGATGGGGACGGTCCAGCGGCGGATTTCATGCTTACCCCCTTCCTTCAGGTAGCGTTTGTATCCGGCTTCGTTCATGAATCGCGGTACTTCGTTGAACCCTGCCACGTGGAAGTACCAGCCAGTTCCGCCGATATGGAGCAGCGCATGACCGCAGAAGTTGATGCTGTCGCCGGACACGACGACGACACAGGTGTGATTGAAGTTTGACGGCTTGATGAAGCAGTTGTACATCATTTCGCCAATGTAGGCCGAAGGCTTGGGCTTGTTCGCGTTCGCTTGAATCGCGCTGTTCGTGGCCCTGCCCATTACAACACCTTGCCCACGATCTTGGGATGCTCGCGGCCTGGCATAGTCGTCTCCGTTCTTTGCTGGGGAAGTGACAACGATTCTTGACCGAACCTACTTGGAACGAATTGTCGCGGGTCAGCATTTCAACAGGGATAAGCATGGATCGCGGGGTGTGGACCACCGCAAGTGCACAAATTTCCATGCTTGTGGCTCATGGGTAGCAAAAACGTAGCGGAACGATATGAGGCGGTAAGTGCTCGATATCGTTCGTGGATGCGGCGACCATGCAGATGGTGGATCGCCGCGCCAGGTAGGGCAGGCCAGGGAGACTCAGGCGATCGCGGCTTCTTCCACTTCCACCGGCGCGGTGCGCCCGGCACGGGCAGGGGCCGGCTTGCGCACGACCAGCGCGTCGTCGCTTGGTGCGCGCCGGGCGTTGTGGACCGCGCTGCCGGCCGCATTCCCGTCGCCGACCTGGAACACGCTCACGATCTGCGCCAGCGCGGCCGCCTGTTCCTGCAGCGAGCCGGCCGCGGCCGCCGCTTCCTCCACCAGCGCGGCATTCTGCTGGGTCACGCCATCCATCTGGGTGATGGCTTCGTTGATCTGCTCGATGCCGACGGTCTGCTCGGCGCTGGCCGTGGCGATCTCGGACATGATGCCGGTCACGCGCGTGATGCCTTCGACGATTTCCTGCATGGTCGAACCGGCTTCATCGACCAGGCGGCCGCCGGCGTCGACCTTGGCCACCGAGTCGGCGATCAGGCCGCGGATCTCCTTGGCCGCGCCGGCCGAGCGCTGCGCCAGGTTGCGCACTTCGCTCGCCACCACCGCGAAGCCGCGGCCCTGCTCGCCGGCGCGCGCCGCTTCCACCGCGGCGTTGAGCGCCAGGATATTGGTCTGGAAGGCGATGCCGTCGATGACGGCGATGATGTCGCCGATCTTCTTCGACGATTCATTGATCGAGGCCATGGTCGACACTACCTTCGACACCACTTCGCCACCGTGCGCGGCGATCCGGGAAGCGTTCTTGGCCAGCACATTGGCCTGGCGCGCATTGTCGGCGTTCTGGCGCACGGTGCCGGTCAGTTCCTCCATCGACGAGGCGGTTTCTTCCAGCGCGCTGGCCTGCTGCTCGGTGCGCGACGACAGGTCGAGGTTGCCGCTGGCGATTTCCTGCGATGCGGTGACGATGGTCTCGGTGCCGCCGCGTACCGCGGTGACGGTCTTGAGCAGGCTGTCGTTCATGGTCTTGAGGGCCGCGAGGAGCTGGCCGACTTCATCGCGCGAGGCCACGTCGATGCGGGCGGTCAGGTCGCCGGCGGCGACCTGCCGGGCCAGTCCCACGGCCTGGCCCAGCGGCACCGTGATGCTGCGGGTGAGCAGCCAGCCGAACACGGCGCCGAGCGCGAGCGCGCCCACGCCGAGCGCCGTCAGCACCTGCCTGGCCGTGGCGTTGAGCGCGTCGATATTGGCCTGCGCCTCGGCCGACAACGATTCTTCGTAGGCGACGACCGCCTGGACCGCGGCGACGTACTTGTCGACCTCGGGCATCACCTTGTCGCGAAAGAAATCGTGGACTTCGGGGTGGCCTGCGCCCAGCGCCGCCTTGCGCTGGAAACCGTCGTCGCGCAAGCCGGTATAGCGGCTGCGCTGGCTGGCGACGGCGTCCATCAGCGCCTTGCCCTGGCTGGTGTCGACCATCGACGCGAGGCGCTTCTGCGTGACGCTCACGCCGGCGCTGGTCTTCTTCATCTCGGCATCGTAGTGCGCGTCCTCGGCCGGATCGGTGCTGGCGGCCTTGGCGCGGGTGCGCACCGCGTTGCCCTCGATGCCCCGCAACCACTGCTGGGCAAGGTTGACGCTGAGCGCAGCGTCGGCCATGACGGTCTTGGCCTCGGCGATGCGGTTGAGTTGCCACAGCGCGCTGACCAGCATCACGGCCACGAGGGCGAGAACGGCGGCGAATGCGCCGCCGAGCCGGATTCCGATCTTGAGGTTGCTGATTTTCATGGTGTCTCCTGTTCGAATGACGAGGTGGCCGGTCATCCCATACAAGGTCACCGGGTGATATTGCGTGAGATTTCAGTGCTCTGCATCAAGGATAAGCATGGATCGTGGGGTGTGGACCACCGGACGTCCACATATTCCCATAATCGTTGCTCTCAGGAAACACAAAGTTAACGGAACGATATGAGGCGGTAAGTGCTTGATATCGTTCGTGGGCACGGCGACCACGTAGCATGTGGGTCGCCGCGCCAGGTAGGGCAGGCCGGGGAGGATCAGGCGACCACGGCTTCTTCCGCTTCCGCCGGCGCGGTGCGCCCCGCACGGGCAGGGGCCGGCGTGCGCACGACCAGCGCATGGCCGCCTGGTGCGCGCCGGGCGCTGTGGACCGCGCTGCGGGCCGCATTCCCGTCGCCGACCTTGAACACGCTCACAATCTGCGCCAGCGCGGCCGCCTGTTCCTGCAGCGAGCCGGCCGCCGCAGCCGCTTCTTCCACCAGCGCGGCATTCTGCTGGGTCACACTGTCCATCTGGGTGATGGCTTCGTTGACCTGCTCGATGCCGACGGTCTGCTCGGCGCTGGCCGTGGCGATCTCGGACATGATGTCGGTCACGCGCGTGATGCCTTCGACGATTTCCTGCATGGTCGAACCGGCTTCATCGACCAGGCGGCCGCCGGCGTCGACCTTGGCCACCGAGTCGGCGATCAGGCCGCGGATCTCCTTGGCCGCGCCGGCCGAGCGCTGCGCCAGGTTGCGCACTTCGCTCGCCACCACCGCGAAGCCGCGGCCCTGCTCGCCGGCGCGCGCCGCTTCCACCGCGGCGTTGAGCGCCAGGATATTGGTCTGGAAGGCGATGCCGTCGATGACGGCGATGATGTCGCCGATCTTCTTCGACGATTCATTGATCGAGGCCATGGTCGACACCACCTGCGACACCACTTCGCCGCCATGCGCGGCGATCTGGGAAGCGTTCTTGGCCAGCACATTGGCCTGGCGCGCATTGTCGGCGTTCTGGCGCACGGTGCCGGTCAGTTCCTCCATCGATGAGGCGGTTTCTTCCAGCGAGCTGGCCTGCTGCTCGGTGCGCGACGACAGGTCGAGGTTGCCGCTGGCGATTTCCTGCGATGCGGTGACGATGGTCTCGGTGCCGCCGCGTACCGCGGTGACGGTCTTGAGCAGGCTGTCGTTCATGGTCTTGAGCGCCGCAATCAGGGCGCCGAGTTCGTCGCGCGAATCGACGTGGATGTCGGCGGTCAGGTCGCCCGAGGCCACTTGCTGGGCCAGGCCGACGGCGTGCGCCAGCGGGCGGGTGATGCTGCGGGTGAGCAGCCAGCCGAATGCGGCGCCGATGGCGACCGCGGCGACGCCGATCAGGATCAGGGTGCGCTGCACCGATGCGCTGATGGCGTCGATGCTCGCGTTGGCATCGGCGGCCAGCTTTTCCTGGAAGTCGGCCAGCTTGCCGGCGGCCACGGTATACGCGCGCATCTCGGGCATCACCTTGGTATCGAGGAACGCCAGCAGTTCCGGATTGCCGGCCCCGAGTTCGGCCTTCATCTTGTAGGCCTGGTTGCGCGCCGCGCTGTACCTGGCGCGCTGTTCGACCAGCGCCGTCAGCAGCACCTTGCCGTCGGCGCTGACGATCACTTCTTCGAAGATTTTTTGCAGCTCGCCGGCGCGCTTGCTGATCGCCGTCATTCCCGCTTCGTAGGACTGCTCTTCGGCCGGGTCGGTGGCCCGGATTTTCGCCAACGCGCTGACGGCGTTGGTGACGATACCGGCGCGCATTTCCTGAGCCAGCTTGGCTTTCTCGGTGGCCGACGCCATCTCTGCCTTGGCGCTGGTGATGTCGTTCAGCTGCCAGAGGGCGGTGCCCAGCATGGCGACCATCATGGCCAGGATGACGGCAAAGGCGCCGCCTAGGCGAATGCCGATATTGAGATCGTTGATTTTCATGGTTTCCAGTTCCGAGAACAAAAGGCCGGCTTGCGACTTGTTAAATCGAGGAAGGTGACGTCAGAGAAACGTCATCGGGCCGGTCAAAAGTACACGTTGTAGCTGTGCCAGGGAAACCTAAAAGAGGTTTTTTACCTTTGATGTTGCGAACAGGAAACGAAATAATGTTTGGTTGCTAAAGTTTAATAAAAATTAGACATTAGAATTATCTGCATTAAATATATTCGGGCAGGTATTTATAGTGCCATCATATATATTGCATATATTTACTTTTAACAAATATTCGACAATTGATGACAAATGCGCGTGGGTTTCGCCGCTTTCATCAACGGCACCAGATTACACCGCGCAGAGTTTTCGCAGGTCGGTGTCCGACCTGCCTGGCGAATGCGGACTGCATGATCGTGGCATGCAGTTGTCAATGAGCGCCCCTGTTTTTTCGGAGAATGGGGCCTGGTAATCCGCTAAAATGGCGGATTCCCTTTCCTCTACCAACCGCATCATGACTCAAGACGAACTGAAACAAGCAGTGGCGCGCGCCGCCATCGATTACGTGGTCGACGGTGAAATCATCGGCGTCGGCACCGGCTCGACCGCCAATTTCTTCATCGATGAACTGGCCAAGATCAAGGACCGCATCAAGGGCACCGTGGCCTCGTCCGAAGCCACCGCCGCCCGCCTGCGCGGCCACGGCATTCCGGTGTTCGACCTGAACGACGTCGAGTCGATGGCCGTCTACATCGACGGCGCCGACGAGATCAACGCGCAAGGCGCGATGATCAAGGGCGGCGGCGCGGCGCTCACGCGCGAGAAGATCGTGGCGTCGGTGTCGAAGAAGTTCGTCTGCATCGCCGACGGTTCGAAGCTGGTCGACACGCTGGGCAAGTTCCCGCTGCCGGTCGAGGTGATCCCGATGGCGCGTGCGGTCGTGATGCGCAAGTTGGCGGCGCTTGGCGGCCAGCCGACGCTGCGCCTCAAGCCCGGCACCGACCAGCCTTTCATCACCGACAACGGCGGTGAGCTGATCGACGTGGCCGGCCTGTCGATCACCGACCCGGTGGCGCTGGAAGAGACGATCAACCAGATCACCGGCGTGATCGCCGTGGGCCTGTTCGCCAGGGCCGGCGCCGACGTCTGCCTGCTGGGCACGGCCGACGGCGTCAAGACCCTTTCGCTCTGAGGGCGGCCATGAAGCGCGCGTGGATTGCGGCGGCCGTCCTGCTGGGCGGTTGTTCGGTCGTTGGCAGCGGGGTGGATCTGTCGGAGCCGGCCGTGACGCGGTCGCCCGACGTCGTCGAGATCCAGCGCGTGCCTTTCAAGGTCGGTGTGTCGTCGACCACGGTCGAGAAACTGGCCAGGGAGCAGGCCTGTGCCAGCGAGCAGGGCGCGGGCCTGATCACCGATCCGGGGCCGATCGAGGTCTACCGGATGCACTGCCAGGATGGCAAGGTGTTCATGGCGCGCTGTGAATTGCGTCAGTGCCGGAAGATGTGAATCCGGGGCCTGTAAACGTCATTCCTGCCACTGGCAGAAATGACTTCCCGCGAAGGCGGGAATCCAAGTTCTCCGGTGTTCCACTATGATTGAATCAAGTGGTCTGCGGATGACTTGGATTCCCGCCTGCGCGGGAATGACGTGCTTGCCGCAGTGGTGCTGAACTGATTACGCCGGCGGTGGCACGTAGCCCATCGCCTGGTCGGCGCCTTCGCCGAAGAAATGCTTCTCCAGCTGCGTCGCCAGGTACTTGCGCGCGCGGTCGTCGGCCAGGTTCAGGCGGTTTTCGTTGATCAGCATCGTTTGATGCTTGAGCCATTGCTGCCATGCCTCTTTCGAGACCGACATATACAGCTTCTTGCCCATCTCGCCTGGGACAGGCGGGAAATCCAGGCCTTCGGCTTCCTTGTTCAGTTTGATGCAGTGGACGGTGCGGGCCATTGTGTGCTCCTGTTATGCGTTTTCCGGGTAAGACCGCTATTATAAGGTCTTGATCAGGACCTGTGACCTGCGCTGCCAGTTGTACATGTGTTGCCGGTCCTTTGGCAGGTCGTCCACCGTGGCCGGCACGAAGCCGCGCTTCTTGAACCAGTGCGACGTACGCGTGGTCAGCACGAACAGCTTGCTCAATCCCGCCGCGCGGGCGCGGTTTTCCATGTGCTTGAGAATGCGCTCGCCATCGCCCTGGGTCTGCGCATCGGGGCTCACCGTCAGGCAGGCCATCTCGCCCATCTTCGACTCGGGGAAGGGATACAGCGCCGCGCAGCCGAAGATCACGCCGTCGTGGTCGATCACCGAGAACTGGTCGATCTCGCGCTCGATCAGCTCGCGGCCGCGGTAGACCAGGGTGCCATCGGCCTCCAGTGGCTCGATGAGCTTGATAATTCCGCCGACGTCCTCAATTGTGGCCTGGCGCAGGCTTTCCAGGTTCTCGTGGCTGATCATGGTGCCCACGCCGTCGTGGGTGAACACCTCGAGCAGGGCCGAACCGTCCATCTCGTAGGGGATGATGTGGGCGCGGTCGACGCCGGCGTTGCAGGCCTTGATCGCGTGCTGCAGGTAGAAAGCGGCGGAGTCGGACAGGAAGCCCGCCTGCAGCACGGCTTCGGCCATATGCGACGACAATTCGCGCAGTTCGGCGCCGCCGGCATCCTTCATCATCGGCGATTCGGTGATGAAGATCAGCTTGTCGGCGTGCAGGGCGATCGCGGCCGACGCGGCCACGTCTTCCATGGTCAGGTTGAAGATCTCGCCGGTCGGCGAGAAGCCCAGCGGCGACAGCAGCACCAGGTTGTCCTCGGTCTGCAGGATCGGGTGGATTTTTTCGGCGGCGATCTTGCGGGTGACGCCGGTGAGTTCGAAGTCGATGCCGTCGATCACGCCCAGCGGGCGGGCCACCACGAAGTTGCCCGAGACGATGCTGATCTGGGCGTTCGACATCGGCGTGTTGGGCAGGCCCTGGCTGAAGGCGGCCTCGATATCGAGGCGCAGTTCGCCGGCGGCTTCCTTCGCGCATTCCAGCGCGGCGGTGTCGGTGATGCGCACGCCATTGTGGAAACGGCCCTCGACGTTGCGCAGCGCCAGCTGCTCGGCCACCTGCGGTCGCGATCCGTGCACCAGCACGATGCGGATGCCAAGGCCGACCAGCAGCGACAAGTCTTGCGCCAGCACCGGCAGGGCGCCCGAAGCAACCAGTTCGCCCGGGAAGGCGACCACGAAGGTCTTGCCTCCGAAGGCGTGAATATACGGCGCGACCGAGCGCAGCCACTGGACGAATTGGGTAGGAGTTTCCATTTGCCGCATTATAATTCGCTGCGCGTTGTGCGCACCAAATCCTTGTAAAAATCAATGTCTGATCAGAGTAACAAGCCTTCGCCACAGCCGGCGCCCAGCGCCAATGCCACCTCCGCCCTCCGTCGTCCCCGTCGTGCGCCGGGCGAGCGCGGTGAACCGCGTCCACGCCAGGAGCGTGCGCCGCGCGAAGAAGCGCCGGTGGCGCGGCTTGTGCCACGCAATCCGCTGCCCCCGATTACCTTTCCCGAAGACCTGCCGGTGTCGGGCCGGCGCGCCGAGATCGCGCAAGCCATTCTCGAGAACCAGGTGGTCATCGTCTCGGGCGAGACCGGTTCGGGCAAGACGACGCAGCTGCCGAAGATCTGCCTGGAACTGGGGCGGGGAAGCAGTGGCCTGATCGGCCACACGCAGCCGCGCCGGATCGCGGCCTCGTCGACCGCCAAGCGCATCGCGCAGGAACTCGGTTCGCCGCTGGGCGAGCACGTGGGCTTCAAGGTGCGCTTCAACGACACCCTGCAAAAGGGCGCCTCGGTCAAGCTGATGACCGACGGTATCCTGCTGGCCGAGACCCAGACCGATCCGCTGCTGCGCAACTACGACACGATCATCATCGACGAGGCGCACGAGCGCAGCCTGAACATCGACTTCCTGCTCGGCTACCTCAAGCAGCTGCTGCCGCGCCGGCCCGATCTGAAAGTGATCATCACCTCGGCGACGATCGACGCCGAGCGCTTCGCGCGGCACTTCGCCGCCAACGACAAGCCGGCGCCGGTGATCGAGGTCTCGGGCCGCCTGTACCAGGTCGAGGTGCGTTACCGCCCGATCGACCGCGATCCCGTCGCGGGCGCCGCCGCCGTCGATCCGACCAAGCCGCTGCCGAAGGCCCAGGCCGCGCGCGAGAAGCGCGACCTGATGGATGGCGTGGTCGACGCGGTCGATGAGCTGTGCCGCATCGGCTCGGGCGACGTGCTGGTGTTCCTGCCGGGCGAGCGCGAGATCCGCGATTGCGCCGAGGCGCTGCGCAAGCACCATCCGCCGCACGTCGACATCCTGCCGTTGTTCGCGCGCCTGTCGGTCGAGGAGCAGGACCGCGTGTTCCGCCCGAGCGGCAACGCGCGCCGCATCGTCCTGGCCACCAACGTGGCCGAGACGTCGCTGACCGTGCCGGGCATCCGCTACGTGGTCGATACCGGCCTGGCGCGGGTCAAACGTTATAGCTTCAGGAACAAGGTCGAACAGCTGCAGGTCGAGCCGATCGCGCAATCGGCGGCCAACCAGCGCGCCGGCCGTTGCGGCCGCGTGGCCGACGGCGTCTGCATCCGATTGTTCGAGGAAGACGATTTCCTCAAGCGCCCCAGGTTCACCGAGCCGGAGATCCTGCGTTCGTCGCTGGCGGCCGTCATCCTGCGCATGAAGTCCCTGCGCCTGGCCGACGTCGAGACCTTCCCCTTCATCGAGGCGCCGCAGGGCCGCGCGATCGCCGACGGCTACCAGCTGCTGCAGGAAGTCGGCGCGGTCGACGACAGCAACGAGCTGACCCCGCTGGGCCGCAAGCTGGCCAAGCTGCCGCTCGACCCGCGCGTGGGCCGCATGATCCTGGCCGCGCTCGACAATCACTGCCTGACCGAGATGCTGATCGTGGCCTCGGCCCTGTCGACGCAAGACCCGCGCGACCGGCCGATCGAATACCAGCAGCAGGCCGACGAGAAGCACAAGAAGTTCGCGGACGAGAAATCCGAATTCCTCAGTTACCTGAAGATCTGGGCCTGGTTCGAGGACGCGATCGCGCACAAGAAGACCAATCGCCAGTTGCAGGACAACTGCCGCGCCAACTTCCTGTCGCAGCTGCGGTTGCGCGAGTGGCGCGATGTTCACTCACAGCTTTTGACGATCGTGCGCGAGCAGGGCTGGCGCCTGAACGACAGCCCCGCCACCTATGAACAGCTGCACCTGGCGCTGCTCACAGGTTTACTCGGCAATATCGGCTTCAAGTCCGAGGACGAGCAGGGCGGCGTGTATCTTGGCGCGCGCGGCATCAAGTTCCATATCTGGCCCGGCTCGACGCTCGGCAAGAAGGCGGGGCGCTGGGTGATGGCGGCCGAGCTGGTCGAGACCACGCGCCTGTACGCGCGCACCATCGCCCAGATCCAGCCCGAGTGGGTGGAGAAGATCGGCGGCCACCTGCTCAAGAAATCCTGGGGCGAGCCGCGCTGGGAAAAGAAACAGGCGCAGGTCACGGCGCTCGAGCGCGCGACCCTGTACGGCATCGTCATCTACGGCGGCCGGCGCATCAACTACGGCCAGCGCAATCCGGTCGAAGCGCGCGAGATCTTCATCCGCGACGCGCTGGTGGCGGGCGACTACGAGACGCGCCTGCCGTTCTACATCCACAACCACAAGCTGGTCAAGGACATCGAGAACCTCGAGCACAAGTCGCGCCGCCAGGACGTGCTGGTGGACGACCAGCTGATCGCGGCCTTCTACGACAAGGAGATCCCGCGCGACGTCGTCAATGGCGCCGGTTTCGAGAAGTGGTACAAGGACGAGGCAAGCGACAATCCGAAGCTGCTCTACCTGAACCGCGAAGAGCTGATGCGGCACGAGGCGGCCGGCGTCACCACCGAGCTGTTCCCGAAGACGATGGTCGTCACCGGCATCGAGATGGGCCTGACGTATCACTTCGAGCCGGGCAGCGTGCGCGACGGCGTCACGCTCGCCGTGCCGCTGTTCGCGCTGAACCAGATTCCGCAGGAGCGTCCGGCCTGGCTGGTGCCGGGCATGATCAAGGAAAAGGTGCACCTGCTGCTCAAATCGCTGCCGCAGAAGCTGCGCCGCCACTGCGTGCCGTTGCCGGAATACGCGGCCAGGTTCGTGGACCGCATCCATGCGGCGAACGCCTTCGGGCGCGGCGACCTGGTCGACGTCCTGATCATGGACGTGCGCGCGCAGACCAGCGTGGCGGTGAAGACCGCCGACTTCAAGCTCGAGACCCTGCCGGCGCACATGTTCATGAACTTCAAGGTCATCGACGAGCATGGCCGCCAGCTGGACATGGGGCGCAATCTCTCGACGCTCCAGGCCGAGCTGGGCGGACAGGCGCGCCAGAGCTTCCAGAAGATGGCCGAAGCGACGCCCGCCGCGGCCAATGCGCGTGCGCAGGCGGCGCGGCCGGTGGCGCCTGCGCCGACGGCGCCGTCCGCGCCTGCCGGCAAAGGCAAGGGGGGCGCGCCGCAGACCGCGCCGGCCGCCGCGGTAGGGAAAGATGGGGCGCAAGCAGCGGCGCAAGAAGCGGCGCAAGAAGCGGCATCGGGCCGCCAGCACACGAATCTGACCGGCTGGACCTTCGGCGAGCTGCCCGAACTGCTGGAGATCAACCAGGGCAAGCTGACCCTGATCGGCTTCCCGGCGCTGGTCGACAAGGGCGCCTACTGCGACCTGGAAGTGTTCGACGATCCGAACGTGGCGGCGCGCACCCACCGCGTGGGCCTGCGCCGGCTGTTCGCGCTGCAGTTCAAGGAGCAGCTCAAGTTCGCCGAGAAGAATATTCCCGGCCTGCAGGGCATGGGCATGCAGTTCATGAACATCGGCTCGCAGGAAGACTTGCGCGACCAGATCGTGGCCAAGGCGATCGACATCGCCTGCCTGCAGGATCCGCTGCCGGTCGACGCCGCCTCGTTCAACCAGCGCCGTGACCAGGGCAAGGGCCGCATTGGCCTGCTCATCAACGAGGTGGCGCGCCTGGCCGGACAGGTGCTGGGCGAGTACCACGGCCTGCCCAAGCGCGTACAGGGCCTGCCGCCGGCCGTGGCGTCCGACATCCAGGCGCAGCTGCAGGCGCTGGTGCACAAGCGCTTCATCGCGGACAACGAATACAGCCAGCTGGCGCACTTCCCGCGCTACCTGAAGGCGATCAATGTGCGTCTCGAGAAGCTGCGCGGCAATCCCACGCGCGATGCGCAGCTGATGGCCGAGTGGCAGACCGCGGCCAGCCAGTTCCAGCGCACGCTCAAGAATATGGCGGGCAAGAACAACGACCCGCGCATGGTCGAGTTCAGGTGGATGCTCGAAGAGCTGCGGGTGTCGCTGTTCGCGCAGGAGCTGAGGACGCCGATGCCGGTGTCGGCCAAGCGGCTGCAGAAGGTGTGGGAGTCGATGCTGCGGTAAGCGATAAGCGGTAAGCGGTAAAGCGGTATCGCCTCGCTACTTTCTACTTCGCCCCGTACCCTGTTAAGGTCACGTCATTCCCGCGCAGGCGGGAATCCAGGTTTGCGTGCCAAACCACAAGATTTACCTTTAGTGGCAGCGCATGAGACTTGGATTCCCGCCTGCGCGGGAATGACGTATTGGGGCTGCGGGCTGAAATGATCGTCGTCGGCCAGCCCGGTCGCATTGCCGCGGCCAGCACAAATCCCTTGTTCTTTCGCACACCTGTGCTAAAGTGGGTGCATGAACACCACGGCCAAAAGCGAAGCCACCTACGCCACCATCCTCGATGCGGCGGTCGGGATGGCGTCGACCGAGGGCATCGGCCAGCTGTCGCTGGGCGAGCTGTCCAAGCGTACCGGCATCAGCAAGAGCGGCGTCTTCTCGCGCGTCGGCTCGCTCGAGGCCCTGCAGGCGGCCGTGCTGGACGAATACGATCGCCGCTTTTCCGAAGAGATCTTTTTGCCGGCGCTGGCCGCGCCGCGCGGCTTGCCGCGCCTGTCCCTGATGGTCAATCTGTGGCTCAGGAAGATCGCCGGCGAAACCGCGCGCGGCGCGTGTCTCTACACTGCGGGCGCTTTCGAATTCGACGACATTCCCGTGCCGCATCCGCTGCGCGAGCGCATCGAGGCGGGCGTACTGCGCTGGCGCGCAACGCTGCGCAAGACGGTGCTGCAGGCGATGGATGCAGGGCATCTGCGGCCCGACACCGAACCCGAACAGCTGGTGTTCGAGATCTACAGTCTCGTGATCGGCGTGATGCACGACGCGCGCTTCCTGCACGACGCAGACGCGCCCAGGCGGGCGCAGCGGGCGTTCAACCGCCTGATCTCCACCTACAGGAGCTTCAGTGACCTCGAATGAGGGGCACCTCGAAAAACCTGCTGCGCGTTGCATTTTCGGTCTGCGATGCTCGCTGTACGCAGGTACAGCTGCGCTTCTCGACCGAAACTGCTGCCGCTCGCGACGGTTTTTCGAGGCGCCCTGAGGTCGGGCCGGGAGGGCCTCATCCTCCCTTTTTTTGCACTAATTTCGCATGACTGTGCGAAAGCGTGCTGTGCATAAGGAGTCGATCATGTCTGGATGGTGGTTGCTGGTGATGTCCCTGGCCGGACTGGCAGGGTATGTGGTGCGCGACGTGCTGCGTGGGCTTCCCCGGTCGAACGAGGATTTCGTGTTCTGCTGACGAAGCGGCGTTGTGGCGTAGACAGAAAGGACGGCGGACAAGCCGCCGTCCCTCCTGCCTCAGCCCGCCATGACGGGCCGGCCTCAGCCGATATTGCTGCCGCGGATGCGGCTGATATCCTTGTCGTCGCCCTGGTTGCCGGAGCGCGGATCGATGCTGTGGCCCGGCCCCTGGTTCGCCCGCGAATCGCCCATGCCGGCGCCCGCGCTGCCCAGGCTGCTCGAACCGGCGTGGCCGGCGCCCACGCTGGAACCCATCGCGCCGCCCGCATGGGCGCCGCTTGCGCTGCCGGCGCCGCCGACCAGGCCGCCCATCGTCACGCCCGGCCCCATGGTCGGTGCGCCCGAACGGTTCGGGTCGGTGCCATAGAAGCTGTGGATGCCGCTGGCCCAGCTCAGGTCGCTCATGTCCGGCCAGGCATCCTTGTCGAAGCCCGGTGCGGTCTTGAGGCGGTCCTTGTCGACGTTGAGGACGAAGCGTTTATTGACGGTGTCGAGGTGCAGCGCCTGCCAGGGCACGGCGAACAGTTTTTCTCCCATGCCCAGGAAGCCGCCGAAGGCCAGCACGGCGTAGGCCACCTGGCCGGTCTGCATGTCGAGCATGATTTCCTTGATGTCGCCCAGGTCTTCCTCGGCGGAATTGACGACGCTGTCGCCAATCAAGGTGTCAGCGCCCATCAGCGACGGTCCCGGACCCAGGTTCTCGCTGTCCTTGTACATGCCGTATTTATCGCGGTCTGCGTAGCCCATATGTTCCTCCTTGTCTATTGACGTTGCGAACATGCGACGGTCACTCCGATTGGAGCAGACCCTCGCCCTACGAAGGGTGCATGATAGAACGCTACGGAATCGGGGCGCGCGCGCTAGGGCCGGACAGGCTGCAGCGTTATGCGAACCAGCGCACAGATGAGGACGCGTGGTATGACTAATCTGCCAAGTTATGTCTAGGAGGAAAAAGAAATGACCGTCATTTCGCGCTGCACCAACGCCGGCCCCCTGGGCCAACTGATTCGTACCCGTTCTTTCGGCTCGCTGCTGGCGCGTCTGCTGCGCCGCGGCTGACGGCAATCACTGTCCCGCCCGGCAACGCCGGGCGGAGCGCAGTGAGCGCAAGATGGCCGCTTACAGCAAGCGCTCCCGGCAAGCGCTCATGGCAAGCACTTACGGCTGCCCGCCGCCGCCCGCCGCGCCATACACGTGGCCGGTGGTATAGCTGGCCTCGTCCGACGCCAGCGTGACATAGATCGTCGCCAGTTCGGCCGGCTGGCCCGGACGCTTCATCGGCGTATTTGCCCCGAACTGTTCGCGCCCTTCCGGCGAATTGCCGCCCGCCAGTTGCAGTGGCGTCCACACCGGCCCCGGCGCCACCGCATTCACGCGGATTCCCTTCGACGCCATCTGCTTGGCCAGCGACTTCGTGAACGCCACCTCGAAGGCCTTGGTGGCTGCATAGTCGAGCAGTTTTTCCGGCGGGTCGTACGCCGTCTGCGACGAGGTATTGATGATGACGCTGCCGGCCGACATGTGCGGAATCGCCGCCTTGGTGATCCAGAACACCGCGTAGACATTGGTCTTGACGGTCCAGTCGAACTGCTCGCTGGTGATGTCGAGGATCGACGCGTTGTTCTGCTGGCGCGCGGCATTGTTGACCAGGATGTCCAGGCCGCCCAGCTCGCGCACCGCCGTTTCCACCAGTTTCTTGCAGAAGGCTTCGTCGCGGATGTCGCCGGGAATGGCGACCGCCTTGCGGCCGGCGTCGCGGATCAGCTGCATGACTTCGCGCGCATCCGGTTCCTCGGCCGGCAGATAGCCGATGGCGACGTCGGCGCCTTCGCGTGCGTAGGCGATCGCGGCGGCGCGGCCGATGCCCGAGTCGCCGCCGGTGATCAGGGCCTTGCGTCCCGCCAGGCGGCCGCTGCCGCGATACGTGGTTTCACCGTGGTCGGGACGCGGCGTCATCTTGCTCGCCAGGGCCGGCCACGGCTGGTCCTGCTTGGGGAAGGGCGGACGCGGATAGCGCTTGGCCGCTTCGCGCGCCGCGCCCGGCGCCGGCTGGTTGGCGCCGCCCGCCTGCTGGGCCAGGGCCGGGACGGCGGCGGCCGACGCGGCCACGCCCGCGGCAACGGTGCTCATGGTGCTGACGAAGCGGCGACGCGACGGCGTCACGCCTTCTGGCTTCTGGTCTTCCGAACTCATGCTTGCTCCTTGATGGGGTGGGGCTGCAACCGCAGCCAAGTAGTGACGAAGATGTTAGTCGTTATCGAAAAGATACGGAACACGGTAGCTCGTGGGCAAGAACCGGCGCGGACCAGGGGGCATCAGCTTTTGGCGGCCCAATAAAAAAGGCGCTGTCATCGCTAGCTGTGGATGAGCATTGAACTGCTGAGCTGACCCGGGGTCCAATCCCGGTCGTCATCGATCGGGAGCGTAGGATGAAAGCGCCGCAGTTTGCGCAGCTGTTCGCCCAGCTGCCAAAGCTGAACCAGCCGCAGCGTCAGAAGGTGCTCGCGGCCCTGCATCCGGCAGCCGGGCTGGACCGGGTGATCGCCCTCATCGGCGAGATCCGGTCAACAGGGCGGCGCTGCCCGCACTGCGCCTGCGAGCGCTGCCACCGGCATGGCCAGGCCAACGGCCTGCAACGCTACCGCTGCTGCGCGTGCGGCCGCACCTTCAACGACCTGACCGGCACGCCGCTGGCGCGGCTCAGGCTCAAGGGCAAGTGGCTCGCCTATCTGGAAGTGGTGCTCGATTCCCGCTCGGTCCGCTCTGCGGCCAAGCGTGTCGGCGTGCACCGCAATACGGCCTTTCGCTGGCGTCATCGCTTTCTCGATCGGGTCAAGGACGACCGACCGGCGCGTCTCTCAGGCATTGTCGAGGCCGACGAAATGTTCCTGCTCGAATCGCAAAAGGGTTCGCGCAAGCTCGATCGCCAACCGCGCAAGCGCGGCGGCAGGGCCGCCCTGCGCGGAATCTCGCACCACCTCGACTGCATCCTGGTGGCGCGCGACCGCGGCGGCCAGACCGTCGACGCCTTGACCGGACGCGGCGCCCTGAAAGCGGCGCAGCTGGTCAGGCACCTGCGGCCGAAACTCGACCCGCAGGCGCTGCTGGTCACGGACGCCAACGCCGCCTATGCCGCCTTCGCCCGCGCCCACGGCGTCGCGCATCAAGCGGTCAATGTCAGTGCCGGCGAACGGGTGCGCAAGGGTGCCGAGGGCGCCATCGATGTTCAACATGTCAACGCCTATCACCGGCGCTTCAAGGAATGGCTGTCGCGCTTTCATGGCGTGGCGTCGCGCTGGCTGCCCAACTACCTGGGCTGGCATTGGGCGCTCGATGGCGGGCGGGTACCATCTATCGAGCAATTGCTGCGCATTGCATTCGGGGTCATCAACAGCTAATGGGTACAGCGCCATAAAAAAACGGGTGACCCGGCATTGCCGCGTCACCCGTTTCAGCGGGTACTACAGGATCGTGTGGATCAGTCGACGGTCGCGCCGCTGTCCTTCACGATCTTCGACCATTTCGCGCTTTCCGCCTGCACGAACTTGGCGAAGTTCTCCGGCGTATCGCCCACGTACTCGGTGCCGGTGTCGGCCAGCACGCGCTGGAAGTCGGGATGCTTCATGACTTTCTGCGACTCGGCGTTGATCTTGTCGACGATGGCTTTCGGGGTCTTGGCCGGCACGAACAGGCCATACCAGGCGTAGGACTCGATGTTCAGGCCCGCTTCGGCGAAGGTCGGCACGTCCGGCAGCAGCGGCGAGCGCTTGTTGCCCGAGATGGCGATCGGCTTGACCTTGCCGCTCTTGATGTGCGGCATGATCGCGATGGTCGAGTCGAACATGATCGGGATGTGGCCGCCCAGCAGGTCGGAAATCGCCGGCGCCGAGCCCTTGTACGGCACGTGCACCATGTCGAGCTTGGTCACGCCGCGGAACAGTTCACCGGTCAGGTGCTGCGGGGTGCCGTTGCCGGCCGACGCGTACGAGAACTGGCCTTTCTTCGACTGGATGTGGGCCAGCAGTTCCTTGACGTTCTTGGCCGGCACCGATGGGTGGGCGACCAGCACCAGCGGCGCGCGCAGCAGGTTGGTGACCGGGGTCAGGTCCTTGGCCGGATCGAACGCCATCTTCTTGTACAGGCTCGGGTTGATCACGATCGGCGCGCTCGAGGTGATCAGGAGGGTCTGGCCGTCCGGCTTCGAGCGGGTCACGGCCGCGCTGCCGATGTTGCCGCCGCCGCCGCCGCGGTTATCGATGACGAAGGACTGTTTCAGGCTCTCGGTCAGGCCTTTCGCCAGCGGACGCGCCGCGATGTCGGACGGGCCGCCGGCCGGCCATGGCACGACCACGGTCACGGTGCCGGTCGGCCAGTTCTGGGCGACGGCGCTGGCGGAAAGGACGGTTGCTGCGAGAGCGAACACGAGGGATTTTCCTTTGGACGGGAAGACTCGCATGGTTTTGTCACCTATATAGTTGAATTATTTCGCGGTTGTGTCGCGCAGTTGTTCTGCACGGTTGCTTTGCGCGGTTGCTTTGCGCAGTTGTTTTGCGCAGTTGTTTTGATAACCTGCTGAAACAATTTTACACGAATGCCCATGCGGATTGCGTAAGTAGTGGTACGGGCCTGGCGCGGGTGTTGTCTTTACGGCGCGGCGGCGCGGCCTTCGGCGGCGCTCTCTCGCCGTGGGCCGGCTCGCTCAGGGCCGCGCAGGCGCCGGCGGCTCCCAGAGGACGGTCGGCATCCATCCGGTGGCCGCCAGGGTGGCCTGCATGACGTTGGCGGCATTTTCCTTCGCCGTATCGAGCACGGCGCTCTGGCGGCAGGCCGCCTGCACCGCCTTCTGCGCCGTCTGCAGCGCATTGTTCATCGCATTGGTGCGGGTCTGGGCGGAAGGGATGAAGGCTTGCAGGCCCTGTTCGGTGACCGCATAGAAATAGGAGCCGCCCCGGTTGCGCGCCTCGTGGCTGATGCGCGCCTGCAGCGGGGCGGGCGGCGGCAGCACCACGGTGAGGGTGCGCGCGCGCTCGTCGATGTCTTCGTAGCGCGCCTGGCGCAGGTCGGTCGCCACCGTGCAGTCGCCGCGCGCGACCAGCAGCACGCGGGTGCTGCCCAGCCGTACTTCCCATTGCGACCAGGGGATGTCGACCGCGTTCGGCTGCGTGAACTCGATGACGTCCGAATAATTCATCCTGAGCGAGACCAGGTGGCCCATTTTTTCCAGCGCCACCAGCGGCGGTGGCGGCGCCTCCTGGCCGGGCGGCTTCTTGATGAAGGCGAAGGTGATGGCGGCGGCCGTGACGGCGACGAGCAGGATCGGCAGGCGTTGCGGTGATTTCATGGGCGCTGGCAGGTGCGTGGAATCGACGGCGGCCAGTCTAACCGATCCCGCCGATGGCCGACGCCGCCCAGCGCCGGCGCTTAGTCGACCTCGATCGTGGTGATCGTGATGGCGTTGCCGGGCATCGCCGGCCGCCATGGTCCATCGATCACCTCGATGCGATCGACGCCGAAGCGGGCGAAGTCTTCCCTGGTGAAGGTCCATCCGTCCGTGTCGGGCAGGGCGAAGCGGCTCGCCTGCCCATAGGTCGTGATGTCCTGCCTGACGCCGATCTTCCTGAAGAAATCGGTCTCGCGCTGAAGCAGCGGCTGGATGTGCTTCCGTTGGTCGGCCCGGAATGCGTGCTGCTGCTCCGGGGTCATGGCATCGTAGGCGGCTTTGCGCTCGCCCCCGAGGTTGAACGTCGCGCTGCTGATACCGCCGTGAAAGCCAATGACCGCCACGTTGCCGACGGTCCTGCGCGGCGCGGCGGTAAACACATAGTTCGCGCAGGAAGACAGGCAGTATCCGCTGACCTTCACGTCCATGCCCTTGCGGTACACCCAGTCACCCAGGTCGAGGCCGAAGTCGACGATGCCGCCCTTGCTCTCGATGGCGAGCACCGTCGGCTTGATGGCCAGGCTGTCGTACAAAGAGAACAGGCGGCGGTTGGCGTCGTCGTCCAGGTAGCCCGAATAATGCAGCTCGCCGTTCTCGACGAACACCCGGGTGGCGTCGGCGGCGCTGGCCGCGGTGGCGGCGCAGAAGGTGAAGAAGGGCAGGGCAAGCAGGCAAGCGTATCGTGATCGGGGCATGGGGCAGGCGTCATCCGGAATCGATCCTGCATTATGTCGTGCCGGAGCCGAAAAAGGCTCACTGAAAACCACGGCCGCCATGCCGGGACGGTGCGCCCCGATTGGTGCATAATCGGCGTCAAGGAGGGAATATGTCGAGTCAGACCGATGCAGCAATCCTCGCGTCCTGGTCGCGCAATGCGGCTGCCTGGACCAGCGCAGTGCGTAGCGGAGAAATCGAGAGCCGCACGCTGGTGACCAACGCCGCCATCGTCGATGCCGTCCGTGCGCATGCGCCGCGCACTGGCGTCGACCTTGGCTGCGGCGAAGGCTGGCTGGTACGCGCGCTGCCCGAAGTGACGATGGTCGGCGTGGACGCGATCGACGGCCTCGTCGAACGGGCGCGCGCCGCCGGCGGCGGCGACTTTCGCGTGCTGTCGTATGAACGGATCGCGGCCGGCGCGCTGGCGCTGGCGGCCGACGTCGCGGTCGCCAATTTCTCGCTGATCGGGCATGAAGCGGTCGATGGCCTGCTGGCCGCCGCGCCCACCTATCTGCGCAAGGGCGGGACGCTGGTCGTGCAGACCGTGCATCCGGTGACGGCCTGCGGCGACGCGCCCTACGCCGACGGCTGGCGCACCGGCAGCTGGGCCGGCTTCAGCGATGATTTCCAGGACGCGCCGCCGTGGTACTTCCGCACGATCTCGAGCTGGATCGCGCTGTTCGAGCGGCACGGCCTGCGCGTGGTCGAGATGCGCGAACCGCTGGATCCGCGCACCGGCAAGCCGGTGTCGCTGATCCTGGCAGGGCGGCTGCCGGGATAAGTCTTCATTGCGGCCTTCATTGCGCGCGCGCGGGCGGCGGGACCGGATTGAGCTCCATCGACCAGATCACGGCGGCGATCTTCCAGCCGCTGGCCGTGCGCACCATCTGCCAGCTCTCCTTGCCCCAGTTGTTCTTGTGGCCGTTCTCCACGAAGGTGTAGTCGAACCAGACCTGGGCCACGTCGCCATCGCTGTCGATGTGGACGCTGTCGAAGGTCTCTTCTTTCCGGCTCGGGCTCTTGGCGATGCCTTCGATGAACTTGCGGGGCTTGCTGTTGAAGTATTTCATGGGCCGCGGCGCGTTGGGATCCTTGATCTCGGCATTGATGCGGGCCAGGCTGCCGTCGGTCGTGACGCCGGCCCAGGTGATGTCCTCGTGCAGGAACAGCTTCATGAAGCTGTCGACGTCCTTGTCGATGATCGCCACGCGGAAGGCCTCGACGATGGCTTCGATCTGCTGCTTGTCGGCGGCAGGGTTCTGCGCCTGCGCCTGCGGCGCGGAAAGGAACAGGCCAAGGGCCAGGCAGATTGCGGCTAGCAGGGTTCTCATCGTGTCTCCCGGTTGAAACAGATGAGCATAGAGAGCGGTTCGCGGCAAAGATGCACCGATTGTCACCGCCATCCGCTGCGCATGGACTCGCGCGCCGCGCGCCGCGGGCATCGGGCCGGCGTTCAGCGCAGGTCGACGAACACGCCCCAGCGCCGCAGCACCGCTTTTTCGGCTTCGAGCACCGCCATGAACGCCAGCCCGATGCCGATGATCGCCACGCCGTCCACCAACGCCACGGCGCGGGTATCGAACAGCGCCTGCATCCACGGCAGGTAGGTGAACGCGAGCTGCGCCGCCACCACGCCGGCGATCGCCCACAGCACCGCCGGCGTGCCGCGCGCGCCGCGCCAGGTGAACGAGCGCATGTGCAGGTAACGCACGTTGAACAGGTAGAAGATCTCCAGCACGCACAGCACGTTGACCACCATCGTGCGCGCCGCCTCGGTGGCCAGGCCGCGCCGTTCGGCCCAGGCCATCACGGCGAACACGCAGGCGGTAAACAGCACCGACACGAATGCCGCCCGCCACAGCATGAAGGGCGACAGCAGCGGCGAGCGCGGGTCGCGCGGCCGGCGCGCCATCACGCCCGGTTCGGCCGGCTCGAAGGCCAGCACCAGGCCGAGCGTGATGGTCAGGATCATGTTGATCCACAGGATCTGCGGCGGCGTCATCGGCAGGGTCAGGCCCAGCGCCAGCGCCGCGACGATGGCCAGCACCTCGCCGCCATTGGTGGGCAGGGTCCAGGCGATGACCTTGCGGATGTTGTCGTAGACGGTGCGGCCCTCGCTCACCGCCGCCACGATGGACGCGAAGTTGTCGTCGGCCAGCACGATTTGCGCCGCTTCCTTGGCCGCCTCGGTGCCCTTGTTGCCCATGGCGATGCCGACGTCGGCCTGCTTGAGCGACGGGGCGTCGTTGACGCCGTCGCCCGTCATCGCGACCACCTCGCCCTCGGCCTGCAGCGCGCGCACCACGCGCAGCTTGTGGGAGGGATTGGTGCGGGCGAAGACGTGGGTGCGGCGCGCCAGGGCCCGCAGCCCGGCGTCGGAGACGGCGTCGACGTCCTGGCCGGTGGCCACCACCGGCTGCTCGGCCAGGCCAAGCTGCGCGGCGATGGCGGCGGCGGTGGCGCCGTGGTCGCCGGTGATCATCTTGACCGCGATGCCGGCGCTGCGGCAGTCGGCGATCGCGGCCAGCGCCTCGGGACGGGGCGGGTCGATGAAGCCGATCAGGCCCAGGAACACCAGCTCGTCCACGGCATCGAAGTCCAGCTGCGGCGGCGCGAGCGCAAAGCGGCGCAGGGCGAAGCCCAGCACGCGCTCGCCGCTGGCGGCTGCCGCGGCGACCTGGCCTTCCCAGTAAGAGGCGTCCAGCGGCATGCTGGTCCCGGACGCGTCGAGCTGGCTGCCGCTCATGGCCAGCACGCGCTCCGGCGCGCCCTTGACGACCAGCTCGGCGCCGCCGTCGGCCAGGCCGTGCAGGGTGGCCATGAAGCGGTGCCGGGCGTCGAACGGGATCTCGTCGGCGCGCGGGTGGCCGGCGCGCAAGGCGCCCGGCTCGAGCCCGGCCTTCATCGCCAGCGTCACCAGCGCGCCCTCCATCGGATCGCCGTCCACATGCCAGCCGCCCGCGCCCTGGCGCAGGTGAGCGTCGTTGCACAGCAGCCCGGCTTCGATCAGGCGGCGCGCATTGGCCGGCAGGCCGGCGCCGCCCTCGGGCAGCGCGAACGCGCCCAGCGGCGCATAGCCGGCGCCGCTCACGCCGATGCCGCCCGTCGCGGTCACCACGCGGCAGGCCGTCATTTCGTTGCGGGTCAGGGTGCCGGTCTTGTCGGAACAGATCACGGTGGTCGCGCCCAGCGTCTCCACCGCCGGCAGGCGGCGCACGATGGCGTGGCGCGCGGCCATGCGCTGCACGCCGATGGCGAGGGTGATGGTGATCACCGCCGGCAGGCCTTCGGGCACCAGCGCCACCGCGATCGCCACCACCACCATCAGCGCCGCGACCCAGTCCATCCCTTTCAGGCCGACCGCATAGGCGAACAGCAGGGCGGCGACGGCGATCGACAGCACCGTGAGGCGCCGCCCGAAGCCGTTGACCTGGCGCAGCAGGGGCGTGGTGAGCGGCTCGACCTTGCCGAGCATGGCGCCGATGCGGCCGATCTCGGTGTGGCTGCCGGTGGCGACCACCAGGCCGAGGCCCTGGCCGGCGGCGACCAGGGTGCCGGAATACGCCATGCCCTCGCGCTCGCCCAGGGCCGCGCCGGCGTCGACCTTGTCGCCGGTCTTGACGCTGGCCACCGATTCGCCGGTGAGGATCGCTTCGTCGACCAGCAGGGCGCGGGCACGCAGCAGCCGCAGGTCGGCGGGGACGCGGTCGCCCGCCTCCAGCAGCACCACGTCGCCCGGCGCCAGCGTGGCCACCGGGACGGTCGCGTGCTTGCCGGCGCGCACCACGCGCGCAGTGGGCGCCAGCATGGCCCGCAGGGCGCCGAGGGCTTGCTCGGCCTTGCCTTCCTGGACGAAGCCGACGATGGCGTTGACCGTCACCACCCCGACGATCACGGCCGCGTCGACCCAGTGCCCGAGGGCGGCGGCCAGCGCCGCGGCGGCGAGCAGGAACAGGATCAGCGCGTTATTGAATTGCAGCTGAAAGCGCAGGAGGGCGGGCGTGCGCGGGGGCGACGGCAGCGTGTTGGGTCCGTGCAGCGCCAGGCGCCGCGCCGCGTCTTCCGGTGCGAGTCCTTCGGGCGAGGAGGCGAGCCTGGCCAGTGCTTCGCCGGCCGGCAGGGCGTGCCAGTCGTCGGCTCCCGCCGCCAGCCGGTCGGGGGAGATGGGCTGGTTCATTGTCGATGCTGGAATCGCTTCCCGGTGCATGATGACAAACACATGATGCCAAAAAGTTACCATGGCAAGCCGTTGTCATCAAGCGACCCCAACCGTCCTTCAGCGCAGCAGTTTCAGCCCTGGCGGCAGGGCGTCGCCCAGCAAGCGCGTCTCGACGGCCTGGTCCAGCTCCACCACCTCGCGCACCATCGCCGTCCACATCGGCGGCGCGCCGCTGGACGCCAGGCGCCGCAGCACGTCCGCGCGCACCGCTTCGTCGATGTCACGCGAGCGGTCGCCCGTCATGCGCGCGATGTGGGCGGCGGCGAAGCCGGCCGGCTCCACCTTGCGCCAGTCCAGTTGCAGCAGTTTTTCCAGCCAGCGTTCGGCCACGTCGGGCGGCGCCACTTCGTGGGCGCTCGACTGGAACGACTGGCGCGCGCCGACCCGGCCCAGGGCCCATAGATAGCGGCCGTAACGCGCGCTGGCGCGGGCATCGGGCTTGCCACCGGACGGGATGGCGTCGATCTGGCCCAGCAGCCATTCGCCGATCTCGGCTTTATAGGCCGACGGGATGCGTTCGAGCGAGGCGCCGACGCGCAGCATGTCTTCCTCGCTGCCGTCGACCAGGGTGAGCGGCCGGCGTCCGCGCTCCGAGGCGTCGGCCTGCAGGTTGAAGGCGAAATCGTCCAGCACGCGCAGTTGAGACTCGGTCGAGAGGCCGCCCGCCACCCGGCGCCACAGCGTCCACCATTCGGCGCGCACCTGGCTGTCCCTTGGGTGCTGGACGCCGCCCTCGAACATCGCCCACAGCTGTTCCATGCGCCATTCGTCGAGCGGATGGCCGAAGCCGGGGCGCAGGCAGTAACCGGCCAGATTCAGCCAGGCGCGCTCGTGCTCGCTGGATCGCCGTCGACCCTTCGCGCGCGCCAGCAGGGCGTCGAACAGGCGCCGCAGCAGGGGCGTGGTCCAGCGCTCGCGCGCGCCCAGCAGGTGCTCCAGGCCGGCGCGCAACTGTTTCACTTCCTTCGGGTCGACCTGTTTCGAGCGGGCGCCGAAGACGCGCTCGATCTTGTCGACGGCGGCATCGAGCTCCAGAGGCAGCGCTTCTTCCTGCCCATCGTCACCGCTGCCGCCGTCATCGCTGTCGTTGCTTCGAAGCTGGAAGGCGAGCTGCCAGCGCTGGCCGCCATCCTCGGCCACGCAATGCACGTCGAGCGTGCCGACTTCGCTCAGCGTCGTCACCAGCCGCACCGGGATCTCGGCGGGCGCGCCGCGCGCGGCGCGCAGCACGGTGGCGATCGCCGGCAGGCGCACCACCCCTGACGGATCCAGGTCGACCAGGTCGCCCGCCTGCGGCGGCGCGCCACTGTCGGCGACCGTCGAGACCAGGTGGAAGCGCACCGGGCGTCCGACCCGCAGCGCGAAGCTGCGGTCCGCCAGCGCCACCTCGAGCGCTGCCGGCGTGCCGCGCGGGAGCAGGCAGACGGTGCGCAGCCTGTCGCCTTGCGCTTCGCCGTCGAGCAGCAGGTAGTAACTGCGCGCGGCGCCGCTTTCGATGCCTGGGGCCAGGCCCTGGCGCGCCAGCGTATAGGCCACGGCGCCGCGGGCGACGGCGATGTCGGGGTTGTCGTTGTGCAGCACGCGCATCGGCGCGCCGCGCCATGCCGCCAGGGTGTCGACCAGGCGCTGTGCCAGCGCCGCGCCGCGAAACACGCCGCCGTTGAGCAGCACGGTGTCCGGCACCGGCACGGGCACCGGCAGCGCGCCATCGTCGGGCAGGCCAAGCGCCTCGCGCGCGGCGGCCGCGTGCTGGCGCAGGAAGCCCGCCAGGTGGCGCGTGATGGCCGGGTCGCTCGCATACGGCAGGCCGAATTCGACGATGCCGGCGCGTGCGCGCTTCGCGTCCTCTTGCGTCGCGTTGAGCGGGAAGAAGCCATCGAGAACGATGCGCTCGATGTCCGCGCGCTCCAGGTTCGCCTTGCGGCTGGCGCCGATCAGGCGGCTGCCGGCGCCGAGCAGGGTGACGGTGACGTGGCTGGGTGCATCGTCGGCCAGCAGCCGTTCTTTCGCGGCGCGGCAGCGTTCGGTGAGCTGGGCCAGGCGCGCGCTCGACAGGCGGGTGCGCGCGGCGTCTTCGCCGGCCTGTTCCGCCATGCGCGCCTCGACCAGGCGGGCCAGCGCCAGGTCCATATTGTCGCCGCCCAGGATCAGGTGGTTGCCCACGCCGATGCGGGTGAGCGATGGTTCGCCATCCCTGGTCTCGACCTTGACCAGGCTGAAGTCGGTGGTGCCGCCGCCGACGTCGGCCACCAGCACCAGGCGGGTATCGGAAAGCTGCGCGCCGAGGTCGGCGCGATGCCGGTACAGCCAGTCATACAGCGCGGCCTGCGGTTCTTCCAGCAGGCGCACGTCCGGCAGGCCGGCCTGCCGGGCCGCCTCCAGGGTCAGCGCACGGGCGCCTTCGTCGAACGAGGCGGGCACCGTGAGCACGATCTGCTGGCGCTCGAGGGGCTGCCTGGGAAAGCGCGTGTTCCATGCGGCGCGCAGGTGGGCCAGGTAGCTGGCGCTGGCCGCCACCGGCGACACCCTGGGCACGTCGGCATCGGCACCCCAGGGCAGGATGGGCGCCATGCGGTCGACGCCGGGATGCGACAGCCAGCTCTTGGCGCTGGCCACCAGGCGCCCCGGCGTGGCCGCGCCGAGCGCGCGCGCCAGGCGCCCGAGCGCGACGCGTTCGACGCCGGCCACGTCCGCGACGTTCCAGGGGAGTTGCAGTTCGCCGGGCGCGAGTTCGTCCGCGCCCGGGTGGTAGCGCATCGACGGCAGCAGCGGAGCGCCGGCGACTTCGCCGGGCGCCACCAGCTGGTCGATCGACATCAGCTCGATCGCGCCCTTGCCGTTGTCGCTCGGCATTGAATAGGCCAGCACCGTATTCGTGGTGCCGAGGTCGATGCCGACGAGGTAAGCGCCTGGCGCCGTCACTGTGCGTCGGGTGCGGTGCGAACGTCGAACTCGACCTTCCAGCGCTGGCCGTCACGGGCGACGGCCGCCAGTTCCAGCGTGCCGGTGTCGAGGGCCAGCGCATGCAGCTTGACCTGCACGACGTCGCCGGCCGCATGGCCTTCGGCCGGCAAGGTGGCCTGGATCTCGTTCAGTTCCTGCAGCTCGTCCGGGCCCCAGAATTCGAGCACGTCGCCGATGCGGTCCTGGCGGCGCACGGTGGAGCCGAAGAAGCGGAAGGTCACCGGCTCGCCGATCACCAGGCCGAACTCCTGGCCGGGCAATTCGAGCTCGCTGCCTTCTTCCATGCCGAACGGCGCCACGCACAGGGCTTCCAGCGGCGGCTCCATGCCGGGAATCGCCGGCATCGACGATTCGACGCCGACGTAGTAGGAGCGCGCCGTGCCGCCGCGGATGCGCACGCCGCCGCCGCGCCGCGCGTAGCTGAAATAGGCCGCGCCGCGCGCCACCGCCAGGTCCAGGTCGGCGCCTTCGAGCATGCGCGCGGGCTCTGCGCCTTCCATGTACAGCCAGTCGTTGATGGTGTCCATCACGCGCTGGGCCAGGATGCCGGACTTGAACACGCCGCCGTTGAACAGCACCGCGCTCGGATGCAGGAAAGTATGTTCCGCAGTCACGCGGCCGCTGAAACCTTCGAGGTCGGCGGTGGCGCCGGCCTGGCGCGCCAGGAAGGCGGCCAGGTGGCGCGTGATCGCGGCGTCCTGCGCATACGGCAGGCCGAGCTGGGTCAGGCCGGCGCGGGTGCGCACGGCCGGACGGGCGGAAGCTTCCACGCGCGGGAAGAAGCCGTCGGTGATGAACGACGTGACTTCCTCGCGCGTGAGTTCGGTGCGGATCGAGCCGCCGATCAGCTTCGAGCCGCGGCTCGGCACCACGATCGGATGCGTGGCGGCATGGGGATTGGCCAGCAGTTCTTCCTTGGCGCTGCGGCAGCCGTAGGTGAGGGCGCGCATCTGCCAGGCGTCCAGCTGCGTCCCGTTGGCGGCGAGCTTGCGCGCCACGAAGTGGGCCAGCGCCAGGTCCATATTGTCGCCGCCCAGCAGGATGTGGTCGCCCACGGCCACGCGGTGCGGTTCGAGCTTGCCGTCGCGTTCCAGGATCGCGATCAGCGAGAAGTCGCTGGTGCCGCCGCCGACGTCGACCACCAGGATGATGTCGCCCGGCTGGACCTGCTTGCGCCAGCGGCCGCCGCTGCCCTGGATCCAGCTGTACAGGGCCGCCTGCGGCTCTTCCAGCAGGGTGGGCGCGAAGCCGGCCTGGCGCGCCGCATCAAGAGTGAGTTCGCGCGCGTTGGGATCGAACGAGGCCGGGATGGTGACCGTGACCGATTGCTGGTCGAACGGCGCTTCCGGGTGCGCCGCGTTCCAGGCCTGGCGCAGGTGTTCGAGGTAGCGGGCGGAGGCGGCCAGCGGGGACACGCGCGGCACTTCGTCCGGCGCATCCTGCGGCAGGATCGCGGCGCGGCGGTCCACGCCTGGGTGGCACAGCCAGCTCTTGGCCGACGACACCAGGCGGATCGGCGTCGTGGCGCCGCGGCTGCGCGCCATCTCGCCGGCCACCGCGTTTTCCTCGCCCTGGCTCCAGGGCAGGGCGCGGTCGCCGGCCGGCATCTCGTCCGGGTGCGGCAGGTAGAGGAAGGACGGCAGCAGCGGCAGCGCCTCGATCGTGCCGGGCGCGGTCAGCTGCGGGATAGGCAGCACCGACTCGACGGCCTTCTCGCCGTCGCTGGCCTGCAGGTCCACATACGAAAGGGCGCTGTGGGTGGTGCCCAGGTCGATGCCGATGGCGTAGCGTGGGTTTTCCGGCTGGCTCACAGTTCCACCTCCGCCGGGGCCAGCACGCGCGCGTCGTGGCGCTCGGCCAGTTGCGGCAGCGTGACCTTGGCCGCGCGCCAGCCGCGATGGCTCAAGGTGCCGGTGAACGGCGCCTTGCCGACCACGTTGCCGGTCAGGCGCACGCTGGCGGCGTCGAAGCCTTCGTTCAGGGTGACGCGGCTGCCTTCGGACTCAGGGCGCACCGGCTCGATGGCGAAATGCTCGCGCAGCACGCGCGCGCAGCCTTCGTGCACGACGCGGGCGGCGGCGCCGATATCGGCATCCGAATAGGCGGCGAGGTTTTCGTGGGCGAAGTCGATCAGGCGCGCTTCGCGCTGGAATAGGCTCAGCAGTTGCAGGGCCGAATCCGGGGTCGGGGCGCGCAGTGGCGTCGGGGCCGGAGCTGGCGCTGGAGCCGGAGCCGGAGTCGGGACGGGCGCAGGCGCAGGCGCAGCGGTAGGGCCGACGCCGTCATCGCGCACGCGCGCGGCGAACTCGGCGTCGCCGAGCGACTTGAACAGGGCGCCGAAGGCGATCGACAGACGGCTGAAGAAGCCGGGCAGATTGGAAGGTGTGTTCATTTTTTCTTGATCATCAGGTGCGGGATGGCTGCCTGTCATGTCAGACAACAGAGGACCACCCGGGAAAAGGCGAATCATACCAGTTGGCGCCTGTTTTTCGCGCTGGCAACCGGGGCAAAAGTTTATTCGATGATATGTACGCCGCCCAGCAAGGCCGCCGCATAATCGGTGAAATCGTCGAGGCCGCGCTTGACGATGGTCACCAGCGCCGGCAGCGGCGACGCCTGATGATCCCATTCGGCGCGGCAGAACTCGCCGGTGCGCTTGAGGTCTTCGGCCAGGGCGGGCGCGATCCAGCCGTGTTCGGCCAGCAGGGTAATGACTTCGCGTTCGTCGCGCGGCAGGCCCAGGCGGGCGTTGCCGATCACATAGTCGCCCATCTCGATCGCCGCTTCCCAGGCGCGGATCACGTTCAGGGTGGCGGCGTCCTGGCGCGTGATGTCTTCAGAGAAAGTATTCGGATCTTTTTCATACTCGTCGCGGGCACGCCGGCAGCAGCGTTCGATGGTGCCGGCCTTGCTGACCAGAATGTCGTCATCCATGGCGCCTCCGTGTTCGGTGGTCATCGTGCGCCCACATGGGGCAAACCATGCAGATGGCGCCAGTCGGTCAATAAACAAGGCGCTGAACACGGCGCCGAACACCGCGCGGCGCCGGTCTCGTCGCCTGATGCGACCAAGGTCCAATTGTCCGAACCGTGCGGGCGGTCGAGCATCTGGCAGATAGTCCAGGGAGGTGTCATGAAGCTCGAAGGAAAAGTTGCTGTCATCACCGGCGCCGCCAGCGGCATCGGCAAGGAAATCGCGCTCACCTATGCGCGCGAAGGCGCGCGCGTCGCCATCGCCGACCTGAACCTCGATGCCGCCGAGCTGGCCGCGGCCGGGATCCGCGCCGCCGGCCACGATGCGCTGGGCGTGGGCATGGACGTCGCCAATGAGGCGCAGGTCGATGCCGGCATCAACGCGGTCGTCGCGCAATGGGGCGGCATCGATATCCTGGTGAGCAATGCGGGCATCCAGATCGTGCATCCGATCGAGGCGTTTCCGTATGCCGACTGGCGCAAGATGCTGGCGATTCACCTCGACGGCGCCTTCCTCTCCACGCGCGCCTGCGTGCGGCACATGTACGCGGGCGGCCGTGGCGGCAGCATCATCTATATCGGCTCGGTGCACTCGAAAGAAGCGTCGGTGCTCAAGTCGGCCTATGTCACGGCCAAGCACGGCCTGGAAGGCCTGACCAAGGTCATGGCCAAGGAAGGCGCCAAGCATGGGGTGCGCGCCAACCTGATCGCGCCGGGTTTCGTGCGCACGCCGCTGGTCGACAAGCAGATTCCCGAGCAGGCGCGCGAGCTGGGCATTTCCGAGGAAGAGGTCATCCGGAACGTGATGCTCAAGGAAACCGTCGATGGCGAGTTCACGACGGTCCAGGACGTTGCCCGGGTCGCGCTGTTCTTCGCCACGTTCCCCTCGAATGCGCTCACCGGCCAGTCGCTGATCGTGAGCCATGGGTGGTTCATGGAGTAGACCACGATAGAAAGGGATTGCCCCGTGAACGCACCCTACGAGCTCGATAGCCAGCTCGAAGAACGCCTGTCGAGAAAACTGCTGGATGTGTTCATCCGGGCCGGCATCGTGTTCGGGCTGGCGCTGCTGAGCTACCGCATCTTTTCTCCCTTCCTGTCGCTGATGGCCTGGTCGGTGATCCTGGCGGTGACCTTGTACCCGGCGCACCAGAAGCTGGCGCAGCGCCTGTGGGGCAAGCAGGGACTGGCGGCGACCCTGCTGGTGCTGGTCGTCGTCGTCGCGATCGGGGTGCCCACGGCGATCCTGATGACCTCGCTCGGTGAATCGCTGCAGAACACCGTCGACAGCGTCCGCGCCGGCACCCTGAAGATTCCCGCGCCGTCACCCAACGTGGCCGAATGGCCGTTGATCGGCAAGCGCATCCACGACGTGTGGGCTGAGGCCTCCGCCGACTTGCCGGCGCTGCTGCGCAGCAGGCATGAGCAGGTGGCCGACCTGGCCAGGAGGGCGCTGCAGGCGGTGGCCAGCATCGCCGGCGCGATGCTGCTGCTGCTGTTCTCGTTCATCGTCGCCGGCATCATCATGGCCTGGGGCCGGGCCAGCGCCAACGGCATCCGGGCCATCTTCGTGCGCATGGTGGGCTTCGAGCGCGGCGAAGAGTTCGTCGTGCTGTGCACGGCGACCATCCGCGCGGTGGCCCTGGGCGTGCTGGGCGTGGCCCTGATCCAGGCCATCGTGGTCGGCCTGGTGTTCATCGTCGCCGACGTGCCGTTTGCCGGCCTGCTGTCCCTGCTCGTCCTGGTGCTGGGCATCGTGCAGGTGCCGGCCATCCTGGCGACCTTGCCGGTGATTGTCTATATCTGGACCAGCGGGGACTACGGCAACACGCAGGCGATCACGTATTCCGTGCTGCTGTTGCTCGCCGGCTCGCTCGACAATGTGCTCAAGCCGCTCCTGCTGGGACGCGGCGTGAATGCCCCGATGCCGGTGATCCTGCTCGGCGCCCTGGGCGGCCTGGCCAGCGCCGGCCTGGTGGGCATGTTCGTCGGCGCGGTCTTCCTTGCCCTGAGCTACCAGGCCTTCATGTGGTGGGTGGCGAACAGCCCCGATGCGGTGGCGGCGCCCGCGCCGGCGCCGCCGCCGGAGTAATTGTGTGCGGCGCGCTCGGAAAGCGGTCGGGCAGGGGCGCGCTGGCGCTGGCGGGCGCGGCCCTGCTGGGTGCTTGCACGACGGTCGGGCCCGACTTCGAACGTCCCGCCATGCCGGCCGCGCTGGCTGGCTGGGACGGCGGTTCGCTGGCTTCCCTGAAGCCGCGCGCCGGCGCGCAGGAAAGCGCATCGATCCAGCAATGGTGGCGCGGCTTCGATGACGCCGTGCTCGACGCGCTGATCGCCGAGGCGCAGCGCGTGAACCCGACGGTGCGCGCCGCTGGCCTGCGCATCATGGAAGCACGCGCCGAGCTCGGGATCGCCGGCAGCACACGCTATCCGCAGGGCCAACAGCTCAGGAGCGAGCTGCTGCGCGCGGGACAGCGGCGGGCAGGCGGGCCGGACAGCAGCCTGAGCAACTTCGACACCCATCTCGACATCAGTTGGGAGATCGATTTCTGGGGCAAGTTCAAACGCGGCATCGAGGCGGTCGACGCCGGCTACCTGGCCAGCATCGCCCGCTACGACGACGTGCAGGTCTTGATGGCGGCCCAGGTGGCCAGCCTGTATTGCACGATCCGCACCACCGAGGCGCGGCTGGCGGTCGCGCGCGACAATGCGGCCCTGCAATTGCGCAGCCTGCAGATCACCGAGCTGCTGTTCCGAGGCGGAAACGAAGCCGAGCTCGATGTGCAACAGGCCCGGACCTTGTACCTGGGCACCCTCGCCACGATCCCGCCGCTCGAGATCGCCCAGCGCCAGGCGCAGAATGCCTTGAGCACGCTGCTGGCGCGCGCGCCCGGCCCCCTGCCCGAGATGAGCGCGAGCGCAGACGGGATGGCGCAGGGCGAGCAGCACACGATGATCCGGCTGCCCGTGGACCTGGCGGCCGAGCTGATCACCGAGCTGCCGGCCGATCTGCTGCGGCGCCGGCCGGATGTGCGGGCGGTGGAGATGCAGCTTGCCGCCCAGTCGGCCCTGATCGGCGTGAGCGCGGCCGAGCTCTATCCCTCGATCTCGCTGCTGGGATCGGTGGGCCTGTCGGCCACCTCGCTGGATGGGGCGCCGCGGGTGCTGAACTGGGCGCTCGGGTCGGGCCTGCTGTGGAATGTGTTCGATCACGGCCGGCTGAGCAACGGCGTGCTGGTGCAGGATGCCCGCTTCCAGCAGCTCTACGAGCAATACCAGGGAGCGGTGCTGAATGCGGCGCGCGAGGTCGACGATACGGCCGCCGGCTTTGTCCGGACGGGCGCGCAGATCGTGCTGCTGGCCGATGGCGTCAAGGCCGCCCGGCGTTCGCTCGATATCGCCAGCTTTCAGTATCGCGAGGGCCTGACCGATTTCCAGCGCGTGCTCGATTCCCAGCGCGTCCTGTATAGCCAGCAGGAGCTCCTGGTCACGACCCAGGGCAGTCTGGCGCAGAACCTGATCGCCCTCTATAAAGCCATGGGCGGCGGCTGGGAGCAGGGCAGGCGCCGCCCGCCCGTGGATGAGGCGACCCGCGCCGTCATGGAACGGCGCAGCGACTGGAAGGACATCCTGCGCGCGCCCTTGCCGGCGCCCGGCGCCGAGGGCGCGCCGGGCGGGGAGCACCGGCCATGAACCTTGATCCGGTCAAGCTGGAACAGGCGGCGCCGCCCGGCGACGCGGCGCCGGCGCCCGTTCCGGCATCCGCGCCGGCGCCGGCGCGGACGGGCAGGAAAAGCCGGCTGGGGTTGATCGTCGTGCTGGTGCTGATCGCGGTCAGCCTGGGCTGGTATCTGGTGGCGGATCGCCTGACGCCGTACACCTCGCAGGCCCGGGTGCAAGCCTTCGTGGTGCCGGTGGCGTCCGAGGTGACGGGCATGGTGCACGAGGTCTACGTCAAGAACAACGACGAAGTGGAGGAAGGGCAACTCCTGTTCCATATCGACCCCAGCACCTACCACATCGCCCTGCGGCGCAGCCTGGCGGACTATGAATCGGTGCGGCGTTCGGTGAATGCCTCGGCGCTGGCGGTCAAGGCGGCCGAGGCGGCGCTGCAGGCCGCCAGGGCCGTGCATGTGTTCGCTCGCCAGGATGCGGGCCGGATGGAACAGATCTTTGCCGAAGACCCCGGCGCGCTGTCGATCCGCCGGGTCCAGAATGCGCGCGCTTCGCTGGCCACGGCGCGCAGCCAGGAAATCGCCGCCGAGGCGGAACTGCGCCGCGCCGAAGAGGCGGCCGGCGAGCCCGGAGAGCGCAATGCGCAGCTGCTCAGCGCCCGCTCGGCGGTCGAGAAGGCCGTGCTCGATCTGCAGCGTACGGCCGTGACCGCGCCCGCGCGCGGCCTGGTGACCGACTTGCGCACCGATGTCGGCCAGGTCTTGCAGGCCGGTGCGGCGGCGATGACGCTGATCGCCGTCCACGACCTCTGGATCAGCGCCGACATGACCGAGAATAACCTCGGCAATATCGCGCCGGGCGACGAGGTCGCCATCGTGCTCGACGTCTTGCCGGGCAGGGTATTGAAGGGCCGGGTGCGCAGCGTGGGCAGCGGGGTCAATGCGGGCCGGCAGCCCCAGGCCGGCACCTTGCCCGAGATCGACAACAGCCGCGACTGGCTGCGTCAGGCGCAGCGCTTCCCGGTCGCCGTGGAGTTCGACCCTTCCGAACACGCGCAGCTGCGCGCGGCCAGGATCGGCGGGCAGGCCGACGTGCTGGTGTATACGGACGACTACACCGTGATGAACTGGCTGGGCGCCGTCTTCATCCGCCTGATGAGCTACCTTTCCTACATTTATTGACGATGGAGCGCGCTGACAAGGCGGTCTTGCGGCTGGCGATCGGCCTGGCGCTGGCCGTGCTGCTCGCCTATGGCCTGGCGCTGCCGTCGCCGTTCGTGCTGTGCGTCGTGACCGTGCTGATGTTGAGTAAACCCGGGCCGCCGATCCCCTTGCTCAAGGGCATGGTGGTGGCGCTGCTGGTCGCCGCGGTGCTGGCGGCCGGCGTGCTGATGGTGCCGCTGCTGGAGCATTACGCCAGCGTCGCGCTGGTGTTGACGGCATTGCTGCTGTACGCGGTCTTCCTCGCCGGCCTGCGCAGCGGCAGCCCGCTGGCGATCATCGTGGTGATTGCCCTCACGGTGATACCGGTGGCCGGCGTGGCCGACCAGGCCCTGGCGCTGGCGCTCGGCACCGCCATCGCGCTGGGGCTCGGTGTCGGCGTGCTGGTCGGCAGCCTGTCGCACGCCTTGTTCCCGGAAACGGCGGACCCCGCCGCCAGGCCGGCGCCCCCGGCCGCGGCCGCGCACACGGCCCGATGGCGCGCCGCGCAGGCGACGCTGGTGGTCATGCCGGTGCTGGTGCTGGCCCTGATCAACCCGGCCTTCTATCTGGCCGCCATCATCAAGGCGGTGATGCTGGGCCAGCAGGCCGGCTCCACCGGCGCCCGCTCGGCGGGGCGGGTGCTGGTCGGCTCGACCCTGGCGGGCGCGGGCATGGCGGCCCTGGCCTGGTTCGGCCTGGCGGTGTTGCCGACCCTGTGGATGCTGGTGCTGTGGATGGCCGCCGCCGCGTTCTGGAGCGGGGCCCGGATCTTCGGCGTCACGCGCTCGGCGCTGCCATCCTCGTTCTGGAGCAATGCCCTGGTGACCATGCTGATCCTGCTGGGCCCGGCCATCGAGGATAGCGTGGTGGGGAAGGACGTCGGCCACGCCTCGCTCGTGCGGGTGAGCCTGTTCATCGCGCTCGCGCTGTATGCCTGGGCCATCGTGTGGGCGCTGGAAGGCTGGCGCGCATCGAGGACTGCGGCTCGGGAGGAGCGAATGACGAGATGAAGCCGCTGAGGGACGTTTAATTTTAGTCAATACCAGTTACCCAATTGGTATAGCCAAAATGAATAGGTCTTGCCAAACGCGGCGCCAGCTAGTACTGTATGTTTATACAGTATTTGTCTGATAAGCCCGACATGACACACTCCGCCATCCTTGCCGCACCCGAGGCAGTGCACCCATCGCTGTGGCGCGCGTCGCAGCTGGCGCATGCCGGCACGCGCTGTGTCGATACCGGCCACGCGACGCTGTCGAGCCAGCTTCCCGGCGGCGGCTGGCCGGGCGGCACCCTGGTCGACCTGCACTTGCAGCAGCCCGGCATCGGCGAGATGCGCCTGCTGCGGCCGGCCCTGGCCGCCTGTGCCGAACGCCGCATCGTGCTGCTGCAGCCGCCCCATCCACCCCAGGCCCTGGCGCTTGCCGCGCTCGGCCTGGAGCCGTCCCAGCTATTGTGGTTGCGCACGACGCGCACCGCGGACGCGCTATGGGCAGCCGAGCAGGTGTTGCGCAGCGGCAGTTGCGGCGCCTTGTTGTTCTGGGCCAACCATATGCGTAACGACAATCTGCGCCGCCTGCACCTGGCGGCGCAAGGCGGCGAAACGCTGTTTTTCATGCTCCGTCCGCTGGCGGCGGCGCAAGACGCATCCCCCGCGCCTTTGCGTCTTGCGTTGCGGCCGGCGGCCGGCGGCATGAATATCGACTTCGTCAAACGCCGGGGGCCGAACTTTTGCTAGTGATTAGTATAATATTTCTTTGAATTCAAGAGCTTACCGTCATTATTATCATATCTTAGGATTTTGTTGTAAATTCGATAGCTTTGTGGAGCGCAGTTCCGAATCCCGCGCGGAACACGATCTGGCCAGATTCGGTTGTCACGCGTCCTGCTTTGTCTAGTTTCCAGCCCCAATGCGCCATCGTGGAAGTACTTATTGCATCGCTGAGTGCGCTTACTTCCTGCAGGGTGAAGAGCAACTTTTCCCCTTCCATCGTCTCCTGAGCGACTGGGCGGATGTCGTTATCGAGGGTTAGCACAGCGTTTTGATTCGCCAGGTTCCTGGCGGCCAAGAGTTGGCCGCGGAGGCATGTTAATTCTGCCAGCATCAGCCGAATTCTCGCTTTAAGGACTGGGTCATGTGTACCTTCGAGGAGGCGGTCGGCATCACTGTGTTCAGGTTCACGTTTCTTCTTGCTGAATCCTTGTACTGACTCAGCAAATGCCTTGATCAACGCACGGTAATCTTCGCCCGGCTTGTTCCGAATCGCGGCGCTGGAAGGGCCACCACGCGCGCTGGAAAGTGCTCCTATCGTGGCGATCGAGTAGTCTCTGCTACCTCGCGTAGCTTGTTCGTTACAGATGGTATAGATCAGCTGTAATGACTGCGCCTTCCGTGGTGTTGCATGCTTACACAACTCTGCCAGGAACAAATTTGGATCTATCTTCATTGGGTGCTTCCTGCAAAACCGAGACCTGGTGTCTGTTTTTTTACTAGTAACGCCATTTTCAGCGGGTTACCAATTTGCTGTTTCAGCATTGTGTCTATCTCATCAAGCATTCCGGTTGCCTGAAGCATCCTGGAGCCGTCCAGGACACGCTGGGATTCCACGGAACCGAGTCGAGCATAGAGAAAATTCACGAATTCGTTGCCGACCGCGAGCGCTTGGTCGTCTGTCAGGGTGGCGAATACTGGATGCCTTTCGTTCCTCGCGAGCATAGCGTCCAGTAAACGGCCCCGCCTTAGCGTTGCGTATGGGACCGTTGGTGCGGGGTACACCGTGGCATGCTGACAGACGTTATTGAATAATTCAAATTCCGTTGCTTTTTCCAGAGCGGTGCTAATGTCAGTAATATCGCCCCCTGCAAGGAGTCGAACGGCAGAGCCAATGTGCTCCGCAAGTGGCTCCGTGTTGATCAATGCTTTAGCTCGCTCAATCATGGAGTAGGTGGAGTGCCAATTATGGGAGACATCGTCCAGATCCGTTAAGGCCGATTCGCGCCGCCCATACAGAGCATCAAGCTTTCTCGATGCTTTCTGGTCGCTTTCGCTATTCTCGGCCATCATATTTTCTAATTCGATAATGCTGTTTTCCATCTGCCGAAGCTGAGTGCTAGCATCCATGATCTCGATACCGATCGAGTTAAAATGCGCCACAAGTCCGCCAAGAAAGGCAGGGCCGGAGATGAAGAAGCGGCACCGGATGCAGTTCCTCGGCCCGCCTGGGGTAGCCTGATAATCGTGCCGGTTATTCTCGCCAGTGACTTTTGGGCCGCCTGTCGCGCACATGCTCCCGCCAACAGGGCAAATTCCCAGATCCCCTACGAGCCAAGCGGTGGGACTGTTCTTTTGCAAAGCATGTAGACCAATTTGGTTGTTACTCGCAACCACCGACTCTGCCTGCTTCAAATTACAGTCTTGAAGAAAGCGAAGATAGTTTTCTTTCTCCCGACTCAATATGCGTTCTTGTGCTTCAGCTAACTTTTGCGAAATATAGGAAGCTTCAGGCTTAAGATAGTAGAGGGTCATCAGGATTGTAGCGTGTCCCGCTACGCATTTGCTGAGAATAGCGAGGGGCACGCCGCCCTCTACTGACAAAGCCGTGAGGATCGAAACTCGTAGCGAGTGCAGGTCGAACGAAGGAACCATAGGTCTTCCGTCTTTACCACGCGAATCGATAAACCGAATCGGTTGCCCGTTCGGGAGAACTTCGCCTCGTGCGGCAACCCGTCTTTCGAGTTCGTCGAGGAGCTTCCGCCAAAAATGAGCTAACCTGGAAGACGTTATAGGCTGGTCTTTACGTGACTTGTTTGGGTCGCGAAATAGAAAGCATGTCGAGCCACGAGCTTTGAGTTGCGCTTCAGTAAAATTACGAATGTAAATTGGGTTGGTGAGGTCCGACCAACGGGTGGGCTCAAAGATCGGGTTGTACGTCGACTGCCACTCGATCATTCTTTGCACTAGCGATATGACCTCGTCGTGCTGCCATGGGATTTCGTAACCACGGTCTTTACCATCCTTAAAGCGATCAGCCGTCTTGTTGGTGTTGACATAAAATCCTACAAAATCGCTACCCAGTGTTCGATCTCGAAAGCGGCGCAACACACCGTTTGGGAAGTTGCGCGCACCCGTTGACGCAGCAGGACCTGTATTCGCTACCCAACGCTTATCTTGATAAATTTCGGTATCAGCCTCGCCACTGTCCAACATCGTTACTTGATAAGTTCGCAGAGGTAAATAAAGCTTCATGAGTATCGCGTGCGAGCGTACTGGGCTCCATACCTTGATCCATAAATCGGAGACCGTGTCATAGTGTTTTATATAGTCCTCGGACGATTGCTTTGGCCATTCGAAGTCGTTATCGGTTATTAAATGGATCAGCTCGTTAATGTATTTGATCGGCAATGCTTCTCTAGCTGTTTCTGAGCGGTGCTTCAACTCCTTGCGTCGAACCACCGGGTTATAAAACTCTGGGCTGCGAACAGGACGGCCGTAATCGTCCTCCATGCAGAGTTTGACATCAACGTACCAATCGAAGAAGACCGCGATGCGCGAAAGGCGTTGAGCAGTCGTGGATATATCAAGGCCTCTTGTCTCCAGCCAATCTTCTAGACGTACAGAAATGTGGTGCTGACGCGATACGTACTCTAACGGGTTTCGTGTGACGGTCGGATTTTCCTCAAGATATCGCATAAATACCGTGAGACCATCGCGCTTTGATCCAAGCCCACCAGTCACTGCATTTGACAACCATGAGAGCATCAGTTGCTGCCACTGCTCTAGAGTAGGATCGCGCGCGACGAAATCGGAAAAATCAAGCATTCGTTTCGTCCTGCCTCGTCCGAGATTCCAGTCGTGCTCGGTAAAAATCGCTTTCCCGCCGTAAATTCGTTTCTGTATTTTGAGAAGGGGCCGGATTGCACCGGCCGAATTCCCGGTTGTATATTCCAGCGCTTCCTGTTGCACAGTCGTTGGCGTTAGGTCACCTATTTCTTTTACGCCGATACAGGTCATTGCTACCCGCCATATACGAAGTGCCGCGCCACTGCGTGCGACATCGTATGACATTTCGCTAGCTGCCTTAATCTCGCGAATCCACTCCATGCGAGGATATACGACTAATTTGTCCATAGTTATGGAGGCCCTGCGGCCAAACGGCGAGTGTGATGGGGCTGCGAGCAGATCCTCTTGCCAAAGGGTGTGGGTTAATTGAAAAAATCGGGTACGTAACCCGATCCGCGTAATATATTCTCGGTCCGAATCCTTTGCATCTACGATCATTGAAACAAGATCGTTGAATGCTGTAATAAAATCTGCCGTTTGCGTTGCTGAAGAAATTGCTTCCAAAGCTACATGAAACCTGCTGGCGCGTATTCGTTTGCCGGAATCACTTTGAGCGCACGCTTGCGTTAGTTCATTACAGAGCCGTGCAGCTTTGTTTACGTCGAAATTAGGTCCCAATAAGAACGCATCGATACTGTTGTTTCTAATCATCCTATTTCCGGTTATCTCGGAAACTACGATCGTGAAGTCGTCTGATTGAATGAAGGTTCGGGTCATGCTTCTGGATTCCAAGTGGAAGGAGAAATGAAGGTCGGGCTCAGCTTCGCACTTGCGTTGCGCAGCTCGCGGTTAGTTTTCTCAACAGAAGCTTCTTTGTAGATCTGTTGTGATTCTGGGGATTTATGGTGCATAGCGGCCTGGATAACTTCGCTGGAGACGCCAGCGTCTGTCATACTTTGTGCATATGCATGGCGGTGCCCGTGCGGTGTCGTTCCCGAGTTTTTGGAAGGGGTTAGCCCTATGCGCCTGACTGCTTTTCCATGGAGTTGTCGGTATGCACCAATCGTATAGGGAGCATCTTTGACATCTTCTTTTGCGCTGACAAATAAATATGGATGCAAAGCATGTCGGCTGCGAGAATTCATGATGTAATTCTTGAACAAGATAAGAAACGCCTCGCCCCAGTATGTGGGAAACCAATGAATCAGCGCATATTTCTCTCTGCCGTTACTTAGTTTTAGATCTTTCCAGCCTGCATGGAAGCGTCCTTGAACGGTATTCCTTGGTTGCAGGCCCCATTTGACACGGAGGTATTCTTCTCTGTTTGCAGGGATGAGCTTGCCGGTGATCGGGTCAATATAGTCGTGTGGGGCTGATCCGTATTGTGGGTGGTACAGGCGGACCATCGCTGACTTAGGATTTTGTGGATCGATCAGGACGTCACTGACAAATAGGTGAAACGGTTCCGATTCGCGCAGTCCGCCCCCTTGCAAAAGCATTGTGATCATGATATCCCGGACGTGTATATTCTCATGCATGTTTCTTAAGCGTTGGTTGCCGCGGATTAGAAACCCGTCGGTCAGAAGTTCGTTTAATTTCTCTTCCGGAAAATGTTTGGCTGTCGATGTCTCGTGCACAAGCGACCGCTGCCTTATCGCAACAGTGCGTGAAAACTTTGATCGGGCTTGGATTGCCTCTCGATCGAACGTATGGGCGAGCAGTGCATGCGCACGTCGCTCGTCAAAGCGACGCCAATATGCTATCTGCTCTGCGTATGAGGCAGTACGCCAAGGATTGATTGGTTTTGTGTCGTAGCGCTGTACTAGCCAATCGGAAAAGCCAGTTAGAAGCGTTAGGAGAAGTTTTGCGCGTGCGTTTGTTTTTGACGTCCAGAACAGGCCTGATGAATCCGTCCCATCGAGCTCGATTGTTCCGCCAATTAGTACTTCGGCAAATTCAGCAAGAAGTTGGGGCCTGTCTAGTTGAGACTTGAAATGCTGTTGATTCGACTTTATGAAATCTACAAACAACCCTACAGCTCTGCAAAGCTCACGCTGCCATGCCAAAGAACGGCTACTAGCGTTTTCAAGGATATATTTAACTAAAGGCAGCATCGGGTCGCTGCTGCCGTCGTCGTCGGTCAGAATATATAAGACATATATTCTTCGACTAGGCTGGGCGGGTCGTTTTATTAGTGTGCTGGCAACGGTATGGTAGCGTGCGGTTTCTCGTCGGATCATCAGGGGCAAACATAAGGTTTATGACTTGGTTTTATTTTCAGGCATACAAGCCGTGTAAAAACCATCGCGCATCATTGGCGCGTTCCAGATAGATCCAGTAACAACTTCCATCATTTCCCTGAGCAATGAAGTAATCTCGGGAAGCAGATTGCTCACTCCACCAACCAGCTTCTATTCGCTCCGGGCCGCGAATTATTTTAAGCGGACTACCATAAAATGGTCGCTCATTACGCACTAGTAGCGCAATAGGCTTTGGCAATAAGAAAAATGGTCGATTATTGGCAACGAATTCTGTATTAGCCTTGATTGGTTTGGTTGTCGCGGATGCCCAGGCATTGTAGACCTCTGGAAGATAATCTTCAACGTTATTAGGGGTTAATACATTTTCGTGACCGAGTCGTGCAGTCAATAGCTCAAGAAGTCGATGATAATCTTCTAGCGAGCCACCAGGCTCGGGGAAAAGGGATTCATTTGTTGGGTGGGCGGCTTCGGTCTGTACCGCTTCTAGGTAGAGGCCAATTACAGGCGCGGTAAGTTGAATCTTCGGGAGACGTTCTTTTAGAAGCCGAATTAGGTGTCCTTCGTCCCAAGCGGGCTCTGCCAAAATTATCTCAATCTTTGTAGGCGCTATTGCGGCGCGACCGCGTTCGTGTTCAAGAAGGAAGACGCAAACTCGGACTGCTCGTTGCAAGGACTTTAGCCAACCAACTAACTGGAGGATCAGACTGGTTCCGCTGTGGAGCAACGCCCCGGCGTGCTCGACGCGATCACAGAGCTCTACGCGTGCTTTGAACTGTAGTGGCGGCTTGATCCAGTCAAATATTTCCGGTTCTTCGCCGTATGCTCGATCAAGCGCGTAGATTAATTCCTTGCTAGTTCGACGCAAAAGGCCGGCTCTGGGCAGTCTACGGAGCGCACCAATCTGCTCTGCCCCAATGTCATTAAGCCAGTTCCTATAGGGAGCAGCCTTTGGAAGTAGATTGCAAGGCAACATGCTCAGCCGGTGGTGCAAGGTTCTTATCGATAATGTTCGGCGACGTAGAGTAAATCCGTCTTGGCGCCTACTTCTTGCGAGCAACCAGGCGCCTTCTGCTGTCGGGGCAGTACCGATTTGCGACGTAAAGCCGAGTGAGCTAAGAATGCCGGAGACGCGCAGGGAGAGCGAATGTGGTCCTTTAAATAACGTGAGGCTTGCACTAACGTCCAATAGAACCGAGAAATCTTCCTGGAAATCGATTTCCGGAGTGAACTGCATTAGCGCGGTTGTAATAGCGTGAAGCGCCTGGTTCTCCTTTTCTGGCGATCGATCTAGAGTTGTTGCCGTAGGGGCGAGAGCCGATACGCTATCGCGGCGCATGCGTAAGCGTATGCCGCACTGCGCTGCCTCGAAGCTCATCGCCAGTACCACTCCTTGGTCGATAACGACAAACTGCCCAGGTTCAGACCAACGCGGGCGTAGTGCTTCTAGTGGCAATGAAGGTAGATGGACGCTTAACAGGAGTTTCATAATCTTTGTCCAGTGACCGGCGACCCACAGGCATATTCGTCAACGAAATAAAAAAAGGGTTTTCACAGGAAGGTCCTCTTCGTTTGACAATATCAACAGAAAGTCCACCATGAATAGGACGAAGTGCTATGCGTAACGGTGATGGCGAAGCGTTCGCTGCAGCTGAGATAGGCCGCATAAGCCAAAACCATGTATCAGTGGTTTGGGCGGCGAGGTTCAGCCGCCGAAGTGTTTCAGGTCGAATATCTGTTTGCCAAAGTATGACGGCACCGCAATTTCCGCTTTTAAGAGTTCGCTCGGTAGCCCATAGGGCATCTGATGAACTCTTTGGACGGAGCCATAACAAATTTCGTTCATTCACTTGCCAAGCACGGCAGGCCATAAGATGGGGATGATAAGGTGGCTGGATAAGCACCACTCGTTGCGAAGATGATAAGGGGGATAGCATAGGTTGTAGCAATTGCATTTCCCCGATACCGTTTTGCTGCACAAGTAGTTCGATAAGCGCCGACCTCGGCCACCCTCTATCCGGTAGTTCTTTGTCGAGCAGATCGTGCCCAGTGGTTTGGACAGTCGATCGTGCGATCGCTAACTCGCTTGCACGCCATACGTCACGTAGAACTGACTGGGGCACTTTCCCAGTCTTTTGAGCAACATTGGTAGGTGATGTAAGCATATATGAGTTTTGTACTGTATATTTGTACAGTATAAATTGTGAATGGATGAAAGTGCAAGGTGGTTTTTTGGGCTACTGGCTGGCAGTTGTATGCGCTCGGGAAAATGGCTGCATAGCCGGGCCGGCCGCTGTGGCAAGGATGCTTGCACTTTAGGAGTTTAACTAAACGCAATACCTACTGGGGAACACCGTGGCCAGGAATTACTTGGTTGCGCAGGACCAGGAGCGTGCCTTGTACTGGGTCTATCAGGAGCGGGTTGCCAAGGCAGCTGAAGACTCGGAACCACACTGATTCCTCCATAGGCTGTTTGAAGAACGGGTCCATCTGTCCTTCCAGCGGCGAACTTTCGACCCTCTGGCTGCCGCAGTGGTCTGGTGTTCCGCGTAACGGGCTCGCCGTCCCGGCACAGTCACTTGAAGGTGCATCCGGCAACAAGCTGCTCAGGCTGTCTGTCCTATCTGTTTCACTGTGCGGCCGAAGATCGCGGCCGCCCCATCAAGGATGCGGCGCACTGCCGGGTGGCTCTCTCGCCGTTCGACCGACACGGCATAGAAATGCTCGACGATGGCGTCGATCGTGCCAATGGCTTCCAGCGCGTTTTCCTCACACACGATATCGGCCAGCACTGTAGGCGCCACGATGAACCCGGTACCGGCGCGGGCGAAGGACTTCAACAGCGCTCCGTCGTCGAATTCACCCACTACGATGGGACGCAACTCGTTGCTCTCGAACCAGCTGCTGAGCTGACTGTGGATGGCGGCGTCCTGCCCCGGCAGCAGGAAAGGCGCATTTTTCAGGCGCTGCGGGAAGGAGCCCGGCCAAGCTCTGCACAGGTCGGGGTGGCCCATTACAGTAAGCGTGCTCGAACCGAGCAGGTGAGTGTAGCCGCGGATCGCACCTCCTGGTGGCAGGCCCTTGTCGGCGATGATGAGGTCGAGCTGGTGTGCCGTGAGTGCAATCATCAAGTCGTCGAAGTGCCCTTCCTTGCAAATCAGGCGCATTCCCAATCCTGCCCCCTGCGCCGGCTGCAGAAGGCGGAAGATCATGGTCTTTGCGATCATGTCGCAAATGCCGATTCGCAGCGTTTCCGCGGCGAATGCCCCTCGCCGCATCGCTTGTTCCAGCTCATTGCCCATGTCAAAGATCTGCGTGGTATAGCGCAACACGGTTTTGCCCGCCTCGGTCAGTTTGGCCTTCCCCCACCACGACGGACGCTTTCGATAGGTATGATGTTCCTATCGGAGGTATTACATGGCACGTGAAAGACGGTTGTTCTCAGAAGAGTTTAAGCGCGAAGCAGTCAAGCTGGTAGGCCAGCCTGGCGCGAGCAAGGCGGCAATAGCCCGCGACCTTGGCATCGGTGCTAATTTGCTGGGTCGGTGGTGCAGAGATGCCCACGTCGGTGCAGAGGTCGCAGTCGGGCGTGAGAAGGTATCGGCCCAGGAATACGAGCGCATGCGGCGCGAGCTGGCGAAGGTCAAGACGGAGCGCGACATATTAAAAAAGGCGCTCGGCTACTTCGCAGCCGACCTCAAGTGAAATACGGCTTCATCGCCAAATATCGAACCATCTGGCCAACACGGACGATGTGCCGTCTGCTCGGCGTATCGAGCAGTGGCTTCTACGACTGGCTCGGCCGGCCAGCAAGTGCCCATGAACGCGAGAACGCCCAGCTCCTCAACGCAATCAAGCACAGCCACGAAGCCAGCGATGGCACATACGGTTCGCCACGCGTAGTGCGAGACCTTATCGATGCTGGTTTCTCTTGCAGCGAGAACCGTGTGGCACGACTGATGAAAGCTGCTGGCATCAAGGCCCGTCACAAGCGGCGCCGCGCGCCAGGCCAGCTTGACTCACCAGTGCATGCCATCGCGCCGAACCTGCTGGACCGGCAGTTTGAAGCGACAGGCCCAAACCAGAAATGGGCAGCCGACTTCACTTACGTGTGGACGGGCGAAGGCTGGCTGTTTGTCGCTGTCGTGCTGGACCTGTACTCGCGGCGCGTGGTGGGCTGGTCGATGCAACCGACAATGACCGCACAGCTGGTAATGGACGCTCTGCTGATGGCCATCTTCCGCCGTGGCCGGCCTCGCGCTGTGGTGCATCATTCGGACCAAGGTTCCCAATACACGAGCGAGGATTTCCAGCGCCTGCTCGAATCACACGGCATTGTTTGCAGCATGAGCCGTCGCGGAAACTGCTGGGACAACGCTGCAATGGAGAGCTTCTTCTCGACGCTCAAGACTGAGCGCCTGAGCAAAAAGCATTACCGGACCAGGGATGATTTACGCGCAGACGTGTTCGATTACATAGAAAGGTTCTACAATCCACGCCGGCGTCATTCCACTATCGGCTATCTCAGCCCGGTACAGTTTGAAAATCTAAAATGCGCCTAACGGAAGTGTCCGTATCGATGGGGGAAGGCCAGTTCGAGCCCCCGGCCTCTCTTCTGAAACAATGCCTCGCCTAACTGGGCTTCCAGGACCTGCAACTGCATGCTGATTGCCTGCGCCGTTACATGCAGCTGCTCGGCCGCCCGCGCAACCGTACCATTGGTAGCAACCGTTTGGAAATAGTAGAGGTGCTTATAGTTGATCATGCAATCCTCAGAAAAATTGATGTTTTAGTAAAGATTAATTGATTTTACTTTAAGCTTTGGCGCTTCTATAGTGACCTTACAATCACTTTGATGAGGTCACCATGCATACCTATCCCGCTAACAGTCCCGCAGCAATCAGCCGACTACTGGCCCTCACTATGATCGTTGACGGCCACATCAGCCCGTCCGAGGTGCGCACCATGCATCATGCCAAGTTCCTGCAACAGGTAAAGGTCGACGACGACACATTCGACCATACCCTGCGCGAATTGTGCGAAGACCTGCTCAACAACGCCGCCAACCGCTGCGCGGGCATTGTCGAGATTGATCCGGTCTTGCTGGACAGCCTGATGCTTGAGGTTCAGGAACCGCTGCTGCAGATCTGCCTGTGGAAGACCATGGCTGACATCGTCCAGGCGGACGGCCGCGTCGATGGCCGCGAAATGACCCTGGTACGGCGCGCGGCCAGAGCTTGGTTCGGCCACGACCAGGCCAGGGACTACTCTCCTGCCGACACCTTGGCAGGATGAGGCAGGTCGCCGCAGGCGCAGTCTCGGCCTAACCGGAGCACCACCGGCGCCATGTCCGTTACCATCGCGCGCCGTCCCGACACGATGAGTTTTATAATCGGCTGCACAGCGGCAGTTACCGGACATTGCCGGCCCTGCCTGAAAAGGAGACGTGATGATGGATGTACTCTTGTTCTTGTTCGGGCTGGTGCTCCTCGTCGTTGGCGCGGAAGCTTTGGTACGCGGTGCTTCCCGTCTTGCACTCTCGGTCGGCATTTCGCCCCTCGTGGTCGGACTTACCGTGGTGGCGTTCGGTACCAGTGCACCGGAGTTAGCTGTCAGCGTTCAGTCGGCGATCGCCGGCCGCGCTGACCTGGCGCTGGGCAATGTTGTGGGTAGCAACATCTTCAACGTCCTGTTCATCCTCGGCGTTTCCGCCCTGATCGTGCCGCTGCTCGTGGCGCGCCAGTTAGTGCGCCAGGAAGTGCCGGTCATGATCGGCGTCTCGCTGCTACTGCTTGCACTGGCACTGGATGGGCGCCTCGGCCGTGGCGACGGTGCCCTGCTGCTGGGCCTGTTAGTCGTCTATACCGCGTTCTTAATCTACCAGTCGCGTCGCCAAAATCAGGGCGGCGATGTAGGCTTGCCCGATGAGGCGCTTGCATCCTCCCCAGGTTGGGAGAGCCGCCCTGCGGCGCAGCTGCTACTCATTGCCGCCGGGCTCGGTTCTTTGGTGTTGGGCGCCACTTGGCTGGTGGACTCGGCGGTCCGCTTCGCGCAGTACCTCGGAGTCAGCGAACTGGTCATTGGCTTGACCATCGTTGCGGCCGGCACTTCGCTTCCAGAGGTGGCCACTTCCATCATCGCGGCGCTGCGGGGCCAGCGCGATATCGCGGTCGGCAATGTGGTAGGGAGCAACGTATTCAATATCCTCGGCGTATTGGGTCTGTCGTCCGTGGTGAGCCAGACAGGGATAGCGGTCGCCCCTTCGGTGCTCGCATTTGACCTGCCGGTCATGATCGCTGTGGCGCTCGCCTGTCTGCCAATATTTTTCACAGGGAACCTGATTGCCCGCTGGGAAGGTGCCCTGTTCCTCGGGCTGTATGCTGCTTACATGGCTTACGTGCTACTGGCAGCGGGGCAGCATGACGCGTTGCAGCCCTACAGCGCCATCATGGTGACGGCGGTGCTGCCGCTGGTCGCCGTGACGCTGGCGGTCGTCGCCTGGCGCGAGTGGCAGAGCAGGCAAATGAATCCGGGTTCTCCCGGATAGGAAACGACATGGTGCAGACAGCGCTCCCGGCGGCGTCGCAGCCGTTATGGATCCGCGCGGCCTGGCTGCTGCCGTTGGCGTTGCTGCCGGCGGTGGCTGGCCTGCCGGGCGAACCAGCAAGCTGGTCCGTGCCGTGGGTGGCGCCGCTTGGCGTCCGCCTAGGTTTCGCCGCCGATGGACTCGCGCGCCTGTTCCTGCTGCTCGTGTGCGCCGTCGGCGCGGCCGTGCTCGCCTATACCCCCGGCTACCTGCGCGGCCATACCCGGCTCGGCCAATTGATGTGCCTGCTGATCGCATTCACCCTGGCCATGATTGGGGCAATCCTGGCTGACGACCTGCTGCTGCTGTTGCTGTTCTGGGAGGCGACCAGTGTGCTGTCCTTTCTGCTGGTGGGCTTCGAACACGATAGCCAGGACAGTCGCGACAGCGCGCGTCAGGCGCTGCTGGTCACCGGTGCCGGCGGGCTGGCCCTCCTTGCCGGGATCGTCCTGATACTGCTGGCCGCGCCCGGGCTGCGGCTGAGCGACCTGGCACACCTCGATCCCGCCGTGCTTGAGGATGCCCGCTTCCAGGCGGGGGTGGCGCTGGTGCTGGCTGGCGCCATGACCAAGTCGGCCCAGTTCCCTTTCCACTTCTGGCTGCCGGGCGCAATGGCCGCACCGACGCCAGTCTCGGCCTATTTGCACTCGGCCACGATGGTTAACCTCGGGGTGTATGTGATGGCCCGCTTCGACGAGGCAATGGGCGCGATTCCCTGGTGGGAAGTAACGCTCCTGTCGATCGGCACGATCACCGCCTTGTGGGGCGCCGTCCAAGCCCCCCGCGAGCGAGACCTGAAACGCATCCTTGCATGGTCCACCGTCTCCGCGCTGGGTACGCTGACCGTGCTCATCGGCCTGCCTAACGAACTGGGCGCATTGGCCTTTGTCGCCTTTCTGCTGGCCCATGCGCTGTACAAGGCGCCGCTGTTCTTCGTGGCCGGCAACGTCGACCACGCCACCGGAACGCGCATGATTGACCGGCTGCGCGGACTGCGACATGGCATGCCCGCAACCGCGCTGGCGGCCCTGTTGGCGGGCCTGTCGATGGCCGGTTTGCCGGCCACGGTCGGTTTTGTCGCCAAGGACACTATCAAGGCCGCCAAGGAAGTAAGTGAGATTCTGTGGATAGTCGAAGGCGCCAGCCTGCTGGTGAGCATGGTTGGCGTGGCAGTCGCCAGCGTGGCGGTGTTACGTATCTTCTTTGGTCGCCCTACCCATCCAGCAGGCCACGCGCCGCACGAGGGCGGATGGCGGCTCGCGCTCCCGCCACTGACGCTCGCCAGCATAGGCATCGCGCTCGGGCTGTTCCCTGCGCTGGCCGAACCGCTGGTGACGGATGCAGCCCGGATGATCTCCCCAGCGCTGACGCGCTCCGATGCGTCTCTGGAAACCGAATGGCTGCTCCGCATCGAGAGCTTTGCCGTCGTCTGGGCGGTTGGGGCGATAGTGTACGCAGGGTGGAATCCCCTATACCGGATACTCGACCGACTGCGTTTCCTCGACAGCGCCGGCCCCGCTGCCGCTTACGGCGCCGCGCTGCACGGCCTGAAGCACGCGGCTGGCGTGCTGGCGCGCGGCCTGCAGGCGCGGCGCCTGAGCCGCTATCTGCTCACAACGGTTGCCGCCACGGTGTTGCTGTCCGCGCCTTGGGCATTCGGCCTGAACTTTCAGCCGCCCGCAGCGATCAAGGTCGACGGCGCCGGGGCGCTGGTGGGATGCGCCACCGCCATCCTGGGGGCCGTACTGGCTGTGCGTGCTCGCGACACGCTCCAGCGACTGCTTGGCGCCGGCGCTGTCGGCGCCGGTAGCGCCCTTGTTTTCCTGTTCCAGGGCGCGCCCGACCTGGCCCTGACTCAACTCGCTGTGGAGACGGTCTTCGTGGTGGTGGCCGCGGTCGCGTTGCGCCGCTACCGCCAGCAGCAGGGCGCCGGCGCGGGTGTGGGGCGGGCCAACGCCTGGCGGGCTGGCGTCGCGCTGGCCTTCGGCCTGCTGCTCGGCGCCGTGCTGCTGGCGCTGTCCGGCCGGCCGCTCGACCCCGCCATGGCGGATTACTTCCTCGCGCAGAGCGTGCCATACGCGCATGGACGCAATGTGGTCAATGTCATCATTGTCGACTTTCGCGGCTTGGACACGCTTGGCGAGATCGCAGTGGTCATGTTCGCGGCCCTGGCGGCGTGGCCGCTGGCGCGCCGCCTGCCGCTCAGGAGAAAAGGTTTATGAATGCGGAGCGCTCGATCGTGCTGGAAACCACCGTGTCCTTCCTTTACTGGATTATGCTGGGCGCAGCCCTGTGGCTGCTGCTGCGCGGGCACAATGCGCCCGGAGGCGGCTTCGTCGCCGCGCTGGTGGCGGTAGCAGCGACAGCCGCCCATGCGATGGTGTTCGGCGTAGCAGCCGCGCGCGCCCGGATGCCGTTCAGTCCGCTGACCCTGAGCGCCCTCGGGTTAGTCCTGGCGGTGGTCAGCGGCCTGCCGGCGCTGGCTCTCGGGCAGGCTTTCCTCACCCATTGGTGGGGCGAGCTCGCTGTAGGCTCAATGGCGCTCAAGCTCTCCACTGTGCTGCTGTTCGACCTCGGTGTGGCGCTGTGCGTATGGGGTGCGCTGGGCGGATTCTGCCTCCGGCTACTGGGGAGCTTGCGATGATCGAGTGGGCGATTGCGGCGAGCGTGACCCTTGTGGCGGCAGCCGGCCTGTATCTGGCGAGCTCGCGCGACGTGGTGTCGATCTCGGTGGGGCTGGCTTTGCTCGGTTCAGCAGTAAACCTGTTTGTCTTCGCGGCCGGCCGCATCGGCCAGGCGGCGCCACCGCTCATTGCGCCAGGCGCGGCGGCGCCGCTGGCGGCAGTGGCCAACCCGGTGCCGCAAGCACTGGTACTGACGGCGATCGTGATCGGTTTCGCCTTTGCCTGCTTTGGCATCGCCCTGGCGTTGGCGCTGGCCGCGCACGACAGCCGCGCCGACGCCGACGCGCTGGAACAGGCTGAACCGCCGCCGCGCCCGGACGGCGAGCCTGGGGAGATACCATGAATGGTGTGCTCGTTGCCGCACCGGTGCTGGTGCCGCTGCTCACGGCCGCGCTGACGGTCGCGCTGGCCCGGCGCCCGCGCCGCCAGCGTGCAGCCAGCGCGGTCGGCGCACTGCTGCTCCTGCTGTGCTGCGCTGCGCTGCTGTACGGCTCCATCGGAGGCATAGTGCTGACGGCGCGCTTCGGCGAATGGGCCGCGCCCTTCGCGATCGCCTTCCGTATCGACCGCGCCGCCGCCCTGATGCTGACCGTTAATGCCGTGCTGGCCGTGGCCGTGCTGGTCTACCCTAGCCGCGGTGGAGCGCTGGCCACGCCGTTCGGCCCGCCGCTGGCGCACGGCCTGCTGGCAGGGGCGGGCGGGGCTTACGCCACAGCCGACCTGTTCAACCTCTATGTCTGGTTCGAAGTCATGCTGATCGCGGCCCTCGGGCTGATCGTCGCCGGCCGCAAACCGGCGCACCTGGAGGCTGGCCTGAAATACCTGGTCCTCAACCTGTTCGGCACCGTCCTCTTGCTGGCCGCGGTGACAGGCCTGTACGGCCTGACCGGCCAGCTCAACTATGAGGCGCTGGGGAGAGCGCTGGCCGGGCGCGGCGACGATCCGCTCGCCTTGCTGCTGGGCGCGCTGTTGCTTGTTGCCCTGCTCATCAAGGCTGGCGCTTTTCCCTTCCTGTTCTGGCTGCCGGCCGCCTATCCGGTGCTGCCGGTGCCGGTGCTGGCGCTGTTCACTGCGTTGACAACCAAAGTCGGGGCCTACGCGTTGCTACGAGTACTTTACGAGGTCTTCCCGGCCGGAGCGCCAGCCTACGCCCAGGCCCTGGGCTGGATCGCCTGTGCCACCATGGTCGCGGGCGTGATGGGCGCGGTGTATCACTACGACCTGCGCCGCATCCTGGCCTTCCACAGCGTGAGCCAGATGGGCTATATCCTGTTGGCGGCGGCACTTGGCGGGGTTGCCGGGATCGCCGCGGCGCTGTTCTTCAGCATCCACCACATTTTGGTAAAGGCCAACCTGTACCTGATCGCGGGCATGATCGCGAGTAAGGGAGGGCATCACGACCTGCGCCGGATCGGCGCCCTGGCGCGCAGTGATCCCATGCTCGCCGTCCTGTTCGCGCTAAGCGCGGCCGCGCTGGTCGGGATTCCGCCGCTGTCCGGCTTCTGGGCCAAGCTGCTGGTCCTGCGCGAGGGTTTTGGCCAGGAACGCTATCTGTGGATGGCGCTAGCATTACTCACTAGCGGCCTGACTCTGCTGTCGATGGCCAAGATCTGGATCGAGGCATTCTGGAAACCGCACCCGACGCCACCCACCGAGCCGCCTGCAGCCCATCCGCCGGGCGCCTGGGCTGCCTGTGGCATGCTGTCGCTGCTGGCCCTGGCTATGGGCCTGATGCCGGGCCCGCTCATCGATTTCCTGTATGCAGCAGCCGGGACGATAGCCCCGCCACTCGCCAAGGTTTCACCATGAGACGCATCGTCGCCGTCATTCTGATCTTGTGGCGTTTGTTCGCCGCCATTGCGCGTTCGGGCTGGCAAATATCTTGGCGCATCCTGCGTCCGCCGCGCGGCCTCGCGCCCGGTTTCGTCGAGTACAGATTCCAACCCATGGGACCTGCGGCAACCACCGTACTCGCCTGCCTGATCTGCCTCACGCCTGGGACCACGGCGGTCGATGTCGATGCCGCGGCTGGACGGATGCGCCTGCATCTGCTCGATGCCGGGGGCGGCGCCGACGAGGCGGCACTGCAGGAAATCCGCTTGCTGTTTGAAGGTGCCGTGCGGGTGCTGTTTGCTAAAGAGGAGATGTCATGACAATACTGGCCGAGGTGTTTCTTGGGTTGGCGCTGCTGCTGGTCCTGGAGGCCTTGCGGCGACTGCCTGGGACGGCGAACCGGCTGGTGGCGGTCGATGCCCTCAGCGCCTGCGCCCTTGCAGCTTGCCTGGTGGCCGCCGCGCGTACTGGCCATACGGCTTTCCTGGACGTTGCGCTCGGCTTCGCCCTTATCGCGTTCCTCGCCACTGTCTGCTGGGCCTTCGCGCTGCGCGCCGGGGCGCCAGAAGAGGATGCGCCGTGACTGCCCTGGGATGGGCGCTCATGATTTTCGGCACCGCACTGCTCGCGGTGGCGGCGCTGGGCCTGCTCAGGCTTCCAGACGCCCTATCGCGGCAGCATGCGGCGACCAAGGCGGCGACGCTCGCTCTCGGCGTCATGCTTGCCGGACTGGCCGTGCTGCAGCCGTCGTGGGCATGGGGGATCAGAATCGGTACGCTGGTGGCGGTGCTCGCCGCGACAGTGCCGATTGCTTCGCACGCGCTGGCACGCGCCGCGGCGTCCAGGTCGGACGCTTTAGAGTCGGACTGATCCAATCTCGTGGAAGGTGGATTCATTGCACTCGCGTGCATGCGACGACTAGATTCCGGTCAAGGACCATTGGAGCATTTGGTCCTTGGCGATACGCATGGGTCGGATAGACCGCAATATATGTGATGTCAGGACTTCATACATGATCAAATATTAGGTTTTGTTCACTAGCAAAAAGACCGCAGCGCGAGGCGCCGCTGTTCCTTCCTCTTGGATCTTCACTACTGCAACGCCATGCGCCTCTGGATCGGCCTGTATTTGCCCCAGCTACCGCTCGAGGTCTTCAGCCCACGCTGGTTCAGTGAGGCGGCGAGCGGGGCCGGCGGCGCTGCCGGTGGCCCTGCTGGCGGCCCGGTGGGTGAACCGGTGAGTGGAGCAGACGGCAGCGCGCCTGGCGGTGATGGCCATGGCGGGCCCGGTCGCGACCCTGGCAGCGTCATCCTCGAACAGGAGCGGGTGATGGCGCTGTCGCCGGCGGCGCGCGCTGCCGGCGTGCAGATCGGCATGCGCCGCGGCAGCGTGCTGATGCTGATGCCCGAGGCGCGCATCGAACTGCGCAGCCACGAGCGCGAAGCCGAAGCCATGGGGGCGGTGGCCATGACGATGCTGCAGTACACGCCGCAGGTGGCGCTGGCCGAAGAAGCGACGCTGCTGCTCGATATCGGCGCCAGCCTGCGCCTGTTCGGCGGCATCCGGCGCCTGTGCGAGCGGGTGCGCGCCAATATGGCGGCGCTCGGTTTCACGGCCTGCATCGCCTGTGCGCCCACCGCGCGCGGGGCCTGGCTGCTGGCGCGCGGCAATGCGGGGCGCACCTTGACCATGGACTCGCTGGTGCGGCGCCTAGATCGCTTGCCGGTGGGCTTGCTGCCGCCGGCGCGGCCGTTCGCCGGCTGGTTCGATGGCATCGGCTGCCGCCGCCTGGATGAGCTGCGGCGGCTGCCGCGGCCCGGCCTGCAGCGGCGCTGCGGGCGGGACTTGCTCGACATGCTCGATGCCGCCTATGGCATGCACGCCGAACTGTTCCAGTGGGTCGCGCCGCCGGAGCGTTTCCATGCGCGGCTCGAGTTGTTCGACCGGCTTGAACAGGCCGAGCTGTTGCTGGCCGGCGCCCATCGCCTGGTGCTGCAGATGACGGGCTGGCTGTGTGCGCGCCAGCTGGCGGTCGAGCGCATCCGGCTGTCGCTCGATCACGAGCGCGGGCGCATGGCGCGTCCACCCACCCTGGTCGAGGTGGCGCTGGCCGAACCCACCTGGCGCGACGAGCACCTGCTGCGCCTGCTGCGCGAACGCCTGGCCAAGCTCGAACTCGCGGCGCCCGTGATCGGCATCGGCCTGGAAGCGCAGCAATTGCAGGCGATGGCGCCGCCGACCGACTCGCTGTTTCCCGATCCTGGCGGCAGCGAGGAAGACCGGATGCGCATGATCGAGCTGCTGGTGGCGCGCCTGGGGACAGACAATGTCTTGCAGGCGCTGCCGATGGCCGATTACCGGCCCGAAGTCGCCAATGCCTGGGTGCCGGTGCAGCAAAAGGTGAGCGCCGCCGCCCGCGCGGCGCAGATGCCGCCCGACGTGCGGAGCCTGCCTCGCCCGAGCTGGCTGCTGGCCAAGCCGATCGCATTGTTGATGCGCGACCACCGGCCGTTCTATGGTTCGCCCCTGCGGGTGGCGTCCAATCCCGAACGCATCGAGGCCGGATGGTGGAGCCAGACGCAAACGCGCGACTACTTCATCGCCGAGGGGCAAGACCACGCGCTGTACTGGATCTATCGCGAGCGCATCAACGGCACCGGCGAGGATGCCGCGCCGCGCTGGTTCCTGCATGGCTTGTTCGGGTAATGCCGCAATCCTGGTGAGGCATAATCCGTGCGGAATGATCCGTTCATCGAAGCCGTCCGGAGGAACCATGAAGCGATTCACGAACCTGGCAGTCCTGGCTGCCCTGACGCTGGCAGCGTCGACCCGTGCCCAGGCCCAGGCGCAGCAGACCCTGGAAACGCCGGGCTTCACCGTCAAGATCACGCAGCAGTGCGAGGAGGGCAACGTCACCTGCGACGACGTGCGCTACGTCGGCGCCAGCAAGAAGTCCGGCAAGGCGATCACCCTGCGCGGCAAGACCCTGCACTCGATGGCGGCCGACGGCGTCACGCCCGGCGCCTTCCAGGGCCATGTGTTCAAGTCCGGCCGCACGACCTATACCGTGTTCGCGGACGGCCGGCTGGTGGTCACCGAAGGCAAGAAGACGCTGGTGAACCAGCGTGGTGAGTGGAAGTGACGAGCATCGACGCCGGCGCCGGTCAAGACGGACGCGTCACCAATAAAAACGGCGGCCCGAAGACCGCCGCCGATGTCATTGCCCGGACCGGATCATCTCGCCGCCCTGAATAACGCATCCAGGCGATCCTTCGTGCCGGGAATGCGCTCCAGCGTCGGATAGCGCAAGCCGTCGCGATAGTCGAGCGTGATGGTGCGCAGATTGTTCCCCTTGCGCACCAGGAGCGCGATCGGCGCCTTGCCGTCCTTGTTGGCGCGCACCGCCGCCTTCAGCACGTCGCCCTTGTAGGCGCGGTTGTTGACGGCCACGATGGTGGTGTTGGCCGCCAGGCCCGCGCGGAAACCCACGCCGTCCCACACCACGCCGGTGACGTCGCCATTGCCGCGCACCGAGAAGCCGAGCGAATAGGTGAAGTCGGCGCTGCGGCTGCGTTCTTCAAAGGCGCGGACCGCGTTGCTCGGGGTGTCGCCGTACACCAGTTTCCAGCCGGCGCGGGCCAGGCCGTCGAGCGGCGCGCCGGGGCCATGGCCGTCCAGCCGCGCGCGCAGGAACGGCGCCCAGTCGAACTTCTGCACCTTGGCCAGGGTGGCCACCACGTCGTCGAAGGTGTAGTACACCGGGTCGATGCTGCCGTCCTCGATGCCGAAGAAGGCGCGCGCGAAGTCTTCCAGGCTGCGCCTGTCGCCCGAGAGTTCGCGGATCTTGCTGTCGACGTCGAGCCAGATCAGCATGCCCTCGGTGTAGTAGTCCTCGCTGCGCTGCCAGTTGCCCCAGCCGATCGGCTTGCGGCCGTTGATGATCGGATCGTTGACCGTGTCCTGCACCGCGCGCCAGTCGCGGCCCTGGGTGTTGTCGTAGCGCGCCGCGTCGATCGCCAGCGCTTCGCGCGCATGGTTCTGCGACACCAGGCCGGAACGCGCCGCCAGCACCTTGCCCCAGAACTGGGTCTGGCCCTCGTACACCCACAGCAGCTCGTTTCGCAGCGGGGTGTTGAAATTGGCCACGTCCTGGCCCGCCGGGCGGCGGAACTTGCCGTTCCAGGAGTGCACGAATTCGTGCGGCAGCAGCTCGCGGCCGCCTTCGTTGCGGCCCCAGTCGGTGAAGTAGCCGAGTCGCACGCCGTTCTCGCTCGATTGCTGGTGCTCGCGGCCGATGCCGCCGAATTCGTCCGAGATCGCGAACAGGAAGTCGTACTGCCTGTAGTGGCGCGAGCCGAACAGCTTGATCGCCTGGTCGACCATCGCACGGTGCAGCGCGACCTGCTCGGGTTTCGCCTCGAGGTTCTCCGGATTGTCGGCCACCACGTTGAGCAGCACCGGATTTTTCGCGCCCGGCGCCAGGTCGATGCGCTTGAAATAGCGGCCGGCGAACAGCGGCGAATCGACCAGGGTGTCGAGGTCGTGCGGCTTGAAGCGCACCTCGTCGCCAGTGCGGGCCTCGACCGCCAGCGAGCTGGCGAACTGCCAGCCGGCGGGCAGGGTGAGCGTCGGCAGCACCGTGATGCGGCGCGCGTGGTAGCCGGCCGGGTACAGCGCCACCGATTGCCACTGCACGCCGAGGATGTCGTCGGTCATCGTGATGCGGCCCTGGCTGGTGTCCAGCGGCGACAGGAACTGGTATTCGGCCACCAGTTCGGTGGCGCCTGCCGGCACCGTCACGTGAAAGGCGTGGACCTGCACCGGGTCGCGCTTCCATTCGAGCGGCTTGCCGCCCGCGCTGAACTTGAGGCCGGCCAGCTGGGTCAGCGGAATGTTGGGGCCGTGGTTGCCCGGCGCCCATTGCGGATAAAGCAGGGTCATGGGACCCGGCCGCGCCGGCATCGACAGCCGCATGCTGAAGATCTGCTGCGACAGGTTGCTCGCGTCGACGTGCAGCGCGATCGTGCCCGGATACGGGTCGTTGCCGACGGCGGGGACCTGGGCGGAAGCGGGCAGGGCAAGCGCGAGCGCGAAAGCGAGGGCGCCTGCCTGACGGGCGGCGCGGGCGAGGAAGGGGAATGCGGTCATCGGCAATCGTGAAAGCTGAGGTAAGCCGGCGAGTGTAGCACCCCTCTCGAGACAGATTTCCGCTGAAACATCATGCAAATAAAATTTGCAATATTCGCTAAAAATCCGTATTTCGTATCACTTGAAAATCGTTTGGCATGCCATTAGATTGGTACCAACGGAATGCTCAACAGAGGTTCCGTCCCTTATCGCTTAACTTTCAAAAGGATATGACATCATGCGTACTTTCGACCTGACTCCCCTGTACCGTTCCGCCATCGGTTTCGATCGTCTGGCCAGCCTGCTCGAGCAACGCGCCGAAGCGCAGCCGAGCTACCCGCCCTACAACATCGAACTGGTGAGCGAAGACCAATACCGTATCGTGATGGCGCTCGCCGGCTTCAGCCGCGACGAGATCGAGATCATCACCGAGCGTGACAGCCTGCACGTCACCGGCCGCAAGCAGAAGGACGACACCCAGCGCACCTTCCTGCACCGCGGTATCGCCGCGCGCGATTTCGAGCAGCGCTTCCAATTGGCCAACCACGTGAAGGTCACCAGCGCGTCGTTCGACAACGGCATGCTCACCATCGAACTGGTGCGCGAAGTGCCCGAAGCCCTCAAGCCGCGCAAGATCGCCATCGGCGACGCGACCGGCACCGTCGAGGGCGGCAACGTCAAGACCCTGGAACAGCGCGAAGCCGCCTAAGCCTGGTCTGTCGTTAGCGTAACCACGTCGTTCCCGCGCAGGCGGGAACCTAATTTTGCAAGCGTCTGGATAGCGCGGGCAGAACTTGGGTTCCCGCCTGCGCGGGAACGACGTATTTGGGGCTAACGAAGAGAATACCGTCGCTCATCATTAATGCGCGCCTAAGCCCCACGCCTTGTCAACTTAAGCAGGATCTAAGGCGGTTGCGCGAAGATACGTCCATCGATACTCAACATCGATTCACACATTTTCACCAGGAGCACACACCATGTCGAACCCAAGTGCCGTTACTGCCATCACTGCCAAACGCCTCATGCTGGCCCTGGGTGCCGCGGGCGTCATCGGCGGCGCGGTCGGTGCCATCGCTGTCAATCACAATAATGCCGTCGCCAGTGCCGCGGCCCAAGCCGCGCCTGCCGTCGCAGCAGCGCCCGCGCCTGCGCCGGCCGCCGCCGCGGGCGCTCCAGCGTCGACCGTTGCGCTCCCCGATTTCACCCGCATCGCCGCCCAGCAGGGCAAGGCGGTGGTCAACATCCGCGTCGTCGGCGGCGCCAAGACCGCCAGTCGCGGCGGCTTGCCGAACCTCGACCCGAGCCATCCCTTCTATGAGTTTTTCCGACAGTTTCAGGATCCACGCGGCGAACGCGGCGGCGATCGTGGGACTCCCGTTTTCGGCGCCGGATCGGGCTTCATCGTAAGCCCGGACGGCGTCATCCTCACCAACGCCCACGTCGTGCAAGGCGCCGACGAAGTGACCGTCAAGCTGCAGGACCGCCGCGAATTCCGCGCCAAGGTCCTGGGCTCCGACCCGCGCACCGACGTGGCCGTGCTCAAGATCGACGCCAAGGGCCTGCCGGTGGCGCCGCTGGGCAAATCGCAGTCGCTGCTGGTGGGCGAGTGGGTGCTGGCCATCGGTTCGCCGTTTGGCCTGGAAAGCACCGTCACCGCCGGCGTGGTCAGCGCCACCGGCCGCACGATTTCGGACGCCGCCGTGCCGTTCATCCAGACCGACGTCGCCGTCAACCCAGGCAACTCGGGCGGTCCGCTGTTCAATACCCGCGGCGAGGTCGTCGGCATCAACTCGCAGATCTACAGCATGACCGGCGGCTACCAGGGCCTGTCGTTCTCGATCCCGATCGATCTTGCGGTGCGCATCAAGGACCAGATCGTCGCCACCGGCAAGGTGCAGCATGCCATGCTGGGCGTGCAGGTGCAGGAGGTCGGCCAGGGCTTCGCCGATTCGTTCAAGCTCGAGTCGGTCGAAGGCGCGCTGGTCTTGAGCGTCGAACGCGGCGGTCCGGCCGAACGCGCCGGCCTGAAGCCGGGCGACGTGATCCGCAGCGCCAACGGCAAGACCATCGTCTCGTCGGGTGACCTGCCGGCGCTGATGACCCTGTCCAAGCCGGGCGACAAGATGGCGCTCGATGTCTGGCGTGACGGTAAACTGGTGCGTGTCGATACGACGCTGGGCGATGCCGCCGCCAGGCCGCGCCGCGGTCAGCAACAGGAACTGGCCGAGGTGACCGACAACAGCGCCAAGCTGGGCCTGAGCCTGCGTCCGCTGGAGTCGAGCGAGCGCCGCCGCAGCGGCATCGCCAACGGCCTGGTGATCGAGGACGCCTCGGGCGCCGCCATGATCGCCGGTGTCGAGCCGGGCGACGTGCTCATCTCGGTCAACGGCCGGCCAGTGAACACGGTCGAGCAGGTGCGCGACATGGTGTCCAAGGCCAGCAAGTCGGTGGCCTTGCTGATCCAGCGCGGTGGTGACAAAATCTTCATTCCGGTGCGGATCGGGTAAGGAAGCACGGCGTCCTCGACCCGCACGGCCAACCTTTTAGGGAAACACATGCGGCTATTGCTGGTGGAAGACGATACGATGATCGGCGAAGTGGTGCTCGACCTGCTCAGGGCCGAGCACTACGCCGTCGACTGGGTCAAGGACGGCGAAATGGCCGACACGGCCCTGCTGCAGAACCAGAACTACGACCTGGTGCTGCTTGACCTGGGGCTGCCGCGCAAGGACGGCCTCGAGGTGCTGCGCTCGATGCGCACGCGCAAGGACCGCACCCCGGTGCTGGTCGCCACCGCGCGCGACTCGGTCCAGCAGCGCATCGCCGGCCTCGACGCCGGCGCCGACGACTACGTCCTCAAGCCCTACGACCTCGACGAGCTGCTGGCGCGCATCCGCGCGCTGCTGCGCCGCGCCGCCGGGCGCGCCGAGCCGATCTTCGAGCACCGCAACATCAGCATCAATCCGGCCACCCGCGAAGTGCTGGTCGACGGCACGCAGGTGTCGCTGTCGGCGCGCGAATGGGCGGTGCTCGAGGCGCTGGTGGCCCGGCCCGGCGCGGTGCTGTCGCGCGCCCAGCTCGAAGAAAAACTGTACAGCTGGCGCGACGAAGTCTCCAGCAACGCGGTCGAAGTGTACATCCACGGCCTGCGCAAGAAACTGGGCAGTGACCTGATCCAGAACGTGCGCGGCGTCGGCTACATGGTGCCCAAGGAATGAAAATGACGCACTCGCTGCGCGGGCGCCTGCTCTGGTTCCTGCTCGCGGCGATCACCCTGGCGGCGGTGGCGCAGGCGACGATCGCCTACCGCACCGCGCTGCATGACGCCGACCAGATCTTCGACTACCACATGCAGCAGATGGCGCTGTCGCTGCGTTCCGGCACGCCGTTGTCGAACGACGAGGCGCGCGCGCGCATGGAAGCCGAGAGCAGCGCCAGCGGCAACGACGACATGGTGGTGCAGATGTGGTCTCCCGACGGCGTGCAGATGTTCCACAGCGTGTCGCGCGCGCGCCTGCCGCAGCGCGCGGTACTGGGCTTTTCCAACGTGCGCGCCAACGGCACCACCTACCGCGTGTTCTCGATCCAGACCTCGAACCAGACCGTGCAGGTCGCGCAAGACCTGGCCGTGCGCCGCAACATGGCCGGCAATCTCGCCCTGCGCACCCTGGGCCCGATCGCGGTCATGATGCCGATCCTGATGCTGGTGGTGTGGTGGGTCGTGAGCGGCTCGCTGCAGCCGGTGGCGCGGGTGCGCTCGCAGGTGGCCGCGCGCCAGGCCGACGACCTGTCTCCGGTGTCGGATACCGGCTTGCCCGACGAGGTGCGCCCGCTGGTGCAGGAGCTGAACCTGCTGTTCGGCCGCGTCAAGACCGCCTTCGAGGCCCAGCAGCACTTCGTGGCCGACGCCGCGCACGAGCTGCGCACGCCGCTGGCCGCGCTGCGCCTGCAGGCGCAGAGCCTGGACCGCGCCGACAATCCGGAAGCGCGCCGCGTCGCGGTGGGGCGCCTGACCGCCGGCATCGACCGCGCCACGCGCCTGGTCGAGCAGCTCCTGGTGCTGGCGCGGCAAGAGGCCACCGCCGCCGAGGGCGCGGTCGCCCGCCCGGTCGACCTGGCCGACCTGGCGCGCCGCACTGTGGCCGACCTGGCCGGCGTGGCCGCCGCCAAGGGCGTCGACCTGGGCGTGCAGCAGGCCGACCCGGCCACCGTGGAGGGCCAGCCCGACGCGCTGCAGATTTTGCTGCGCAACCTGGTGGACAATGCGGTCAAGTACACGCCCGAGGGCGGTATGGTCGACATCTCGGTCCAGCACGATGGGCAACAGATCGTGGTGCAGGTCGAGGACAGCGGGCCGGGCATCCCGCCGGAAGAGCGCGAGCGCGTGTTCGACCGCTTCTACCGCGTGGCCGGCAGCGATGCCGCCGGCAGCGGCCTGGGCCTGGCCATCATCAAGGCGATCGCCGAGCGCCACGGCGCGACGCTGGCGCTGGACGCATCGACGCGCCTTGGCGGGCTGAAGGCGGTCGTCACGTTCAAGGCGCCGGCCGCCGCCGCTGTCTAGCTCTTGCATCGGCGTGACACGCGCCGCGCCCGCTCGCGGTAGAATGATCGGTTCCGCGGGCCGGGCATGGCCTTGGCCCGCATTGCAATGGATGAGGAATCGATGAACAAGAAGATAATCATGGCAGCCGTGCTGTCGACGTTGGCCGGCGTGGCCTCGAGCCAGGAAGTGGTGCGGATCGCCCACGTGGCGGGATTGACCGGCCCGGTGGCCTATTTCGGCAAGGACACCGAGAACGGCGCGCGCATGGCGATCGAGGCGCTCAACGCGCGCGGCGTGACGATCGGCGGCAAGAAGGTCACCTTCCAGCTGGTGGCCGAGGACGACGCGGCCGATCCGAAGCAGGCCACGAGCGTGGCGCAGAAGCTGGTCGACGCCAGGGTGAATGGCGTGATCGGTCACCAGACCTCGGGCACCACGATCCCGGCCTCCAAGATTTATCACACCGCGGGCATCCCGCAGATCTCGCACTCGAGCACCAGCCCGAAATACACCCAGCAAGGCTTCAACACGGCCTTTCGCGTGATCGCCAACGACGTGCAGCTGGGCCAGGCCCTGGGCCGCTACGCCACCGGCACGATGAAGGTGAAGCGGGTGGCGGTGGTGGACGACCGCACCGCCTATGGCCAGGGCCTGGCGACCGAATTCTCGCGCAGCCTGCAAAAAGCCGGCGGCAGCGTCGTCGCGCGCGAATTCACCAACGACAAGGCGACCGACTTTTCCGCCATCGTCACCCGCATCCGCGCCACCAAGCCCGATCTGGTGTTCTTCGGCGGCATGAACGCGACCGCCGGCCCGATGCTGCGCCAGATGAAGCAGCTGGGCATGAACGTGCGCATGATGGGCGGCGACGGCATCTGCTCGGACGAGATCTTCAAGCTGTCGGGCGGCACCATGGTCGATGGCCAGGTGGTGTGCGCGGAAGCGGGCGGCGTGCAGGGCGACGCCAAGGCCGGCATGGACAAGTTCCGCGCCGACTACAAGAAGCGTTTCGGGATCGACGTGCAGATCAATGCGCCGTATGCCTACGACGCGACGCTGGCCATGGCCGAGGCGATGGTGAAGGCCGGTTCGTCGGCACCGGCCAGGTATTTGCCAGTGCTGGCGAAGATCCAGTACCAGGGCGTGACCGGCCCGATCGCGTTCGACCAGCGCGGCGACATCCGCGACGGCGCGATCACGCTGTATACCTTCAAGGGCGGCAAGCGTTCGCTGCTGACCGTGACCAAGTAACAAGCGCTGCCGCTTGCGCGGCAGGGGTGATGGAACTCAGGTTCCCGCCTGCGCGGCAGGGATGATGGAACTTGGGTTCCCGCCTGCGCGGGAACGACGTGTCGGGGCAGCGGGCCACAAGAGTAACTTCTGCTCACCGCAGCCATACGTCGTTCCCGCGTAGGCGGGAACCCAAGTATTCCGGCACGCTACGAGGCCTCGCCGAGCCTCAGTCTCCCGGTCCTTCTCCGGGCATCGTATCGGCCATCAGGCGCAGTTCTTCCGGCGTCAACTCTTCGGGTTTCTTGTGCTTCAGTCCATCGGTATCGGCCGGCTGGACGGTCGATGGCTGGTCCGGCGTTTGCTGGTCTGTCGTCATGGGGCGCTCCTTCACATGCAAGATTCAGGGTGGCCAGTGTCGCATGACGGCCGATCGGACGGCGTCCCGCTGGCGCGCACCGTCAGTCGCGCTGCGGCGCTGGAATCAGGTGGCGGAACGTCGGTTCGATGTGCATCGCATGCAGGTGACGGACGATGTCTTCGAGCGTCGCATCCTTGAGCAGCAGGCCTGGCGTTGGCGCGAGTGGCGCTGCCGGAAGTGCCGGCGCGGCGGCCACCATGGGCGCATGCGCCGGCACATGCGCGGGCGCCGGTTGCGGCGCTGGTTGTGGTGCCGGTTCCAGCGCCTGGAAAACCTGCTCGAACTGTTCCTTGCCGATGCTTTCCAGCCGTTCGAGAAAGGCGGCCTGGCCCAGCGGCGGCGGCGCCATGTCCAGCCCCGGCTCGTCGGCGAACGAGGCGCCCATGCCCGGATGGATGAACGCCGCCCATTTGCCGGTGCGCGGATGCAGGCAGGGCGGCAGCGCGATCGGGGCGCGCACGGCGTCGGTGTCCAGTTCGATCTCGGGAAAACAGGCGTCGCGCAGGCGTTCGAGGAAAGTCTGGGCCCGGTCGGCCGGCACCGGCTCCGCCAGCGACAGCCACAGGTAATAGGCGTCGCCGCCCGAGATGCTCACCGCAGGAGCGGGCAGGCCGAGCGTTTCCTGCAGCGCGTTGGCGACCTCGCATAGCCGCAGCCAATGGGCGTCGCCCTCGAGGCCCTTGGCCCGGCGAAAAGGGATCATCATGGCGCGCGTCTGGCCGTCGCCGCCCGTCAGGCTGATCGGCACGTTCTGCTGGCCGAGCACGTGCAGGGTCAACACGTCGGCCGGTGGCGCGTCGGCGGGAAGATAAAGCCGCATCAGTTCGGCGATCAGTTTTTGCATGTCTTCCTTACGGCATCAAAAGAAAAGCATGATAGCTCGCCCGCCGGCCGAGCGGTGGACCGTTCCAAATGAAAACGGCCCGCGATGACCGCGGGCCGTTGCGCTACGCCTGCCTGAAACGAGCGATCAGAACTTGTGCGCCAGGCGCGCGAACATCGCCGCGCCGTTCAGGCCGAACTGCACGCTCTCGTACTTGAAGCCGTTGTCGGTCTCGTTCGGATCCTGGCTGGTTGGCTTGACGTCGAAGATATTGGTGCCGCCGACGGTCAGGCGGGTCTTCTCGGTGAAGGCCCAGGTGAACGACAGGTCGGCCGAGGTCTTCGCCTCATAGTGGTGGTTCGGCACCGGCGGGCCCGAGAAGGTGCCCAGGGTCTGCGGGCCGAAGTGGATCACGCGCAGCGAGGTCTCGAGCTGGCCCTGCGTCCAGTCGAGGCCCAGCGTGGCCTTGCGGCGCGGCGCGCCTTCTTCGATGAACAGGCGTTCGCGCTCGGACAGCAGCACGTCCTCGAAACCAGCCAGTGCCGCCGGCGCCTTCACGCGCTGCACTTCGGTCTTGCTGAAGTTCATGGCCAGGAAGGTGGTGAGGTTGCCCGATCCCACCTTGGCGCGGTTGGACACGGTCAGGTCCAGGCCTTGCGTCTTGGTGTCGACCGAGTTGACGAAGAACTGCGCCTGGCCCACGCCCAGCTGCTGCAGGGTGGCGCCCAGCGCCGGGTAGTTGTCGGCGTCGAAGCGGCCCGACAGCACGATGCGGTCGTCGATGTCGATGCGGTACAGGTCGGCCGTGAGCGACGTGGCGCCGGTCGGCGACCAGGTCAGGCCCAGGGTATAGCTCTTCGATTCCTCGTCCTTCAATTGCGGGATGCCGGCGGCGTTGGCCACCCGGCCGCCGTTCGGCGCCAGCACCACGTCGAGCGGCTGGCCGCCGACGAAGTCGGTGAAGGTCGACGAGAAGTACACCTGCTGCAGCGACGGCGCGCGGAAGCCCGTGCTGGCCGAGCCGCGCAGCAGCACGTTCGGCGTCACGCGGTATGCGCCGGCCAGCTTGCCGGTGGTGGTCGAGCCGAAGTCCGAATAGCGTTCGTGGCGCAGCGCGGCCTGCAGCTTGAGGCGGTCCGTCGCATCGAGCTCGATGTCGAGGTAGGCGGCGTTGCTGTGGCGGTCGCTGTCGGTCTCGTCGCCCGGCTGGAAGCCCGGGAAGCCCTGGCTGCCGGCGTTGCCCCCTTCGCCCACGCCGTCGGCGTCGATCCACGAACCGGTCTCGCCGGCGAAGATCTTGTAGTTCTCGCGGCGGTGCTCGAGGCCGAAGGCCACGTTCATGCCCTTCAGTACGCCGTCGTAGAAACGGCTGATGTCGAGGTTGGTGGTCGACTGCTGGAACGAGAAGCCGCCGGCGTAGAAGCGGCTGGCGCTGACGCCCGGGCCGCCGTTGATCAAATCGCGGTTGGCGATCGAGGCGTTGAGCGTGTTGTCGATGTCGTACTTCAGGCGGTTGTAGCCATAGGTCTGCGAAACGTCGGCATTCCATTCGCCGACCGCCCAGCGGTAGCCGACGGTGCCCCAGCGGTCGTCGACGTCGCCGCCGATGAAGGGGACGAAGCCGTCCGGGTACATCGCGGCCGAGTTACGCGACGGGATGTCTTCGGAACCCAGGCCTTCGCGCGCCCAGGCGGCGGAGGAAGCATCGCGCTTTTGCGCGCCGGCCGTGAAATACAGCTTGCCGGGACCGGTCGGGAATTCGCCGTTCAGGTAGACGGTCTGGTTCTCGGACTTGGTGTCGCCGATGATGCGCGGGTTGCCGGCTTCGGAGCGGTTGGAGCGGCCGCGGTCGTAGTATTCGCCGGTGATGCCCAGCACGCCGCCGGCCACCGCCACGCCGCAATAGGCCGAGGCCAGCCAGTTCTCGCCGTCGCCCGCGGTGTACTGGCCGTAGCCGAGCACCGATTCGCAGCCCAGGCTGCGTTTGAGGTCGATGTTGATCACGCCGGCGATCGCGTCCGAGCCGTATTGGGCGGCGGCGCCGTCGCGCAGCACCTGCACTTCGCGGATCGCCATCACGGGAATCGCGTTCATGTCGGTGCCGGTATTGCCGCGGTTGCGCGCGCCGAACAGGTTCACCAGCGCCACCGTGTGGCGGCGCTTGCCGTTGACCAGCACCAGGGTCTGGTCCGAACCCAGGCCGCGCAGGGCGGCCGAGTCGATCAGGTCGGCGCCATCGGCGCCGGTCTGGCGGGTGGAGTTGAACGAGGGCGACAGGTTGGACAGCACCTGGGCCAGGTCGAACTGGCCGCTTTGTTCGGCGGCCTTCGTCATCGGGATGAAGTCGATGGCGACCGGGGTGTCGGTGCTCGATGCGGCGCCGACGCGGCGCGAGCCGACCACGCTGACGCTGGGGATCACCGCGCCGCTGGCGACGCTTGGCGCGGTCTGTGCGTGGGCGACGGCAGGGACGAGGGACAGCAGGGCAGCGCTACCATATAAAGCAAACAGCACCGAACCAGACATTATTTTGAGTTTAATCACATTCTTCTCCGAAGGAAATTCGGATATTACTCAATTGTTTCCACAGTAACCATCGCAATGTATCAATAACGCAACGGTATATTGCTATAGCTATAGTTTATTTAGCCGAGTGATGGCAAAGCGAGGCAATTCGGCGCGTCAAGTCGTCTCCACGAGACCGCCGACCAGCACGGCGCCGGCTTCGGTCCGGGTGCGGATCAGGCAATCGTGTCCGGTCGCGCGGCCCTGGCGCACGGTCAGTGCGTGGCCCAGCAGGACGGTGAGGGCGCCCGCCGCGACGCCGGTGGCGCTGTCTTCGAGGCGTGGGTCGAGGTGGTTGAAGTTGCGGCCTTCGAAGACCTTTGCATCCGCATCGCCTGCATAGGCGTACAGGCCATTCACACCGTTCTCCGTGCCCCACTGCACGATCGCTTCCAGGTTGGGCGCCAGCGCGTGCAGGGTGGCCGGGTCGCGCACCCGCACCAGCAGTTTCGGGCTGCCGACCGAGGCGACCTGCGGCGCAAGGCGCACGAACAGGTGTTCTGCTTCGCGGCTCAGTGCGAGCGCTTGGCCGTGCATGGCGGTCGTCACCGTCAATGGTGGATTCGCGCCTGGCCGAGCGAACAGCCGCGCGGCCGCGGCCAGCGTGGCGTGCAGGCACAGGGGGCTGCGCGTGTGCGGATAGTAGAAGTCGACGATGGCCGCCATGCCGTCGTCCTGCGGCGGATCGATCCAGACGCAGGTGGTGTTGCGCTCCCGCGCGAAGGCCTGGCGTGCATCCGGCTGCGACGGATCGTCTTCGATGACGATGGCGGGGTTGCCCGCGTTGGCGGTGGCGGCGAAGCAGCGCAGGGTGTGGACGTGCATGGGGCTCCTTCTTGTCGGGCCGGGCGGTCGAGGCCGGATCATAGCCGGATTGGCCGCTTCGGGCTGACCAGAAACGACAATGTGCCGGGTTTCGCGAGGCCGCTGAAGCGTTCCGATCGGTTAGAATTTGTGTGTATCTTTCATCAGGCGGATTGTGCTGACTTTGCCCATGTTTCAAGAGTATTTCGATTGTCTCGGCGCCAACTTCGTGAGTGGAGGAGCGTGAGCGATCCCGACGCAACACTGACCAGCTATGGCATGGCAGAGGACTTCGCATCGGCGCCGGTGCTGGGCATCACGATTCTGTGGCATCCGCAGCGAGAACGCATCGGCGAACAGATGCTCGGCCCGGCCGCGGGCGGCGCGATCGCGCTGAACCGGTTTGCGCCGCTGTTCGCGCCGCTGTCCGTACGTCCCGGCGCGGGGCATGAAGGCACGCCGCTGGGCGAGCGTTCGATCACGCGCGAGCCGGTGCACATCCGCTTCGTTGCCGAGGGCGGCATCCAGATCGAGCACGTGCGCGGAAAGATGGGGCTGGAACTCAATGGCCGGCCGTCGAACGGAATCGACCGTTTCACGGCAAGTGAGCTCGAGCGCGGCATCGTGATCGGGCTCGGGAGCCAGATCTTCGTGTGCCTGCACCTGATGCGCAGCCTGCCGCGGGTGGCGAATGTGCCCGGCTTGATCGGCGTGGGCAACGGAGCGATCAAGATGCGCGAGGCGATCGCGCAGGTGGCGGGAACCAGCATGCCGGTGCTGCTGCTGGGCGAGACCGGCAGCGGTAAAGAGGTGGCGGCGCAGGCGATTCATGCGCTGAGCGGGCGTCGAAACGGGCGGTTTGTCGCGATCAATATGGCGACCTTGACCGAGTCGCTGGCGGCGGTGGAACTCTTTGGTGCGGTCAAGGGGGCATACACCGGGGCGACGGGTAGCCGGCGCGGGTGGTTTGCCGAGGCCGAGGATGGCACCCTGTTCCTGGACGAGGTCGGGGATACGCCGGCGTCGGTGCAGGCCATGCTGCTCCGCGTGCTCGAGAGTGGCGAGTATCGGCCGCTCGGGGCGGGCGCGGATGCGCGGTCGAATGCGCGGATCGTGGCGGCGACCGACCAGGATCTGGGGGAGGGTGGATTCAACCAGGCCTTGCGGCGGCGGCTCGAGGCGTTCGTGATTCGGGTGCCGGCGTTACGTGAGCGGCGCGAGGATCTGGGCGTATTGATGCGGCATTTTCTGGAGGCCGAGGCGCCGGGGGTGGGGTGGAATCTGCCGTTCGAGTTGCTGAGCCAAGTGTTCAATGGGGACTGGCCGGGGAATGTGCGGCAACTGGCGCATGCGATGCGGCGGGTGGCGCTGGATTTGCAGGCGGGGAATGTGCCGGTGTTGGAGCAGGCGGTGGGGATGCCTGCGGTAGTGCAGGCGGTTGGTCTTGCTGGTACCAATGCTGCGGCTTCTCCTGCTGCTCCTTCGACGCCGGTGCGCCGCAAGGTGTCTGAGTTGAGCGATGACGATGTTGTGGAGGCGATGGAGAAGAGTCAATGGCAGATTCTGACGGCTTCTAAGATGCTGGGGATTTCACGGCCTACAGTCTATAAATTGCTGGAGGCTCACCCTCGGATTCGTTTTCCTGCCAATGTTGCGGAGGAAGAGATTCGTGCGGCCTGGATGGCCTGTGAGGGTGATCTCAGGCGGTGTGCATCAAGGCTCATGACGCCGGCGGAGTCGCTGAGGCGTCATGTGGTGTTGCTGGGACTTGATAAGGTTGCCTGAATTTTAAGGAATTCAGTTGGGCGGTTCTGAGCCGTTACCAACTTCGCCTTCAGGATCGAAATAAAATACGCGTAATTGGATCTTATCTTCGCCTACGCGCTTAATGCCTAGTGTAACGTAGAACGAGATTTCCCAAAATCCGTTATATGGGCCGACTTTGAGATTTCCATCCCAAAGTAACGTGACCTTCCTCCCTTTCGTCGGATCAATACCTGTACCGTGTACAGAGAAAGCTGAAGGATCAATTTTATATAGGGCGCCCAGCTGTTTGCCATCGCTGTCGACGAAAAGGGAAGGCGGGGCGTAATTTGTACGTACGCCCTTTCCGCAACATAGGATTTGAGGGCGCGTGATTACACAGCAATCAATGACCTCGAGCGACTCAAAGCCGGTTTTGTCTTGATCACTGGCGGCGATTGCAATACGAAACTCTTGACCAGCGGAAAAAACGATATCGCGATTCCAATGCGGGTCCGTTGCGGTGCGATCAGCACTGCCTATGGAATCTATATCCGAAAATATCCAATCGATACCATCATCCACTTGGTTAACGTCAAGGCGCGCTGTTAGTGCCATCAATGGTTGCGTCATTATTTCCTTTCCATACGAAGTAAATCAAACCGCGGATCGCTCCGCAGTGCCAATAAATCTGGCTCGGTGCTAATTAATTTGGTGGGGTAGCCGAGCTGCTGTGCAGCGACTAGTTCAGTCAGGGCGGCAGTGCGTTGACCTGTCAGTTCAAAAGCGATAGCGGCTCGAAAGCGGATATCCGCATTAGTGGGTTTGGTACTCGCTGCCTTGAGGCTCTGTATTGATGCTGTGCTTTTGTCGCCTAACTTGGCTGAATATAAGCCCATTCGCGAAGCCATTGTGGCGTCGTTGGGCGCGCGATCAAGTAAAGGTTTTAGTAACGCCACTGCGTTGCGATAAGCTTGTTGAGAGTCTTTTTCGCGACCAGGAACCCAACGTAAGGTGTCGGCTAGGTTGGCCCATCGCAAATACGCAATGCTATTGCCTTTTGTGGTAGAAACTGCATGTTCAAATGCTTTAGCCGCACCGATGTAGTCTCCTCGACTGAACAGGGCTGTTCCTAGATTGCTATAAAGGCGTCCGTTAGGACGCACCTGTAAACCCTGTTGCAGTACTTGCAATGCCTCGTCTTCACGGCCTAGACGTACCAGCGTCGCGCTTAGGCTAGCATATGCAGCTATTGCGTCTGGTTCAAGTCGGATACTGTCGCGGAAAGCCTTTTCGGCGCCTATATAATCATTTTGAGCATAGCGAAGCGCTCCTAAGTGATCAATGAACATACGTTCGTTTGGATATGCTTCACGCGCGATTTCGATGCTACTTGCTGCCTCTGAATAGCGCTGCATGCGAATCAGAATTCCACATTTGGTATTAAGTGCAAATATACTCTTTGGATCTAATTTCAAGGCTTGTTCAGCAAGCTGCAATGCTTCTTCGTTTTGAACTTGCTGCCACCTTACATAAGCCTTGGCAGCATAGGCAAGTGCTAATTGATCGTCGAATGCAAGGGCAGCTTGCGCACTAGCGTCAGCGCGTTGCAGCCAGCTTTCGTCCCCGCGATCACCTGCATAGCGCAACGCGTATGCCAGAGCTATTCCGGCAGCTGCAGCGGCATGATTTGGTTGCTTTGTTAGGATGGCGTTAAAGTTTTCGATTGCGGCATCGACGCTTTCTTCATGGTCAAGATGCCGTAATGCTGCCATTCCCTTCGATATCCGCGTGGAATCAGAAATTGTAGGTGCCAGCTGATGATTGAGGTTTTCCGATATTGGAGCATATACCATGCTGCCTATCGCAAGCACAAATGCCGCGCACGCATATCCAATCTTGCGCCAGTTACCAAAAAACGAAGAGAGTGCTACCGCTTCTGGAAGATTTATAGGTGATGTCGGGTCCGTATAAGTTTTCGATTCTCGCAATGTGCATGCAGCTTGGTGAACTGCCATCATTGTTCCCATCCGTGTAGACGGATCGGGCGTACACATTGAACGTACCAATGTAACCATATCCTGATCGGCATCAGGAGAAAACGTCCACTGCGCGCAGGACGATTGTACTTGCGCAGCAGCTAACGCCAACCCATGCAAATGGGAAAATGGACGCTCTCCGTGCATCATCTCGTACATCAATACGCCCACAGCATAAATATCGCTGAGCATACTCGGATACTTGCCATTCAAAATTTCAGGCGCGAGATAGGCGATGGTGCCCTGAGTCTGCAGCACATCGCCCGACTCGGTCGCAAGCGGATCGATCTTGCGTGCCAGCCCAAAATCCATGATGCGCAACTGCCCTGATGGCTCGATCATCAAGTTGGCCGGCTTCAAATCCCCATGAATCAAGCCCGCCGCATGCGCCTGCGCCATCGCATCCGCCAACTGGCAAACGATATCAAGTATCTGATCCCTCGATAGCTTGGTCGTGGAAAGCAACTGATGCAGAGTCTTGCCCCCTACCAGTTCCATCACGATCGATTTGCTATGGCCGTCGTCTTCGAGCGAATAAATCTGGATGAAAGCAGGATGCCGCAGTGACGCCGCAAGCCGGGCTTCCTGCAGCAGGTTGTCCGGCTGATCGCGCACCAGATCAGGCTTCAAACGCTTGATGGCAACACTACGCTGCAGCGCGGGATCCCACGCCTCATGCACGTCGCCAAAACCACCATTGCCAAGCAACTTACCAAGGCGATATCGCTCGGTACTGGGGTTGGCAATCAGGTCAGGCGATGAAGTCATTTGCGGCTCATTAGGTTGGCGCAGGCGCCATAAATGCTACAGGAAGAGAAACTTGCCGAATACACATTCCAAACCTCGCGATTCAGGCACCAGCGTGTCAACTTCTTTGTTGACATGTAAAAACCCCCGCTGTTTTACACCCAGCAGGCATACATAGTCGACTAAATCCTTGATTTTGTTGCGGCGACGCCATGTTTTACGGTGGCACGGAGCTTGCAAACCAGTGTACCGACAGAGACGTAACGACCATTGTCTCGCCTCTCGTTGCAACTGTCGCAATGCATGTTATTCATTCCGGAAAGAAGATTCAAGTATGGCTACCCAAGGCACAGGCGTCCTGCAGATCGTTGGCGCGGCTTATGGACTCAGGCAGGTCACTGCCCAGGTCATCAAGCAGGTCAACCGTCAGGCTTTTCCAGAGACCCTGTCTGTGTTGGCGAGCAACCAGGCGTTCGGCGACGCCTGGGTCGGCCACGAAAAGACGCTGACGGTCGTCTATCGCTATGATGGCGGCCCGACGTTCGTGGCGACGGCGTTAGAAGGCCAGACGCTGAACATCGGCGCGCAGCAATTCGGGCAAGCTGCCCAGGTTCCTGCCCCAATCAAGGAAGACAACACCGCGCAGCCGGCACTGACCGTGTGGGGCGCCAGCTTCGGCTCCGCCGACGTGAGCGCAACGGTACGCAATCTGGCCGATCACTCGGCCGGAACCTTGTCCCTGGTCGCTGACAGCGCCACCCTTGGCGAGGCCGATAAGGAGAGGCGCAACACCTTCGTCATCGTGGCCAGCTACAGCGGTCAGGTGCCGTTCATCGACATCGTCGTCGAGGGCAACCCCTATGCGCTCAGCTACCGTCCGCCGCTGCACATCCTGAACGCCTTCTATGGCCTGAAGGACGTCACTGACATCGTCCGCGCCAGCGTGAGCCGGCGCAGGCTGTCCGTCGCCGCATCCAGCAGCGTATTCGGCGATGGCTGGCCGGCCATGCGCAAGACCCTGCACGTGGTCTACCAGTATGCCGGCCGCAAGCCGCAACTGGCCGCGACGATCGAGAACCAGCTTCTACAGATCGACTACGACCCGGCCGCTCCCGCCGCGCAGGCGTCGCTCGACCCACGCGCCCTGAACATCCTCGCCGCCGCCTACGGACCGGTCGACGTCACGGCGAAGGTCGTCGCGCTGGTCGAGAATGGAAGCCTGTCGTTCACGGCCGACAGCCTGACCTTTGGCGACACCTGGCCGGCCGCCGTCAAGTCGTTCTCGATGGTCTATAGCTGGGGCGTGGCGGCGATATCGAGCGTCAACGTGCCCGAAGATACGCCGGTCTCGATCACCCAGCCCGAGCCTGCGTTCACCACGGACAGAAACTTCGTCTCGCTGGCTGGGCTGCTCGCTGCCGGCGACGAGATCAAGCTCCAGACCGGGGCAGCCGGCTACTGGTCGATCGCCGCCGACGGCCGGATCACGGCGCTCGGGACCTCGAGCGATGCGGCCGAGGTGTTCACCATCGGCGTGCCGGAGGCCCTGGATGCCGCCGCCATCACCCTGCAATGCCGTGACGGCAGCTATGTGAGCGCGGATAGCGACGGCACTTTGCGCGCGGGCGGCAGCGCTCAGGATGCGATCCGGTTGATGGCGTCGCTCCAGGCCAATGGCGCCATCAATATCGGCGTCGTCGGTGGAGCGGGAGCGCCGTTCATCGCGGTGACCGCAAGCGGCGCCATCGCGATCGACGGCAGCTACGAGGCCAATTTTTCCACCTGCTTCAACCTGCTGCTGAGCCCCACGCGGGCCGGCAATGCCAGCCATTTGCAAGCCTTCGCCAGCGCGACGGTGCTGGATGGTCCAGTCGACATGAAGCTGGTGAACGTGGTGTGGAAGCTCACCGGCGGCTGCTTTCTAGCGGCCGGCCTTGGAAGACTGCTCGGCGACCCGCAGCAGATCGGTCCGGCGTTGTACCGCTTTCTGCGGCGCTATCCTGGCGTGATGAACAAGATCGCGATCCTGATCGCGACCATCGACTGCAACCGCGCGATGCCGGCGGGCGCCTTGCTTGGCGTGCTCAAGGCGATCCACGAAGCGGGCATCCTCATGCCGGTGCTGCGCATGACGCTGGCGACGACTGGATGGATGGGGATGTCGTGGGCCATCGTCACGATCCTGACGAAAGTGCAGGGCGGCGTCACGAGTACCGGCGCGACGGCAGGGGGCGAACTGGGCGAGAGCTTCTCTGATTGGGCTTATGAGACCACGATGGAGATGCTCGACTACATCAATTCCACGGGTGGAGCTGCCTTGATGCTTGCATATGAGCGTATGGTCAGTGCGGATCAGCCAGTTTTGCGCCGCGCGGAAGGTGGTGGTGCGTTCAGCCTGCGCGAGCGGATGGGGCCGCAAGATATTTCCGGCTCGTTCTTTGGGCCAATGCCGCGGCCTTTCCGACATACGTGTAAGTCTTAGTCGCTGATAAACGCGGAAATTTTCCGCCTAGAATAAGAACACTTGGTTTCTTATCGTCAATGCTTAAAGAGAATTGACGATTGCGACGCAGAAATATCTTTCTGCACGTCCAGTCACCACAAGCTACTGCTCACCCCCCAATCCAGCCTATCCCTCATGACCAAGCCATAGCCACAACTTCCCCAGCCACATCCCCCAGCTCGGTTATACTGTGTTTTTATACAGTATTGGCTGTTCGACAGCTCGCCAGCGTGACCAAGCCCACCCCCACCGCGCAGCCCCCCTCTCCCCAGGCGCTGCCCCCCTACGCCGAGTTGTTCTGCCTCTCGAACTTCTCGTTCCTGCAAGGGGCCTCGCACGCCGAGGAGCTGGTCGCGCGCGCGGTGCAGCTGGGGTACTTCGCGCTGGCCCTCACCGATGAATGCTCGCTGGCCGGCGTCGTGCGCGCCCACGCCGAAGCGAAAAACGCCGGCCTGCCCCTGATCATCGGCGCCCACTTCCACCTCAAGAACCCCGACGACGCTCTGACGCCGGCCCCCTCCCTGATCCTGCTGGCGCAGAACCGCAACGGCTATGGCAACCTGTCCGAACTGATCACGATCGGCCGCACGCGCAGCGAAAAGGGCACCTATCTGCTCACGCCCGACGACCTGGCCAATCCCATCCAGGAATACGCGCACCTGCAGCACATGCCCGACTGCCTGGCGATCCTGCTGCCGCCATACCCCGGTCACGAGGCCCAGGACGTCGACCGCCTGCATGCGCAGGCCGCATGGATGGCCACCACCTTCCCGGGCCGCGCCTGGCTCGGCCTCACCCAGCTGCACCGCGCCTTCGACGACGCCCACCGCACCACGGTGGAAGAGGTGGGCTGGCAGCACGGCCTGCCGATCGTCGCCCTTGGCCACGTCTGTATGCACGTGCGCTCGCGCAAACCCTTGCAGGACACCCTGAGCGCGACCCGCCTGGGCAAACCGGTGGGCGCCTGCGGCTACGGCCTGGCGCAGAACGCCGAGCAGCACCTGCGCGCGCGCCTGCGCCTGGCCAACATCTATTCGCGCGAGGCGCTGGCCGAGACGGTGCGCATCGCGCGCCTGTGCACCTTCTCGCTCGACGAGCTGCGCTACGAATACCCGGACGAAGTGGTCCCCGAAGGCCACGACGCCAGCAGCTACCTGCGCAGCGAAACCTGGATCGGCGCGCACCGGCGCTTTCGCCAGGGCGTGCCGGCCAAGGTGCAGGCCCAGATCGAGTACGAGCTCGACCTGATCGCCGAGATGGGCTACGAACACTACTTCCTCACCGTCTACGACATCGTGCGCTTCGCGCGCTCGCAACACATCCTGTGCCAGGGGCGCGGCTCGGCCGCCAACTCGGCGGTGTGCTACTGCCTCGGCATCACCGAGGTCGATCCGGCCCGCGCCAGCCTGCTGTTCGAGCGCTTCATCTCGCGTGAACGCAACGAGCCGCCCGACATCGACGTCGACTTCGAACACCAGCGGCGTGAGGAGGTCATCCAGTACATCTACAACAAGTACGGCCGCCAGCGCGCGGCGCTGGCGGCGGTGGTGATCAGCTACCGGCCCAAGAGCGCGCTGCGCGACAGCGGGCGGGCGCTCGGCATCGACCTTGCCATCGTCGAGAAGGTGGCCAAGACCCATCACTGGTTCGACAGCCGCGCCGATTTGCTGGGCCGCCTGGCCGAAAGCGGCCTCGATCCCGAGGCGCCGCTGTCGCGCCAGTGGGCCACGCTGGCGCAGTCGCTGCTGAACTTCCCGCGCCACCTGTCCCAGCATCCGGGCGGCTTCGTGATCGCCAAGGGCAAGCTCTCGCGCCTGGTGCCGATCGAGAACGCGACGATGGCGGACCGCAGCGTGATCCAGTGGGACAAGAACGATCTCGAAGAGCTGGGCCTGATGAAGGTCGACGTGCTGGCGCTGGGCATGCTGTCGATGATGCGGCGCGGCCTGGAACTGGTGGGCCAGCGCTATGGCGACGTGTTCGAGATGCAGGACATCCCGCTCGAAGACAGCGCCACCTACGACATGATCTGCCAGGCCGACACCATCGGCGTGTTCCAGATCGAATCGCGCGCGCAGATGAGCATGTTGCCGCGGATGCTGCCGCGCCGCTTCTACGACCTGGTGATCGAGGTGGCCGTGGTGCGGCCCGGCCCGATCCAGGGCGGCATGGTCCATCCCTACCTGCGCCGGCGCCAGGGGTTGGAGCCGGTCGAGTATCCGAGCCCCGAGATGAAGGTCGCGCTCGGGCGCACCCTTGGCGTGCCGATCTTCCAGGAGCAGGTGATGCAGGTGGCGATCCTGGGCGCCGGCTTCACGCCGGGCGAGGCGGATCAGCTGCGGCGCGCGATGGCGGCCTGGAAGCGCAAGGGCGGCCTCGAAAAATACTACGAGCGCATCGTGGGCGGCATGCTCGAACGCGGCTACCAGCAGGAATTCGCCGAAGCGATCTTCAGCCAGATCCAGGGCTTCGGCGAGTATGGCTTTCCCGAATCGCACGCGGCCAGCTTCGCGCTGCTGGCCTATGCGAGTTCGTGGCTCAAGTGCCACGAGCCGGCCGCTTTCCTGTGCGCGCTGCTCAACAGCCAGCCGATGGGTTTTTATAGTCCCTCGCAACTGGTGCAGGACGCGCGCCGCCACGGCATCGAAGTGCGGCCGGTCGACGTCGCCGTCAGCGGCTGGGATTCGGCGCTGGAAGAATACGACCCCGTCGACCGTTCGCGCCAGCCGGCGGTGCGGCTGGGCTTTTCGCTGCAACGCGGATTGAAGCAGGAAGCGGCCGAGCGCATCGAGCAGGCGCGCGCCATACGGCCGTTCGACAGCGTGGCCGACCTGGCGCGGCGCGCGCATCTCGACCGGGGCGACCTGCAGGTGCTGGCCGCGTCCAACGCCCTGCGCTCGCTGGCCGGGCACCGGCGCGAAGCCTTGTGGCAGGCATCGGGCGCGGCGCCCGACAAGGATCTGCTGCGCCCGACCGTGCCGCGCGAAGAGACGCCCACGTTGGCCGCGCCGAGCGAAGGCGAAGAGATCGTCGGCGACTACCGCGCGCAGGGGTTGACGCTGGGCCGCCATCCGCTGGCGCTGCTGCGCGCGCGCCTGCTCGGGCAGCGCTTCATGCCGGCGTCGACCCTGATGGATTACCAGGACGGCCAGCTGGCGCGCGCCTGCGGCCTGGTCACGGTGCGCCAGCGCCCGGGCACGGCCAAGGGCGTGCTGTTCATGACGCTGGAAGACGAGACCGGCAACGTCAATGTGATCGTGTGGCCGACCCTGGTCGAGCAGCAGCGGCGTGAAGTCCTCAATGCACCGCTGCTCGGGGTGTACGGCATCTGGCAGCGCCAGGGAGAAGTGCGCCACCTGGTGGCCAAGCGGCTGGTGGACCTGTCGCACCTGCTGGGCGCTCTGGATGCGCGCAGCAGGGATTTTTGCTGATGGCGCGGCGGCCCGCCGAGGTTCGCGACGAAGGCCCTGGTCATTGTTGATAGAATGGAACCAGGGATGTAGAACGCTACGACAGGATGACCATGGATAAGACGGGCCGCAGCAAGGGCAGGGGGACGGGGCGCGCGACGCTCGAGCAGGTGGCCGGCATGGCGGGCGTGTCGATCATGACCGCTTCGCGCGCGCTGAGCCAGCCGCAGATGGTCTCCGAGCTCACCCGGGTCAAGGTGGAGCAGGCGGTGGCGGAACTCGGCTACGTGCCCAACCGCGCCGCGCGCGCGCTGGCCTCGTCGCAATCGCATGTGATCGTGGTGCTGGTGCCGTCGTTTTCCAACGCCGTGTTCACCGCCGTCCTCGAAGGCATCCACGACGCCGTCGCGCCGGGCCAGTACCAGCTCCTGATCGGCAATACCTATTATTCGCAGGCCGAGGAAGAAAAGCTGCTGCGTACCTATCTGCAGTCGAGCCCGGACGGCATCCTGTTCTCGAGCCAGGCCCACAGCCCGGCCGTGACGAAGATGCTGGAAGCGTCGCAGGTGCCGTCGGTGTCGATGATGGACCTGTCGGACGATCCCGGCGCGCTGTCGGTCGGCTTCTCGCAGTTCGAGGCCGGCATGGAGATGACGCGCCACCTGGTCAGGAAGGGCTATCGCCGCATCGGCTTCATCGGCGCCCAGCTCGACGAGCGCACGCTGCGGCGCGCCGACGGCTATCGGGCCGCGATGGCCGAGGCGGGCCTGGCCGACCCACGGCTCGAGCTGATGGTGCCCGAGCGCTCCACCATCGCGCTCGGCGCCGAATTGATGGGACGGATGATGGCGGACATGCCCGACTGCGACGCCGTTTTCTGCTGCAACGACGACCTGGCCCACGGCGCCATCTATCACTGCCAGCGCCACGGCATCCGCATCCCGCAGGACATCGCCGTATGCGGCTTCAATGACCTGCCCGCGTCCGCATGGATGATGCCGTCCCTGACCACCGTCGACACGCCGCGCTACCAGATCGGCTTCGAGGCCGCCGGCCTGCTGCTGCAGGTGATCAAGGGCCAGGAGCCCGAACGCAAGCGCATCGACCTGGGCTTCACCCTGCGCGAGCGCGAGAGCGCCTGAGCCGACGAAGGCGAGTAGCGCGTTTTTAGTAACTCTTGTAAGGCAGGAACTTACCCGACAAGACAACATTGACGCGGTCGCCCTTCGGGTCTTCGGTGCGCTGGATGTCCATCGAAAAATCGATGGCGCTCATGATGCCGTCGCCGAATTCTTCGTGGATCAGTTCCTTGATCGTGGTGCCGTACACGTTCACCAGTTCGTACCAGCGGTAGATCAGCGGATCGGTCGGCACGGCGGTGGGCAGCGAACCCTTGTAGGGCACGATCTGCAGCCAGGCGATGGCTTCGTCGGACAGCTCGAAGATCTTGCCGACCGCCTCGGCCTGGGGCTTGGTCAGCGTCATCTGGCCCAGGCAGGCGGCGGTGGTCCATTCCTTCGACAGGCCGGTGGCCTCGGTCACGTCGCGCCATTTGATGCCCTTGCGGACCTTGGCGGACAGGATCATTTTGGTGACGTCTTCACGGCATGAAATCATAGTGGGCTCCATCGATGTGGTAGTGGTAAAGGTGGATGCTCAGGCCGAAGCCCGGGCGGGGTAATGGTCGGGTGCGGTGGGCGCGGCCGGCGCTGCTGCGTCTTCCAGGCCGGGACGCACGATGCGCGTCGTCTGCGGCTCGGCGCCGTCGGCGCCGGACTGCTGCAGCATCTTCGAGCGGCGCACCAGGAAGTCGACCAGGTGGTTGCGGATCTTGTAGAACTGGGGATCGCGGTGGATCGTGGCGCGGCTGCGCTCGGCCGGCAGCGTGTTGACGACGATCTCGGCGATCCGCGCCTGGGGCCCGTTGCTCATCAAGAAAATGCGGTCGGCCAGCAGGATCGCCTCGTCGACGTCGTGGGTGATCATGAACACCGTCTGGTGCGTGGCCGCGCAGATGCCCAGCAGCTCGTCCTGGATCGTGCCGCGGGTGAGCGCGTCGAGCGCGCCGAACGGTTCGTCCAGCAGCAGCATCTTGGGCTCGACAGCGAAGGCGCGCGCGATGCCAACCCGCTGCTTCATGCCGCCGGAGAGCTCGGACGGCTTCTTGCGCGCCGCTCCGCTCAGGCCAACCATCTCGATGAAGCGCGCGCCGTGCTCTCGCACCTTGTCGCGCGACCAGTCAGGGTGGCGCGAACGCACGGCGAAGCCGATATTGTCTTCCACGCTCAGCCACGGCAGCAGGGCGTGGTTCTGGAACACCACGCCGCGATCGAGCCCCGGGCCGGTCACCTCGCGGCCGTCCATGATCACGGTGCCGGCGCTGGCCGCTTCGAGTCCGGCCAGCACGTTCAGGATGGTGCTCTTGCCGCAGCCCGAGTGGCCGATGATGCAGATGAACTCTCCGCGCTCGATCGCGAAACTCACCCCCTCGAATACCGGCGGCTGGCCGGCGCGGTAGGTCTTGGCCAGGCCATCGACCTGGACGAAACGATCATTCGGCATAGGTCACTTTCTTTTGCAGCGCGGCGAACATCAGGTCCAGCGCCATGCCCACGATGCCGATCATGAGCACGGCGAAGAGCACGTTCGCCAGCGACAGGTTGTTCCATTCGTTCCACAGGAAGTAGCCGATGCCGTTCCCGCCGATCAGCATTTCGGCGGCGACGATCACCAGCCAGGCGATGCCCATCGAGATGCGCATGCCGGTGATGATGGTCGGCGCCGCCGCCGGCAGGATCACCAGGAAGGCCTTGCGCAGCGGCGACACTTCGAGCGTGCGCGCGACGTTGAGCCAGTCCTTGCGCACGCCGGCCACGCCGAAGGCGGTGTTGATCAGCATGGGCCAGATCGAGCAGATGAAGATCACGAAGATGCCCGAGATCGACGAATCCTTGATCGTGTAGAGGGCGATCGGCATCCAGGCCAGCGGCGAGATCGGCTTCAAGACCTGGATGAACGGATCGATCGCGCGGTACAGCAGCGGCGACATGCCGATCACGAAGCCCAGCGGGATCGCCACCAGCATCGCCAGCAGATAGCCCAGGGCGACGCGCACCAGCGAATGCCCGAGCTGGATGCCGACGCCGCGGTCGTTCGGGCCGCGATCGTAGAACGGTTCGCCCAGGTGGCCGGCCGCTATCCGCGCGAACTGCGACGGCGTGGGAAAGCCGCTGCCCGCGGCGGGCGCCGGATCCGCGGCGGCGGTTGGCGCCTGTCCCATCAGGGCCGCGTACTCGGCTTCCTCGGCGCTCATCGCCACGGCCGGCGCCGCGGCGCGCGGCGCGGTGGCGATGTGCCAGACGCCGAGCAAGACCAGCAGCAGCGCCAGCGACAGCAGCGCCGCCTTGAACTTGAGTTGCTTGTGCATTGTTTCGTCCCGTCTCAGGCGCGCTTGATCGCGAAGCTGTCCAGATAGGCCTGCGGCTTGGCCGGATCGTAGGTCTTGCCCATGATCGTGAACGGGCGGTAGCCGCTCGCGGCGGCGGCCGGCGCCGGCATGCCCAGGGCCGCCATCTGCTTGCGCGCATCGGTGAGCAGGAACACCTGTTCGGCCAGCGCCTTGTAGTTGACGTCACCCTTCAGGTAGCCCCAGCGCCGCATTTGCGTCAGCATCCAGGTCGCCATCGAATACCAGGGCAGGGCGTCGAAGTCGGCGCGGTCCGGCTCGTTGCGCACCTTGCCCAGGCCATCGGCGAAGCGGCCGGAAAGCGCCTGCAGCACCACGGTCTCAGGCTGGTTCAGGTAGGCCGGTTTGCTGATGGCCTTGGCGATCTCGGCCCGGTTCTCGGCCTTGTGCGCCATCGCGGTGGCGTTCAGGATGGCGCGGTACAGCGCGGCGAAGGTGTTCGGGTTCTGGTCGATGAAGGCTTTCGAGGCGCCGAAGGCGCAGCAAGGGTGGCCATTCCAGATGTCCTTGGTGAGGATGTGGATGAAGCCGATCTGGTCGAACACGGCGCGCTGGTTGAACGGATCGGGGCCGAGGAAGCCGTCGATGTTCCCGGCGCGCAGGTTGGCGACCATCTCGGGCGGCGGCGTCACGCGCAGCTGGACGTCGCGGTCCGGGTCCAGTCCATGCTCGGCCAGGTAGTAGCGCAGCAGGAAGTTGTGGACCGAGTACTCGAACGGAATCGCGAACTTGAAGCCCTTCCAGTTGCGCGGGTCGCGGTTGTTCTTGTGCTTGAGGCCGAGCGTGATCGCCTGGCCGTTGATGTTCTGGATGGTGGCGACGCGCATCGGCTGCGGCGTGCCGCCCTGGCCGATCGACATCGCGAGCGGCATCGGCGCCAGGAAGTGCGAGGCGTCGAGCTCGCGGTTGATCATCTGGTCGCGCACCAGCGCCCAGCCGGCGGTCTTGCTGAGGGTGACGTTCAGACCCTGCGCCTTGTACATGCCCATCGGGTCGGCCATGATCAAGGGAGTGGCGCAGTTGATCGGGATGAAGCCGATCTTCAGGTTCTTCTTTTCGAGCGCGCCTGATTTTTCCATCGCATTGGCCTGCAGGCTGGCCAGCGGCAGCAGCGAACCGATCGCCGCCATCAGCGTCGGCGCGCCCACCGCCTTGATCAGGTTGCGGCGCGTCGCTTCATGCGGAAACAGCGCGCGCACCGCGGCCGCTTCGACGAAGTCGCCCGACAAGGCTTCGGCGTCGCCTGCGCGGCGCAGCCGGGCGGCTTGCGCCTCGCGATCGTGCTCGTCCTGGGAACCATGCCTGCCGCAGGCGCAGCCGGTCAAGGAAGACTCGGTCGAATAAGGACGGTACAGATTCTCATCTTTCATTGGCGAAGACCCCTGGTAGTGGTGATGACGCAAAAAACGAATTGGCGAGGCGGGCATGCCCATGCTTGAGCAATGTCATCAGCAAGACCTGTGCCATCTGGCGTCGTGCAGGGGTAAGCCGTTCATTTCAAAGGCGAATTCCGTCATTTTCGGCGGCCGGCTGCGGCGCGGCTGGAGCGTGCGATTGCCGCGAGCCGGCACCGGCGCCGCGCATCTGCCCAACCATGGTGCATGAGCGCTTTACATCCTTCCTGCGCAGACGCTACAATCGCCGCATGGGTGTTAGCGTTAACATAGAGAACATGACGAGACAAGCGCGAGACGACGACAAGGGAACGGCCTGGGTGGTCATGGGCGTGAGCGGCTGCGGCAAGAGCAGCATCGGCGCGCAGCTGGCGCTGGCGCTGGGCGTGCCCTTCATCGAAGGCGACGCCTTTCATTCGCCGGCCAATATCGCCAAGATGACCGCCGGGGCCGCGCTGACCGACGACGATCGCCACGACTGGCTCCTGACCTTGCGCGACCAGCTCGCCGCACGCGAGGGCGGGGTGGTGCTGTCGTGTTCCTCGCTCAAGCGCGCTTATCGCGACCTGCTGCGCAGCGCCGGCGGCGACGTGCGTTTCGCGCACCTGGCCGGCGAGCGCGCCCTGCTGCTCGAGCGCGTCAGCAACCGCCCCGGGCACTACATGCCGCCGTCGCTGCTCGACAGCCAGCTGAGCACGCTCGAACCCCTGCAGCCGGACGAAGCCGGCATCACCCTCGACATTCGCGACACCCCGGAACGGTTGGTCGCGCAGATCCTCGCCAGCGTCGGCCGTTGATGCGGCGCCCTCCGCCCTGCCGCATGCATATGCTGGCGGGATAATCGCACGCGAACCGTTCACATCTGTTTGACGCCTTCCGGGAATCGGACTATATTTTTCGTTCCGGTTGTGGAAAGGTTTCCAAATCCCGTATTCCGCACGAATCCGCACATTCGAGACCAACGGCAAAGTTGGCGGGGCGCGGCGCGCCATCCCGGCACGGCCGCATATTCTTGTACTGAGAACAAGAGGAGTCGACGTGAACAACCAGAACCAGAATCATCGTTCGAGATGGAAACCTTTCCACGCGCTGGCCGCAGGCATCCTGCTGGCGTGCGGGGCGCAGGCGGCGGCCAGCGTCACCAACCCGGTCATCGGCCAGCTGCTGTGGTCGGAGGAGTTCAACGGCAGCAGCGTGAACACCGGCGTGTGGAACTTGCAGGACGGTAACGGCTGCCAGATCGGCCTGTGCGGCTACGGCAACGCCGAGCTCGAGTACTACAGCCCCAACAACGCCAGCATCGTCAACGTGCCGTTCGAATCGGGCACGCGTGCGCTGGCGATCCAGGCGCGCAGCCAGACGGTCGGCAACAATGTCTTCACCTCGGCCCGGCTCGACACCAAGAACAAGGTGCAGGTGCAGTACGGGATGATCGAGGTGCGCATGGCCACGCCGAACCTCGGCACCGGCTTGTGGCCGGCCGCGTGGCTGCTGGGCGTGAGCCCGCAGACCTGGCCGCGCAACGGCGAGATCGACATCATGGAGATGGGCCACAAGGCATCCGAGCGGGCGCACGGCGGGGCGCCGTCGTCGAACCACTTCGTCGGCTCGAACGTGATCACCTGGCAGCAGGCCGCCTGCGTGCCCGGCAACGAGAGCTGCGCCGCCTCGACCGCATGGCAGACCAAGAACTGGTACGTGCCCCAGAACTCGCTCGCGAACCGCTTCGTCACCTACCGCTTCTATTGGGACGAGAGCCAGATGCGCTTCACGACGGTCGACAACGGCGTCGAGCACAATATGTACAACGCGCCGCTGCCGGTCAATTCGAGTGCGCTGCAGGCGCCGTTCTACCTGCTGCTGAACATGGCCGTGGGCGGCAACTTCACCGACGCCGCCAACCCGGGCCAGGTCACCGCGCCGCTGCCGGCCACCATGTACGTCGACTACGTGCGCGTCTACCAGATGGACGGCAAGGGCCAGGTGAAGCTGGGCGACCAGACCGTGCCCGAAGTGGCCGGCAAGTTCGGCGTGTTCACCGACACCACGGCGGTCAACAACAGGCTGGTGGCGGGGACGAGCTCCGACATCTTCCTGTGGAACGCCGCCTCCACCGGCGCCGGCAACACCGCGCCGTTCGAGGGCAGCAACGTCATCGCCTGGAACTATACGGCGCCGGGCCAGTGGTTCGGCGGCGGCATCCAGGCGCGCCAGGCGCGCAACCTGAGCAACTACCGCGCCAACGGCACCGTGAAATTCCGCATCCGGATTCCGGCCAACGTGGGCTTCAGGATCGGCATCGGCGACACCTACACCAACCAGAACTGGGTCAACTTCCCGGCCAATACCACCGCCTACGGATTGACGCGCAACGGCCAGTGGGCGCAGGCCTCGATTCCCGTCTCGACCCTGCTCGGACCGCTGGTCGCGGCGCAGTCGATCCACGACATCTTCATGATCTCGAGCATCGACGGCGCGCTGCCATCGTCGAGCTTCCAGTTCGCGATCGACGACATCGTGTGGGAGTCGGGCAGCGGCGGCGCCACGCCGCAACCGGAGCCGAGCGGCCCGACCTCGGTCAGCCAGATCTCGTCGACGATGCTGCAGTTCCGCACCACCACCGGCGGCTGGGCCGACGTGCACTACACCGTCAACAACGGGGCGCAACAGAACGTGCGGATGCAGCTCGCGAACGGCGTCAACACGTATACCGCAGGTGGCCTGAAGATCGGCGACGTGGTGCGTTACTGGTTCACCTACTGGGACGCGCAGCGTAACTTCGCGGTGGATACGCAGCAGCAGGCGCATACGATGCAATAACGCGTAGGGTCGGCGGCTATGCCGCCGACGCGGTGATCGTTATCGGTCCCGGTTTCGTACCGGATGATCTCGCCGCCAACCATCACCGCGTCGGGTAATCTGGTCCAGTGGACCAGATTACGAGCCGCCAACCCTACGGTACGATCACGTCCAGACGATACGTGCGGCCCGCTTCGATACTGTCGATGCGGGCCGCGGGCATAGCGGCGCCATCGCACGTCACCTCGACCCGGTCAACCGCGCCACGCTTGATGTCGACCTCGAAGGTCGCGTCGCGGAAGCGCCGGCTCACCGTCATGCCGTCCCAGCCGGACGGCAGTTGCGGCGCCACCGTCAAGCCCTTCAGGTCTCCCTTCAGGCCGCACAGGCCCTCGATCAGGCAGCGGTAGACCCAGGCCACGGTGCCGGTGTTGAACAGCTGGCTCGAGCGCCCGGCGGTGCGCGGATATTCCTTGTAGGCGCCGCGGTAGTAATTGGGGATGAACACCGGCAGCTGGCCGCGCTGCAGGTAGTCGTCCAGGCCGGGGCCGGGGATCATCTTGCGCAGCGCGTCGAAGGCGCGGTCGGCTTCACCGATCGTGTACAGGCTGTAGACGTAGAACACCGAGGCGTGGTTGTACACGGCGCCGTTCTCGGCCGAGCCGGGATGCTTCTGCGTGACGCGGCCGACGTCCTCGCGCATGCCGCTGTAGGGCGGCGCGAACATCTGCACGCCGTAGGGCGTGCGCAACTCTTCGTCGATCGCCTCCAGCATCAGTGCGCGCTGCTCGACGCTGGCGGCGCCCGAAAGAAAGGCCCAGCTCTGCGGGTTCAGGTAGATGCGGCCCTCGGTATCGCTGGCGACGCCGAACTTGACGTCGTCGTCGGTGATGCCGCGCGCGAACCAGGCGCCGTCCCACAGATGTTCCCCGGCGGCGCCGTTCATCGCTTCGGCGCCGGCGCGGTAGCGCGTCAGCGAAGCGGCGTCGCCGCGCGCCGCGCACACGTCGGCCCACAGGTTCAGCGCGTAAGCCGCCGCCACCGTCAGCCAGCCCGAGACGCCGCGGCCCTTGTAGCCGACCATGTTCATCGGATCGCACCAGTCGCCCTGCTCGATGTAAGACAGGCCGCGCGCATCGCGCCGCTGCAACAGCCAGTCCATCGCCAGCGAGATGCGCTCGAACGCGGTTTTCACTTCGCCGTCGTGGGTGGCGACCGGCTCATCGAGAATGGCGTCGTCGCCCGTCTCGTCGAGGTAGGCGCGCAGGCAGACCGGCAGCCACACGCAGTGGTCGGTGTGCGGGATCTGGTTGATGTACTTCAGTTCCGCGCCGTCGAACAGCAGGATCCCGTCCGGCATCGCGCCATTGGCCTCCTGCTGGGAGAGCGCATGCAGGAAGGCGGCGCGCGCCGCCGCCGGCTTGACGAAGGCCATGCCCATATTGTCCTGCAGGTAGTTGCGGGTCTGCGGGTCGGTGGAGAGGCGGTTGACGTCGCCGTGGTAGTAGACCTGGCGCGCGAGCCAGGTGTTGACGAAGTTGTCGAGCTCGCGGTCCGGGGTCGCGATCCGGAGCACGCCTTCTCCTTCGGCGATGTAGGCTGCGTAGTCGCGCGCGGCGGCGGCGAAGCCCTGTTCGCTCAGGTATTGTTCGCGCAGGCACACGATCTCGGCATCGTCGAACGCAGGGCCGAACAGGAAGCGCCGCGTCGTGGCTTCGCTTGGTGCCAGCGCCAGCCGGTACTGGACCACGGCGGCCGGCGTCTCGTAGCGCGCGTCGCCGCAGCCCAGGCGTTCGCCCGCCAGCGCCGACGGCGCATGCAGGCCGCCTTCGCCCTCGAAGGCGATCTGGCCCGTCTCCCAGGCGTCCGGCGGCTGCTCGCACAGCAGCACCGTGCGGTCCTTGAACAGGCGGTTCTTGAAATAGTCTTCCAGCTTCTGGTAGGGCGTGACGCTGGAAGCCACAATGCCTCCCAGGTCGTGGCGGTACTCGCTTGATTGGTTCATCCACGACATGTAGCCGATCGTGAAATAGGGGTAGACGCTGATGCGGCGCGGGCGGTCCGACAGGTTCGTCACCGCCATCGACCACAGCTCGGCGACGTCGTCCACCGGCAGGCCGAGCACGAGTTCGATGCGGATGCCGAACTTCTCGACGGTCCAGCGCAGGTCGTGGCGGCCGACCGAGAATTCGAACCGGTCGGTGCTGGCGCGCACCGGCTCGTAGGGCGCCGAGAACAGCTCGCCCGTGTCTTCGTCCTTCACATAGAAGAAGCGCCCCGGATGGTGGGCGTAATAATGCTGCTCGGGCTGCATGAAGGACTTGGCCTGCATGTTCGGCGCGTGCGAATACTTGCTCGGCTCCGGTTGCATGAACTGCGCGGTGGCATAGCCGCGGCAGGTCGACTGGATCATCATCCGGCGGTTCCACAGGAAGCCGCCGGCCTGCGGCATCGCGGTGGGGCTGGTCAGCACATAACGGTCGTCTTGCGGGTGCAGCATGGATCGGATCTCCTGGGTGTTCATGGCGCCGCCTTGCGCGCCGCCAGATCGAGCTGGATGCGCGCCAGCAGCCTGGCGTCGAGATGATAGAAGCACATGACCAGCACCGCCAGCAGGGCGAACGCGGCCGGCACGAACGACATCAGCCACACGATGCCGGCCTGCGAGCCGGTCGTCTGCGCGGCGTTGGGCACGTAGCCGAGGGCGGTGAACACGGCGCCGATCACGCTCACCGCGACCGCGGTGCCGAGCTTTTGCGAGAAGGTGGCGGCGGCGAAGGTCATGGCGGTGGCGCGGCGGCCGGTGGTCCATTCGTTGTAGTCGGCAGTGTCGGCGTACATCGAGAACGCCAGCGGCGACTTGGGGCCGAGCACGAAGCCGGTGGCCGCCTGCAGCGCGAACATCAGGTCGATGCGGTCGCTGGGGATCAGGAAGAAGGCGGCGGAGAATACCGCGGTCGCGCTCATCAGGACGATCATGAGCAGCTTCTTGTCGACGAAGCGGGTCATGAGCGGCGTGCAGGCGGCGCCGATGGCGGCGAAGATCATATAGGTCGGCACGAAGCTGGCCATCAGCTCGGGACGTTCGACCACGTACTTGAAGTAATAGGCCGAGGTGGTGGTGCGCAGGGTGATGGTCACCATGATCACCAGGGCCAGCACGAACAGCACGACCCAGGGACGGTTGGCGGCCAGGTCGCGGATGTCGCGCAGCACGTCGCTCTTCTGGCCGGGCGGCGGCGCGATCCGCTCGCGCGTGCCCGCGAAGGTGATCAGGAACATCAGTGCGGCGGCGACGCTCCAGGCCACCATGGTCAGCTGCCAGCCGCGTTCATCGTCGCCGCCGCCGAGCCACGCCACCATGGACGGCGTGGCGGCCGTCACCAGGGTGGAACCGGCGAAGGCGAAGATGAAGCGCAGGCCGTTGATGGTCGAGCGCTCCTGCGGGTCGGCCGACATCACGCCGGACAGCGCGTTGTAGGGGATGTTGACGCAGGTGTAGAACACCATCATCGCCAGGTAGCTGGCGTAGGCCCACAGCAGCTTGCCGTCGGCGTCGAGGTCGGGCGTGGTGTAGGTCAGCACGGCGGCGGCGCCGAGCGGGATCGACATCCAGACCAGGTAGGGGCGGAACTTGCCGAAGCGCGTGCTGGTGCGGTCCGCGGCGGCGCCGATCAGCGGGTCGGTGAAGGCGTTGATCAGCTTGATCGAGGCGAGCAGCGTGGCGGCCTGCGCCGCCGAGATGCCGAAGGTGTCGGTATAGAAGATCAGCAGGAAGGTCGCGATATTGGCCCAATAAAAATTGAAGCCCATATCGGCTACGCCATAGCTGAGCTTTTCGCGCCAGCCGAGGGGGGCGTTCGCTGCTGCAGGTGTCTCGGGCCCGCGCTTGAACATGGTCGTCTCCAGATTTTTGTGTGTTATGTGAGCGCTAACATCTCCGGCAAGTATGCCGTCGAGTGAACGGCATGTCAAACAGAATCACGACGTCGCGAGTAGCGCGATGCAAAGGTTGATGGAAAGGGTGCGCACCAAATGAAAAAGCCGCCGTGCCAGACAAGGGACGGCGGCTTGTTGACTAGCGGTGCGGGACGATCAGAACTCTTCCCATTCCGTCTCGCTGACCTTGGCTGTGGCCGCAGGCTTGGCGGCTGCTGGCTTGGCCAGGGGGGCGGGCTTGGCCGCCGCTTTCGGCGCCGGCTTGGCCAGCGCCGGACGCGCCGGCGGACGCTTCACCGGCGTCACCGGCGCCGCCGGGGTCACATGGCGCGCATCGAGCTTGAACACATCGACCACCTGCGCCAGGCGCTGCGCCTGTTCCTGCAGGGCCGCGGTGGCGGCGGTGGCTTCCTCGACCAGCGCCGCGTTCTGCTGGGTCGCATTGTCCATCTGCACCATGGCCTGGTTGACCTGGTCGATGCCGGTGATCTGTTCTTGGCTGGCCGACGAAATCTCGCCCATGATGTCGGTCACGCGCCGGATCGAGTCGACCACTTCGCGCATCGTCGCGCCGGTGTGGTCGACCAGCTTGGTGCCGGTGTCGACCTTCTCGACCGAGTCGCCGATCAGCTGCTTGATTTCCTTGGCGGCGGCGGCCGAGCGTTGCGCCAGCGTGCGCACTTCCGACGCGACCACTGCGAAGCCGCGGCCCTGTTCGCCGGCGCGCGCCGCTTCGACGGCCGCATTCAGCGCCAGGATATTGGTCTGGAAGGCGATGCCGTCGATGACCGAAATGATGTCGACGATCTTGCGCGACGAATCGTTGATCGAACCCATGGTGGCGACTACCTGGTCGACCGCCTGGCCGGCCTGGGTGGCGACGCTCGAGGCGGTGATCGCCAGCTGGTTGGCCTGGCGCGCGTTGTCCGCGTTCTGGCGCACGGTGCCGGTCAGTTCTTCCATCGAGGCGGCGGTTTCTTCCAGCGCCGCGGCTTGCTGCTCGGTGCGGCTGGACAGGTCGAAGCTGCCGGCCGCGATTTCGCTCGAGGCGCCACTGATGGTCTGGGTGCCGCTGCGCACTTCGTCCACGATCTTCGACAGACTGGTATTCATATGGCCCAGGGCGCGCAGCAGGGCGCCGGTTTCGTCATGGGCCTTGCTGTCGATGTCCACCGTCAGGTCGCCGGCCGCCACCTGCTCGGCAGCGTGCACGGCCTGGCGCAGCGGACGGGTGATCGAGCGGGTCAGCAGCCAGGCGAACACGCCGCCCAGCAGCAGGGCGCCGGCGGCCAGCGAACCGATCACGACGTTGCCGCGGGCCGCAGTGCTGGCGATCAGCTCGGCGCTGGTGGCGATGCGCTTGTGCTGCAGGTCGACCAGTTCCTTCACGCGTTCCTGATAGGCCTTGGCGGTCGGGTTGAATTGCTGGGTCAGGATCTGATCCGCCAGTTCGACGTTGCCCTCGGCCTTGGCCTTGACCGCGCCGTCGCGCGCCTTGCTGTAGGCGGCGCGGTGTTCCATCACCGACTTGAACAGGGCGGTTTCGTCGTCGCCGCTGATCAAGGGTTCGATCTGCTTGACCAAATCAGCCGACAGCTTGCCGGTGGCGGCCGCGTCTTCCTTGAAGAATTCGGTCAGCGATGGGTCGCTGCTCTTGACGATGGCGGCGGTGCGGCGCACGGCGGCAAAGATCTGGGTATACCACTCGGAGATCATGCGCTCCTTCGCCAGCGGTTCTGCCAGAATCGACGACGTCTCCTGGGCGACCTGGTTCAGGCGCCAGACGCCGACGGTGGCGATGATGACGGTCATCAGGAGTGTCAGGGCGAAGCCCGCGGCCAGGCGCGTACCGATGTTGAGTTTGATGAAATTGCCCATGTATTGTGTAGTTGAAGTAGGGGAGGTGCGCTGGAGCGGGGGCATCGTTGCGGCATGTATGCTGATGACACCAGAACTGTCTTTACGAATATTGTCGGGAAAATATTGTCTCGTCCGACCGGTAAAGATTATTGCCCAACCGAAACAAAAAAGCACTCAGATTAGTGGTTTTGTGAACGTCCGACGACAGTGTCTCCCGAGATATTGCTGTATTGATATGAAGAAGTATTTGCAGGATTAAGGTATAATTTCCATTTCCCGCGTGTGCCGTTCGGCACCATCAGCACAATGACCAAATTTGTATTCGTCACTGGCGGCGTCGTGTCTTCCCTGGGCAAAGGGATCGCGGCCGCCTCCCTTGCCGCGATCCTCGAGAGCCGCGGTCTCAAAGTCACCCTGCTCAAGCTCGATCCCTACATCAACGTCGATCCGGGCACCATGAGCCCGACCCAGCACGGCGAAGTGTTCGTCACCGACGATGGCGCCGAGACCGACCTCGACCTCGGCCACTACGAGCGCTTCATCAGCACGCGCATGAAGAAGGTGAACAACTTCACCACCGGCCAGATCTATGAATCGGTGATCCGCAAGGAGCGTCGCGGCGAATACCTCGGCAAGACCGTGCAGGTCATCCCGCACATCACCAACGAGATCCAGGACTACATCCGCCGCGGCGCCGAAGGCGTCGACGTCGCGCTGGTCGAGATCGGCGGCACCGTGGGCGACATCGAATCGCTGCCGTTCCTGGAAGCCGCGCGCCAGCTGTCGCTGCGCTCGGGCCGCAAGGGCGCCGCTTTCGTGCACCTGACCCTGGTGCCCTACATCGCATCGGCCGGCGAACTCAAGACCAAGCCGACCCAGCACAGCGTGCAGAAGCTGCGCGAGATCGGCATCTCGCCGAACGCGCTGCTGTGCCGCGCCGACCGCCGCATCCCGGACGACGAGCGCGCCAAGATCTCGCTGTTCGCCAACGTCGAAGAACAGGCCGTGATCTCGGTATGGGACGTGGACACCATCTACAAGGTGCCGCAGGTGCTGTGCGACCAGGGCCTGGACGACATCATCCTCGAAGCCCTGGGCCTGGAAGCGCCAAAGGCCGACCTGTCGATGTGGACCCGCCTGATTCACACGCTGGAAAATCCGAAGCACGAGGTCACCATCGGCATGGTCGGCAAGTACGTCGACCTGATCGAATCGTACAAGTCGCTGACCGAGGCGCTGCGCCACGCCGGCATTCACACCGAGAGCCGGGTCAATATCGAATACCTCGATTCGGAAGAAATCGAAAGCAGGGGGTGTGAGCACCTGGCCAAGTACGACGCCATCCTGGTGCCGGGCGGCTTCGGCAAGCGCGGAGTGGAAGGCAAGATCATGGCCGCGCGCTACGCCCGCGAAAACAAGATCCCTTACCTCGGCATCTGCCTCGGCATGCAGGTCGCGCTGATCGAGTACGCCCGCAATATGGCCGGCCTGCCGAACGCGAACTCGACCGAGTTCGATCCGGAAACCGACCAGCCGGTCGTGGCCCTGATCACCGAGTGGCAGAACCACGACGGCAAGGTCGAGAAGCGCGACGTGAGTTCGGACCTGGGCGGCACCATGCGCCTGGGCGCCCAGACCTGCGCCGTCAATCCGGGCACGCTGGCGGCCGAGATCTACGGCAACGTCGTGACCGAGCGTCACCGCCACCGCTACGAAGGCAACAATTTCTACCTGCCGAAAATCGAAGCGGCCGGCCTGACGGTGTCGGCACGTACCCCGAACGAAGATCTGTGCGAGATCATGGAGCTGCCGCGCACGGGTGAAAACGCGCACCCATGGTACATGGGCGTGCAGTTCCACCCCGAGTTCAAGTCGACGCCGCGCCACGGCCATCCGCTGTTCACCTCGTTCATCCGGGCGGCGCTGGCGCACCAGGCTTCCAACACCAATACCGCGGCCGGCGCAGTCAATGCGGCCCCGGCCTTGCAAGGAGACGCAGCATGAAACTCGCCGGATTCGACGTCGGCCTCGAGCACCCGATCTTCCTGATCGCCGGCACCTGCGTGATCGAATCGCGCCAGATGGCGATGGACACCGCCGGCGCCCTGAAAGAGATCACCTCGGCGCTGGGCATCCCGTTCATCTATAAATCGTCGTTCGACAAGGCCAACCGCTCGTCGGGCAAGTCGTTCCGCGGCCCCGGCCGCGACAAGGGCCTGGAGATCCTGGCCGACGTGCGCCGCGAAATCGGCGTGCCGGTCCTGACCGACGTGCACGACGAAGAGATGATTCCCGAAGTGGCGAGCGTCGTCGACGTGCTGCAGACCCCGGCCTTCCTGTGCCGCCAGACCGACTTCATCAACGCCTGCGCGCGCTCGGGTAAGCCGGTCAACATCAAGAAGGGCCAGTTCCTGGCGCCTGGCGACATGAAGAACGTGATCGACAAGGCGCGCGCCGCCGCGCGCGAGGCGGGCCTGCCGGAAGACAATTTCATGGCCTGCGAACGCGGCGCCTCGTTCGGCTACAACAACCTGGTGTCGGACATGCGCGGCCTTGCCATCATGCGTGAATCGAACTGCCCGGTGGTGTTCGACGCGACCCATTCGGTGCAGCTGCCGGGCGGCCAGGGCGCTTCGTCCGGCGGCCAGCGCGAGCACGTCCCGGTCCTGTCGCGCGCCGCGGTGGCGGCGGGCATCGCCGGCCTGTTCATGGAGACGCACCCCGATCCGGCCAACGCGCTGTCGGACGGCCCGAACGCCGTGCCGCTGGGCCACATGAAGGAACTCCTGACCACGCTCGTCGAGATCGACCGCATCGTCAAGAAGACCGGTTTCATGGAAACCAGGTTCAAGTAAACGCAACTTCGGCGCGCATCCGCAGGTCCGGCAGACTGCGGATCCGTGCCGGTCACCCATTTCTACCCTTTCTGGAGATTGAGAAACATGAGTGCTATCGTTGATATTATCGGCCGCGAAGTCATTGACTCGCGCGGTAACCCGACCGTCGAATGCGACGTGCTGCTGGAATCGGGCGTGATGGGCCGCGCCGCGGTGCCGTCGGGCGCCTCGACCGGTTCGCGCGAAGCGATCGAACTGCGCGACGGTGACGCGAAGCGTTACTTCGGCAAGGGCGTGCTGCAGGCCTGCGAGAATATCAACACCGAGATCTCCGAAGCGATCATGGGCCTGGACGCCAATGAGCAAGCCTTCCTGGACCGCACCCTGATCGATCTCGATGGCACCGAGAACAAGAGCCGCCTGGGCGCCAACGCCATGCTGGCGGTGTCAATGGCCGTCGCCAAGGCCGCCGCCGAAGAAGCCGGCCTGCCGCTGTACCGCTACTTCGGCGGTTCGGGCGCGATGCAGATGCCGGTGCCGATGATGAACGTGATCAACGGCGGCGCGCACGCCGACAACAACCTGGACATCCAGGAATTCATGATCATCCCGATCGGCGCTCCGTCGTTCAAGGAAGCGATCCGCTACGGCGCCGAAGTGTTCCACACCCTGAAAAAGATCCTGCACTCGAAGGGCCTGAACACCGCCGTCGGCGACGAAGGCGGCTTCGCCCCGTCGGTCGCCAACCATGAGGAAGCGATCAAGCTGATCATGCAGGCGATCGAGCAGGCCGGCTACGTGGCCGGCCAGGACATCGCCCTGGGCCTGGACTGCGCGGCCAGCGAATTCTTCAAGGACGGCAAGTACGTGCTCGAAGGCGAAGGCGGCCTGGCCCTGTCGGCAGCCGACTTCACCAATATGCTCGCCACCTGGTGCGACAAGTACCCGATCATCTCGATCGAGGACGCGATGGCCGAAGGCGACTGGGAAGGCTGGGCAACGCTGACCGCGGCGCTGGGCAAGAAGGTGCAGCTGGTGGGCGACGACCTGTTCGTCACCAACACCAAGATCCTCAAGGAAGGCATCCAGAAGGGCATCGCCAACTCGATCCTCATCAAGATCAACCAGATCGGCACCCTGACCGAGACCTTCGCCGCCATCGAGATGGCCAAGCGCGCCGGCTACACCGCCGTGATCTCGCACCGCTCGGGCGAAACCGAGGACTCGACCATCGCCGACATCGCGGTCGGCACCAACGCGCTGCAGATCAAGACCGGCTCGCTGTCGCGTTCGGACCGCATGGCCAAGTACAACCAGCTGCTGCGCATCGAGGAAGACCTGGGCGACATCGCCAGCTATCCTGGCCGCGACGCGTTCTACAACCTGAAGTAATCCACCTGGCCGGCGGGCGGGGAGGGCGCTTGCCCTTCTTGTTCTCCGGCCAAATTGCATCCTCTTTTTGCCGCCATGCGCCTGATCACGATCGCCCTTGCCGCACTGCTCGTGCTGATCCAGTACCCACTCTGGCTCGGCAAGGGGGGCTGGCTGTCGGTAGCCGACATGCAGGGCCAGGTCGAAGCCACGCGGCTCAAGACCGAGCAGCTCACCGCGAGGAATGCCAAGCTGGCTTCCGAAGTCGAAGATTTGCGCGAGGGCCTGGGTGCGGTGGAAGAGCGCGCGCGCTACGACCTGGGCATGATCAAGCAGGGCGAGATCTTCGTGCAGGTGCTGCGCAAGAACGAGCAGCCGGTCGAGTCGATGACCGTGCCGCCTCCTCCGCCGCCCCCGAAGGACGGCGCCAAGCCGGGCGCGACCCCAACCCACTGAGCCATCGTCATGAGTGAACAGCATTCCCCGATCGACCCCGCCAGCCTCGATTCGCTCGATGCGGTCGCCAACTGCCTGGCCGATGCCTTCGAAGATGGCGATGGCGCAGTGATTGGCGCTGCGTTGAAGGCGGTGTCGCAGGCGCCGGGCCTGGGTGCGCTGGCGGCCGCGGTCGGCGTGCCGCGCGAGCAGCTTGCGGCTGCGTTGGCGTCGGGCGAATTCGACCTCGATCTCACGCTCGAGATCATGAAGGTGGTCGATTTGCACATGAGCGGTGGGCGTAGCGCTGGCTAGTGACGTCACGAGCACTCGTTGGCTCGTCGTTCCCGCGAAGGCGGGGAACGACGTTTCGGCGCCCGCGGTTGCAGCGCCGATCGTGCGGCCCATGCGAGCCGCAACCTCAGATCATCAGTTCTTGGAGTCCGACGACGCTTCGCCCTGGGTATGGCCCGCGCCCTGCTCCAGGAAGGCGCGCAGCATCCATGCGTTCTTCTCGTGCACTTCCATCCGGTTCGACAGCAGGCCGGCGGTCGGCTGGTCGTCGGCGGCGTCGGCGATGCGGAAAGCCGCACGCGCGGTGCGCGCCACCGCTTCCTGGCCCTCGACCAGCTGGCGGATCATTTCTTGCGCGCCCGGCACGTTCGCTTCTTCCTTGATGCTCGACAGCTCGGCGTAGCGCTTGTAGGTGCCCGGTGCGAAGTGTCCCAGGGCGCGGATGCGCTCGGCGATGTCGTCCAGTGCGTTCCACAGCTCGGTGTACTGTTCCTGGAACATCACGTGCAGGGTCTGGAACATCGGGCCGGTCACGTTCCAGTGGAAGTTGTGGGTCTTCAGGTACAGCATGTAGCTGTCGGCCAGGACGCTCGACAGCGAGTCGACGATCTTTGCGCGGTCTTCGGTGTTGATGCCAATATCGATATTCATGTGTTTCCTCCGTCAGTCAATGATGGGTATGTGGTGCTGATGTTCGAAAATACAACAGTGTCATAACAGCATCAGCTTATCATCTCGGACGAAACCCTGTTGTTCGCTGACCCGATTGGACGCGGCGCGCGCCTTTAGCTCCGCCATGAAACGAAAAAGGGCGCCGCGGCGCCCCGATGGAAACCGGGCGCCACGCGCCCGGTGCAAGCGATCGACGCTCAGTGCGTGCTGCCGCTCGGCGGTATCATGGTCTGCACCGGGCTGTCGCTGGCGAACAGCTGCGCGCAGTCGACCTTGTCGAAGGCGTAGTGCTTGCCGCAGAAATCGCAGTTGATGCCCAGTTCGCCCAGCTCGGCCAGCGCCGACTCGACTTCTTCCTGGCCCAGCATCTTGAGCATGTTGCCGACCTTCTCACGGTTGCAGCTGCAGTGGAACTGCGGGTGCAGCGGGTCGAACACGCGGATGGTCTCTTCCCAGAACAGGCGGTGCAGCAGGGTCGAGATATCGGTCGACAGCAGCTCTTCACGCTTGACGGTCTGGCCCAGCATGGCGGCGCGGTTCCAGGTTTCCAGGTCTTCGGCCTCGGTGGCCTGCTTGGTCTGGTCTTCCTTGCCGCTGTGGCGCGGCAGCTTTTGCAGCAGCAGGCCGCGCGCGACCTTGTCATCGGCCGCCAGCCACAGGCGCGTGTCCATCTGCTCCGAACGCAGCATGTAGTTCTCGATCACGGTCGCCATGTCGTCGCCGTCGAGCGGCACCACGCCCTGGTAGGGCTGCTGGCCCGGGACCTTGTCGGCCGGGTCGAGCGTGATCACGAAGCGGCCCTTGCCGTTCGCATTGAACAGCTGGCCCAGGGTGGCGTCGTCCGCGATCTCGACGTCCGGCGCCAGCTTGGCCGTGGCGCGCATGCGCAGGTCGGCGTCGCATTCGACCACCAGCAGGCGCACCGGGCCGTCGCCGTGGATCTGCATCACGATCGCGCCATTGAACTTTAGGTTGGCCGACAGCAGGGCGCCGGCCGCCACCATCTCGCCCAGCACCGAGCGCACCGCCTTCGGATAAGCGTGACGGGCCTGGATCTCGCGCCAGGTGTCCGAAATCTCGACCAGCTCGCCGCGCACGGCCGCATTGTCGAAGATGAATTTTTGCAGGGTGTCCCTGTTGGTGGTGCCAGTATCCGTAGTCGTCATTCTTTATCCGATTTTCTTGAGCTGCGCCTTGAACAGCTGACCGCGCGCCACATAGCTCGCGGCGGTGCGTTCCAGGCGCAGCAGGTCTTCTTGTGTCAGTGTCCGCACCACCTTCGCGGGCGAACCCAGGATCAGCGAGTGGTCGGGAAATTCCTTGCCTTCCGTGACCAGGGCGCCGGCGCCGACCAGGCATCCCTTGCCGATCCGCGCGCCGTTGAGCACCACGGCCTGGATCCCGATCAGCGACCCGTCGCCCACCGTGCAGCCGTGCAGCATGGCCTGGTGGCCGACCGTCACGTTCTTGCCGATGTCGAGCGGGTAGCCGGGATCGGTATGCATCACGGTGCCTTCCTGAACATTGCTGTTCTCGCCGATCGTGATGCGCTCGTTGTCGCCGCGCAGCGTGGCGCCGAACCACACCGACGCATTCGCGGCGAGCGTGACGTTGCCCACCAGGGTGGCCGTGTCGGCGACGTACGCCGACGGATCGATCTCGGGCGCATGCTCGCCCAGCTGGTAAATCGCCATGGAGTTGCTCGCTGAGGTGGAAATGGCGCTATTTTACCGCCCCCGCCGCCGGGCCACGTCCACGCTGCGATCTTTGGTTCCGAAGCCCGGCAGATGGGGCCGTGGCGCCCGAATTCAACCGTCCCCCTATATAATCATCCGAACGACCATGCTATTTCAGGAGCCGCATGAAACCCTCACGTTCCGAATTCCTCTCCAATCGCGGCCTGCGCATGCACGTGCGCCACTGGGGTTCGCCCGACGCGCCGAAGCTGTTCATGCTGCATGGCTGGATGGACGTATCGGCCTCGTTCCAGTTCATGGTCGATTGCCTGCAGGGGAACTGGCACGTGATCGCGCCCGACTGGCGCGGCTTCGGCCAGAGCCAGCGTTCGGGCGCCGACACCTACTGGTTCCCGGACTACGTGGCCGACCTCGAGGTGCTGCTCGACCATTATGCGCCGCACCAGGCGGTCGACCTGCTTGGCCACAGCATGGGCGGCAATATCGCCGGCATCTACGCCGGCGTGCGGCCGCAGCGCATCGCCAGGCTGATCAACCTGGAAGGCTTCGGCCTGCCGACCACGCACCCGAAGCAGTATCCGGGCCGCGTGGCCACGTGGCTGGACGAGTTGCGCGAGCCGCCCGAGATGCGCGGCTACGCCAACCTGGAAGCCGTCGCGGCGCGCCTGCGCAAGACCAATCCGCGCCTGGCGCCGGCGCGCGCCGCCTTCCTGGCCGCCCACTGGGCGGAGCAGGAGCGCGACGGCCTGTGGAAGATCCTGGGCGACCCGGCGCATAAAAAGAGTGCGCCGCTGCTGTACCACGTCGACGAGATCATGGCCTGCTGGAGCGCGATCACGGCGCCGGTACTGTGGGTCGAGGCCGAGGACACCGACATGTGGCGCTGGATGGGCGCCAAGGAGCAGGCGCGCGCCGAGGTCGACCGGCGCATGGCCTATCTGAACAATGTGACGCCGCGCATGGTGCCGCAGGCGGGCCATATGCTGCACCATGACCAGCCGGAACTGCTGGCAGGCATGGTCGAGGAATTCCTCTCGGCTGAGTAGGGGCGACTGGCGACGGGCGCCGGCTGGCGCCCCCATTGTCGTTGTAAGCATACCTCATCCTCCACACATAAATTGCCGGTGGGAAACTGCTGTGATACAGTCGCCCCCGAGCGTGCGCCAGTCCGGCCGCGCCATAGACCGACAGGATTCACGATGGCTTACCGAGGCGCGTCCGCACTCGCCGCCGGCCTGCTGCTCGCAGGCTGCGCGATGCCCTACAGCCCGGCCCCAGTGGCCACCAATTTTTCTAGCACGCAACAGCTGAAGGTGCAGGCCGCGGCCCATTGGGGCGTGATCGCGCGCCACATGGCGACCGAGTTGGGCCCGACCCTGAAGACGGCGCCGAGCCGCTCCCTGTACGTGCAGCCGCTGCAGTCGTCGACCTTCGGCGAGGGCGTGAAGTCGCATCTGGTCACGGCGCTGGTCAACGACGGCTTCGTGGTGGTCAAGAATCCGGTGCCGGGTGCGCTCAAGATCGAGCTCGACACGCAGGTGGTCGCCTTCTCGGCCGACCGGCCGCAGTACCGCTATGCCGGCCTGCCGACCGCGCTGGCCAGCGGCGCCTGGGTCCTGACCAGCATCCAGCATAGCCCCGAGTGGCTCGTCACGGCGGGCATCTACGGCTACGACGCCCACCGCTGGTTCACCGCCCAGTTCGCGCCGGGCGACACGCCGAAGACCGAAATGATCGTGACCGTCTCGGTGGCGGACGAGCAGCGCTATTACGCGCGCAACACCGCGGTCTATTACACCGCCGACGAAGACGTGGCGCTGTACGACGCCGCCCTGGCGGCGAAGCTGGCCGCGCCAGCCGGGCCGGTGCAGACATCGAAGACCTTCGCGGTCAAGGACCATTGAGCTGACTATGCGCACATTCACCCTACCGGCGGCCGCGCTGGGCCTGGCCTTGCTGTTGGGCGGCTGCGCCCTGGTCGAGCAGCCCAACTACACCTCGGTGAGCGCGAACGATTTCGTCGCCGCCAACTATCGGGCGGCCGATGCCTTGCAGGCCCAGCTGGCCGGCAAGCTGACCGGTGACCAGCCCCTGATCATGGCCACCCTCGTCAACATCGACGCGCTCGAGCACAGCTCGATGCTGGGCCGCGTGGTGTCGGAGCAGATCGCCACCCGCCTGGCCCAGGGCGGCCTGCCGCTGCTGGAAATGAAGCTGCGTAACAGCGTCTACCTGAAGCGCAACCAGGGCGAGCTGATGCTCACCCGTGAGCTGGGCGAAGTGGCCGGCACGCACAACGCCCAGGCGGTGGTCGTGGGTTCGTATGCCGAAACGCGCGACACCATCTTCATCAACGTCAAGGTGATCCAGCCGACCACCAACCTGGTGCTGGCCGGGCACGATTACGTGCTGGCCAAGCAGGGGACGATCCGTTCGATGCTGGTGCCAGACTAATTACCATCGCACCAGGGCGGCCGACCGGCCCGCCCTGGCGCGATGGCGCTGCAACGCGCGCACCGGATGCAGGGCGAGGCTGGTCCGCTTCAGGCCGGGTTGCCGGCGGCATGCAGTTCGCGCACCAGCGTTTCCACCAGTTCCGCCGCCGGCATGGCCCGCGCGAGCGGCGCGCCTTGCCCGGCCCAGTGCGGCGCAAAGTCATGGTTGCCCGTCTTTGCCGCCGCCGCGTGCAGCTGCTTGGCCGCGTCATAGGCGACCGGGTAGGCGGCCGGGACGCCGGACGCGCCGTGCGCGATCAGGCGGTTGACCATGCCGCGCGCCGGCCGTCCCGAAATCACCGTGGTCAGGACCGTGGTGGAGGCGCGTGCGCTTTGCAGGTTGGCGCGGTAGGCGTCGTTCGCCGCCGATTCCGGGCTCAGGATGAAGGCGGTGCCGAGCTGCGCGCCCGCCGCGCCCAGGTCCAGCGCCGCCTTGATGCCGGCGCCATCCATGATGCCGCCGGCGGCGATCACCGGCAGCCTCGTCCGCTTGACCAGCAGGCGCACCAGCACCGCCATGCTCAGCCGTTCGTCGGTCGCCTCCGGGTCGAACATGCCGCGGTGGCCGCCGGCTTCGATGCCTTGCGCCACGATCGCATCCAATCCCTCCCGTTCGATCCGCAAGGCTTCTTCCAGATTGGTGGCGGTGGCCATGGTGCGGATGCCGGCCGCGCGCAGCGCCGCCAGGCGTTCGCCCGACGGCAGGCCGAAGTGAAAGCTCACCACTTCCGGGCGCAGCGCCAGCAGCATCTGGAAACTCTCTTCGTCATCGTTGAAACCAGGATAGATTTCATCGAGCGATGCCGGCGTGCGGGCGCCGGCTTCATCGAACAATGGCGCCAGGTGGGCCAGCCAGGCGGCTTCGAGGGCGGCATCGCGCCGCGCCGGGGCGTGGCAGAACACGTTGATATTGATCGGCTTGCTGGTCAGCGCGCGGGTCTCCTCGATCATCGCGCGCGCCTGTGCGGCCGTGCTCGGGCCGATTCCCAGCGAACCCAGTGCGCCGGCATTCGACACCGCCGCCGCCATCTGCGGCGTTGCCGTGCCCGCCATCGGCGCCTGGATGATCGGATGCCGGATGGACAGCTGGCTGAAGAATGGGTGGGACGGTTGCATGGCTGGCTCCTTGTTCGGTCGACTTGCTCGATTTGCGCTTGATTTGTATGACGTGCGCTCGATGTGTATTCTCAAATGAAGAATGTAGCGATGTTATCATTCTGTCAGAGATCGAAGCCGGGATGGGCCGAGGAACCGCTGCTGCTGCTGCTGCTCCTGCTGCTGCCCGGCGAATCGGACGTCGCCGACGCCCGCCAGGCGAGGGCGCGTTCGCCGGCCGCGTTCCGGGCGCTGCCGCTGGAGCGTGTTGCGACCTGCCTGGTCTGGCGCGACGGCTTCGCGACCCCGGTGCTCCGGGCGTTCGCCGACCGCTTGCGCACGGCTTGACGCCCCCGGCGGAAGGCCGGTAAATGCGCGTACAATGTGTCGTTCCAGATACCTCATTTGCCCCATGCTGAAAGTCGACCTCCACTGCCACTCCACCGTCTCCGACGGCGTCCTCGCTCCAGCCGACGTGGCCGCTTACGCGCGCAAGGGCGGGGTCGACGTGTGGGCGCTCACCGACCACGACGAGGTCGGCGGCATCAAGGCCGCGCGCAAGGCGGCAGGCGACCTGGGCATGCGTTTCGTGGCCGGGGTCGAGATCTCGGTCACCTGGGCCAACGAGACCGTGCACGTGGTCGGCCTGCAGATCGACGAGGACAATCCGGCCCTGGTCGCGGGCCTGGCCGCGACCCGCAACGGCCGCGAGCAGCGCGCGCGCGAGATGGCGGCCCAGCTGGAGCAGGCCGGCATTCCCGGCGCCTACGAAGGCGCGCTGCGCTACGTCGCCAATCCCGACCTGATGTCGCGCACCCATTTCGCGCGCTTCCTGTGCGAGATCGGCGTGTGCGCGACCACCTCCGAAGTATTCCGCCGCTTCCTGACCGAAGGCCGGCCCGGCTACGTGCCGCACCGCTGGGCCACGCTGAGCGAAGCGATGGGCTGGATCCGCGGCGCCGGCGGCATTCCCGTGATCGCGCATCCGGGCCGCTACCGTTTCAGCGCCACTGCCGAAGGGGTGCTGTTCGACGAGTTCCGCCAGCTGGGCGGCAAGACCATCGAAGTCGTCACCGGCAGCCACACGCCGGACCAGTACCAGGCCTATGCCGAGGTGGCGCGGCGCTACGGCTTCCTGGCTTCGCGCGGCACCGATTTCCATGCGCCGGGCGAGGCGCGGGTCGAGTTCGCTGAATTGCCCCCGCTGCCGTCCGGCGTGACGCCCGTATGGCACGACTGGTTCTGACCTGTACTGTTTCCCCCCCCCACAAACTCGCCTCAGGCGGGTTTTTATTTGGCGCTGTACCCGTTAGCTGTTGATGACCCCGAATGCGATGCGCAGCAATTGCTCGACAGATGGTACCCGCCCGCCATCGAGCGCCCAATGCCAGCCCAGATAGTTGGGCAGTCGGCGTGACGCCACGCCATGGAAGCGCGCCAGCCATTCCTTGAAGCGCCGGTGGTAGGCATTCACGTGTTGAACATGAATGGCGCCCTCGACGCCCTCGCGGACCCGTTCGCCGGCGCTGACATTGACCGCTTGGTGCGCGACGCCATGGGTGCGGGCGAAGGCGGCATAGGCGGCGTTGGCGTCCGTCACTAGCAGCGCCTGGGGATCGAGTTTCGGCAGCAGGTGCCTGACCAGCTGCGCCGTCGTCAAGGCGCCGCGTCCGGTCACGGCGTCGATGGTCCGGCCGCTGCGGTCGCGCGCCGCCAGGATGCAGTCGAGATGATGCGAGATCCCGCGCAGGGCGGCCCTGCCGCCGCGCTTGCGCGGTTGGCGATCGAGCTTGCGTGAACCCTTTTGCGATTCGAGCAGGAACATCTCGTCGGCTTCGACGATGCCTGAGAGACGCGCCGGGCGGTCGTCCTTGACCCGATCGAGAAAGCGATGACGCCAGCGAAATGCCGTGTTGCGGTGCACGCCGACACGCTTGGCCGCAGAGCGGACCGAGCGGGAGTCAAACACCGTTTCAAGATAATCGAGCCACTTGCCCTTGAGCCTGAGCCGCGCCAGCGGCGTGCCGGTCAGGTCGTTGAAGGTGCGGCCGCACGCGCAGCAACGATAGCGTTGCAGACCGTTGGCCTGGCCGTGCCGGTGGCAGCGCTCGCAGGCGCAATCCGGGCAGCGCCGCCCGGTTGACCGGATCTCGCCGATGAGGGCGGACACCCGGTCCAGCCCGGCTGCCGGATGCAGGGCGGCGAGCACCTTCTGGCGCTGTGGCTGGTTCAGCTTTGGCAGCTGGGTGAACAGCCGCGCAAACTGTGGCGCTTTCATCGTACGCTCCCGATCGATGACGACCGGGATTGGACCGCGGGTCAGCTCAGCAGTTCAATGCTCATCCACAGCTGACGATGACAGCGCCTTTTATTTTATTGATAACGTCGTCAAATAAATCCGGCCGTGCCCGGCGCAGCTGTCTCATTCGATCTATACTCCAATCAGAGTATATGAGGAGTATAAATCGCGATGAAGACCGTTAGCCAATCTCAACGACTGCCCGACAGCGACAAGGTCACGGTGAATGTGGGCCTGGTCGATCTGGCCCAGCTCGATCTGTTGGTGGAAGAAGGGTTTTATTCCAACAGGACCGACTTCGTACGGACAGCGATCCGCAATCAGTTACAGGTTCATGCGGACGCCATCCGGCAAACCGTCACCCGCAAGCGCTACGTCATGGGGATGTACCGCTATTCCCGGCACGAGCTGACTGAACTCGCGGCATCGGGGCAACGGCTTGAAATCCACGTGCTGGGCCTGGCGCTCATCGAGGATGACGTGCCGGCCGCCCTGGCCAGGGAGGTCATCGCATCGATCCAGGTACTGGGCGCCTTCATCGCACCGCCAGCCGTGCGTGAAGCACTGGCTGACCGCATTCAATCCTGAAACAGGAATACCAATATGAAACCTTATGAACAGTTCATCGAGAAAATGATGGAATCGGCGCGCCGCGTGCAGGCACGCGACCCGCACGCCGCCACCGATATCATCCAGCAGGCGCTGGCCCAGGCGGGCCTGCTCGCGCCCCAGCAACCGGCCGCGACGCCGCCGCAAGAGGCGCAATTCGTCGACCTCAATCCGCCGCCGGCCTGGAGCAAGCCGAAGTCACGGACCGCAGGCGGAGCCGGGCCTCGTCCCGCCGCCGGTCCGGCGTCGCACCTGCCCGGCCGCTTCATCGCCGGCAGCCACGACTGCGAAGCGGGCAGCCGCCGCTACAAGCTGTACATTCCCGCAAAGCCGGCCGAGGGGCGCCGTGCGCTGGTCGTCATGCTGCACGGCTGCACACAGAACCCGGATGACTTCGCGCTCGGCACCGGCATGAATGCGCTGGCCGAAGAGCTGGGCTTCCTGGTGCTGTACCCCGAGCAGGATGGCCGCGCCAACCATTCCCGCTGCTGGAACTGGTTCGAGCCGGGCCACCAGGCGCGCGATGCGGGCGAGCCGGGCGTCCTCGCCGGCATGACGCGCCAGGTGATGCGCGAGCACGATGCCGAGCCGTCGCAGGTGTTCGTGGCCGGCATGTCGGCCGGCGGCGCGATGGCGGCGGTGCTCGGCGCCGAGTATCCGGAGCTGTTCGCCGCGATCGGTGTCCATTCCGGCTTGCCGGCAGGCAGTGCGCGCGACATGATCACGGGCCTGCAGGCGATGAAAAAGCCGGGCCGCTCGCGCAGCCTGCGCGAAGCCGTGCCGGTGATCGTGTTCCATGGCGACGCCGACCATGTCGTCAGCCCGGCCAACGGCGAAGCGGTGCTCGCGCAATTCGTCGGCGCCCATTCCGGCCTGCGCGCCACGCCGCTGAAGGCGAGCGAAGCCGAATCGTCGCAGGGCGGACGGCGCAGTACCTGCCGCACCTGGCGCGACGAAGAAGGGCGCGCGATGGCGCAGCACTGGATCGTGCACGGCGCCGGCCACACCTGGACGGGCGGCGATGCGGCTGGTTCGCACACCGATGCGCTCGGCCCTTGCGCCTCGCGCGAGATGCTGCGCTTTTTCCTGCAGAGGTAACGCCCCGGCGGCCCGGTCCGCGCCCGGTCCGGCCTGCTGCGCTCATGGCTGGGCCTTGAATATTCCGCAGTTCAGCCCAATCTTGGCATCCTGTCATCAACTCACCGGGGATGTCTGCCATGAAGCGCGTTGTTCTGTTCCTTGCCACCAACCTTGCCGTCGTGCTGGTGCTGACGCTGGTCATGAACCTGCTCGGCCTGGGGCGTGTCGTGTCCGAGCAAGGGCTCAACATTCCCGCCCTGGCGGTCATGTCCATCGTCATCGGCTTTACGGGCGCCTTCATTTCGCTCCTGCTGAGCAAACCGATGGCCAAGTGGTCGACCGGCGCGCGCGTCATCGAGCAGCCGACCAACGCCACCGAGCAATGGCTGGTGCAGACCGTGCGCCGCCTGTCCGAGCGCGCCGGCATCGGCATGCCCGAAGTCGCCGTGTACGAGGGCGAGCCGAATGCCTTCGCCACCGGCGCCTTCAAGAACTCGGCGCTGGTTGCCGTCTCGACCGGCCTGCTGCAGAGCATGAACCAGGAAGAGGTCGAAGCCGTCCTCGCCCACGAGGTGGCGCACATCGCCAACGGCGACATGGTCACCCTGACCCTGATCCAGGGCGTGGTGAATACCTTCGTCGTGTTCCTGGCGCGCGTGGTGGGTTTCTTCATCGACAAGTTACTGTTCCGCAAGGAGGACAGCGCGCCCGGCATCGGTTACTACGCCACGGTGTTCGTGTGCGAAATCCTGTTCGGGCTTCTGGCTTCGATCATCGTTGCCTGGTTCTCGCGCCAGCGCGAATTCCGCGCCGACGCCGGCGCCGCGAAACTGATGGGCACCCCGGTGCCGATGCAGCATGCGCTGGCCCGCCTGGGCGGCCTCGCGCCGGGCGCACTGCCGCAGTCGATGGCCGCGTTGGGCATTTCCGGCAGCGGCGGCGGCTGGGGCGCGCTGTTCTCGACCCACCCGCCGATGGAGCAACGCATCGCCGCGCTCCAGCAACTGCGCCAATCACTTTAAGGACGTTTTAGATGGGCCAATATTTCCAGATACACCCCGATAATCCCCAGGCGCGCCTGATCAAGCAGGCGGCGCAGATCGTCAGCAGCGGCGGCATCGTCGCCTTGCCGACCGATTCCGCCTATGCGCTGGTATGCCGCCTGGACGACAAGTCGGCGGTCGACAAGCTGCGCCGCATCCGCGGCGTCGACGACAAGCACCACCTGACCCTGCTGGTGCGCGACCTGTCCGAGGTCGCGCAATATGCGCGCGTGGATAACACACAATATCGCCTGCTCAAGGCCACGATGCCGGGCCCGTACACGGTGATCCTGGAGGCGACGCGCGAACTGCCGCGCCGCCTGTCGCACCCGTCGCGCAAGACCATCGGCCTGCGCGTACCCGAGAACCGCATCACGCTGGCGCTGCTCGAAGAACTGGGAGAGCCGCTGATCGGCACCACCCTGCAACTGCCGGGCGACGACCACATGCTGTCCGACCCGGAAGAAGTGCGCGAGCGGCTGGAAAAGCAGATCGAGCTGATCATCGACGGCGGCGCCGGCCTGCTGGAGGCGACCACCATCATCGACCTGACCGGCCCCGAACCGGAGCTGGTGCGCGAGGGCAGGGGCGATCCGGCGGCCTTCGGCCTGTGATGCTGGGTCAATAAGCGGCTTAAGAATTCCACGGGACAAGTGCGTACCGGCCTCTGATAGAATCGCCTTATGGATGAAACGATACGCAACATCGCTGTCTACGCGCTGCCCGTCCTTTTTGCGATTACCCTGCACGAAGCCGCCCACGCCTACGCCGCTAAATATTTCGGTGACAACACCGCCTACTCCCAGGGCCGCATGAGCCTGAATCCGCTGGTGCACGTGGACATCTGGGGCACCATCGTGATTCCCATCATGATGTATCTGTTCACGCCCTTCGTGTTCGGCTACGCCAAGCCGGTGCCGGTCGAGTTCGACCGGTTGCGCAATCCGAAGCGCGACATGGCCTGGGTCGCGCTGGCTGGTCCCATCGCCAACCTGATCATGGCCGCGTTGTGGCTGCTGTTCGCCGCGCTGCTGGTGTTCTTCGGCGTCAACGAAACCTTCCCACGCCGCATGGCCGAGGCGGGCATCCTGACCAATCTCTTGATCATGGCGTTCAACCTGCTGCCGATCCCGCCGCTGGACGGCGGCCGGGTCTTGACCAGCATGCTGCCCAACAGCCTGGCCTGGAAATTCGCCCGCATCGAGCCGTACGGCTTCTTCATCGTGCTGGGCCTGGTGTTCATGCAGCTGGTGGGCTACTGGGTGATGCCGGTGATGCAGCTGGGCCGCTGGATCGTGGACCTGATGGTCCTGCCGTTCACCTTCGTGCTGTTCTGAGCCGATGCAAGCCGATACTCCACGCGTGAACATGCCGCATTTGCCAGCTGCACTGCCGCCGTCGCCGTGGGTCGAACGCTTCGCTTGCCTGGCGCCGCCCGGCGAAACGCTCGACCTGGCTTGCGGCAATGGCCGCCACACGCGCCTGCTGGCGGCGCGCGGCCTGCAGGTGCTGGCGCTGGACCGCAAGCCCGAGGCGCTGGCCGCCAGCGCCGGCCCCAACGTCACGACGATGGACTATGACCTCGAGGCCGAGGGTTCGCCCTGGCCGTTCGAGGCCGGACGTTTCTCGGCGATCGTGGTCACCAATTACCTGCACCGGCCGTTGTTCGCCGCGCTGGCGGCCAGCCTGCGCCCGGATGGTATCCTGATCTACGAAACCTTTGCACAAGGAAACCAAGTCTACGGCAAGCCATCGAATCCCGCCTTCCTGCTGGCGCCCGGCGAGCTGCTGGGACTGGCGCGAGACGGCGGATTGCAGGTGCTGGCCTACGAGGACGGCCATGTGGAACGGCCGCATCCGGCCCAGGTGCAGCGCCTGTGCGCGGCCGGTCCGGCATTTGCCAAAACCGAGGCCCGGCTCGACCATATTGTGGTCAGGAATGAACCATAGCGGCGGGCTATCCGCTACAATCAGATTTTTTATTGAATGGCACGGCCAAGATTATGATTAAGGGCAGTATCGTAGCACTCGTCACCCCGATGTTCGAAGACGGCAGTCTTGACCGCGATTCGTTGCGCAAGCTGATCGACTGGCACGTCGCGGAAGGCACGGACGCGATCGTCATCGTGGGCACGACGGGCGAATCCGCGACCGTGTCGCCCGACGAGCATTGCGAGCTCGTCAAGCTGGCCGTCGATCACGTCGCCGGCCGCATCCCGGTCATCGCCGGTACCGGCGGCAACTCGACCGCGGAAGCGATCGCGCTGACCCGCCACGCAAAGGAATGCGGCGCCGACGCCTCGCTGCAGGTCGTGCCTTATTACAACCGTCCGACGCAAGAGGGCATGTACCGCCACTTCCGCGCCATCGCGGAGAGCGTGGACCTGCCGATCATCCTGTACAACGTGCCGGGCCGTACCGTGGCCGACATGGCCAACGAGACCGTCGCGCGCCTGGCGCCGATCGACAATATCGTCGGCATCAAGGACGCCACCGGCAATATCGGCCGCGGCATCGAGCTGCTCAAGATGGTCGACAAATCGTTCGCCGTCTATTCGGGCGACGATCCGAGCGCGATGACCCTGATGTTCTGCGGCGGCGCCGGCAATATCTCGGTGACGGCCAACGTCGCCCCGCGCGCGATGCACGAACTGTGCGTGGCCGCGATGGCCGGCGACGTCGCCCGTGCGGTCGAGATCAACAACCGCGTGCTCGGCCTGCACGCCAAGCTGTTCGTCGAACCGAACCCGGTGCCGGTGAAGTGGGCGCTGGCGGAGATGGGCAAGATGCCGGCCGGCCTGCGTCTGCCGCTCGCGCCATTGTCTGCCCAGTACCACGAGATCGTGCGCGCCGCCCTGGTGGAAGCCGGCGTTCATTCCTAATCCCGGACCCGCAAGGGTTCGGGTTCCTGACCTGATATCGAACGACATGACTAAAAGCAAGTACTCGGGATTCAACTCCGCGCGTTCCAATTTCTCGCCCCTGGTGTCCGCTCCTGCCGCCGCGCGCGTGCTGACGCTCACCGCGCTCGCTTTCAGCCTGGCGGCCTGCACCACCATCTTCGAGGGCGACAAGGTCGATTACAAGGGCGCCAAGAAGGCCGCGCCGCTGGACGTGCCGCCCGATCTGACCAAGCTGCAGCGCGATAACCGCTACGCCATCCCCGACGGCCGTGGTGTCGCCACCGCGTCCGGCCAGGCGGCGGCCGCGTCCGCCGGTGCCGGCGGCGGCTTCGTCCCCGGCGCCATGGCGACCAACCAGCAGATCGGCCCGATCTCGACCGACGCCGTCAGCGTGCAGCGCAACGGCGACCAGCGCTGGCTGGTGGTCAGGCAGACCCCGGAACAACTGTGGCCGCAGCTGCGCCAGTTCTGGGAAGAGCAGGGCTTCGCCATCGAGACCGAGTCGACCACCACCGGCACCATGGAAACCGCCTGGGTCGAGAACCGTTCGAAGATCCCGCAAGACTTCGTGCGCAACGCCATCGGCCGCGTGTTCGACCGCGCCTACTCGACCGGCGAGCGCGACAAGTTCCGCACCCGCCTCGAGCGCTTGCCGGACGGCTCGACCGAGATCTGGGTCAGCCACCGCGGCGCCGAGGAAGTCCTGACCGGCCCGCAGAACGAAACCACCACCTGGACCTCGCGCCCCAATGATCCCGGCCTGGAATCGCAATTCCTGGGCCGCATGGTCGCGATGCTGACCGGCACCAAGGAAGTGGCGACGGCCGAAGCGGCGGTCGTCAACGCGCCGGTGGCGCCGCAGCACGCCAGGCTGGTGGGCAACACGGTCGAGGTCGACGAAGGCTTCGACCGCGCCTGGCGCCGCGTCGGGCTGGCGCTGGACCGCGTCGGCTTCACCGTCGAAGACCGCGACCGCGTGCAGGGCGTCTACTTCGTCCGCTACGTCGATCCGGATGCGGCCGAGCAGAGGGACGGCTTCTTCAAGCGTCTGTTCTCGTGGGGCGGCAAGTCGGAAGACGAGCTCAAGGAAGCCCAGCGCTACCGCGTGCTGGTCCAGACCGAGCAGGGCGCCAACGTCAGCAAGGTCACGGTGCAGAACAACGAGGGCCAGGCGGATGCCTCCCCGACCGCGGTCAGGATCCTGAACCTGCTGCATACCGAGTTGAAGTAATCCTGACGCCGGTCACCGGCTTCAAACACGTCGTCCCCGCGCAGGAGGGGATCCAGGTTTTCATGCGGTTCGATACCGCATGCAGCACTTGGGTCCCCGCCTGCGCGGGGACGACTTTTTTGTGCTGACGGTAGAGTATGGGCAGGCGTTCGGCGCGCACTATCAAACGACAGACGTAAAAAAACCGGCCCGCAGGCCGGTTCTTATTACCGAAGTAACGAATTACTTGGTGGTAGCAGCAGCGTCAGCAGCCTGGTCAGCCGAGGTCTGAGCAGCAGCAGCAGCGTCGGTTGCGGTGTTGGCAGCGGCAGCAGCGTCAGCAGCGGCAGCGTCAGCAGCAGCTGGTGCGGTTGCGTCAGCAGCTGGGGTTGCGGTTGCGTCAACTGGTGCAACAGCAGCTGGGGTTTCGGTAGCAGCTGGTGCGACTGGAGCTTCTTCTTTCTTAGCGCAAGCAGCCAGGGTCACAGCGAACAGGGAGGCGATCAGCAGGGTTTTTTTCATGATTTTTCCTTAGAATGTACAGAGACGAACACTTGTTGCGATTAATAATTACCGGTAATTATTGCTCGGCGGAATTCTCGTGCCTTCACAAATAGCGTTAACGCCATAGACGCAACGGAACCTTCCTGATTGATATTATAGACAATTTTACTGTTTCGCAATAGCGAACACATGCCGTAGTGAAAGAAATTTGCGGATGAATAAGCTTCATATTGTTACAAGATGCAACGCGGCTGCCAATCATCACCATTTGTAACGATTTGACGTCTCCAGCCGACGGCTAGCCCTGTTCACAAGCCGATTCTGGACATTTGCAATATGAGATGTGACTCTTGCCAAATCGCTTCGAAGCGGTGCTGCGACAGTTCACAGGCGCCAGGATCATCGAAGGACGCTTCACCACGCATGTGGTCGCTATGAAAGCGGCGCACGATGTGCCGGTCGTCGCCGATGCAGAAGGAATCGGTGAGCTGGCGCAGGCCCGGCGGCGTTTGCCGGCACTCGCACTGGTGACCGTAGTCGCGCAGCAGACGCACGAAGCGTGGATCGTGGCGCTCGATGTGAGAGGGATCGTGCAGCGCCAGGCGCAACCGGCCGCCGCGGGCCAGAAAGGCCCGCAGCGCGGCATCGGTCGTGGTGCTGCCAAGTGTTAAGACCGCCGCATCCGGATCGAACACCGCCAGGGTCGCCCGGGCCGCCCCGACGCAGGCGTGAAACTGCGCCTCGCAGTCGCGGCGGGTGTCGAAGACAATCGTGCGTGGTGCGTTCATCGGCCGGGCGTTCCTCAGCCCAGCTCGACCCAGCCGTCCTGGTACCAGGTGTACAGGGCTTCGAGCACGTCGTCGGTGGCCTTGGCCAGCACTGCGCCAGCGATGCGGCGCTCGTTGGCCAGCACGTCCAGCACCGCCTTGTCGGCGCGCCCCACGGCGAACGACTCGCCGTTGATGAAGACGTGCTTGCCGCGGTACAGCATCAGGGTCTTGCTGGACAGCTTGATGCCGCGCTTGGCGGCGGTTTCCATGAAGCGCCCCACGGTCAGCGGTTTCGCAGGACCGCTGAAGAACACATTGTGCTTGGGTTCGGACATGTGTTCGCCCAGGAAGACGGTCACGTCTTCCTCGTCCCAGCGCACCTTGTTCAATTCTTCGGTGACGGTGTCCAGCATATCGCGCGGAATCTCGGCCGGGTTCTTGGCCGGCTTTAATTCTGGATCACTATAGCGGCCCGGCAAATCGATGGAATCGGCCATGAATTGCAGGAAGGCTTCGCCCAATTCCTGGAACGAAGGGGAGCGGAAACCGATCGAATACGTCATGCATTCGCCTTCGGCAATGCCGTCGTGGGCATAATGCGGCGGCAGGTACAGCATATCGCCCGGCTCGAGCACGAATTCTTCCTCGGGCTTGAAATTGGCCAGGATCTTGAGCGGCAAGCCTTCGACCAGGGTCAGGTCTTGCTGCGCACCGATTTTCCAGCGGCGCTTGCCGTGGGCCTGCAGCAGGAACACGTCATAGGAATCGTAGTGGGGACCGACGCCGGCGCCATCGGTGGCGAAGCTGATCATCAGGTCGTCCAGGCGGGCATCGGGCACGAAGCGGAACTGACGCAGCAGCTCGTCGGCGCGCTCGTCATAGAGATTGACGCCCTGGACCAGCATCGTCCAGTTCGGTTCGGTGCGCGAAGGGAGCTCGGTCAGGGGGCCGTGCTGCATGTCCCAGTTGCCGCCTTTCTGGGTGACGAGGCGCGATTCGACGTGATTCTGGCGCGCCATCTCGGCCAGTTTTTCGAATGTGAGCAGGGGTTTGAGGCCGGGGATCGCGCCACGGATCAGGAGCGGTTTCTTGTGCCAATAATCGCGTAGAAACTCGGCGGGGGTGATATTCCCGAGAAGCGGTAATTTTTTCATGCGTCATTATAACCAGCCGGGCAGCGTAGGGAACCCGGTCGCTGGACCCATCGGGGTATAATCCAAGGCTTACAAAGAAAGGATATGCGATGAAGATTGCCAAAGACACGGTCGTGACGGTTAACTACAAGCTGTCGGATGCCCAGAACAACCTGATCGAAGAAGGCGCGCAGCCGATGGTGTACCTGCACGGCGGCTACGAAAATACCCTGCCGAAAATCGAAGAAGAGCTCGACGGCAAGGAAGTCGGCTATGCGTCGACGATTCAGGTGGAACCGGACGACGCGTTTGGCGACTACGAGCCAGAGCTGGTCAAGGTCGAAGAGCGCGCGCGCCTGCCTGAGCCGATCGAAGTCGGGATGCAGTTCGAAGGCATGGCCGAGGGCGGCGACGACGAGCCGGTGATCTTCACCGTGACCGAGATCGCCGACGACAAGGTGGTCCTGGACGGCAACCACCCGTTGGCCGGCATGGCGCTGCGCTTCGAGCTGTCGGTGATCGACGTGCGCGCGGCCACCGCCGAGGAAATCCAGCACGGCCACGTGCATGGCGCGGGCGGCCATCATCATGAGATGGACGAGAGCGAACAGGGCGACCACTTCCGTAGCCAGCCGCTGCAGTAATTGCTTTGGTGGTGTACTGAGGGACTTGGATTCCCGCCTTCGCGGGAATGACGGTCTTTCGGCTGCTGGCAAATGGGAGTGCACGATTTCCACGCAACACTGCCACGTCGTTCCCGCCCAGGCGGGAACCTAAGCTCCTGCGCATACCCACCTACGAAACATCACTGCTTCGCGTCTTCGACCGCGAACGCCGCTTCTTTTCCGGGTTTCACATTCACCTCGACCGACGTCGATCCCACCGACAGCTGGCCCAGGTTGCCCTGCCATTCGATCTCGGGCTTCTTCCCATGCGGCTTGCCGCTGTCGACCAGCAGCACCTTGCCGTCGAACTTGACCGCGCGCGCCTGGATTTGGCGCCGTACCGCCTCGAAGCCGTCCTTCTCCACCGGATCGCGCCGCAGCAGGCCGCGCAGCCCCGCCGGCTGGTCCAGGTAAAACGGCCGCACCGCGCCCTCCGAAAACAGCACCAGCGCCTCGGCCTTGTCGCTGCGCGCGATCGCGAACAGGCGGTTCAGCCAGAAGCGGTTGGCGACCGACCGGTCTTCGTACTCGCTGTTGCGGCCGGCCGCCGGCAGGTAGTGGTTGTTGCCGGCCGGGAGATTGATGGTGGCGTACAGTACCTTGCCGACCATCCAGTGCGCATTCTCGGCATAGCTGCGAAAACGCGGGCTGGCCGACAGCTGGGTCAGGTGGATTTTCTCGCGGCCCAGCGACTCGGGCTCGCCGTGGAACAGCTCGCGCAGCCGGTTGAGGCGCTCGATCGCATTGGTGCGGCTGGCCGAGTTGCGGCAGGCCGTCCAGTCGCTGCCGGCCAGCGACACGATGGTCGGCCGCCGGGCGCGCTCGATGATGTCGCGCCGCTCCTGGTATAGCCGGTCGCCGCAGCTTTCCTTCTCGCCCTTGATGCCATTGATGACGACGAAGGCCAATGATTTTTCGGACGAATCGGCCAGCGCCCGCTTCAGGCGCGCCTCGCCGTCCGCGTCGCCTTTGCCGCCTGCGCCATTGCCGATCACCGCGAACCGGTGCGCGCCCTCGTCCGCCTTGTCCGCCTTGTCCATCGCGCCGGCGAGCGCCGTGAAGGACAGCAGCGCGGCCAGCAGGAATGATCGGCGCCGTGCTTGCATCAGGCGGCGAGGCGTTTGAGCTCGTAGAGACGTTCGAGCGCTTCGCGCGGGCTCAAGGCATCCGGGTCGATCGCATCGAGCGCGTCGCGCAGGCCGTCGTCGCGCGGCGCCGTGGCCGGCGTCTGCGCCGGCGCCTCGCCGATCTCTTCCTCGGCGACCGGCGCCGCGAACAGGTCGAGCTGCGGCGTTGCATCCAGCGCCTGCGCTTCGAGGCGCGCCAGGTGCTTGCGCGCGGCCTTGATCACCTGCTGCGGCACGCCCGCCAGCTGCGCCACCTGCAGGCCGTAGCTCTGCGAGGCGGGGCCGTCCTGCACCGCGTGCAGGAACACGATGCTGTCCTTGTGCTCGACCGCCGACAGGTGCACGTTGGCCGCGCTCGGATGGGAGTCGGGCAGCTGGGTCAGCTCGAAGTAGTGGGTGGCGAACAGCGTGAAGCTGCGGCTGGCGTCGATCAGGTGGCGCGCGATCGCCCAGGCCAGCGCCAGGCCATCGAAAGTCGAGGTGCCGCGGCCGACTTCGTCCATCAGCACCAGCGAGTGCTCGGTGGCGCCGTTCAGGATCGCGGCCGATTCGGTCATCTCGACCATGAAGGTCGAACGGCCGTTGGCCAGGTCGTCGCTGGCGCCGATGCGGGTGAAGATGCGGTCGATCGGACCGATCGTGGCGCTGGCGGCGGGCACGTAGCTGCCGACGTAGGCCAGCAGGGTGATCAGGGCCACCTGGCGCATGAAGGTCGACTTACCGCCCATGTTGGGGCCGGTGATGAGCAGCAGGCGCCTGTCGTTGGACAGCTTGCAGTCGTTGGCGATGAAGCGCTCGATCTGGTTTTCCACCACCGGATGGCGGCCTTCGACGATGGTGAGGCATGGCGCGTCGCTCAGGACCGGCGCGCACCAGTTGTGGCGCAGCGCGTGGCTGGACAGGGCCACCAGCACGTCGACCTGCGCCAGCGCGCGCGCGATGGTCTGCAGCACGCCGATGTGCGGCGCCAGGTCGGCAAGCAGCTGGTCGTACAGGATTTTTTCGCGCGCCAGCGCGCGGTCTTGCGCCGACAGGGCCTTGTCTTCGAAGGCCTTCAGCTCGGGCGTGATGTAGCGCTCGCAGTTCTTGAGGGTCTGGCGGCGGCGGTAGTCGTCCGGCACCTTGTCGGTCTGGCCGTTGGTGACTTCGATGTAGAAACCGTGCACCTTGTTGTATTCGACCCGCAGGTTGGCGATGCCGGTGCGGGCGCGCTCGCGCGTTTCGAGGTCGACCAGGAACTGGCCGGCATTCTCGGACAGCGCGCGCAGTTCGTCCAGCTCGGCGTCGAAGCCGCGCGCGAACACGCCGCCGTCGCGCACCATCGCCGCCGGTTCTTCCATCACGGCGCGCGTGAGCAGGTCCACGCACGCGCCGGGCGTGGCCAGGTCGTCGTGGATCTCGCGCAGCAGGGACGTGTCGCCCGGAATGAAGCAGCGCGCCACCTGCTCGCGCACCACAGGTAACGCGGTCAAGCCATCCCGCAGGGCCGCCAGGTCGCGCGGCCGCGCGGTGAGCAGCGCCACGCGCGTGGTGATGCGCTCGATGTCCGGTACCTGGGCCAGGGTCGACGACAGCGCATCATTGGCCTCGGCCTGGATCAGCGCGGCGATCGACTGGTGGCGGCTGCGCGCGACCGACTGGTCGCGGCGCGCATGGTGCAGCCAGTGGCGCAGCAGGCGCGAGCCCATCGCGGTGCGGCAGCCGTCCAGCAGCGAGAACAGGGTGGGCGACTCCTGGCCGCGGATGGTCTCGGTGAGTTCCAGGTTGCGGCGGGTGGCGGCGTCCAGGCCGATGTATTCGTTTTCAAGTTCGCAGGCCAGGCCGCGCACGTGCTGCAGACCGCGGCCTTGCGTCGACCGCGCATAGCGCAGCAGCGCGCCGGCGGCGCCGAACGCGGCGCCCAGGCCGTCGGCGCCGAAGCCGGTGAGGGTGGCCACGCCCAGTTGCTCGAGCAGGGCGCCGTGGCCCTTGAGCACGTCGAAATGCCATTCGGGGACGCGCTGGGTGTGAACATTGGTGCTGTCGCTTTCGAACATGTCGGCGCAATCGGCGCGCAGGATCTCGGCCGGCGCGATGCGTTCGAGTTCGTGCGTCAGGCGCTGTTCGACGGCGCGCGCATCGCCCGAGAATTCCATCAGGCGCAGATTGCCGCTGGCGAGCGACAGCCAGGCGAGACCCGCGGTGACGGTCTTGCGTTGACTGATGAGGCACAGCGCCAGCAGCGGACGTTCGGCCTTTTCGGGCAGCAGGTCGGAATCGGTGAGGGTGCCGGGCGTGACCACGCGCACCACCTTGCGCTCGACCGGGCCTTTCGACAGGGCCGGGTCGCCGATCTGCTCGCAGATGGCGCAGGATTCGCCCAGCTTGACCAGCTTGGCCAGGTAGCCGTCCAGCGAGTGGAAGGGCACACCGGCCATCTTGATCGGCTGGTCGCCCGACCTGCCGCGCGCGGTGAGGGTGATGCCGAGCACGCGCGAGGCTTTTTCGGCGTCTTCGAAGAACAGCTCGTAGAAGTCGCCCATGCGGTAGAACACCAGCATGGTGGGGTAGTCGGCCTTGATGCTCATGTACTGCTGCATCATGGGCGTTAGCTGACTTTTCAAAACTGCGCTCATCGTTGCCAGTTCCTGTTGTAGCTAATGCTCATATATTTCAACGACTTGCGCAAAATTCGATTCCTTAGTTTGCCCCAATTTGCCCTTGTTTGCCCTGTTGTTCCCCGCATTTGAAGGGTGCGGAAAGGGAACTAAAGTCAGTTCAATTTGGATATAATAAAACTCAGTCCCCCGCTGGCCATATCTTTTCGTAAGTCTCTGAAATAATAGGGGAAATTTCCAGTTTCACGGTCCCCTTGGCGGCCAGCGAGAACGAGGACAGAATTATACGTGAATCTTTTTGCTCAGTCCCCGTTGCCGGGCGACTGCTTTCTTCGAGGAACGGGATGAAAACGGAATTGACGATGGCCCTCATCAAGCGGCTGAGACTGGACTCCAAGCCAGTGGGCGTCGACGCGAAAGGGGACTTGGTGTTCGGGCCAAACCCTTCCGGCAAAGACTACATCATCTACGACGCGAGCCAGGAGGCGCCGCCAGGATTTGGCGTGCGCGTCGCGAAGAAGAAGACGTTCGTCATCCGCCGCAAAGTTCACGGCAAGTCCTTCATGCCGACCGTCGGCAACGTCGCTGATTTCTTGGCCGACACCAAAAGCGCGCTGTCGAATGCACGCGCCAAGGCTGCCAAAATGGCTCTGGAAATCGTCGAGACCAGGGCCAATCCGAACGAGACCGCGCGCAAGCGCTCCGCGGCGGAGCTGACACTTGGCGAGGCCTTTGAAAAATACCGGCATCACCTCGCTACTCGAACGCAGAGGCCAGCGACCAAGGAGACGCTGCGCGTCGCCGACCGCGCCGCTCGCAAATTCGACAGCTGGAAGTGGATGGCCAAGCGCATCAAGGACCTAACGCCCGAAGAGATCCAGCAGCGTTTTGAGCAGAGCAAGTCGGCCCACCCCACCGCCAACGAGCAAGCATTCCGATGGGGGATGGCGGCAGTGCGCTGGTCCATGGGCATGGAAGAGCTGGATGCCGCTTCTGCTGGCCGAGAGCCGCTGCTGCGCGCCAATCCGTTCATGGTCCTGACGCTCAACAAGATGTTCCGCTCGCGCGAGCAAGTCGAGCGCGACCGCGAGGAAAAGGGCAAGCGCAATCCGTTGACGCCCTCCAAAACCATTGGACAGTTTCTTGAAGTCGCGTGGGCGAAGCGTGCTGTGAATGATAACGAGACCGGCGTGCATTATCTGATGCTGATGTTGCTGTGGGGATGTCGCAAATCTGAGCATGCGCCATGCCGGTGGGGCGAGCTGCTCTCGCGCGACGAGCGCCGCGTGGCCAGCCATGTGGTTTTGGACGGCGGCGACGACTATGGCGCGCATGTCTTCTTCGCTCGCACGAAGAACGGCCGCAATCATCGCTTGCCGTTGGGGCCAATGGCGACTGAGCTGCTGCGCCGCCGCCAGGCGTCAGCGGCGGAGGAAAGCGCGCGTCGCGGCTTTGACGCCAAGTCGCGCGGCTTCGTCTTCCCTGCGCGCAGCAAACAGTCCAAGAGCGGGCACTATTCAGACGCGACCACACTGCTAGACGCGCTGCGCGATGAGGCCGGAATCGAGAAGCTGACCCGGCACGATTTGCGCCGCTCTTTCGGCGCGATGATGACAACGCTAGACGTGCCCGAAGGCGTGCGAAAGCGGTTCTTCAATCACAGCGACGCCAGCGTTACGGACACCTACACCCGCGCTGAATGGGCAATGTTGAGGGAGTGGATGACGCGCATTGAGCAGGAGATTTTGGCGAAGGCGCCAAACGTCTACAACGCGCTCAAACCGGTAGACTGGCCGATGCTCGCAGCGCCGGAGCCTCACGTAAGTCGAGCCGCGAAAGCGCGTTCTGGCCGGCCTCGTAAAACGAGTCCCATCGCCGAGGAAAGCGACTTGGGACACGTTGTGTGACCCGTGACACTTGATCAGTGAGCCATCAGCGGCCTTCCGGCACCGTGGGAGGCTCGGTGTCGTGGAAGCAAAGCCAAGATTGCGCGAAGTCCACGACTTCAAGGCTCTCGTTTTTGATCCGCTCAAAGCCGCTAAGGACGAAGCGTCCGCCGTTCCACCAGAGCAGGTGTGGATCGTAGAGCTCATCCCCTGCGCGGTTGAAATCACGGTAGGTGAATCTGGCGACCTTCGCCATGCGATGCAGGCCTTGACTCGTCGTGTCGAGAACTTCGAGAGATCCGGCGCGCGCGATGTTGAATCGGTCGTGCAGCGAACGCTTGGGCACCTCAACACCGCGCGCCCGCAGCTTGAGCATTTTGATGGACATGATTGTCGGACTGATACTGTATAAATATACAGTATATATGATGAAGCCTGCGTGCAATGCGGGCGTGCCGGAACGATAAGGCATTCAGGGTCGACGACACGCCATGCTAGAGTTGAAATAATTCGTCCTCCTATCTCGACATGCCAAAACTGATCGATCCAAATGAACCACTGGCGCAGCTTGACGTCTTGGCCCGCCTACATGCGCTGCCCGACGCAGTGGCGTTGACCACGAGTGAAGCGGCGGTGTTTCTGCGCAGCTCAGTGAGCGCTCTTGAAGCCATGCGAACCACCGGAACTGGTCCGACTTACATCCAGGCTGGCGTCAAAGGTTCGCGAGGAGCGAATCAGAAATGCCTCTACGAGAAGGCCGACCTTTTGGCGTGGCAGCGGGCGAACAAGATTAGCTCGACCGTTGAAGCCGCGGTCCGCAAGGGGCAGCTATTCACGACACTGGGCGACTTGGGGCAGCCCGAGGCCTTTTGGGTCGACGCGCATGGCCAAGTCGTCGGAATGGTGGAGGCCGCCTCGGTCTCGACGGTCATCGAACGTCTTGGCGTGTTCAACATCGAGTGGATGCGCCCCGCTGACGCGGCGGGCCGGGCGTGGGGCAACATCGCGGAGCATCGCGCGTTCGGCGGCGGCCTCATTAACATCTTGCAGCAAGAGCTCAACAAAATCGCGGCCGGCTTCGATGCGAGCGAAATTGCCTCAGCTGTCGGCGCGCCTAACGTGGCGCCACAAACAGCCTGATAAGGGCTGGCAGTCCACAGTTCAGAGACGGGCCATTGGAGCATCTCCCAGTTGCCAGAGAGATGGAAGTCCAAGCGCCATTGGATTCAAGCGACGCTATTCTCACCGCCGTGCGGATGCTGAGAGGGGGATCAAAATCATCCATACGTGCCAGTGACTGCGCAGACCAGTAACGGTGGCAAATTTGGCCAAGGCTAGGAAGCATACCCTTGGACGCCCGGTGCTGTTTGGGCAATCGGATCTTGTAGTCGGCGCTCCCAAACGCGTTGATACCCTGATCTAGATCAATACGCGATCTTACGGCTTTTGGTAACATATGGTTACATATATACAACACGCGTAAAATATTTAAAAGATAACAAACTCAAGAGCAAATTTCTCCTTGTAAGATGATTCGTATCCGCGCAACGCGGAGCGGGGCTGCGTGCATGTTGCTCATGCGATCACCAGCAGCGGCCAAGCCAAATCAAAACGAGGGGAAAAAATGCGCCTGAGATTGAAATTCGTTGGGGCAGCTGTCGCGTTTGTAGCTTGCGCCGTCTCGCCCGCACATGGTTCGGATGGCTTCTGGAGACGCTCATATCAGCCCGACCAGCCGATTCACAAAATCGATGAAGCCATCGAGCGGTTCAATAAGTTTGATAGAGCTGCTGAAGGACAAGGTAGGCCAGCAGACATTGCCGATTACCTCCGCTCCGGCATCATTCTGTCAAACTTGGCTTGCGAGCATTGGTTGGACACGCTGGGTAGGGCTGACCGCGACGCCGGCTTCGCCAAGGATGTGCTCAACATTGTCGGCAACTTGATCTTGGGGATTTCTGGAATCAATGGGGCCAACCCAAGTTCGCTCGCGCGGGGTTCATTGGCGATTGCGGCTGGCAATGCCTCCATCGATTCCTTCAAAAACGAGGTGATCCTCGGCACAATATCCGACATCGAAGCAAAGCTCAACGAGGGGCGCAAGATTACCGCCGCTACCATCAGGAGCTACATTCCAAGGACTACAAACTATGACGATGCCAAAGGACAGCTGCTCGCCTACCATCGCGATTGTTCGCCTCATGCAGTCAAGAATCTGTTGAAAACGAGCTTGGCTGCGGTCAAATATCAGCCCGCGGACACGACGCTCGCTGGGGAGATCGCAAAGGCTCAAGCGGACGTGCTGGCATCGAAGCTGTCGGTGGATATCTACGGCGAAAAGGCGCAGCGCCTAAATGACGACGAGCTCTATCAGCTATATCTGGGGAAAATCGTCCAACTTGGGGATTCCACGTTCATCGAATCAATGATTTCGCCGAACTCGAAAAAGCTGTTTGAAGATTTTTCAGTTAAGGACGAGCCGCGACGGAAGGAGATGCTTCAAGACATTGCGATCCTCCGAAATTTTGGCGACCGTTACAAAGCGGACAAGCTGGCTGCCCAGCGCACAGCGGATCGAGAGCAACAGGAAATCGCCGCGCAAAAAGAAGCAGCGGCCAAGGCCGTCGTCCAAAGCGTGGTGAGCGCGCAAAAGGCGCTGCCTGCGGTCGAGGCGGCGAGGGTCGCTAACACGCCCGAGCTCAAAGATTTTTTCGCTCGGCCCACTACGCAAGCTTTGACTCCCGCTTTGGTTGAGCAACTTTCAGCCAATGCGTCCGCCAGCGCTGCGCGCGGCAACAAGCCTGCGAAAAACCTCGAAGAGCTCACCAAGAACCTTGAAACGAAACAGGCTCAGGAGGTCAGGGCCAACGAGGTTGTCGCCGAGATCGCCGCGGCGCCTGAGCCCAAAGCGACAGCGCCGGAGGCAGCCCAAACGTTGATTGCCCCGGTGTCGGTCAACGCAGTGCTCGTCCCGACAGGCCAAACCAAATAAAGACATTGCACTTGGAAGCATATAGCGTGCGTTGTCGCGCAGATTCAAGCGATCAATGTCGACATGTGCGAAGATTGCGCGCGCCAGACGCGAGACGAATCGCGACGGCCGATCCGCAGTTTTGGATATCAGCAAAGGTGGGCGCCGCGAATATGTCGCGGCGCTTTTTTTGTGATCTGCGCCGCCGTTTTCGCGGAGCGCCCGCCCGGTTGGGCAGAAAGTTCGCATGGAGCCGTTCGCGTATCACACTGTCGTCCATGCCCTGGAAGCGAGGCGCGGTTGGACCGAGGACCGCCGCTTCGCAGTCGCCGTTCACCATGCCATCCACGGCCACCTAGCCTATTCCCGCTATCACGCGGCCGGCCGGCAGCGGGCTCGCGAAGGCATTGGAGAAGAGGGCGTCGCGCGGCTGGTCGACGACTTTCTGGAAACCGACGTCAACCCAGCGATTTCGTTCATCTCCGGGCTGCGTCATCCCGCCAGCGCATTGATGGCTTATAACGCCTACAACGCCGCCGCCAACCTGGGCGTGCGCACCAGCGTCACGCTAGCCAATCCCTCCCTTCGGGGCGTGGGCAGCTTGGCGGCGAGCCGCGCGATGGTAGCCGACAGCGACGACCCCCAGCCCTGCAGGACGGCAACCCTCAGCGTCATGGGCTCGGTTCTCGAGCATGTGCAAAGCGAGGGGCAGCGGATGTATCGCCCGACGTCGCTGTCGCGCTTGGCGGAGTTCCTTGGCCGCGGCCATGGCGTGGCGGCCGACGTCTCGCGCGCCATCGAAGACGACTGGCTCGCTCCCGTGGCGGATCTCCCTCGCAAACTCGGATGCCAAAAGCGCACGATGGAGCGGCGCCTGAAAGAAGTCGGCCTCACCGCGCAGTCGCTTCGGCAAGCCGACCGCATGCTGCGGGCCACCGCGGGCCTGTTCTCGGGCGATAGCGCGACCGCGATCGCGCTCGACTGCGGCTTCTCGGACTTGGCGCACATGAGCCGATCGTTTCGAACCGCGTGTGGCATGACGCCGTCGATGCTCATCGCCATCGCGCGCCATGACGAAAAGCTCAGCGTCTCCCCGTCCCGATTGCCATACCGGAGGCCGCAAGAATCTCTGCATGCTGAAAGAGAGATCTAGCGCGTTCTAGCCTGGATCGCGGCGGCGCGGTCGCCAAACGCCACAGCGCATTGAAGCGCGATCTTTTGAAGATCTGTCGCGCCAATTCAATTCTTTTCCGTCAACTTTCGATAACGTCTCGATCATGCGTCGAGATGGGCGGGCGCGCGCGCACTTACGGGCGGCGGCCTTTTGATCCCGAAGGCTTCGAGCGCAAGAACTCCGTCAGGCGCTCGACGTTTTCGAGCGCGAACGCGCGGTCTGCCGGCGCCAAGCCATCAAGAAGCTGAGCGATGGCGGCGGCCTGATCATCTTGGCGGGAGCTTGATCCGAGAAGGAGTTGGTCGGAGCGGCAACCGAACATGTCCGCGAGGACGACTAAGCGCTCTGCGGTGATCGAGCCGATGCCACGCTCCAAGCGCGACACCGCCTCGGGGCCGATGCCCAAGCGTTCGGCGACATCTTCTTGGGTAAGTCCGGCGTTTTGTCGAGCGTTGGAAATGGCCAAGCCGATCGTTTTGCGAATGCCCAGGACGTTGCTGGACGGGGCGTCGCTGGGCTGGGTGTGAATTGAATGTTGCATGAAGCCTCCTCGACTTCAATGGTCGAGTGTCGACGCTGCGCTTTGAAGGACTTTAAAAGTTGACTGTCAACCAAATTAGTTTAATATTCGTTTTCACTTCACCGATTCGCGCGTCTGCGAGCGGAGCGTCCCAAAGGCGGGCGCGTCAGATATCCAAACCACACAACTAAGGAGAAGAAATGGATGCATCCATGGTCTGCGTTCGCGCAGCTTTTATCGCCGCAACCGCGATCGCTTTGGCGGCCTGCAGTGGCGGACCGAGCGAGTCGGATGTGCGCGACGCGATGATCAAACAAGCCGAAGCCAGTGGCGTCAGGATGGTCGCGCCGGATTACAAAGAGACGATCGCCAAGGTCAAGCTCGTCGGTTGCGAGAAAGCCGAGCGTGGAGGCTTCGATTGCGACGTCTCGACTGCCCAAGGCGCCGTGGCGAATGCTCGCTTCGTGAAAACCGACGCCGGCTGGTCAGTCGCCAACTGAACAGGACCGACCGTCGATCGGCCAAGACATGACATCAGTCTACGCCGGTCGACGGCCACATGGAGAAGAGCATATGGCTTTGTTGCTTCGAGTTGTCTGGGGATGCCTGATCACGGCGGTGTCGTTGAGCGCCGTCGGCGAGGTCTTTTTGGGCCTGTTTGGAAACGTCCTGGTGTCGAGAGTGGTCTTTATCGCCGCGGTGGGATTCGGTCCAATTTTATTTCCGCTGGGGAGCTTGAAGCTCCTATGCTTTTTCTGGGGATTCCTCGGGTCCTTTTATCTGCTTGGACGCTATCCCCCAGCGGGGGGGATGGCTTATCTTCTCGCAGCCTGGGGACCGCTGATCGCAGTCGCAGCCGCAGACGGATGGAGTCGGGGCCGTCGCGACATGGGGTTTAGCAAGGGAGAGTCGGTGCTGCGCGACACAAGCGGCCGCATGGCGGACTGGACGTTCACGGCGGATGGTTTGGAGATCGCGGTGGATTTGACCGCTGGCGAATTGCGGGTTCGCGCCAGACGCGCGCACTGGTCCGACGCCTCCTCGAGCTTCAACGAGGGGCCAGTGACTCTGATCCGCCCCTTGCTGGAATGTTCCGTGGCGTTCAGCAAAGTCGTGAAAACAGAACATCGCGGCACGCTGGTCAACGTCTACGGCAGGACCTACAGCGGAGAATCCATTTCCATGCCAGTGCCCCAGCCGGGGCATTCGATCGAATACGCAACCGGCGAAATGCGCGTCGTCATCGACCATCGCTCGACCGAGTGGAGGGTCGCGCAAGACTACGTGTTGAGATGGGGCGATGGCTCTCTGCGCTATCACGGTCGCGTTGAGCGAACGCCTGGCGCGCGCAATATCTCGGTGGAGCTTGGCCCCCTTCCCAAGGATGTCTCTGCCAAGTTGCTGGCGCAATGGGAGAGCTCGGCAACGCCGAAGATCGCTGCGCTTGAAGCCGTTTTCAAATCCAGCTTGCTCGCCAAAGCCGAGACCGTCTCCGTCGACAAATTTTTGCTCGACGAGAAGGCGAGAGCTGGCGTTTAGGGGCGAAGCGGCCGGTGGCGCTCCGTCGCTAGCGGGTCACGGTCGAGGCAGCGGCTTGGATCGGGCGTGGCGTCTTGCATGGGCATCTGCCGTTTGATCCGCGGCCGAAAGGTGGGGAGGCAAGCCCGGGCCATCGGCGAAGCGCTGCAACGCAGCCCACAGAGCCTCAGGGCCGTGTAGTCGGCATGCCTGCGACGCGGGGCGACGCGATGGCTAGCGGTTGTTCATACGTTTTTTTGATATACACCTGACGCACCTTTCCGCGGTGCGGGCGCGGTGCGCGATTGGACTCGCGCTGGTTAACCATGATGTCAAGGTGTATGATTGATAACGTTTTTAGTCATCGTAGTGCCTTGAGATATCAGGGCTTGAACGCATGTTGTGCTTGCCAAGGAAGATCAGCCGCCTCGCCCTTCATCTGGCGATCGGGAAGCACAGGTTGACAACAGGTAGGAAGTGAGGGATCATGGCTGGAAAGGGGAAAAAGTCACTGTCGGTGTCCAAGTTAGAGCGCTATGCGCCTGATGACGTTCAAATCAAAGGCAAGTTGGGCGGAGGGGTCCTCAAAGAATTGGTTGTCAGAAAATTGCCGTCGAGAGAAGTTGTCCACTACGCGCTGGCATACATCAACCCCGTCATTCACGCTGGCGACAATGGAAGGGTCTTGGGGTATGACAACAGCCACGGTCACTCGCATAAACACTATTTCGGCACGATCACTCCTGAGGAGTTCACGAGCTATGAAGAACTCTACAAGAAATTTCAGGAAGAATGGATGAACGTCGCCATGCGGCATGTGAATGGAGGAAAATTACCATGAGCGAGAAAACTACGCGAGATGACTTTTCAAGCGAGAAAATTACGCGAGATGACTTTTTAAATGATCCCGAACTCCAAGACCTGACACGGAAAGGGATAGAGGTGGCGAAGGCGCTGGACGCCAGCGCGCCCAGCTTGCCCTATGCCGTCACTTTCAATAGCGTGGAATTCGCGACTTTCATTTCTGAATTGACGCCAAAGCGTTTTGAGCTCTTGCGCTTGGCGTTCAAGAAGACGCACTCAATCTCGGAACTGGCCAATGCCGTCAGTCGAGAGCATAGCGCCGTGTCCAAAGATATTGGGCGATTGAAAAAGCTGGGTTTGGTCAAAGTTGAGGAAGTGAGCAACGCTGGGCATGGACGAAAGAAAATCGTGATCCCAGTTGCCGAGGCGATATCAATCAACGCTAGTTTGATTGGCTAAAACTTAGCCCTTTCAAGGGAGCGGCTTGCACAGACCAATGTCGTCGCCCACTACGTTTGCGTTTGCTTCTTTGATCAGAATCAAAGACCGACTTATTCGACATTGGAACTCCGTAGAGTTGGCGTGCCTGTTTGCTGTGCGGCGCGGGCGCGGTGCCCAGCCTATTAGGCTGGAGTAGTCGCCTTCGGCGGCGCAGCCGCGCTTCCCGCGTTTGCTTTGCACTGGCGCGCCATATCCAGCGCGTCGTGGAACGGCCTGACCAATGTGCCGTTCAATTCGGCATGCTGCTGCATGACTGATTGCTTGTCCGCCTCGGACAGCGCGTCATTGAATTCCAACCAGGAGAGCAGATGGGGCGTGGTTTGGGTAAGATTGTGGCCCGCTTCTCGGGACAGTTTGGCTGCTTTACGGTCATCGGTGATAACAGCCTGATAGAGCCTCATGGCCAGCGCGATCGAGGATAGCTCCCCCTTGCCAAGCTTTTTGCGCTCTTCCAACGCGCTCACCATGCGAAGGTCATCAAGTGTGCAAGCGTGGCTAGGGAATCCTCCCGCCGCCTGCTCTCGTTCGAGACGAGCGCGCAGCTCAACGTCGCAAGCTTTGCGCTGAGACCGAGGTTTGACCAAAAGCTCATACTGCACGACGCCGGTGACGCAAAAAGAGCAGCCAGCTTTCTTGGCGGCCAAGTGCAAAGTTTCCGATGACAGGATGTTCCAAACCGCGCACGTGTCGGCGACGTTCACGCGGTGAAAATTGGATGGATCAATGGCCATTCAACGATCTTCCATAAAGCGCCGCGACTTCTTGAAGCTCGCCATGGCTGAGGAGCAGGGCCTCGGCCAACCGTCCCGCGCTGATCAATCCATTCCGATGGGCGTCGAAGCACAGCGCGACATAGTGATCCGATAGCCCCAAGTCAAGCAGCGTGGACTTTTGCCGACGCTGCGTTTCGCTCAATGACGCTGGGATCTCAGGATCGACTTTGTCGGCCGCCGCGACCCGAAGGTCGCGAATGCGACGGCTCTGCTGGTTGTCCACGATTCGGGCTCTTTGCGCCGCCACACCGAGCGCGTCGCAGCTTACCTTGAAATGGTTGGCCCACCGCTTGATCTCGTCATCGCTCAATGCGGACAATTTGGGAAGCTGTCGAAGAAGATGAGTAGGCATGAGGTATTCGGAAGCGAAGGCGTTTGCATGCCGCTCCAGTGGATTAGATCCTTCCGAGCGCAAGGAGACGCGCGCGACAGTGCCGGCGTCGAACAGCGCATGGGCTAACTCGTGAGCCGCGCTAAATCGTTGACGATACATGTCCTCGCTGGAGTTCACCAACACGCACTTTCCAGCCACCGGATGGACAATGAACAGGCCAGAAATGTTGGAGTCGCCTAGGCGCCTACGGAAAACATGAATGCCGAGTCGCCGGCAGTCGCCAAACACGTCATAAGGGAGCTCTTGTCCCCGGTGGCCAAGGTGGGCGCGCACGGCGGCGACGCCTTCGGCGGCGGAGCGTTTGACGTGGGTGGCAGGGGGGAGCTCGAATGGCTTGGGGAGCCTACCAAGCTCATTGGCCAACTCATGCTCAGTTTCGCACAAGTAGAGAAAGTCGCAGATAGCGCGGCGATCGTCTTTGTTGAAGTCCTCATTCTTGGCGCGATACAGAGCTTGCGCCGGCGGAGAACCCGCTGCTGCGTCGTTGGAGAGAAAGACTTTGTAGTCGCACCGAAAGTAGTCGCTCAGGATGAGAATCTCATCGCCGGTAGGCTCGCACTTGCCCGCCTCGATGGCCGCGATCCGCTCGCCAGCGACTCCCGTAGCGATGGCGACTTCGTCGACGGTATCGCTGAGCTGCTGGCGATATGCGGCGACCTTGCTACCTAAGATTGCGAGATTCAGGCTCATACCGAGCAATTTTAGATATTAAAGTGTCAATGGTCAATTTTGAGTTGAAACTGATGTCTCTTTTTTAGAACGGGACATGCCGCATTCTTCGCGCGGATATCGCGCAGCCGCGCGACATAAAATTCTCGATCGTTATTCCAGTGTGAACGTCGCAAGAACCTCGCCCACCTTCGCGCCGTCATGGATTGCTCGCGCCGAAATGGCCCAGCCCTCGCGAGATCGGCTGCAAACGAGAATGAGAACTTCGCCCATTTCGATTTGCGAAATTGGCGCATGGTTTGGAGCCGGCCCGACGTAAACCGTGGTGGGCGAGGGCTGAGGCTGCTTCGAGCCGCCGGAGTCGTCCACCCGTTGAATCTCAAATTCCCACATGGCGGCCTTTGAGGCCAAGCCAGCCGACCTTTTGGCGATCCACCTGGCTTTGGCGAGCACCCATGCGCGCCATGGCTCAGCTTGGCGATCGAGCCAAGATTTTAGGGGCATCGGAGCGTCCAGCTCAATGGCCGGGACGCCGTCGCGCAACATGGCAGCCGAAGAGATGGCCGACCGAAGCTCCGCGCAGTCGGCGGCTACGCCCGCGAGCTGCGCCCGGATGCTGGCCCAGTCTTCCGAAGCGCTGGCGAAAACTTGGGTCGCGTTCCGGAGTTCGTCGACCAGGGGCGGCACGTCGCGCTCCGGCGAACATCTGGTCTCGTCGTCTGGCTCGAGAATGCTGGCGACGATGGCCCGCTCAATCGCTAGATCCAAAGCCCCGGTCGGCGACAGATTTTCTTCGCCGTGGTCGAACAAGGCGCGCAGCTTCCGCTTGCGTTCGACCGTCAGGCGCAACGTCACAGCCTCGCGCGCCCACGCTGCTTCGATGTCCGCCAGCCACGAGGCGGAATCGACCGCGGGCGCATAAGGGGCCATGGCTGCCGCGCGCGTTGACGGGACAGGCGCCACACTCGGATTGCTTCGTTTCTGTTTCATGACATGTCCTTAAACACTTCAAAAGGCGAGTTGGGCTTCGACGTTTCTGATCTCGAACACATCGCGAGCCAAAACCAGGGTCAAGATTGCTTACCGCTCAGGCTCCGCCTCGTGATCGCGTGCAGCACTGGCTGAAAGCGCTGCCAAAAAGCGCGCGGCAGCGTGGGGCGTGACATTGGCCGCTGGAATGCGCGAAGACGCGCTGTTTTCGGCTTGCGCGGCCCAATCCAATGCGGTCCCCTTGCCGCGGCTCTTGGACATGCCAAAAGCGAGCTTTTCAAGCAAGGCAGAGCGATCCCCCACGCCGGGGGCTGGCGCCGGCGTCTGATGGGAGTCGATGTCGATCGGAGCGAGCGCGCCGCGGTTGACGTAGAGCGTCGTCGAAAATCGCGATCGGCTGGCGGCGACATAGGTCCACTCGCGGTCGGCCATCGACGGGTTGACGAGGACATATGCGGCATCGAACGTGCGGCCCTGGCTCTTGTGGTTGGTCAAGCAGTATCCGTGGTCGAATCGGCCAAACGAGGGCGGGACCATGGCGATGGTTTCGCCGCGCTCGTTGGCGTCGTCGAGCTGGACGCGCAGCAGTGGGGTGTATGCGGCTTGTTCGATCGCCAGGATCGTGCCGGCGACACCGTTGGCCACGCCCAGATTCTTGTCGTTCTTGGTGAACACCACGCGGTCGCCCGGCGCGAAGCGCTTGAACTCTCGCGTCTCGTCGCGGTGCATGATCTCGATATCCAAGCCCACGCCGTCGCGGACGTGGCCGGCGGATATTAGCAGCGCGCGGGCCATCGCGTTGAGCTCGCGGACCTCCGCGCGCGTGCCGGCGATCATGGTTTTCGACGGCAGCGCCGCCTTGTCGGCAGCCCAGTCGGATATCAGCGCGTCGACCGTGGCCCAGTGGCCGGATATCAGCTTCAAGCGGCCACGCTCGTCGAGCGCCGACAGCGCGTCTTTGGCCTCGCCAGTGGCGAACGCGCGCACCACGTCGCGCAGCCAACGGTGGTCGTAGCGCTCGCGCCACCTGGCAAACGCCCTGGCCAGCTTGGGCAGGATGGAGCAAAGCGACTCCAAGGCTCCAAGCTTGGCATCCTCGGGCAAGGTCCGCAGCGCGGCGGCGGCTCGCTTGGTCAGATCTCCGCGCAAGCGCAGCCAATCGAGCAGGGGCGCAAAGTCGGTGCGCTGGCGTTGGATGTTCGATATCTCGATCTTGCCGTGGCGCTCGCACAGCGCTCGAAAGATGCCGCCGGCGGCGATCGGTTGGAGCTGTTTGGCGTCGCCGACGGCGACCAGTTTGCCGCCGGCATTGAGCACGGCCCGCTGCAGCAGATAGAAATCCTTCGAGCCGACCATTCCGGCCTCGTCGAGCACCATGATCGTCTTGTCGCTCAGCTTCGCTTTGCCTTGGTTCACGGCGTGCAGGAGGCTTGCGATGGTGCGCGAGCGGATGCCGGTCTCGCGCGCGAGGTTCTGGCTGGCGGCCGCGGACTGGCAGCATCCCAGGACGTCGAAGCCGGAGGTTTTATACGAGTCGCCAAGGGCTTTGAGCATGGTCGTCTTGCCCGTGCCGGCCCAGCCCTCGACGAAGGCGTGACGGCCCGTCTCGCAAGCCACATGCAGCGCCGCGGCGCGCTGCTGGACAAGCGAAGCCGGAGCGCCGATCTTGGCGGATATCTCCGCTTCGAGCCGGTCGAATTCGAGATCGATTGCGGCGCGGCTCAAACGGTGCGCAGCGTCTCCGGCCCATCGCTCGACGGCCTCCGAGCACTCGGTCTCCGCGGCGAGGGTGGCGGTGGAGGTGAAGACCTCCGCGAGCTGCTCGGTGCGCCCCAGCTGAACCACGAGGGGCGAAGCCAAGAAGTTGTCCAGTTCAGCGACGCATTGCGCCGCGTCCCAGTGGCCCATGGCCATCTCGCAGATGAGGGCCAGCGCGTCCGACGAGGTCGCGCACGACTGCGACTCCATGAGGCGGTCCATCAAGTCACGGTGGTCGATTTGGAAGGGCTCTCGCGCGTCGCTTTGCGCCTTACTTTGGCCCTCGGTTGCACTGGCTGGATAAGCGTCGCGCGACGACCCAGACGAACCGCTGGCAAGGCTGGGCAAGTCGGAGCCAAGGCCAGGCGAGGGCAGCGGCATTCTCATCGCCGCGACGCTTTGCGGCGTCAGCCCGATGGCGGCCGCCTGTTCGGAGAAGCTGGCCAGAAGTTCCGGCAGGGGCGGCTCCGCTTTCGCTCGGCGGGTGTTGAGGGCGGCGACTTCTCGCGCGGCGGCGCCGTCGACGCCCAGCATGCCGCCCTCGCGGACATATTCGGCGATTTGCTTTGAGCGCGACGACAGCGCGTCGCGCTGCGCTTGATCGATGCCGCGCAAGGTGAAGTATTTGCCCTCAGCCTCGACCTCAAAGCCCAGCGATTTCATGCGGCTGGCAAGCTCCGTCCGGAACAGAATGCCGACGCTCATCTTGCGCTCGAACTGGGCCCGCTGCTCCAACGCGCTCCATTCATCTTGGCCTTCACGTTTGCCCAGGTTGAAGAGAAACCCGTGGACATGGAGCTGCGGTTCACCCGCGCGGCTGGCAAAGTGCGGATAGCAAGCGGCCACGGTGGCCTTGGCGAAACGCTTCTCGGCGCCGGCGCGCCCATGGCGGGTGACGCATTGCGTCTCGACGTGGGACAAGGCGGTCTTGGCGGCTTGCATGACCGCGTCCGCGACGGCGTCGCGGGTGGCGGAGTCGGCGCCGGCGAAGACGGCCGAGACGTCTTTCGGCGCGGAAAACGTCATATCCAATCCCATCACATGATCGGCTCCCGCTCCCTTGACCAGCGCTTCGCCAGTGAGGGGATGAAATCCTTGGGCAAGACGCTCCACTTGCTCGGGCAGGGCGGCGCCGGAAAGGCCCAGCAGCGAAGCGCCGGAGCAGGCCCAAGTGGGCTGGGGGCCAGCTTGCTTGGCGTCGCCGCGGGCATAGTCGTCGAAGTCGCCGCGTTGTTTCGTGGACGTCGATGGCCCGCCCAGGTAATGCAGATATCCGCCAGCGTCGCCGCGCTTGGCTTGATTGGAGGCGGAGTTAATCTTCGTGATCGACAGCATGGCTCAGGCGCCGCCGCCAAAAAGCGCTTCGAACTCGTCACTGATGGAACTCGGCGTAAGGACGAGGTTCGCGGCAGGCGATGACTGCGATTGGCAAGCGGCTTCCAGAAGGGACTCGACGTAGGCCGATCGGGACAGTCCCAAGGGAGCCCTTGCCGCGTCCAGCCTGGCGAGCGAACCAGGGCGCAGCCTCAGCAGCGCATGTTCATGGTCATTTTTGCTTTTGACGTATGACGCTTTGGACGCCTGCCGCTTTCGCTGGATGTCCGAGACCGATTTTTCTTCGCGCATGGATGCCTCCTCGAAGAGGCATTGCTGGCGAGCGATCCGCTCCGCCGAACGAAAACCCCGCCGAAGCGGGGAAGAGTTCAGTCAAAGAGGCCAATCAGTTCGTCTTCTCGCAGGTGAGAATATCGCACAAACGCATCGTAGGACTTATGTCCAACGATTTCCATCACAGCCCTGACGGGAACATCTGGATAATTAATGATCATTTTGCTGATCGATTCATGCCTGAGATCGTGAAACCTGAAGTTCTGAACTCCGGCCTGCCTCGCCATCCGGCGAAAAATTACAGAGACCGATCGAGGCGTAGGAAAAACCCAGAAAATTCGTGTTTCATCATCCCTGCTCAGCAATCTCAGCTTAGTAACTATCGATCGGGCTTTGCTGGAAAGGGGAACCTTGCGCTCCGTCCGCTTTTTAGTGTGCCCAAGCGGGATAGTCCAGATTTGATCGCCTCGTCCAATTTCACCCCACTCGGCAAGGATCAACTCTTGCAGTCGTGCGCCAGTTTCCAAACAAAGGTCGATAAGGCATTTCCAGTGCTCGCTGTGCTCCTTTTGTGCGATTCGATTTATGATTTTATCATACTCGCCGGTTTCAATTCTTCGAGTCCGCTTGACCTCCCATTGCTCGGGAAAACATTCGGTTGAAAACTCATTTTGCGCAGGAGTAACTCGATTTTGTTTCGCCCACCAATTGCATGCCAACTCGAAATAAATGAGATGAGCTTTGATAGTGCTATAGGCGTAAGGTTTGCCGTTGCGTCCATGGTGACGCATTTGGGACACGTAGCGTTCGACCCAGTCCTCGTTAGCGCTTGCGATATCCACGTCGCCAACAAGTTCAGCAGCGCGCACTAATGCATCTTTTCCTCGGGGGGAGCATTTTGGGGACTCACGGAAGGCGGCGATGACGTCGGACAGTTTTGCCCGTTCATAGGTTCGTTGGCCACCGATTTTCGCCGCTTGAGCCAGCTTGTATTTGGCTTCTGAGTTCAATGCTTTGCGAGCGGCGACTCGGATTTCTGAAATGAATTTTTCAGCGTCTTCTTTGGTGTCAAACGTTGCGGTTCGTCGTGGGGTGCCGCGAACTCGAGCATCTGCTGCAAATTTTATTGCGCCATTGGCAAGGATTATTTTTTTGATTCCCATGGGATCTCCGATTGAAGTGAATGGTTTTGAGTCGGAGGCAACTTGCTGACAAGCGGGTTTGCATCGCCACAAAAACGATGAAAGGCAGTCAAATTTTTTGATCCAATGTGGCGCTCAGATTCGCGGTGCGTATTCCAACTCGAATACAATGAAAGCGCTAACGGTCTGCTAGCACAAGGCTTAGTTTTTTTACTTATCTGAACAGAGCTATCAAGCGCACTCGCATTCATGGTGGAGGAGTGTGTTGACTTATTCGAGGAATTTATAGGAAAATTAATGTTATGGCTGTCATAACTTTATTTTATATGATGCTATATATGTGCTTTTGATTTTTTTTACTTGGCAGAACGAGCATTCTGCGGAAAACGCGCTGCGTTTCGCGCGGTTAAACTGGCCGACGAGCGGCACGAAAAGCGTCGTTTTTTCCGCTCGTCCCGGACCAAATCATCAGGCGCGCTCGTCGAACCACCAGCGATAGATGTCGCTCGCGGCGTCTTCCATGAGCGGGCCCCACTCGGGCTCGAAGCGAGCCTCGACTTCGAGCGTCTTCTCCAAATCATAGCCATGCTCATGCTCAAAGAAGCGCCCCTGCAGGGCGTCGCAGCGGACGCAGCCGTTGGAGAGGTAGGAGCCGCCCTCGGTGCGGCTGTGGCGCGGGCGCAGTTCGCCGATACCATGGGACTTCAACAAAGAGGCCGGAAGAATGCGGGCGACGACGCTGGCGCCATCTTTCAAGTTGTCCCCGAACGAATGGAGGTTGAGTTCGATGTCGGCGCATCCCGGCAGGACGCGGCTGGCGGCGAACGTGAGGCCCAGGACGAGGCGCGTGTCCTCTTTGCACTTCCAGCAAACGGTCGTTTCAGTGAGGACCTCGACGGGCATCGTCTGCCCAAGCGCCGGGGCGAAGCGCAGGCGTCCAGTCAGCGCGCCTTCGACGAAGCGCGAGAGCTCGACGGATTGGCGCCAATAGCGCGGCTCGTCCTTGTCCTTGGCGCTCATCCACTCGTTGTGGGACGGGGAGGGCAACTGGGCCATGAAGCGCGACGCTTCCTCATCGAAGACCAGGCGGAACGCGGGGACCTCCTTCTCGATCGGGAAGGCATGTTGGCGGAAGAACCATAGCGCGCGCACGCTCGAGGCCGCGTAGCGCTGATGCCTGCGCCTTGTCTCCGGGTTCTCCTGCCGGCTCCATTGGACCTCGAAGGCCACTTGGCGATGCTCATTGGTAGCGAGAACGTCCGCGATCCAAGGCTCGCCGTCCTGTGAGCATCCGGCGTGCTCGGCGACCGCCTCCCAGTCCGTCTGACGAACGCCCTCGACGATCGTTCGCTTCGCAAGCAAGTGCTCGGCCGATTCCGGCGCCGTCGCGCAAGGGCCGCGGCGCGCATGCGCGAAGTGCTTGGTCCCCAGCGCGCTGGTTCGAAGCGTGACGCCGGCGCCGCAGCACGGCATCCGGAGGTTCTTCTCCCGCGCGTTCTCGCGGCGCAGCGCCTCCCACGCTTCCTCGGACTCGAAGTCGAAAGCCATGAGGGGTTGGTCGTCGCGATGGCATTTGAGAGGCATGGGTTGGCGCGGGCAAAGAGGAAAGAAGGACGAAATCGTTTAGCAGCGGTTCAGGCTACCCAGAAGAGTCGTCGATGTCAAAGTCGCGTCCCAGGTCTCAACGCCGCAAACTGATTTCGCTGAGGCTGTCATGGCGGCGCGGGGCGCCGTCGCTATTCCGGCGAGGCCCATGGGCCTGCCGCAGTCGTTGGGTTTTTTGGGCCATCAGGCAGCCAGCGGCGCTGCGCGCCGCGCTTCGAGGACACGGCGGACGTCGGCGGCGCCAAAGCGCCGACCACAGGCCGCGGCGTTTCCCTATGGGTTTTGTAGTTCTATTTAAAACCTATGGCTCATAGGGAAATCGGCCAACTCAACGCGGGTTTGCGGCCAATTCAACGCGGGTTTTGAGACAAGTCGGCCAACTCAACGCCGGTTGCGGCCAATTCAACACCGATTCCGGCCAATTCAACGCAGGATTTAAGTGACGAAACCGAGGCAAGTGGAACTGCTTCCACCGTCCCGTAGGGACCAGATCGTGAAGCAAGCGTGAGTCCACGGCCCGCGCCTGCTCGTTGTAAACGGCGATGCGCTGCGCTATGTTGGCCAAGCAGACATAGGAGCGCCGCGATGAGCCGACCCCGAAAAGAAGATCTTTGTTTTGGACAGCTCGTGTTTCTCGAGAGCTTGGAGAGCTCTGAATTTCGCCCTCGGCTCGCTCGCGCCGCGTTAAATCTAGGAGGCTTGCGCGACGAATACCCTATCGACTTGGGCGAGATCGTGCGCCGGTTGCCGTGGCGGGAATGTCAGTCAGTGCTCGCGCTGGCCTCGCTGGCTGCCAGCGCGCCGTTTTCCTGGCCTGAGTCGCAGAAAAAAATGTTGATGGAGTGGGCGGCCTCACCGTTCGCTTAAGTCAGAGTTGCCTTGGTGATCGATGCGGTCTGGCCGTTTGCGTGGTCCTCCGCGTCGGCCATGCGCATCAATTCTCGTTGAGCTTGTTCCAGCGACAGATTGAACACCTCATAGTCGAGAAGGAGCTCGTGCTCAAAACGTGGATTGTGGGCTTCGGCGCTGGCCGCCATGGCCGCGTCCCACACTTTCCTTCTTTCTGTCCGCTGCTTGATTCGTTCTTCGAGCAGCCTCACCTCTTTTTCGTGGCCGCCGGCTGCCTCGAGAAATTGTGACAGCCGCTCGAGAAATTTCGAGTTTATCCCCTTGTTCAAATGCAGCTCTCGAAGCTCTTTTTCGATCAGAGACGAGTCCGCGAGTTCAGGAAATTTGTCGCGCAATTTTTGGAATATCTTTGGCCACGCCAGAAGACGGGCGCAATGAAGGGCTGTCATCGACGAGGGAAACCCCGCTTGGCAGGCTGCGTGAATGTAGTGCATGACTCCAAAGGACAGGGCGAAGCTGCCTTGGACTTTCAAACGCTTCAATACCTGGCGTTCACAATCAGTGGATGGAAAATCCATTCGTGCTCCTTGCGCGTGTTTGTCGATGCAGTCCTCATGGCCTGCGCGCCACAGGACCGCTCCGCCCTGTTTTCGTCATCATACTCGAACGCGTATCTCGCAAGGCGGGCTCAGGACCAATCTAGCGCCTCGATCGTTAACGCGGCTGCCCCGTTACGGCGAGGCCCCATAGGGCCTGCCGCAGTCGCTGGGTTTTTGGGCCGTCAGGCAGCTAGCGGCGCTGGCGCCGCGCTTGTTCGACACGGCGGACGTCGGCGGCGCCAAAGCGCCGATCACAGGCCGCGGCGTTTCCCTATGGGTTTTGTAGTTCTATTTAAAACCTATGGCTCATAGGGAAATCGGCCAACTCAACGCGGGTTTGCGGCCAATCCAACGCGGGTTTTGAGACAAGTCGGCCAACTTAACGCGGGTTGCGGCCAATTCAACACCGATTCCGGCCAATTCAACGCAGGTTCTCTGGCGCCGATTTCTCATGCGGGGACAAATCCGAGGCGCTTGGGCATCCGATGACGCAGGTCGCCAACGAGGCCTCTTTCGGCGTCCAAACTTCACGATTTTTCGGTCTGGGAACGACGCAAAAAACAGGCGAGCGCGAGGCTGTCCTGGTGTCTGTGCTCAGACATTTGAATGTTCGCTTCCATGCCTCGGCGTTTGGATTGCCGACTCGTCGACACTTCGCAGTGAAGCGCTGGCAATTTCGACTTGATCGGCCGATCGGACGAAAACGATGACTTCATAGGAGAGTCGGCCAACTCAACGCGGGTTGGAGCAAATGAATAATCGGGTATGCGTGTTTGGGCGGCCCATCCTCGTCGAGGAAGGCTTTCATAAGTTCAGCTATCGATCTCGCAAAATGCTAAATTTTAAACAGGCATAAGCGCGAGCATTGCCGGCCAAGACGACTTGAAATCACAGGCTTGGTCCGCCCCGTCGTTTCGTTGCAGTCGTGGCTGCAGGCACCTCGGCCGGGGCCGTTTTGGGCGGGTGCTTCACCACGGGCATCGCGGGACCACGGATCGCAAGCAGGGTCCAACGATCGCTCGCGTTGCCGACCGCTTCGCCCTTGTCGATCGACCAAGACGCGACCAGGTCGGGGCGAACGGACGCCAGCTCGCCCATCGCGGCTTCGAGCGCGGCCACAAAATGTTTGGGCTTCGAGACGTAGCCGCTCAGCTCGCGCAGGTAGCCCAAGGTGAGCGGCCTGGCGGGAGGCTTGTGGGTGGACAGGTAGTCGCGCAGCCATTGCCCGAGCAACGAGCGCGGGCCATCGCCCACCGCGCCGGCCATCGACGCTTGCATCGTCAGGGACAGGGCGGGCCGGATGAACGCCGGATCGAATCGGACCCTTGCGATTCGCCCGCGTCGCTCACTGGACATCACCAGCCAGCCGTTGGCCTTCGCGCCGTAGACCGTCGCGTCGAGCTTCGAGCGCGCAAGCCGTTCGATCGAGGCCCAGGCCGGTCGGGATTGGCCTTGACCGTAACCCGCCAACCGCGCCACTTCCGAAAGGCGGGCGTCGAAAGGTTCCGATGCGTCGATCCGGTCTCGCTTGGCGATCCGGATCAAGGCCTCCCAGACGCGTTTGTCCGCCATCGAAAGTCGTGGGCCCTGGAACGTCAGGGAGACGTCCCCGGCCGCTTTGAGCGGTCCCGCGCAGGCATCCCCAAGGTTTGGCCGCAAGGCCCCGAAAAGGGCGCTTCTCGACATGAATGCGGGGAACATGTCCTCGTGGTCGGCGTGAGGCAAAATTTTGGACATCGTGGACGCGGCGGGTGAGGCGATTTTGCCGAAGGCGCGTCTGCCGGCCGAGTCGCCCTGGCCCAGGCCTCTCGCCGCGAGAGCGTCGCTGGCTTCGGCGTCCTTGGGTGCTTCGAAAGGCGTGTTGGCGCCTTCGGACCAATCCTCGTCGCCTCCTTGGACATGCGCGTTGTCTCGCCCCCCGGGGGACGGTTCTGGGGTCCGTTGGGTTGTGGGCGCGCCAACCGCTGGCTTCGCGGTTGCTTGCGCCGCAGGCATAGGGTCGGGCTCGTAGACACTCGGCCAGCCATGCGGGTCGTCGTCGGGGACGGTTTGAGAAGTTTCCATCGCGTTCTCCTGGCAATCGATGAATGCGTAAACGATGGTTTACGCATTCGGGCGGGTTAACCCTTCTCAAGCGCCAAGCGGTTTGTCAATAGCCGTCGTCGCGATTCTCAAATCTCCTGAAAGCGCTCAGGAAAAACGGCGCGCCCTGGACCCACTCCGTCGCGCCATTGACCGGGCCGCGCTTGCTAAAGGCTCCCCAGCTCGGCTTTTGAGCCGAAATTTTCCAGAACCTCCGACACGCGGCCAATGGTCGCCCGCGCGTCCAATTCGATGCCGCAAGACAGGCTCGCGCTGGCGCCGCGCATGGCCGGCCGAGCAAACGCCAGCGCGCCGCATGGGCGGCGATCGCGAGGAGGCGGACGATGAATCACGAATTCGATGTGGAAAAGCTGCGCGCTAGGCGCCGATTGGATAACGGCCATACCCAGGGCCGGGCCCGGGCCCAGGGGCAGGACCACAGCCAGGGGAAGGGGCTGGGAGTAGATCCGCAGGAGAGGGAGGCGGAAGCCGGGCACGCAGCGGATGCTTCGCCTGTTCAGAATCCGTCCGAAACGCCAAACGTGGCTGGCATGGCGCAACGGGATCGCTATCGCGCCAAGCTGATCGCTCAATACAAGCTGGATTCGGAATACATCGGAGTCAGCCAGCTCGCGAGGATTTTGGGAATATCACCGTCGGCGATCTACGGGCACATGCGCAGCGGACGGTTCTTCCTTCCCTACCGAATGTTCAACGCGGCGCCCAAGATCTTCATCGACGACCTCGTGGAGTGGCACTGCTCGGGACGCGGCGTCGTGCCGGCCTTCGGGGCCAAGCCATGGCGCGAGCTGGCCGGGGACGATCAAGAGGGCGACGGAGGGGAGGGCCGAGCGCTGTCAAAGGCGGAGGTCGACGCGGCGGTCCACAAGGCTGCAGACGACGCCATGCGCTCGATGGGCATCGACCCTTCTAGCCGTCGACGTAAACAACCGAGCAGATAAAAATGGCGTCCCTGTGGACGCCTTTTTTTTATCTGCTCGCACGACTGATATTCGTCACTACAGCTCTATGAGCCAAGGAGTAAGCCAGCCCTAACTCGCTTGATCTTGTTCAGTCTACTCTTCACTTTTGCCAGGCGCTGAGTAGTTGCGCCGCTGTCGAACGACGATCACTGGCGAAGCTTTCTGAGGTATTGCCGTGTGTGCCGGTGCGACAGCAATTTGCGCGGCTCCCCATGGGGCGGCGCCAGCCGTGAGTCGGTCGTTCCACTCTTTCATTGCCCTGCTAGCTTGAATAATCTGAGCGCGATCCAACGTGCCCATGATGATGGGCACGTTGTGACCAATTGGCTTGAACCACTCTTCACTCCACTCGATCGGGACGGCTTTGCGAAAATCGAAGCGAGTAGTAAGTTTGAGATACGAGGTGCGCTGCGTGATCTCAATCTGGTATGGCTCCAACGCTCGCGCCAGCGTCACATTGGTCTGCCCACTCCCATACGCAGCCAGAACCAACCTCTTTTCGGGAATGACACCCGCGATGAGAACTGGATGAGGACCAGGACCAGGAAGGGTCGGATTTTCCTCGCGGGGAAACAGGCACGAGGCGATCGACCACTTGGAGGGCATCGACGCAAACGTCATGCTATCTGCGCCTTAGAGAAAATCGGAGAAAGAAACGCCAGGATGCTTTGCCCACATCGACTGAACCTCGACATCGGTCAGTTCGCGCGGAGCCGGAGCCACAGTCGGCGATTTGCTCGACGAGGGCGCTACGGTGATCGGCATGTCATTCATTAAGCATTGAGCAGCAGCGTGAGCGCTGTGCGTCATCAGTCCTAAAGTCGTCATCTGCAATTCTTTGGCCATTGTCAATACTCCTTTTGTGGTGCATTGCTCAACATTTGCGAAAGCACTTTACGTATATGATCTTTTATCACATACGGAGGGGGGCGCACTAAAAATATTCTAGTATTCGACCGGAGGTCAAGGCGCCGAAAAAAAAGTGAGTCCGGAAGCATAGCACAAGCCGAGCTCGGGTCCAGCAAAATTAATTTTAGCAACGATTTCTTCTCGATTTTGCGACGCGCCGCGCCGCGCACAGTTGCGCCAACTCATCAGGGTTCATAGGGAGTGCGGCGCGCTGTCGAAGCGCCAACCGATCTTGCGGCCTACAAAAAACTGGACGCTGCCATGTCGTGGTCGATCGGCATTAATCTACCCCGACGTTGACGACGCAGGCCGTAAGTGCTTGAAACAGGCGGCCGGAGAGCCGCGTTTGCGACCTAAACTACAATGCTTATCATTGAGATCAATGGGAACCGCGCGTGAAACGATGGCATATGGCACCAAAGAAGTTCGCGGGGACGATCGAATTCGAAGGTCAAAGCCGCAGCGTGCGGTTTTCGGTGGCGATAACAAAAAAGGGCGCGCCCGAAGTGAAGCTGGACAAGTTGCCTTACGAAGAGTCGACAAAGTTCATCAGCGCCGCGTCCGACGGGCAAGAAGCGACGCGACGTTTTGCGAACTTCACGCTGACAGGCCAAACCCGTGACGGAATGACCTTTCACAGCGACTCGGTCATCATCCTCAGGTTAAGCAGCTCGTTCTCGGACAGCGCGCCTGCGACCATGCAGCCAAAGCTGTTGTGCACGAAATGCAAACTTGTCTCCCGAGCAGATCCGAACGCGAGGGCGGGAGTGCGTTTCCTATTGAGAGGCTTCGATTGCATCAGGCCAATCTCCGCGACCTGCCGCCTTGGAACGGTTGAGCTGTCCGGTCCCATGATCGTGACTACATCGGAAAAAAATCACGTGGCAGGCGCGCTCGTGATCGATGGACCGCCTCCGAACGCTGATTTTGCTCCCTGGCGAGAGGACGTTGAAAGCTTGTTCAAGCATGTGCGCGCCATCTTATCTTTCGCCCGCAGTGCCCAAGTGCATGCCCCTTTGGTGGAAACCGTTTGGGACGGGCGGATTGAAGTCGTGGCTCGATATCGAAGTGACGACGATGATAACCAGCCGATGAACATTTTTACGCCTTTCAACTATGAGACGATTTTTCGCCGTGCGGTTTCGTCCCACTTCGACGAGAAGCCGCGGGCGAAGAGCATCAACATCGCTATCGAGTGGTTCACCATGCAGCATGGCTACCGCGAGGCAAAGTTAACTTCGGCGATGACCGTATTGGAGCACCTTTTGACCAACAATCTATCCCGAACCGATATGGAGCTACGCAAAGACAAGCAAGCCAAGGCATTGCGTGCCGCCATGTTGGATGCGGCAAAGCGGTCGCTGGAGGGGCTGGGCGTTCCCGGCGAGGACATCGAAGCGGAGTTGGCGACGATGCGAGACAAACTGGAAGATATCAACCGTCGGCCATTGAAGGACAAAATCCACATTCTCGCTAAACGCTGGGGCGTCCCCATGGACGAGATCTCCGATGATGCGCTTGGCGCCGCCAAGCGCGCTCGCGACCACGTCGTCCATCGTGGCCAGTATCTGCCGAAGGACCCGAACGAGGACATGATGGCGCATGTCCGCCTCGCGCGCGAGCTGGTGGTCCGATTCGTCCTTGCCGCGTTGGAATTTGAAGGGACTTACGCCTCGCCGTTGACAGGCGACCGCAGCCGCATGTTCAAGACGCTGGCGCCGAGCTCCGATTGAACCGATTCGGCTTAGCGTCTACTCGCGCCGCGGAAGCAGCGTGACCACTTTGACCCAATAGGGCCTGCAACTGTCCAAAACAATCGCGGGCCGCTCCGGGTGATTGGAGCAGAGCACGATGGCGCCGCCGATGAGGCGCAAACAACGGAGAAATCGGCCAAGGCCTGCGATCTCGGCGATGACAAGATCGCCTTCGCTCGGGATCAAATCCATGTGAGCCTCCAACGTCGCGCCGTCCTCGATGCCCAGCGACGCTAGCTCGCGCCCACGGGCGATGACCAAGCGACGGGGCGATTCGCAGGTTTGACCGACTGGCTCGCTTGGGCATACGCCCCATTCCGAACGGGATGCTTGATCGCTGGCGCGGACTTCGGCCGCCCGCTGATCAAGCGCCGTCATGAGCGCGTCGCTGTTCCAGGCAGGGGGAACGCCACCAGGGGCCGCTCCGTCTCGGACGCAAGCCGCTTCGATATCAGAAGCGTCGAGGCCTTCGACCAAGCGAGCGAACTCCTCCACCGGGAGAGGATGGTCGTCGATGGATTTGTTCTCGCTGTTTCGCTTCGCTTTGTTTTTCATGGGCGCAGGCTCCGAGCGCCGGCGGTAGCGAAGGCTGCGCCTTTTTGAACGCCCCGTCGGCGTCAAAGTCTCGCTGTATTCCGCAGCGCGCGCAAGACCCTTTTTCTCGCCGCGTCCAACTGGGCCGCGCACAGCCCGAGCTCTCGGCGCAGCTCCGCGGCCGGTGCCTCGGCCACGAAGCCATCGAGCACGCGCGCGGCGATCGGATCGCGCTCGGCCAAGCGTCCCCGCGCCGACGCCACTTTGCTCCAAGCGATCTGGAAGTCCTGCGCCTGCGCGGCGCAGTCTTCGGCAGAGGCGTGCGAGGCATGGTCCCCAGTCGTCCATTCCAAAATATCTTCAACCGGCGCCCTGACGGCCATCGCGTTCTCGCTGACGGTGCGGTCGGCATAGGCGACGCTGCGCATCGTCATCGCGAGAAAGATCGCGAAGTCCAAACCCAAAGGCCAGTTGCGCCGGCCCTCGACCGCGAGATAAAGCGCTTCGTGGACCAGGTCGAGCGGCTCGGAAAAGCGGGTGCCGCCCAGATGCTTGCGGGCGATCGCATGGATGACGCGCCGCTCCCGATCGGAGAGATTGGCGAAGGCGTCCATGATGTCCTGCGGCGTGGCGTGTTGGGTCATTGTGCATTCCAAAGTTGATGTGATGTGGGCTTTGCTCAGATGGCGGTTCAGACGCCGCCGCGGCCCGGCGGCCCGACCGGAGGGGCGAAACGCCGGCCGTCGGGGCGAAGCGAATGCGATGGCGCTTGAAAGGTCTCGCCTGCATTGCCCGCGCAGGAGGCGAGGCGATGGAGCGAAGAGACAAGACATGGCGCGACCTTGGAGCGATGCCGCTGGTGGCGCCAACGACAAAGCGCGTGGGCGTGTCATCGTGGGCGTTTGCCGGTGTCGCGTTGGGGGTGGTGTCGGGAGTGGCGGCCCTGGCGCTCTCGTGGCGGCCGTGGCCGGGGCTCGAAGCGCCCGTCGGGGGACTTCGGGAGCATGCGGGGATGGCGATGCGCTGGGCGATCCATCAAGCCTTCGCGCCGGCATTCGCGCGCGAAGCTTCGGACTACGCCTCAGGTTTGGCGGGGCTCGGGCCTTCGGCCAAATTCGCGCTGCAATGGCGGGCCTGCGCCGCCGCGTTGGCAGCTTGCCTTCCTGCCGCGTTGCTGGCCCCGAGGATGCTGCGGCCCCGCGACGGGTTGACCGTGCTTCGCGGGCCGACCAGACTCGAAGGCGAGGCGGCCAAGAGCGAGCTGCGCAAGATGCTGTCCAAGCGCGCCGCTGTTCGTCCGGACCACGACGTCGCGCCAAACGTTCCCTATCCGGCCGATATGTGGACCCGGCACATGCTCGTCGTCGGAGGCGTGGGCAGTGGAAAGTCGACCGCGTTGAAGCCGCTGATCGCGAAGGTCGTCAACGCGAACGAACGCGCGCTGATCTTCGACCCCAAAGGCGAATTCACAAAGGGGTTTGGCCGGCCCGCCATCTTGGCGCCTTGGGACGCGCGCTCGGTCGCGTGGGACGTGGCGAAGGACATGCGCAACATCGGCGACATGCGCCGGCTCGCGGCAGCCTTTGTCCGAGAAGCGCAAGATCCCATGTGGTCCAACGCCGCGCGCCAGCTTCTCGTGGGGTTCATGGTCTACCTCAAAGCCACGCGCCGCAACGACTGGGGCTGGAAAGAGCTCGACGAGATCGCGTCGGCGCCGCAGACCGATATTTTGCCGATGATGGAGGAGCACCATCCGGAGGCTGTCCGCGCCGTGGAGCGCGCTTCGGTGACGACGCAAGGCATCCTGATCAACCTCGCGTCGTTCATGTCGCCGGTGCGGGACTTGGCGCAGGCTTGGGGCAATATCCCCAAAGCGCGTCGAGTCAGCTTCGTGGAATGGACGCATGGGCGAGACAAGCGAAAACAGATCATTTTGCAGGGGCACGGGGCGTATCCAGACTTGGCTAAAAGTTGTTTGGAGGGGATCGTTGGCGTGATGGCCGCGATCGTCAACAGCGTCGAGATGGACGACGATCCCCGTCGCAAAATATGGTTCATCGCCGACGAGTCGGCCCAGATGGGGAAGATCCCGCTTCGGCCACTGTTCGATGTTGGGCGCTCTCGCGGCGTCCGCTGCGTTGTCGCTTGCCAAGACCTCGGCCAGCTTGAAGAGATCCATGGGGACAAGACGGTGAAGGCCATCGTGTCAATGGCGGGTTCGATCTTGTTGGGCCAGATGATGCCAGGCGAAACGTCCGAACAGCTTTGCAAGGCGTTGGGCACTCGCGAAGTGGAGCGAGCGAACGTGTCGGCGTCGGTCGGGGCCGGATCGGGCCGCTCGACAACGCTCTCATTCTCGCGCGACGAGCTCGCCCTATACAAGCCCTCGGAGCTGGCCTCCCGTCTGGGCCTGACCGCGGACGGGCGGGGCGTGCGGTTGGCCCTTTGTGTCGCGGGGAACGCCTACGAGTTGTTCTGGCCGCGCTTTGACATGGATAACGCTCGGCGCGCTCACGTCCCAGCGCCTTGGACACGCCGCTTTGTCTTCGATGATGTCCAGTCGCTGGACGCCTCCGTCCCGGACCGGGAAGAGTCTGAGAACGTGGCCATGCTGGCCGACGCCGAGCCCGTCGCAGGCGCCTCGGTTGGCGCGGTCCTGTCTAGCGACGGGAGCGAGCTGCCCCTGAATGGAGGGGATGCGCTGTCGGCCGAGCAAGCGGCTGAACTGGCGGATCTGCTTGACCTTGTCGACGACCTGGATGAGGAGCCGCATCGACAAGATGGAGCCACGGCCTCCATGCCCAGCCTCGCGGAGATCGAAGCGTTGCTGGCTAACGTGGACACCCACTGACTTCCATGCGCGTCGCCGGCCCTCACAGATCTCCGACGGCGCGCATCCTACGCGCCGTTTAGCGGGCTCCCCGCCGCAGGACGACGACGGCCAGCATTCCGCGAAGCGCCCATGGGGGCGCATCAACCGGAGATGCGCATGGAAAAGAAACAGCGATGCACGAGGTGTGGAAGTTCGACGGATTGCGGATGCGATGATCTGTATCCTCTGTTTGCGGCAGACGGCTCCGACAAGGAGCATCTTCGGCGCCAAACGCCCCAAGAAGCGCTCGATGAAGACATCGACAACAGGAAACTCTCCGCGATTCTCGCGCGGCTTAGGACTTTGTGGACTCGGAGCGCCCAAGAACGGCGAGCGTCCCGGTTGGATGGCGGAACCATTTTTTCGGATGCCGACTGGATCGCGCTCAGCGAGTCGGCGCTTTTCGCGAAGTTGCGCGAGGATGATGGCGGTGGCGGCGGGCCCAGCCAAGTCTCGCCTCCACCGGCCCCGACTGATGGGGGCAATAACGATCGCGACTCGTTGCAGCGAGGCGCGCGATGAGCGCCCCGGCAGTGGCAAGCGAAACCGTCGCAGCGCGAGTGGACGTCAAGTCAGAAATCGCCAAGCAACTGATCGAGGCCATGGAGCGAGGCGACACGCCCTGGCAGAAGCCTTGGAACTCCCAAGCCTTGCGCCCCACGAACCCCACCTCGGGCAACGGCTACCGGGGCATTAATCGACTGCTTCTCGCCATGTCCGGGCGGGATGATCCGCGCTGGATGACTTACCAGCAAGCCCAGGCCAACAAATGGCAAGTGCGCCGCGGCGAGAAAGGAACGGCCATCGTCAAGCTCGTCGAGCTCAGTCCCCAGGAGGCAGGGCAGGCCGGCGGCGATGCCGAGCAAGGGCAAGAGGCGGGCGGGCAGCGTCGGGCGTTCGCGCTCAGGCGCTACACCGTGTTCAATGCTCAGCAGATCGATGGGGTTCCGGAGCTCGAAGCGCCGGCGCCGCTGGACTTCGACCCCGTCGCACGCGCTGACTCGGTGATAGCGGCCCTGCAGGAGAAAACCGGACTGATCGTCGTCCGCAAAGGCGCGCAGGCATGCTACATCCCGGATCTCGACGAGATCCGGCTGCCTCCAAAGAAGAAGTTCAACAGCGTCTACGACTACTACGCGACCGCCATGCATGAGGGAGCCCACAGCACCCTCCATGCGAAGCGCCTGGACCGCAAGGAAGCGCTGTCGAAAAAGTGGGGCGACGAGGCTTATGCGGTGGAGGAGCTGCGTGCGGAAATCTGCTCAGCGATTATGGCGGCGGAGACGGGTGTGCCAGTGTCTCAGGCGCACATCGACAACCACGCCGCCTACCTGCAAAGCTGGTTAAAAGTGGTAGCGGCCGACCCCATGGCCATCTTCTCAGCCGCCAGGGATGCGGAGCACATGGCTGGCTACATGCTTGATTTGGAAAAGCAGCGATCGGCGATCGGGCAGCACCAACAATGGGTCGAAGAATACGACAACGCGAGGAGCGCTTGATGGAAAAGACAATCTGCGAGAACTGTGGCGAGTTGGAAGGCTCATGCGCCTGCCGTCGACGCTTTTGCTCGGACTTCTCTGGCGACGAAAAGCTCGTCTTCATCGACGGGCACGACGACGCCCTCCTGGGCGTGGCGGAGGTGGAGGGCGATACTCGCGTGGTCTATGATCATGGCGCGGTCATTCGGCGGCTGATGCGCCGCGACGGCATGGACCTGGAGGGAGCCGAGGAGTTTTTCAACTGCAACATCGAAGGATGCAACGTCTCGCCATCGGCACCGATCTTTTTAAGGCCCTGCTGAGGAAAAAAATGTGTGATGGAACGCCACCCTTGAGGTGGCGTTCGCGTTCACCGCGCTGACTTCATAACGTTCGAGGTTTGACCGATGCGGTGTCCGCGCATGCCGCTTGAAGCGTCGATGCTTCCTCCAAACTCTGCAGCAACTGGGAGAAGCGCATTGCGTCTTCGAAACCGGGATCGTCGGGGTCGGCATGGAATGCTGGCGCGTAGTTCTTGGCTTCGTAACCGTCCAGATCCCGAGCGCTCGGATTGGATAGGGGAAGCAAAAGCTCCGCGCATGCGGTCGACATCGCTCCAATGGCGAGCATCAGCGGCGTTGCGCCTTGGAGATCGACAGCGTTGGGATCAGCTCCATATCGCAGGATTGCTCCGAGCCCCGAGCGGTTGCCCGCCGCGGCAGCGATGTGCGCAGGCGTCATGCCCTGCTTGTTCGTCGATTGAGCAAGCGCCCCATTTGAGGCCAGCGCGTCGATCAACGCCGCGTTGCCCTCGACGGCCGCCACAAGTAGCGCGTCGCGGATATCTGAATCAGGGATATCGCCGCCAGTGAGCGAGTAGATTTTCTCGATATCGCCGCTGGCGATAGCGAGATGGAAATTCGACAGCGGCGCGCCAAGGCGTCGCTCATGGAACTCTTGGCGGTGGCGCGCCTTGATCTTTTCCAGCCATTCCCGATCGTCCAGTTGCGCCCAAAGAGGCGCGAGGAGCTTTCGATGGCTATTGGTGGAGTGGCGCATCAGGGCGGCCTCGCCAGCTTCATGAATGTCTTGAATGGACCAAGGCTTGCGCAGTTTGTCCAGCGACGCGCCGCGAGGAGCAACCCCGTTAGCGGAAGGTTCCTCAGGCCAGAAAAACTGGACGATGTCGATTGCGGTGATGGAGGTCATGGGTCGCCACGCGGTGGAAGAGCATCGGTAGGCCAGCATTGAGCTGGGACGTCCCATCCACCCTATCGCTCCGTCGACGCGAACGCAAATTGGCGCTCGTCGCGACGCCGTGGCTGCTTTCGGTCGTCAACCTACACGTAGGGCACGCAGTCAATCGGCACGTTGATGATAAACGTGGTGCCATGGCCCGCCGAGCTTTCGACCGCGACGAAGCCTCCGTGGCTCTCGGCGACGCGTTTGACGAAAGGAAGGCCCAACCCCCACCCGACGGACGCCGCCGCGGTCACGTCACGCGTGAAATACTCGAAGATCCTGTTTTGTTGCTCGGCGGGGATGGGCGCTCCGCTGTTGTGAACCGACAAGATTAGTCTTTCCCCTCGGCGCTTAGACTCGATGTCCACCGCTTGACCGTCGCCATACTTGACGGCGTTGTTGACCAGATTCTCCAAGGCTCGCCGCATCGACTTGCGGCACCAGATTCCAGGAAGCGCATCGCAGCGCGTCCGGACGCGCGTCGAGCTCATCTGCCGATACTCGGCGCAAACCTCCTTCACCAAATCGGCCATGTCAAAGCTAGATAGCTCCAAGGGCAGCTTGTCGCCATGAGCGAAGGTGAGGGCGTCGAGAAGTTCGCCCACCATCTCCTTCAGCCGGTCGGCGTTGTTGGCGATTTTTTCTGCCCACCGCTTGGCCTGGTCGGGTCGGCAAGAACGTTGGACCAGTTGAGCGCCGTTGAGCACCACCGCCAGCGGCGTGCGCATATCATGTGAGATCGAGGCCGCCAGCCTGCGCCGCAATTCTTCCTGGGTGAAGGCGAACGCGTGCAGTGAATCGCACAGGGCCAAATCGATCAGGCGGTCGATGGCCACGCGATCTTCCGCCGTCAAGTCGAGGTGGGCGGCGGCGAATTCGCTGATCGTCTCGCGCGCGAACTGATATTCCTGCGCGATCTGCTCCGGTCCATAATTGGCGCATCGGGCTCGCTCCGCGCCGTGGGATGCCGCGATGTCGGCGCGGTCTCGAAATGGTTTGGAAAAATCAGGGGTCAGGGCTTCGGCGATGTCGACGAGCAACGCGGGCAGCATGAAGGTCAAGGCTTGGCTGGACAGGGCGTCGGCGCCGACGATCCGCGATCTGGCCACAAGCTCCCACTTCGAGGCGATTTCTTCGCCATGGGCCAAGAGCTTCTCTCCGTTTGGCGAAAGCCCCATCGCTTCGAGGCGTGGTTCAAGCGGCATGGCGGTTCCGATCCAGTGGATGAGGACTGCTGCTAATCGCGAGAGGATTGACGGATAGACGTCCAGTGGTGCCAACGAGGCGCCATCGGAGCGCGTTCAAGCCCATGAGACGGGTCCTTGAACGATCGAATATCTTGCCTGGATCTTAATACGAATCGAGCCTTTGCGATCTCACTTCGATAATTATTTCTTTCGTTAAAATCATACGCGAGGAACCACGCCCCCTTGTCAATGTTGGATTCACGCCACGGATGAGGATTGGGATATAGAAGCAGGATGTTTCTCCTAATGCTATAGTGTGAAGTTAATTTCCATAATAATTCACAAATGATGAGCGTTGGAGCTTTGTTGGCGGATCAACGATTGAATGTCCGGCGAATTTTGGTCATCGACGACAACGCCGACGCCGCGGACCTACTTGGCGCGATCATGGCCATGGAAGGGCATGTCGTGGAGGTGGCCCACGGCGGCCGCGAGGGCTTGGCTGCGGCCGCCAATTTTCTGCCGGACGTGGTGTTTCTGGACATTGGAATGCCCGGAATGGATGGCTACCAAGTGGCCATCGAGTTAAGGCGCAATCCTTCGCTGGTCGCCGTGCGAATAGTCGCGCTGACAGCTTGGGGCGACGCCGAGTCGCGCGCGCGCGTCGTCGAATGTGGCTTTGACGCTCATTTAGTGAAGCCGGCTAAGATCGAGAGCTTGCTTAACGAGGCTATCTTGGTCCGCGCTGCCAAGTGAGCTGGGTCCATGCAGATTGTCGTGGCGACCCAACGCCACGCCATCGCATCGGATGGCGGGTGGAGAGTGAGCTTGAATTAAACCCGGCGATGAGCCCTATCGCGGGATTCCACACAACGCGCTTGCGTGTGCGTCGTCAGTCTGCGCGATCTGTCGAGCTGCTGGACGGAACCACATAAGGGCGGCAATCGACGGGGATGTCGATCAGGAAGGTGGTGCCTGTTTCAAGCGAGCTGTCTACAGCGACGCTGCCGCCGTGGCTTTCGGCGACGCGCTTGACGAAGGGCAGCCCCACGCCCCAGCCGACGGTCGCATCCGCGCGTTCACGGGTCAAATAATCAAAGATCGCGCCGTGGCGTTCTTTGGGGATCGGCTCACCGGTGTTGCGCACGGAAAGCATCAATCTCCCACGCGTTTGGGTCGCCGCGACGCGCACTTTCGAGCCGTCGCCATATTTCGAGGCGTTGTTGATCAGGTTTTCCAAAGCTCGCCGCAGTGACCCGCGGCACCAGAACCCCTCAACAGGCTCCAACGAAGTGTCAAGTTTCATTCCGCCCGGCTGGCCATACGAAACGGCGACATCGTCCACCAAGTCGACGATGTCGAATGATGAGAGGGTCATCGGGAGTTGATCGCCGCCTTTCGAGGTCAGGGCGTCGAGAAGCTCTTCCATCATGTCTTTAAGTCGGATGGCGTTGTTCGAGATCTTCGCAGCCGCCCGCTGGGCCATGGCCAAGTCCGGCGCCATTTGAACGACCTCGGCGCCATTGAGGATCACCGCCAACGGGGTGCGCATGTCATGCGACAAGGCGGCAGCGAGCTTGCGGCGCAAGTCGTCTTGAATGGAGACGAACTCGCGCACAGCCTCGCGCACCGCGCGGTTGATCGAGCGGTCGATGATCGCCCAGTCGCTCGCCGTCAAATCGATCTTGCCCGAAGCCTCTGCCGCGATTGATTCGCGCAAAATCTGATACTCGTGGATAACTTGGTCTGGGCTGAACGACGTCATGCGCGCGCGTTCGCCACCGTGGACGGCCGCCGCGTTGGTGTTGCTCGTCGCGTCGCGGCGGTTGTGGCCTGGGCTGAGCGCCTCGGCAATATTGTCGAAAAAGGCCGGGATCGTGTTGGTGAGCACGGGGCTGCGAAGCTCGTCGGCGCCATCGATGCGCGAGCGGATTTCGCGCTCCCAGCGAGCGATGGTCGAATCTCTCAGCGCGACGAATTTGCGTCCAGTGTCGGACAAACCGTCGTCGGCGAGATTTTGATCGGTGGCCAAGTTCATGTTCATTCAGGTGAGAATAGTTCCGGCAAGCTAGCAGCCTGCGTTGCCGCTTAATAAGAAGCCTTGGAGCGAGAGTAGGCGATCCAGCGCTCTCTGTTGAGCGCGCAATTCTACTCCCTTGGCGCTCTCGGTCGCCCCGACTTGTGGCGTGGAGGCCGCACAATTGATCCACTTTCTTTACCTCGCTTCAATTGAAGCGAACGCCCGGGAGGCGCCCATGGGTTGAGGCATAATGGAATCGAGGCCGCCGCTGAACAACGCCAAGCTGTTCGATCCAGAAGAGGTGAACCATGGGCCAACAACGTCCTTCTCGCCGCATCCTAGTCGTCGACGACAACCCCGACGCGGCGGAGCTCGTCGCGCAACTGTTGGCCTTGGAAGGCCACGAAGTGTTCTTTGCGTGCAGCGGCGCCGATGCCCTGGCGGTGGCCGATCGATTGGTTCCCGAAGTGGTATTCCTGGATATTGGCATGCCAGGCATGGATGGATATCAGGTCGCGTCGGCGCTGCGCCGCTCGGGCCGCTTCTCTGGGACTCGCATCGTGGCCCTTACCGCGTGGGGAAACGCCAAGGCCCGCGAGTGGTCGGCGGCCACGGGATTCGACGCCCACCTTGTCAAACCGGCGCGCGCTGAAATTTTGCTGCGGGAGGTAGCTCAGCGCGCTGGTGGCCTAATGGAGCGCTAACGATCGCCGCACGACTTGGCAGAGAGCGCGTTCGCCCTCGCGCCGAAAGTGTTTCGGATCTGCATGCCGACGATGCGCCGCGCTGTGTGTGTGTTTTGCTTTGGAAAGCGAGTGAAATTTGTCAGACTTCGAAGTGGTGGGCCCGATCACCAACATCGAGACCATTGCCGAAGGTGGCGGCATTCGGTGTCTCGTTCGTCTAAAGAAGTTTTACTCCGGAAAGAACTGGAAGAAGAAGAAAGGGCAGGCGCTCATCAGAGAGCAAGGTTGCGCCCCAGCGTTGGCAGAGATACATTGGTATGAAGCCCATGGTATCGGCAAAGTGGAGATGAAGATCAAGGAATATTTATGACAAAGTTAAAGTGCATTGCCAATCAAGGCTATAGCTTTTCCCTTGAGGTGGGCCAAGAATATGAATCGATTCCAGACAGGAAAGCGGAGCAGCGCGGGCGTGTGCGGATCGTAGACGAGTCTGGCGAAAGTTATTTGTTCCCCTTGAGGATGTTCGTTGCCGCTGAGCCTGAGGTATCGCCAGTGCCCAGCAAGCGCACCATGGGAGCTTGATTCGCGCCTGCGCTTACGCGATTCGCTCAACTCACAGTGTCGTTTCCCTAAACTCAACGCGTTAATGACTCGGGTTGGCCCCACAGCTTTTATTTAATGAGCCTGCAATAGGTAAGCCATGGTGAGCCAAACTGGCTCACCCTGCGAACAACCTTCGGCGGACGAAAGCTTAGGACTAAGTCTTGCTCTTGCGGCGCGCCAGTTCGACTGCCGACACATCGATTACCCCTACCTGCATTTGCGCCCCAGAGCTATCCAATGCGGAGATAGCCGCTGCCAGCGCCCGCACGCGCGCGACGGTTTCGTCAAACGTCAAAAACTGTCCTGGCCCGCCTTTCCATCCCAACTTGGGCTTATTCTGGTGGACCAAGAGAAGAATCCCCCACCGCGCGTTTCTGTCGCGAAGGTATCTGCCCATCAATTGAACGGTCAAGGCTTTTTCAAGGTCTCCCAAGCTCCAGCTCTCAGCCACCTTGATTTCGATTGGCAGACGCGCGTCGCTGCCCTTGCTGCTGAGGCGGATATCGGGCTCCTTCTCTTCGGCCACATGCGCCTCTCGCTCCAGTGTGAAACTGCGTCCTTGTTTTGCTTGCAGCTCGCCGGCCACCCAACGCTGCACCTCAACCTCGCTCTTTAAGGCTTTGAACTGGACACCCAAACCAAAATCCGCGTGAAGCAGGCGATGCTGCAAATCCTCAATGCGACCCATCGCGACGCGTTGCAGGTCCTGGGAGCTTCGTGGAATCGTGTCGAAATCATCCTCGAAAGCTTTGACGTCGCGCGCCGTCCAGGGAGCGCTTTCGGAATCCTCTTCGGCGCGAGTCTGGCCAAGCTCATGCAGCCAGTTTTTGCGAACCGGGAATTCACGATCAGCTGCCAATTGACGCAGCGCGTGGAACGTGGCCGCTCCCGGCGTCGCCGCTAGCCGCTTCAACAACGCCGAGCACGCGCTTTGAGCATTGTCCCGAATGTCGGGTGAGTAGACCCCGCCATTTGACCTGTCGTTGTCCTCGGCAGGATGCACCGCTTGGAACGCGAAACGCGTCAGCTTCGCCAAGCTCTCGGTGGACAGCGCAGGCTCTCGATCGTTCTCACGGCCGAAGTCCCAATCGGTGCCGACAATGGAGGGAATCAGGGAGAGTCCGAGTCGGGCTTGGTCAGCCGAACTCAGTTGGCGAGAAATCTCAACCAGCGCGTCGGTGGCGGCGTCGCCGTTGATGGCGAACGCGCACGCGAGATAAGCGGCCAGGCGGTCGGGCTCGCCGGATTCGCAAGCCTTCGACAGAACGAGTGCGAGGAGCGATAGCTGATCGGAGGCGCCGCGGCGGACGATGCGCAGAGCGAGGCGCAACAGGTCCAAAGCTGGTGGAATTGGCGCATGAAGAATGGAGATCAAATCGTCAGCGACCAGCGCGGCGATCTCGTCAGACGAGCTCGCGATGCGCTCCAAAACTTCGCGACGATCGCCGACAAATGCTTGGCTCAATTCGCCGGCGAACGCGCGCCGCAGCGTGGCGCGGACCGGTCCCGGCGCGCGCCGCGCTAACGCATTAAACCACTTCGGAAAGCGGTTGAATTCTAACGTGGCGTAAATCGTCGCCAGCGCGGCCTCGTTGTCCGTGAGTCCGCGAGGCCAGGTGGGATCGCTCGCCGCTTCTATCGAGACGCCGACCAGGCCGATGAGCTCCATGGCGGTCACGGCGTTGAAGTCCTCGGGTTGACGCTCGCATCGCAACTTTGGCGCTCCAAGTCGCCAGTAGCGAATGAAGGCGCGTTGAATATTGGACAGAGCTCGGGGTCCAAAAATCGGCTCCAGCAACTTCACGTCAGACATTGACCGGCCCTGCGAGTTGCGGCTGAGCCCATCGAGCAGTTGCCAGATGTGGTAAAGGTTGGAGTCGACTCCTTTCTCGTCGGGTGGACGCGGCGAGTCGAGCTGCGCCGGGTCGTCGCGAACGCGCGCGGCAAAAGAAACCCAGGAGGCCTTGCGCTCCGCTTCGCGCTCGCGGCTCTCGGCCTCGTAACGCGCATGGCTTTCTTCCATTCGAAGCTGCTCAGGTGAGGGCGGCGGCGGCTCGACCCAGGTTTCAATGGCGCTCACGAGTTCGCCCGATGAGCCGGCCGCATTCAATATGTCATGAAGAGCCCAGTCGGGTTTGTTATTTTGAAACCAAACCGACATCGCTAAATGGACTGCTAGCAATTTCTCGTTGGAGTGCAAACGCGACTGGATGTCACGCGTGAGCCAATCCAGATCGGCCAAGCCAACGCCGGGATCGAATCTAGCCACATGAAGCTGGCGCAGGTCGCTCAGGGGTTCGGCCAACGCAGCCTCAAGCGTCAAATGCGTTTCGCATAGACGCCAGATCGTGGCGCGGCGGCGCTCAGGAGTCGAACGCAGCCGCTCGGCCAGCGTCGTCAAAGCTTCCTCCCGCCATCCATGCCGCCAAGTGAGAGCAGTCAGCCGCAGCGAGGCGTCGATGGCCGAGACGTCGGGCTCCAGCGCGCTGTCCAAGTCCAACACCCGCATGGCTAGGGTAGCGATCGTCGGCGTCAAGTGCGCCATGCTCTCGTGGTCCACGGACGCGACGGCCTGGGCCGTTTGCGGAAGTCTCGCAAACAGAGCGAGAAGAAGCTTCTTGGCTCCTGAAAGGTCGTTGATTCGCTGAGCCAGTCGTGGGCCATAAAAATCGAGGCCTTGGCCGGCCACTCGCTCGTCGTCGCTCAGCTGGGGCAGGAAGGCCAAGAGATCGTCCACCGTCAAGGCCACTGGGAACAGAAGACGAAACGCGCTCCAGACCAAATCTGGGTCGAGCGCGTGGGCTTCGCGGCGCAAAAATTCCCCATAGCTGGCGCGCAGGGCATCGTCGCCCGCCTCGGCGATGGCGCGGACGGCAAGCGCGCGCGTGATGGGGTCGGCGCGAGCGGCCACGCCAGCTTCGAACGCGATGAGCGCGCAATCGCGCAACCTACCTTCGGCGATAAGCCGCAACAGGAACTGGCGTTGAGTCTCGGACTCCGAAGAGTGTTCAAGCTCGGCCCAAAGCTCTTTGATATCTTCCTGCATGTCCAAGGTCGCAAACCGCATCAGGCCTTCATGATGCAAGAATGCAATCGGCGACTCACCGCCCAGGATGGCGAAGATGGCGCGCAGGGCTGAACGCCGCGCCGACACCGGCAAGCTCGAAGGATCTCCATGCTCGATAAGAGCAAAGGGTTGGCGCTTGATAAGCTCTTCGGCTGCGCGCGGTTCCCAAATCGCGAGCCAAGCCGCGACGGCCGCCATCGAAGGCTTCACGGTGGGCACGCCGTAGGTTTGCGCAAACAGCAGGTCGCGCGCGGCGCTCCACGGGCAGTTTTGCTTCAACATGCGCCGCAGCCATCGGGCGGCCAAGTAGGATCTGACGATTCCATCGTTGTCGTTTTGCAGACGGGCCAAGCCAGCCGAAGCCGGAATGAAAATCGCGGCGCTCAGCAACTCTTTTTGCAAAGCAGGTGCGACGTCCGAGAGCGCGTCGCCCAAGCGCAGTCCATCGCTGGGCACTCCCCCATTTCCACTGTCGTCGATTTCTACATCCCGCTTGCGGCCCAAAACCATGGCCGCTCCGACGCGCTCCAACGCCCGCATGGCGCTGTCAAGGTCCAGGCGAGAGCCTCGCGCGCGGGCAGGGTCCGCCTCGGTCAACCGTTCGTTCAGGTTCGCCTTCAACATTCGCTCAAAGCTGGCGAACTTGCCATGCCCTCGCCAATACTTCGAAAGCCAGTCCAAGTCGGATGGGCGGCGAGCGAAGGGCCACAAGTGGGCATCCTCCAAGCCTTTGAGAAACTCGGAAACGTTATCGATTTCCTTCGCGCGAGCGAACGCTTCAACCTGAGGGTTGTCTAGCGGCGCCATGATGGCAATGAGCGCCGCGCTCTCGGGAGGGGCGGGCTGCTTTCGCTCCCGCTCGATCGCGTTGATCACGAGCTGATCGAAGTCGATCGCCTCGGGCGCCGAGGGGGGCGCGGGCGGCGGCAACAACGCCATGACGGCATCCAAGTCATGTCGATACTCCCAGTCGGTGGGCCTTCCCGAGAAGATGACGTGCGCGCGCGCCTCTGCGCCTTCAATGGCGTCGGCGATATGGACGAGCGCGTCCGCTAAGGGAACGCCAGCGTTTTTGGCTTCGTCGACAGAGTCGACAAAAATCCATGCCGGCTCATCCGAAGCGCGCCACTGCGCGAACCGCAAGCGCTGCCTGGGCGGGAGCGAGTTCTCAAAGCCTCCCGAGCCAACTTTCTTGACGGTCAAATGGAAACTGAATTTTCCTTGCGCGTTGAGAGCGCGGTCGCGCTCGGTGAACTCGGTCGATTTGCCGGACCCGCCTTCGGCCAAAATCACGGTTCGTTTCGACTGCAAAATTTGGTCCCAGGTCAGCCAGCCCCCAGCGGCGCCGACTTGTTGCCAAGGTTCCGGGTCGGGTTGCGCTTCGCTGCTCCACTCGATGAACTTGCGCGCCAGGGCGATGAATTTCATGAAGGCTTCATTGTGCTGATGGTTCGCCGATTATAAACCGCGCGCTTGCGCCGCCAAGGAGGAGCGTCGCTGCTTAAATATGAACTTTTTGGTTTATAGTTTGTCATCGGGATTGCACGGACTTGTTTATATGCGGTGCGCATTGTCGACCCTGCGCGCCTACGTTCGCGCTGTTGACGGGCGCCAGTTGGATCGTGCTGCTTGCACGGGGGCAGCGAACGAGCTCAGACACACCAAAACAAGGCGGACGGATGAACAAAAAGGCGAGCGCGAAAGAACTGGCCACTTTGGCCCTAGCGAAGTCGATCGTAGAAGGGGACGCGGAGGCGGCGATGGGCGCGCTAAAAGCCAAGGCGGACTATGACGCCTTTTGGATTGACGGGGCGACTAGGTTGCGTGATTTGGCGAAGAGTCGTGGGGCGCGTCCAGTGTCGCTGGTGATCGAAGAGGCGGCGCGCTCGCGCGGTCTCAAAGCTCTTCCCCCGATGGCGGAGAGCCCCGATCGATGGAGTCGCGCGCTTGTCGAGTTTGTGGCTCTGCGAGGTTACGAGTTTTCTGGGATCACGACACTGCTTTCGGGTGACCCAGGCACCAAACTGCGAGGGCTGGACACCGCGAAAGCCGCCGCCAAGCTCATCGGGTCGAAGTGGGGCCGCATCAAGAATGCGAAATGCGAAGATGCCAGGCGGGGTGGCGCGAGCCGTTGGAAACTTAGCTTCGGCCCGATTTGGCAAGGCGAGCGCCGAGTTACCGGTTTCGAGATCCAGTTTTCGGTGGACGCCAGGGTCAGGCAGCTGGTCGAGAAATTCCATGAGGCCCAAGCCAATGGCGCCGCAACGGATCTTCCCTCACTCACCGATCCTCTGCTGTCTAAGCAAAAAGACTGGGAAGCTTCGTTCATCGCCGGAAGGTATGTAGGCTACGTCTTTGGGATTGAGGAGGCGATCAAATGCTTGTGCGAGGGCGGCAACCCGTTCGACAAGACTTACGGCTCGAAAAGTGCGGAATTCACTTGGGACGACGAAGGCGCCGAGATGAAAGCTTTTATGGAGCTTGTGCGTCGCGAGGTTGGGCCTGGGCCGGGCTGGCATGCTCGGCTGGCTCCATTCTTGACCGACGCCGGGCTCGATGCGCTGAAAACAAAATTCGCTTTGGAATCCTCGCTCTCCGAAATGGAGGCGTCGGATGCCCGCCGCGCGGGTTCCATTTGACCGACTGCCGAGTGATCGAGAGCTTGCCCGCTGAGCGTGGGCATGGCGGTCCAGTTGGCCCCAACCATTTTGATCGCCGCCATCGCGAGAAAACACGGGATCGGCTTGGCCGAGCTCGCAATGCGGCGCGTTCAAGAGCGGGACGGAAAATGCTGCGAGGGCGTCTCGTCATCAAATTTGGACATGCGGCCGCCGCGACGGTCGCTTTTCGTAAAAACGCGAGGCTTTGATGAATGCGCTCACTCTGCCTGCCAAAGAAATTGCGCTCCTTCTCGTCAAGCATGGTGAGGAGTTCATCTGCTGCAAAAAGCTGGCCGGCGTCAGTTATTTGGACTGCGGCGCCGAGACTGAAAAGCGTGTCTCCTCCTCCGCGGCCGCCATGCGACGGCAGATCAACAGCGGCGACTTCACAGTGAAGGTCTCGTTCTACCCAGCAGGCCGCGAGGATGGCCAGGGCGAGTGGTTGGTGTCTCTGGCAGCGAAGTTCGGTGCATGCTCACCGAGAGGATTCAAGAGGGCGGACATGTCTTACGAAGTCATCGCTCCCGCGCCGGCTCGGCTGCTAGCGATCCACGAGTCCAGCCAGATTGCTCGCGCCAGCAAGACCCCGAATGTTTCGCCACCGCGTTCAATCAAAAATCGCACGGACACGCTGTAGTGTTGGCAAACGATCTCTCTCTCTCAAAGCGCCAAACCATGCCGAGCCGCGACATCGTCATCGGGGGGGGGGGCGATGCGCAACAGTCCGATCGAGCGCGCCGAGTCCATGGCCCGTTACATGCTCGGCATCGAGCATCAGCATAAGGCGTTGAAGGAGCACGCCGAGTGGGTCGCCGCATACGAGGCGAAGCCAGGAAGGTGAAGTTGCGGCCGAACCGACGCGACGGCTTCCCACGGATTCACTTAGGCCGCCGGATAAGCCAAGGTGGTTTTCGTGGACCTAAAACGCATGAAATCGCTGAAGAGCTATTGACTTTGGGGAATAGGCTGGTAATGTAGCTCGGGTGTAGTGCACGACGAAGCCATGCCGACCAAGAATCCCAAAAATCAGCCGACCACATTCCGATTCGACCCAGCGTCGAAGGCGGCATTGGCCCTCATCGCCGATAGGGAGGGCCGGAGCATGGCAAACACGCTCGAGTGGCTCATTAGGAAGCACTGCCAAGCGGAGGGTTTGGGCTGGCCCCCGGTAGCGGGTGAGGATGCGGCGATGCCGACCGAACCGAGCGCCGTGCATCGAACTAAGAAGGACTGAAGAGGACACATGGCACAGAAGATCGGCGCGGCGTTGCTCGCGCATGCAGAAACCATTTGGCGCACTGCCGATACGTTGCGGGCGGCTGGCGTCAAGGAAAGCGAGTTTCCGAGCTACATGATGCCTTTCTTCGCGCTCATGCTGCTGGAGTCAAGACTGCGCCGCTTCAAGGCCGAAAAGGTTGCGGAGTTCGAGAAGGCTATGAAGGTCAAGTTTGATCCAGCCAACAAGGACCACCGCGACTGGCTCGAAGCAGCCGCAAAGGCTGTCAACAAGGGCTATCACCCCGAGCTGTTGTTGCTCGATAAGGGGTTGCGCGAGACCTGCGCGGTGCCAGGAGGCAATTTCCGCGCCCGCCTTATGGCGCACCTTGACCAATACGATCCTGAAACGAAAAAGCTGCTTGGTTTGGGCTACGCGGAGAGCGACCCCAAATACCTCGATATACAGGGTAAGGCCGCCGACCTCTTCGCTCGGCCCAACAGTCTGCTCTTCGCGTTCGCCCAGAAGTGGGCTGCGATCGACCTCACTCCGTTCAGCAACTCGGAGGTCACGACCATGGAAGAGCACATCAAACGCAAGTGGGGCGACATCTCGGCGGAGACCGCGGGTGAGCAATATACCCCGAGCGACGTTATCGACCTGTGCAACACGCTCGTGGTCGAGATGCGCAAGCGGGGCGGGCACGCGCCCGATGGCATCGCGAAGTGTTATGACATGACCTGCGGCGGCGGCAACTTCTTGTTCGGGGGCGAGGACGCGCTGCGTCAGGAGTTTCCAGAGCTGTCGGTCCAGACCTTCGGCCAGGAGCTAAACGACGCGCTCTACGCGCTCGCCGCCATCGAGGCGCGTTTTCGCGAGGACGCGACCATAGCGCACGGCAACACGCTGACGCACGACCACTTCCTCTCCGAGCGCTTCGACGTCATCCAAGCCAATCCGCCCTATGGTAGCGACTGGAAGGACTTCAAGGCGACCGTAGAGGCCGATGCTACGGGGCGCTTCGCGAAAAAGCGGCTACCGCCCGTGTCAGACGGCCAGCTGCTATTTCTTCAGCACGCTGCTTTTCACTTGGCAGAGCGCGGCGTGGCGACAATCGTCCATAACGGATCGACGCTGTTCTCCGGCGATGCGGGCGGAGGCGAGTCAGAGACGCGTCGCTGGTTGATGAAAGAGCTCGATATCGTAGAGTCAATCATCCAGCTTCCCAAGAACGAATTTTTCAACACGGAAATCTCTACCTACGTTTGGGTATTGAACAAACACAAGCCGGCCGCTCGCAAAGGCAGGGTCCTCTTGATCAACGCTGAGAGGTGCTGCGTTAAGCTGAAGCGAAACTTGAACAAGAAGAACTGCGAAGTGGACGCAACTAACCGGGCCCGAATCGTCGAGGCGCTCAGAAACTTTGAAGACGGGCCGATCAGCAAGGTGTTGACCGTCGACCAGTTGCTATACAATAAAGTGGAGCTTTTGGTGCACCGTCACGATGAGGACGGGCGCGCAGTGCAGGATCTGCTCGACCTCGGCCGGGACTCCATGGCAATCCACATCGACGAAGTAGAGTTCCAAGTGGCCGAAGGCGAGCTTCGTGCTCCGACGGGTGCGCCCGAACTTTCTCCCAAGGAATTGGCAGCCAACTTCAACGAGCGCGTGAAGAACGCATCGCGCATTGGGGTGAGCACCACGGAGGGCAGCTGGGTCTGGGATGTCTCTACCGGCGAGGTCGTAGCCACAAAGGCAGGCAAATCCATCGAGCTTGGACTCGGGAAGCTTGCGGTCAAGGCGAAAGTGGGCAAAGTGAAAAAGGTTGATCGGTGCCGAGTCAACGCCTCGCTCGAGCCGCTGATGCAGCGCGACGTAGAGCATGTCGAGTATCGGACCGATGAAGCCGAGAACCAGAAGGTCGTGCAGGACTACCTCACCCGGTGGATGCGCGAGCCGGGAACTATCACGAAAGTCACACTGGGTAGCGAAATCAACTTCAACAAGGCATTTCCACGTCTGAGTGGGGCGCGTTCGACGAAGGACGTCCTTGCGGAGATCTCTGGCCTCAATCGCAAGATGGTGGAGCTTGAGCGTCAGTTCGAGGCAGCGCTGGGGGCAGGCGAATGAGCTGGCCTCTTGAGCAGATCAAGACACTCGTAGTCTCGATGGCGCGCGGAGCCCACCCTGATTACGAGGAAGGCACTGGATTCTGGATTGCGAACCAGGGCACTATCTCCGGCTATCGCATAGAGCAGAGCCGTATGCGAGAGTGCAAGCCGCTTGCTGGCCCAAAGGGCCGGTTCAAAGCAGGCGACCTGCTGGTCGCATCGACGGGCGAGGGTGTCCTAGGCAAATGCGCATTGACCACTGCGAGCGGTTACTGCGATTCCCACGTCTCGATCGTTCGCTGCCGCGATAGAGACGATGCGCGCTTCCTGTATTGGTGGGTGGTCGGCCACTACGAGACGATCAATAGCCTTTGCGCGTTAGGTGCCACGAAGCAGACGGAGCTTCAACGAGAGACATTTCTCTCAATGCCCATCGCGATGCCTGGGCGCCCAGTGCGCAGGGCGATTGCGGACTTCCTCGATCGCGAGTGCGCGTTGATCGATCAGCGCATGGAGGCGCTAAATGGCAAGAAAGCGCTGCTTCGGGATTTGAAGGCCTCGGTGCGCGAGGAGTGGACGTTCGGAACCACTGTGCCGGGAGTGCGTGCGGCTTCTTCTGAACCTTGGCATATCAACTTGCCCGCGTCATGGCGCGTGGAGCGCCTCGGGAACTTGTTTCGGGAGGCGTGCGATTTCGGCTTCACGGACCTGCCTGTCCTCAGCGTGTCGATTCATTCAGGCATCTCGGATAAGGAGCTCGACGACGACGCTCTCGAGCGGAAAGTCAGTCGCAGCGAGGATCGCGGCGTATACAAGCGAGTGATTCCAGGCGACGTCGTATACAACCAAATGCGCGCCTGGCAAGGCGGCTTTGGTGTCGCTAAGGTCGAAGGCCTGGTCAGCCCCGCCTATGTCGTGGCGCGCCCGCGAAGGAACGTTTCGCCGGAATTCGTCGAGCATCTACTTCGGTCGCCACGCGCGATCGAGGAAATGCGTCGGCGCTCTCGTGGCATCACGGACTTTCGCCTTCGCCTGTATTGGGATGAGTTTAAGGAAATGGTGATTCCTTATCCGGATGTTCCCGAGCAGCGGCGCATTGCCTCGGAGATCGACAGTCGCATTGCCATCGTCGACTTGGAGATCGAGGTCATTGACGATCTACTTACTGCCTTGTCCGAGCAGAGGAGGGCGCTCGTCTTCGAATCAGTGACGGGGCGGTTGGCGTCGGCGAGCTCTATCTCTGCATCCGCGCCCTCGCCCGAGATGGCCACGTCAAAGTGAGGATGTGATGAATCCAAGAATCAAAGAGAGTGATTTTCAAAATGGGATCGTCCTGCCATTTCTCACTGACCACGGCCCAGGCCAACTGGGTTGGATTCTTGGCAAGCCGGGCGACGTTAACGCCGAGCGCTGGGTTGTCATGGAGGACGTTCTCGCCTTCATCCGCGACGGCAATCCGCGTAACGCGTCCGCATTTGTGCAGGCTCGTAAGCAGTTCGACTCCGACGAGGCATGCGCAGCAGCTTTCGTGGACGAGGCCCTTCTGCCCGCGCTCGAAAGCGCGCCGAACGCCGCTTTCGTGCTGCGCGAGGAAGTGAAGTTCAGAGGGGCGTTCGCGTTCACCCTCTGGAATGAGGCCCCACGAGCTGGAGCGGCAGGCGATTCCGTCGCTCTGTTTGCGAAGAACGCGTTGCGGGTAATCCCCGAGGCGACCTTTCAACGCCTGTTCCCCATTACGGGTAAGGACGTCACGCGCCGCCCCGACGTTGTGTTCTTCGTGAACGGCATCTACTTCGCCTACTCTGAGCTCAAGACGGCGCAGACAGGGCAAACGGCGCGCACCCACGGCCGCAAGAAGATTGCTCACAATGCGGTTGAGGCCGCCAAGGCCGCGCTTCTCGAGGCGCGCGCGCGTTGGGAGCATGCCGGGGGCAAATGGCCTGGGTTCCGAAACCGCTCGCTTCAGGCCTCCGAGCGCAACCGGATTAGGCAACAGATTTGCCTGTATGAGAAGGCAGTCCACATTACGTGCTCGGACATGGGCTCGTTGATGTTGGTCCAAGACCTCGAATGGCTGCTTGCCGACGTCGATGACGCGATCGAGCGGGACGACCGGGCGGCCCTCGACTCCTCCATCCCGGCCAAGTTGATCGCGTCGTTTGCGCCTGCAGCTGAGATTCGGGACAAGACCCCCAGCGCTGCGCTTGCCGACCACCTTGCCTCGTTGTTCGACCCCACCGACGGAATTGACCGGGAGATCTTTTTCTTCAACCAGGTTCGATCGAGCCGCACAACCACCGGCAACGAGATCCTGCGACCGCGCCCCGCTCAGCGCGCGATGCTGCACCAAGCTATGCGGCGCGTTGCGGAACTATACGCGAGTGAGGAGAAGCCCAAGTTCAGTCCCGACGACATCCGCGCGCGCGTCGAGCGGGACCTGCCGGGACTCGACCCCGCGAAGATGCAGGAGATCCTGACCAAAGCCTCGCTCCACCGCAACGGCGCGGACTCACACTCGATCCTGCTGCAAGGTGCGGCAGGCCTGGGCAAGACAAACGTCATCGTCTGGTCGGCGCAGGCCTTGGCCGACATGGCGGACCCGCGGAGCCCAGCTGCCGCGCCGCTGTTTGATTGTGTCATCCTGCTCACTGACCGAACGGACCTGCGCAAGAACGTCGCAGAGGAAGCGGCTCGTCTCCGGGCGACCAAGAGCCTCGTTATGGAGGCAGAGTCCTTCACCGACCTTCGCGGCGCTCTGGAGGGGGCCGCTCGCGTTGTCGTGGTCAACATCCAGAAGTTCCCGTCGATGAAACGTGTGGCTGCCGACGACTCGAAGCTTTCCGAGCTTCTGCGCTCAAAGCGCGTCGCGATCGTGATCGACGAGGTCCACCGCAGCCAGAACGGCGTCCTCCACGATGCAACTATCGAGCTCTTCGACGAGTGGGGAACGCTGCGTCCTGCCGGCGCGAAGCGCAATCTCATTATTGGTCTCACGGCGACGCCGAAGGATGATATCCTCGCGCGCATCGGAGAATTTCGATCTCCAAAGGCCCCGGGCGATGACATCCGATGGGCCCCCTTCTTCGCCTACACGATGTCGCAGGCGATCAAGGAGAAGGTCATCCTCAACCCGATCCAGAACGTTCTGCGCTTCGGGGATCATATCGACTACAAGATCGCGCAGACTGTCGCGAAGCTCGCCGACGACGATAAGGTGCGCGCGCCGAACGCCGACGAGATCTACGAAAACCCGAGCCGGCAGCGCCTCGTGGCCAAGCAGGCGGCGCTGATCATCGCCGCCAAAACGATCATGGCGATCCGGCCGCCTGGCGGCCGGGCTCTAGGCGAGGGCAAGGCCATGTTCGCCGCCCACTCGATCAAGGCTGCGATCGCCTACCAGGATCTGATCAAGGAGGAGCTCGTCGCCTTGGCCTCTGATCCGCGCTTCGCCGAGCTCGCGGAGACGCTAAGGAAGATCCCTGTCCTCGTCCTCTACACCGACAAGCAGGGCGAGCCCTCGTGCATGGAGAAGAACGGGGGCAGGTCGCAGCAGGAGATCATCGACGACTTTCGGCGCAAGGGGATCGAGTCCGAGCCAGGGCTCAAGGTGCGCAACTCGGTCCTCGTCGTGGTTGACAAGCTGCTGACCGGCTTCGACGAGCCGACGCTGCATACCATCTTCATCGACCGCGGAATGGATGACGTGCTGCTGTTCCAGACTGCATGCCGCGTCAATCGCGTGCGCAAGTGGAAAAACGACTGCCTGATCATCGATTTCTCGCGCGACGGCGTGGTCTCGAAGAACCTTCCGAAGGTGTTCGCCAAATACGGTGGAATCACGGTGTCGGATTTGGACGCGATGGATCTCATGGCAAAGATGGACGCTGCCTACTGCGCGTTCTTCAAGGACGCGGATATCGACGCCCATTGGAAGAAGTGGAAGTCCACGACCCCGGCGACGAAGCTACAGACGGCCACCGCGCTGTCGGACTTTCTCGACGGGCTCGTCGCGAAAGACCTGCCACGCGCTGAGCTTCTCAAAAAGGCCGCCGGAGCCTGGCTGGCCGCACGAATGCGCCTACGGGGCATCCTGGATTTCGCGCGAGCAGAGCTTGCCAAGCATAACGATGATAACAAGGCGGCCTTCGCTGAGCAGGTCCTCGTCCACCTTCGCGCGAAGGCGAAGGAAGTCGACGGGAGGGTTGCTGCCGTCTTCGATGTCGACATGGTCGAGGAGGCCGACGGCTGGGGCCTCGACGAGCTGCCCGAAGAGCAGGAGAAGAGGGAGCGTAAGAAGCCCGGTTCGTCGGCGGAGCCGCGCTCGCCGAAGGCCGTCGCTGACGCCCTCGAAATGCTCACCGCGCTGCAGCTCACAGAGCAGCAGAAGCTCGCCCTGATCGCAAAACTAAAGGCGTTCCTGGCAGCCTTGTTCAAAGCGATGGACCGGGTCGGCCAATCACGAAACAAGGGAATCCATCGCAAGATGATCTTGGCGATGGCCGCAAGCGGCGTCGACTACCCGTGGGAGGAGCGGTTCGGGAAGTTCTCCGAGCTTCTCGATGCGGCCAACACCGAGCCGGAAATCTACACGCACCCGGATAGGAAGTCATTCTTGATGCCGATCCTAAAGCGCTCGGAGCTCGTCATGGCTGATTACGAGGAATGGATCGCGACCTACGGTAGCTCGCTTGGCCCCCAGGCTAATTTCGATGTCGACTACGAGGGTGGTCCGCTGTCCCTCGAGACCGCCGCCGCGCTCCGCATGAAGTTCGCTCCGGCGAACGCCAGCGCGACGGATTGGATATGAGCATGTCTGTGCGCATGCCTGGTCCGGTTCCTCAAAAGGGACAACTTGTCGGATGCTGGTTCCCCTACGACCATGCACCTCACTCTCCTGGCCCGAAATTCAGGCCGGTATTCGTCGTCGCGGTGAATATGCACATGCTCGAAGACCACCCCAAGATCGGTCTAATCTACGGCACCGGACAGGCAACCACCGCGAAGTCGGGGCCTGTCTTGATGTCGCATGAGTTTGAGTTGGATAAAGGCGAGGGAGGCAACTCGCTTGATGAGCAGACGCGCTTTGATTGTTCCCGCTTTGTGTGGCTCCCATTCACTGTCGAGTGGTTCAAACCGTCATATGGCCCGGTCGCGATGTTTCGCGGTTTTGGCAAAGTGCCTGACGGCCGTTTGGCCGACGTCAGAGCTGCGGTTGTGGCCGCCGGCATCAACTCGAACCCTGCCCAGCCAGCCGCTACAATGCCGGCGGTGGTCGTCGTGAAGGCAGCGAAACTTAAACTCGGCGACAAAACCCTGTCTTTACCAAAGGCTGGGAGTCAGGCGAAGAAGCTGCCCGAGTGAAACGGAGAGGCGTTCAACCAGCGGGCAGCGCGCGCTTGCGAGCGGCGTTTGCGGCGATGAGCCCATTCGGCCGTCGAGCAGCGCTCGAAATTTAGCTGTCCGGACGACTTTGCATTGCGTGAACACGCAGACGCCTTGAGCGGGAGCGCGACATTTTTCCGCGGTAAGGTGCGGCAAACTCATGAAAGGGGAGGGGATGGCTTCAAGGACTAAAATGATCGCGGACGCTGCGACCGGATCGCTCTTCGAGGAGAACTACCTCGTCCGCACGCTAGGGCGCATCGCCCAAGACCCCGAGGTTGCTCTCACAGAACTCGTGGCCAACGCTTGGGATGCCGGCGCCTCCCTGGTCGATCTGACGATACCTCCTACCAACGAGCTGGCCCTCACGGTTGAGGACGATGGGCATGGCATGAGTGCCGCCCAGTTCAAAGGCCGCTGGATGAAGTTGGGCTACAACCGCCTCAAGCACCAAAGCGCCATGGTCGAGTTCCCGCCAGAGCGCCACGGCTGGCGCCGCAGGGCCTATGGGCGCAACGGCGTCGGCCGCCACGGCCTGCTGTGCTTCGCCGACCAGTATTCGGTGGAGACATGGCGCGAGGACAAGGGCGCAAACTTCGACATCGGCACCCAAAGCGAAGAGAATCCCTTTAAGATCGAAAAAGAAGGATCTTTCCTCCGAAAAGGCCATGGGACCAAGCTCTCTGTCATCGTCCAGCGACACTTGCCCAACGCCGACGCCATCCGTGGGCTACTAGCGGGCCGCTTCGTTCACGATCCCCAGTTCGTTGTCCGGGTCAATGGCGTGTCGGTTGCGTTGGCCGACCAAACTGGACTCATCGAGAAGCAGGACTTGCGGATTGCCGGTTGCCCGCCAGCCGAGGCCTTTGTCGTCGACACGTCGCGGACTGCCAAATACACGCTCTACCAAGGCATCGCTTTCTGGGTGAATGGGCGCCTAGTCGGCGTGCCGAGCTGGGTGGTCGGCTCGGAGGCTGTGATCGATGGGCGAGCGCGCTTCGCCAAACGGTTTTCGATCGTCATCAAGGCCGACGACGGCTGGCTGCCTGAGGTCGAGCAGGACTGGGTTCGATTCAAGAGCAGCAAGAAGGTCGAGGCCCTCTTCGAGGCCGCACGCGACTACGCCAAGAAGGTTTTTGCCCAGATTTCGGCGACGCTGGTGGAGGAGAGCTCGGAAGAGGCGTTGGTTAAGAACCGAGAGGACTTCAAGGAGTTATCACCCCTAGGCCGCGCCGAAGTAGCCAGTTTCGCCCGCGATTTAGTTAAGGCCACGCCAACCGTCTCACAGGACGTGCTCTCAGCAGCGGTGCAGGCGTTGATCAATATCGAGAAGGCCCGCGGCGGCGCGGCGTTGCTCGACAAGCTCACCAAACTTGACGAGTCGGACGTCGAAGGGCTTGATCGGCTGCTGAGCCAGTGGACCGTTAATGATGCTCTATCGGTCCTCGACGAGATCGATCAGCGATTGGCGGTGATCGCCGCGATCGAAAAACTTTCTGGGGACGAAGCGGCCGACGAGCTGCACACGCTGCATCCTCTGGTGACGCAGGCGCGATGGCTTTTCGGTCCCGAGTTCGACAGCAGCGAATACGCTTCAAACGTCAGTCTCAAAACCGCTGCGGAGAAGGTCTTTGGCAAGAGTCTTCCGGCGCAGGCCTTCATCAACGCTAAGAAACGTCCGGACATTCTTGTGCTCAAAGACTCGACCTGCTCGATCGTGGGCACCGAAGGATTCGATCACTCGGACACCATGCTCACGCGCATCCAGAGCGTGCTGATCATCGAGTTAAAGAAAGGGCGCTCTGCGATTGGCCGTGATGAGATGACGCAAGCCGATGGCTACATCCAGGATTTTCTTGAAAGCGGAGCCCTTGAGGGGACGCCAATGTTCAGGGCTTTCGTCGTTGGACACGAGATCGCGGCCAAGACGGCGGGGGAGAAGGAGATCAAGGAGGATGGCGTCGTCCGCGGGCGTGTCCAAGCTACCACTTACCATCAGCTCACTCGCTCTGCCAACAAGCGGCTTTTCCGATTGAAAGAGCGCATCCCAGCCCGATACGAGGATGTGTCTGGAGCAGACTTGTCAGCCAAAGTTATGCAAACAGCTTCTCAGGCGTCGCTCGGCTTGCGCCCGCCGAATGGAATCTAATTCGAGCGCCGAGATCGGGATTCGTCGAATTGGAACGGACGAGTGAATGAAACCTAAACCGGCCTTCCCTAAGCGTTGCTACGAAAACAGGGAAATAGTCCAATCACTTGCATAGCGACAAATCAGTCCAGTCCGAGTTATTTGAATCGAGCGACTAGCTTAGCCAAAAGCTTTTTTCATTTCCTCGTCGAGTTTGTGTTCAGGAATGCTGGATAACGCTACATGCAGTATGAGCGCTGCGGTTTGAGTGACTGAAGGCTTATGAGGAAGACCGGATGCCGCGCGCGCTATCCGCTCAATTTTATTCCAATCTTCGTCAAGTCGCGGAATTTTGACTTGGGCGCTTGAACCTTCCACGCTCGGGCGCCCACCTTTCGGCGACAAGAGTCGTGTAATCGCTTCGCGAACACTATATAGGTCTAATCCTTGGACGTTTCCGACTTTGATGCCGTCAAACGCTTCCCGCACACGTTCGGGGTCCACCCGGCGAGTTGAAGAGAGGGTGGCGGAAAGCCGAGCAGCTTGCTTACGACCACTGACAAATTTGACTTCGGAATTCATACTGCCTCCTATTGCTCGATCTTAATCAAAAAAAGCTCATTGTTGAACTCGACAGCCATTTCGCCTTGGTTGGTTTTGATTCCAATCTCTTTAACCAGGCCAACTATTTCAGAGAGGCGGGTTTCAAATGCATCTGGACGAATAAAAGCATACACGACAACTGGTTGCTCTTTGATGAGTTTTCCTTCGTCGTTCAGCCAGGCGCCCTGCACGGGTGGCATGGCAGTCGCACCGCCATTAATCTCAGCCAACAAGGTAAGAGTTCGATCAACCCATTTTGCGTTGTCAATTTTTGCTCCATGTTTATCTTGACTTGGCACGTAGATAGAGATGCGATCGGGGAGAGAGATATATGCGCCAAAGGCTTCTTCGATGTTGACAGTCTTTACAGCAGCCATGGATTAATCTTCCTTCTTTTGGGCCCAAAAGGCAAGAGTGTTGGTCTCGGATACGTAGGAAAGTCGGCCCGTCCGTCGCGTAGCGCGCGGAGCGACCGTCCTGTCGGAATAGATTTTAGTCCAAGCTTAGCCGTAGATCATGTTCGGCAAGTGTCATGCCTCGAGACAACGGCGGCTCGTCACGATTGACAACGTAAGATCTTGCCTCAGGTCGTCAGGACCACGAACTCATGCGCGTTTTCGACAAACGACGTGTTTGCGAGCATCAAGGCGATGTCGAGGTCCGTGCGCAGCAGCGACCTGGCGCTCACCAGGTTCCAGGACTCCACCAAAACCTTGACGGCCGCCGAAGCGCTGACGCCACGCTTGACCGCGCCGCTGGCGAGCAAATCGAGCGGGAAGAACGGCGTTCCGCTTCCGCCGATCATGGCTTCCCAGGCAACGAGCAAGTTTGTCTGTCTTCGTCCAGTCGCAGCAAAACCGCTTGGAAAGGTTGAGTGTGCAAGGGATTCATGAATCGTTGGTCAGTCGACGCGTTAAACCGCGCGGGGAGCAAAGGGGGACTGAATTCGCGATTTTTAGGCGAGAAAAGTGTCGCTGCCTCTTGAAGAGATGCTTAAAAAAGTCGCGCCATGGTATTGCTGCATCATGGGAGTGAGCTTTTCCGTCGCGCTGTGCTTGATGGCGGCGGCGTTGATTTCTTTGGGAGCGGTGGTCATGTGGTCTGAATCGGTACGGCTTGGCGCGTGGAAGGCCAGGACTTGCCATTTTAACCCGATCGACCCGGCAGTCCGCGGCAAAGATCGTCGTTGCTCGACAGTTTTTCGTCCGCAACGCCGGTGGCCGCAAGAAGCGGGCCACCTTTCCAGGGATTACGGTTTCGCGGCTGCCTTCGCCTGTGCAATCCAGCTATCGAACAGTTCTTGGTGGAACTTGATCCAGCCTGCCGTATGGCGCGCGATGTCCGCCTGCGATCCTTGCCCATTGCGCACGCGTTCGTTCTGCGCATTGATGTCGGCAATCGGCAGGCGCATGACCTCGAACAGCTTGACCGCTGCCGGATTCTTTTCGGCCCAGGCGCGATTGACGACGAAGCGCGTGGTGTTGACCGAAAATCCATAGTCGCTGCCATCGGCCAGGCGGGTGTTGGCGTTTTGCGGATTCGACGAATGCGGCACCTGCAGCCACACGACGTCCTTGCCGGGAACAAGCACGCTGCTGACCCAGTACGGCGTCCAGGTGTAATACAGGATGGATTCCCCGCGCCCGTAGCGGCCGATCGTATCGGCGATCAGCGCCGAATAGCTGCCCTGCACGTGCTTGATCGTCGGACGTAGTTTATAGCCGTCCATATGGTGTTCGATCATGGCTTCGCAGCCCCAGCCCGGATCGCAACCGGTCAGGTCGGCCTTGCCGTCGCCGTCATGGTCGAACAGCCGGGCGATGCCCGGGTCGCGCAGCTGGTCGAGTTGGGTGATGTCGTACTTCTCGGCCGTGGCCTTGTCGATCAGGTAGCCCTGCGCGGCCGGGCCGGCATACTGGCCGGTGCGCAGCAGCTTGGCGTCGCCGCCGCCATTGTCGTAATAGTCCTGGTGCAGCGGGTCCCAGTGCACCGCGAGGAAGGTCGCGTCGCCATTGCCGACGGCGACGTGCGCGGTCGGGTAGGCGACTTCCTTGATCGGTTGCGTTTCGTAGCCCAGCTGTTCCAGCGCGCGGTTGGCCAGCATGGTCTGGAAGGTTTCCTCGGCCAGCGGGCCTTGCAGGGCCTGCACCTTGACGCCCTTGCCGGGCAGGCTGGCGCCTGGGGTTTGCGCCGTCGCGATGCCGGTGCTCAGGGCGAGCCCGGCAAGTACCAGGGTCGAGATCCAGCGGAATGCGCGCCGTGTTTTATAGGTGGCGTTGAAGTGGTCGGTTTGACGCATCGGGTTCCTTTCGAATTATTGTGCGGTGGCGGGCTTGGCGCCCGGGTCCGCATCGGTGCGCGCGGCGCCGCCGAGGCGGCGCAGGACGAAGCCGACCGGACCGGTCTGGTACCAGTGGCGCACGCCGCGGCGCGGTTGCCCCATGGCCTGGGTCAGGCGGTCGAGCATGATGGCCAGCAGGACGATGCCGAGGCCGCCCACGGTGGCCAGGCCCATGTCCAGGCGGCCGATGCCGCGCAACACCATCTGGCCGAGGCCGCCGACCGCGATCATCGAGGCGATCACCACCATCGACAGCGACAGCATCAGCGACTGGTTGATGCCGGCCATGAGCGACGGCATGGCCAGCGGCAGTTGCACGCGGGTCAAGAGCTGCCAGGGCGAGGCGCCGTAGGCGCGCGCTGCTTCGATCAGGTCGGGGCGTACCTGGCGAATGCCGAGGTTGGTCAGGCGCACCAGCGGCGGCAGGGCGAAGATGATGGTGACGATCACGCCCGGCGCATTGCCGATACCAAACAGCATGACCACCGGCACCAGGTAGACGAAGGCCGGCGTCGTCTGCATGGCGTCGAGCAGCGGGCGCAGGATGTTTTGCGCGCGGTCGCTGCTGGCCAGGAAGATTCCCAAGGGTAATCCGATGACCAGGCAGAACACCAGCGAAGTGAGCACCAGCGACAGGGTGACCATCGCTTCCGGCCACACGCCCAGCATGGCGATCGCCAGCAGCGCCAGCACGGTGCCGACGGCCAGCGCGCGGCTGGTGAACTGCCATGCCAAGAGGCCAATGATGGCGATCAGGACGAGCGAGGGCACGGCCAGCAGCAGCTGGCTGGAACCGGTCAGCGTCGCGTCGATCGGCGCGCGCACGGCCTGGAAGAAGGGGCGGAAATGCTCGACCACCCAGCCCAGGCCGTCGTTGATCCAGGATTGCAGCGGCAGCGCGCCATCGAAGATGCGCGCCAGGCCGACGCTGCCGGCGTCCCCGGGCGTGACGGCCGGCGCGGCGTCGAGCCAGGAGGTGTCGCCCGGCGGCGTCGGCAGCCAGGGGTTGGCCTGGGCGGCCTGTTCTGCTGCCTGCCCTGCGGCTTGTTCTGCGGCCGGCTGGACTGCCGTGATACTGTTTTCGGTGGTGCTCATGCTGGTCCTTTCTGAGTCGGGGCCTCGGGAATGGCGGGCGTGTCGGGGTCGAGGAATTTCAGCAAGGTGGTCTTGCTGATCGCGCCGCACAGGCGTCCGTCATCGGCCACCACCGGCACCGCGTACGGCAGTTGCGCCACCTGGCCGAACAGCCCGGCGACGGGCTCGTCCGCCTTGATGGTCTGCACTTCCGTCAGGAAGGCATGCGCCAGGCCCAGCGGGCCGGAATGGCCGTCGAGGGCGCTGCGCAGGGAATCGACCGACACCAGGCCGAGGAATTCGCGCTGCGGATTGACGACGTAGGCGTAGGTGCGGTCTTGCTCCTCGAGCATCGACAGCGCCGCGCGCGAGCCGCGGGTCGGCGATTCCGACACCACGATCTGGCTCTTGCGGGCGATGTCGCCGGCCTTGAACACCGCCGCCGCATCGACGCCGCGCACGAAACTGCGCACGTAGTCGTTGGCGGGCTTGCGCAGGATTTCCTCGGGCGTGCCGACCTGCACCACGTGCCCATCCTTCATGATGGCGATCCGGTCGCCGATGCGCATCGCCTCGTCCAGGTCGTGCGAGATGAAGACGATGGTGCGGCGCTTGATCTGCTGCAGGCGCAGTAGCTCGGATTGCATCTCGGTGCGCATGATCGGGTCGAGCGCCGAAAACGCCTCGTCCATCAGCAGGATCGATGGATCGCTGGCCAGCGCTCTGGCCAGGCCCACGCGCTGCTGCATGCCGCCGGACAGCTCGTCGGGATAGCTGGCGCCATAGGCCGCCAGGCCGACCTGTTCCAGCGCCTGCCGCGCCTGGGCATGGCGCTCCGCCCTGGGAATGCCGGCCAGCTCCATGCCGAAGGCGGTGTTGTCGAGCACGGTGATATGCGGCAGCAGCGCGAACGACTGGAACACCATGCTGATGTCCTTGCGGCGCAAGGCGCGCAGCTCGGCGTCCGGCAGCGTGTTGATGTCGTTGCCGTCGACCAGGATGCGGCCGTCGGTCGGCTCGACCAGGCGGTTGAGCATGCGCACCAGGGTCGACTTGCCCGAGCCCGACAAGCCCATGATGACGAAGATCTCGCCCGCTTCGATGGTGAAGGTGGCGTCGAACACGCCGATCGTGCAGCCGGTCCTGGCCAGGATGTCTTGCTTGTCGGCGCCCTGGCGCACCAGCGCCAGCGCGTCGTCGGGCCGGTCGCCGTACACCTTGAAGACATGGTCGATGATGATTTGTTTTGCCACGTTGTTGTTCTCCTTCGATTGGGCGAATGAATGAAACCCTGCGGCCATTGGCGCTCATGGGAGTGGGTGGACCCGCGCCGTCGTCGGTGCAAATGGCGTGCAAGCGCAGGCGGCGCAAGGAACTGGCACGCTGGACCGGCGAGGGGATGCTGACGACAATGACGTCAACGACTACGGATGCAGACGCTGGGCCTGAGAGCGATTTCCCATCAATGGATGGAAAATACGGTGCGGCAGGGTATTGCTAAAAGTAACTATTGCCTAATGGGCATGAATTATAGTTAAAATCTAATGATAAGTCAATCTGATTTATTTATTGTGGCAGGCACTGGTCTGTCGCGGCTTCCCACCGTCCTTCTAGGGCAATGCGCCCGTTGCAGATCGCATGGAAGTCGTTTCCGGTGTCGCAGGCGTGCAAGGTCACCTCCGCGCTAATGCCGTGAAGTTAAGCTGCTGAGCTAGCAGTCAACTACGTCGTCCCCGCGCAGGCGGGGACCCAAGTTCTGCAAACATCGTCGAAACGCTTGCATGATTGGGTCCCCACCTGCGTGGGGACGACGTTTATACGCTGACTCAAGAAGACTTTCGCCTTCACTTGACGTCATTGCCACCTCCGCGCCCATCTCGACAAGCAGCCGTGATCGACCGCCAAGATCCCAGGCGGCTACAAGGAGCGCCCGCTCATGAATACCTTCCTTCCATGGCGAGACGCCCGCCGCACATGACAGCGAACTCGCCGTCGCTGCCGCCTGCCAGCAACGTGACATCGGCGCCCAGCGCCACCGGCTGGCGGAAGTGGCACCAGAGCGCGGCGATGTCGCGCTCCGTCGATGCCTGCAGCAGCGAACATGCCTTCGCCAGCGTGTGCGCGCCGTGGATGATCGGCGCGCGCATGCCCATCAGGCGCGCCGACCATGGCCACAGGTGGATCGGGTTCCAGTCGCCCGACAAGGCCGCATAGCGCCGGCCGGCGTCATGCGCGACGGTCCAGCGGCCGAGCGCCTGACCGGACGGTGCGTCGGGCTGCGGCGCGGCGCGGCTGGCACGGCTGCCGCGCCGGATCAGATAGGTGCTGTCGCAGGAAAAGGCCAGGCGCTCGCCGTCGAAGGCGCGCGTCTCCAGCACGCAGTGCAAGGCGCCGTTCGGCGCCGGGGGCGGCAAGTGCAAGGCGGTCGCCAGCGCCAGCGGCGCGTCATGCGGCGCCGGGCCGTGCAGCGCCAGCCGGTTCTCGACATGGATCAGGCCTGGAATGCGAAACGGGATCGGGCAGGCCAGCATGGTGGCCAGTTGCGCGCGCTGCGCCAGCAGATAGAGGAAGGTGACCGGAATGGCGACGCCCGCGAATCCAAACGCGGCGTTATAGCGGCGCACGTGATCGAGGTCGATCCGCTCAAGGCGCCAGGTGGCGCCGATCTGGCTGGTCGGCGCGCGCGCCGGGCGCTTGACGAGCGCCCGCAGCAGCATGGCCGCGCCCAATGGAGGAAGAGCGGGAAGGGAAGCGGGGGACGGAATGCGCATCCGCGCAGGATAGCACTCCGTCCAGCCCGGCGGAACGTCAGGCCGCCTTGGCCTGGGTCACGCGCCGCGTGATGTGCGCCAGCGCCGCATCGACCTGGTCGATCAGCACCAGGCACAGGTCGCCCTCGTTCAGGCGGTCGAGCGCGCGGTCGATGGCGACGAATTCGCCATTGATCTCTTCCACGTGGCCGGTGCGGGTGGCGCCGGCCAGGCCCGCGCGCAGCAGCGCGATCACCTCGCCGTCGGCGCGGCCGCGCTGGCACTGGTCCTGGTACAACAGCACGTCGTCGAACGCCTTGCCGAGGATTTCGGTCTGCTGGCGGATGTCCTGGTCGCGGCGGTCGCCCGCGCCGCTGATCACCACCGAGCGGCGCTTGGCCGGCATGCCTTCGACCGCATTGACCAGCGCGGCGATCGCGTCCGGATTGTGGCCGTAGTCGGCGATCACGGTGGCGCCGCGGTAGTCGAACACATTGAAGCGGCCCGGCGCGTTGTCGCTCTCGCCCACGAAGGTCTTCAGGCCCAGGCGGATCGCGTCCCACGACGTGCCCACGCCCCAGGCGGCCGCCACCGACGCCATCACGTTCTCGACCTGGAAGCCCACCACGCCGCCACGGGTGATCGGCACTTCCTTCAGGTCGATGCGCTCGATGAAGCGGCCCTGCGCGGCGACCAGGTGGCCGTCTTCCACGAACACGACGCGGCGGCCCTGGGCGCGGTGCATCGCCATGACGGGCAAGCCCACGTCCTGGGCGAAGAAGGTGACGTCGCCGCGGGTCTTCTCGGCCATCGCCGCCACGGTCGGGTCGGCGGCGTTGAGCACCGCCATGCCGCCCACGGCCACGTTCTGGACGATCACGCGTTTCAGCACGGCCAGGTCTTCCAGCGTGGTGATGTAGTTCAGGCCCAGGTGGTCGCCGGCGCCGATATTGGTCACCACCGCGACCTGGCAACGATCGAACGCGAGGCCTTCGCGCAGCAGGCCGCCGCGCGCCGTCTCGAACACGGCGGCGTCGACGTCCGGGTGCTGCAGCACGTTGCGCGCGCTGCGCGGACCGCTGCAGTCGCCGCTGTCGATGCGGCGGCCTTCGATGTAGACGCCGTCGGTATTGGTCATGCCGGTGCGCAGGCCCGACGCGGTGAGCAGGTGCGCGATCAGGCGCACGGTGGTGGTCTTGCCGTTGGTGCCGGTCACGGCCACCACCGGGATGCGGCCGTTGTCGCCGTCCTTGTACAGGGTGTCGATGATCGCTTCGCCGATCGCGCGCGGCTTGCCGAACGACGGCGCCAGGTGCATGCGCAGGCCCGGCGCGGCGTTGACTTCGACGATGCCGCCGCCCACCTCTTCCATCGGTTTCAGGATGCTGTCGGCCACCAGGTCGACGCCGCAGATGTCCAGGCCGATCATGTGGGCGGCGGCGATCGCGCGCTCGGCCACTTCGGGGTGGACGTCGTCGGTCACGTCGGTGGCGGTGCCGCCGGTCGACAGGTTGGCGTTGTTGCGCAGGACCACGCGCTGGCCCAGGGCCGGGACCGAGTCGGCGTGCATCCCTTGCTGCACCAGGGTGCCCAGGGCGATGTCGTCGAAGCGGATCCTGGTCAGCGACGTGGCATGGCCGTCGCCGCGGCGCGGGTCGCGGTTCACCTCGTCGACCAGCTCGCGCACGGTGTGCTTGCCGTCGCCGATCACCTGCGGCGGCTCGCGCCGCGCGGCGGCCACCAGCTTGTCGCCGACCACCAGCAGGCGGTAGTCGTGGCCCGGCAGGTAGCGCTCGACCAGGATGTCGTCGCGAAATTCGCTGGCCGCCCTGAAACCGGCGTCCAATTGCTCGCGGGTGGTGACGTTGACCGTCACGCCCTTGCCCTGGTTGCCGTCCTTGGGCTTGATCACGACCGGCAGGCCGATTTCCAGGGCCGCGGCCCAGGCGTCATCGGGGTCGACCACGCTGCGGCCCTGCGGCACCGGCACGCCGGCCGCATCCAGCAGCTTCTTGGTCAGCTCCTTGTCCTGGGCGATCGACTCGGCGATGGCGCCGGTGGCGTCGATCTCGGCGGCCTGGATGCGGCGCTGGCGGCTGCCCCAGCCGAACATCACCATGCTGCCCTCGGTCATGCGGCGAAACGGGATGTTGCGCGCCACGGCGGCCTGCACGATCGCGCCGGTCGATGGGCCCAGGCGCACGTCTTCGTCCAGGTCGCGCAATTGCTTCAATGCGGCGGCCAGGTCGAACGGGGTGTCGTCGCGCGCCGACCCGATCAGCTGCTGCGCCAGGTCCAGCGCCAGGCGGCCGACGTCTTCCTCGCTGTATTCGACCACGACCTGGTAGATGCCGGTTTCCAGGGTGGCGGTGGTGCGGCTGAAGGTCACCGGGCAGCCGGCTTCGGCCTGCAGGGTCAGCGCCGTCAGTTCGAGCACCTGCGCCAGCGGCACCGTGTCGTGGTGGCCATAGGGCTGCAGGGCGCCCATCTGCGGGAAGCGCACGCGCAGGCGCGATTCGAAACCGGCCAGGGCGTCGATCGATGCTTCCTGCGGCGTGCACGCCACGATGGCCTCGACCGAGGTGTGGTGGCTCCAGAGATTGGGGCCACGCAGGGCCCGTACGCGAGATACTTCCATAAACCGTGTTCCTTTATTGATGGATTACTTCTTCGGCGTCGCGTCGAAGGCGCGCAGGCCGCCGCACAGCAGGTCGCTCGGCACGCCGAGCGCCCACGCGGCGGCCACCGCCGCCAGCACGTTTTCCGGGTACTTCACGGTCGACGGCTTCATTGCCGACAGGGCGATCAGCGGCGTTTCCTGCTCGCCCGCGGCCAGCACGATGCGGCCGTCGCGCGTGAACACGATGCGTTCGCCGTTCTGGCGGTGCGCGGCCAGGATCGGGTTGGTCTCGTCGGCGGCGTAATAGATGACGCTGCCGTCGCACAGTTCGGCCAGGCCGGCGACCTGCGCGTCGGCGGCATTCAGCACCGCCACGCCGTCCGGCAGGATCACGTCGACCTGGCTGCGGATCACGTTGCGCATCGCCTCCTGGTCACGGATGTAGAACTCGGCCACATCCTCGATGCCGTTCATGTCGGTCACCACGCCCACCGTGCAGCGGTCGTAGGGCAGGCCGTCCTGCAGGATCGAGCGCGCGTTCGATTCGAACACGGCGGTCTCGACGTTACGGTTGATCAGGATGCGCTGGGCCGCTTCGACGCCGGTCGAATCGCGATTCGAGATGGCGCGCGCGTTCAGGTACAGGCCTTCGCCGTTGGCGACGCCGACCTCCTTGCCCGTGATGTTGACCAGGCAGCCGACCAGGCGCGTGATCAGGCTGCAGCCCTTCGAGCCGGTCACGCCCACCACTGGAATGCGCGCCGTCTGCTCTTGCTCGAACAGGTGGTCGATGATGTCCTTGCCAACGTTGCGCGCCGTGCCGCTGGCCGGCTTCATGTGGGCCAGCAGGCCCGGGCTGGCGTTGACTTCGATGACGGCGCCGCGCTGCTCTTCCAGCGGACGCGAGATGTCTTCGCACACCAGGTCGATGCCGGCGATGTCCAGGCCGACGATGCGCGCGGCCAGGGCGGCGGCGTAGGCGACGTCGGGATGCACCAGGTCGGTCACGTCGTCGGCGACGTTGCCGTTCACCTGGATCAGCACTTTCTGGCCCTCGGCCGGAACCGAGTCGGGCGTCAGGCCCTGGCGCTGCAGCTGCAGCTGGTTCTCTTCGCTCTCGCGCGGCTTGACGGGGCTGAGCGGGAATTCCTCGCTCTCGCCGCGGCGCGGGTCGATGTTGATCTGGGTGTCGCACAGCTCTGCCACGCTGTGGCGGCCGTCGCCGGTCACCCAGACCGATTCGCCGCGGGCGCAAGCCACCACCTTGCGGCCGACCACCAGCAGGCGGTGTTCGTTGCCCGTCACGTAGCGCTCGACCAGCACGGATTTGCTTTCGCCTTCTTCGGAAGCGATCGTGTAGGCCGCCTTGACCTCAGCCTCGGTCATCAGGTTGAGCGACACGCCGCGGCCGTGATTGGCGTCGATCGGTTTGATCACCACCGGCAGGCCGATGTCCTGGGCTTCGTCCCAGGCGGCGTCGATGCTGCGCACGATCGCGCCTTCCGGCACCGGCACGCCGCACGAGGAGAGCAGGGACTTGGTCATGTCCTTGTCGCTGGCGATGCCTTCGGCGATCGCGCTGGTGCGGTCGGTCTCGGCGGTCCAGATGCGGCGCTGGGCGGCGCCGTAGCCGAGCTGCACCAGGTTGCCGTCGGTCAGACGGATGGAAGGAATGCGGCGATCCGTGGCGGCGTCCACGATGTGGGCGGTCGAGGGGCCCAGGCAGTGGCGGTCGACCATGTCGGTCAGGCGCGCGACTTCGGCGGCGAGGTCAAACGGCGCGTCGTTGATCGCGGCCATCATCAGGCGGTGGGCCACGTCCAGGGCGGCGCGGCCGACGGTTTCGTCGCGGGTGCGGAAAGCCATCTTGTAGATGGCGTGTTCCCCGGTCGACCGGGTCTTGCCGAAGCCGGTCTTCATGCCGGCCAGGTTCTGCACCTCGAGCACGATGTGTTCGAGGATGTGGCCGGCCCAGGTGCCGTCGACCAGGCGCTCCAGGAAGCCGCCGCGGTAGCCGAGCCCGCAGTGGTGCTCGACCAGTCCGGGCAGCCAGGCGGTCAGGCGCTCGGTGAAGCCGGGAAGAAGGTTCGACGGATAGTCTTCGAGCTCGCCGATGTCGAGCCAGGCCTCGAGTACCGGACGGTAGGTCCAGATATTCGGTCCGCGCAGATAGGTCACGCGCAGGAATTTGATGTCATTCTTCTTGGTCATGTAATCACTTTTGCCGCCTGGCGCCTCTCTTGCGCTGGCGACTTGTCCTTGTCTGCCCGACTTTCAAAACGGTGCCGAAAGCGGCCGCGACCCGCCTGAAACAGGACCACTTGCCAACCTGCTGCGCCGCAACATTCCTACTATCACGTTTTCCGTGTCATCCAAACGATACGCACAAACGTTTTACCGCTCTGTGGAGCGTTTCACGCAACGGCGTAACGACGGTCCTCGTGCATCGCCGAGCCGGCGCCATGTCCACCCTTCGAGAACAAAAGCCTGTTATCGGGCGCAATACATGACAACTCAACAACCTGCTATTCCATCGTCGCTTGCGGTAGCCGCCAGTTCTGTACCTGAACAGTGGCAAAGTGACGTCGCGAAACAGCTTGCACCAGGGGAAAACGTTTTAAGCAGCGTAGAGGTTGACCTCGACGCGAAATTACATTTTTCAAAAGGCCTGGTGCTGGTCACCGATCGCCGCCTGCTGGCGCGCGCGCCGGGCGAAAGCGGGTGGCGCGACTGGCCGCACCGCGCCGGCACCGCGCTGCACCACCATGACCACGCCGGCGTCGGCCATCTCGAGCTGGTCGACGACGGCGGCTTGCTGGCCGCCTGGCGCTTCACCCTGGGCCAGAACCTGCACGCGATCCGCGTCGCCGACCATTTCCGCGACCAGGTGCACAGCGTGGCCAGCGGCGTGCCCGTGCAGCCGCCCGACCAGCACACTTGCCCGAGTTGCAAGGCCCCGCTCGAACCGGACCAGGAAGACTGCCCGATCTGCGAAAAGGTGCTGCATACGCCGCCGTCGACCTGGACGCTGTTCCGGCTCTGGCGCTTCGCCAAGCCATACAAAGGGCAGTTGCTGCTGGGCTTCCTGCTGATGCTGGGCTCGACCGGCGCGCACATGATCCCGCCTTACCTGACGATGCCGCTGATGGACAACGTCCTGATTCCGTACCAGAACGGGCAGGCCATCGACACCAATATTGTTTATTTATACATGGGCGGCCTGTTTGGCGCCGCACTGCTGGCCTGGCTGCTGGGCTGGGCCAAGACCTACGTGCTGGCGCTGGCCTCCGAACGCATCGGCGCCGACCTGCGCTCGACCACTTATGAACACCTGATGCGGCTGTCGCTGGAATTCTTTGGCGGCAAGCGCACCGGCGACCTGATGGCGCGCATCGGCAGCGGTTCGGACCGGATCTGCGTGTTCCTGTCGCTGCACCTGCTCGACTTCCTGTCCGACGTGCTGATGATCATCATGACGGGCCTGATCCTGTTCACCATCAATCCGTGGCTGGCCGTGGTGACCTTGCTGCCGTTGCCGTTCATTGCCTGGATGATCCACATCGTGCGCGACAAGCTGCGCACCGGCTTCGAGAAAATCGACCGCGTCTGGGGCGAGGTGACCAATGTGCTGGCCGACACCATCCCCGGCATCCGGGTGGTGAAGGCCTTTGCCCAGGAAAAGCGCGAGGCGGCACGCTTCCGCGAAGCCAACAAGCACAATTTGACGGTCAACGACAAGCTGAACCGGGTGTGGTCGCTGTTCTCGCCCACCGTGTCGTTCCTGACCGAACTGGGCCTGCTCGTGATCTGGTGCTTCGGCATCTGGCAGGTGTCGCGCGGAGACATCACGGTCGGCACCCTGTCGGCCTTCATCGCCTACAGCGGCCGCTTCTACGTGCGCCTGGATTCGATGAGCCGCATCGTGTCGGTGACACAAAAGTCGGCGTCGGCCGCCAAGCGCATCTTCGACATCCTCGACCACGTTTCGAGCGTGCCGGACCCGGTTAATCCGGTGAAGGTCGACAAGGTCGCGGGCAATATCGAGCTGCGCGAAGTCGGTTTCCGTTACGGCAACCGCGCGGTCAACCGCGGCATCTCCCTCAAGATCAAGGCCGGCGAAATGGTGGGCCTGGTCGGCCACAGCGGCTCGGGCAAGAGCACGCTGGTCAACCTGATCTGCCGCTTCTACGACGTGTCCGAAGGCGCGATCCTGCTCGACGGCCAGGATATTCGCTCATTTGCCGTGGCCGACTACCGCCGCAACATCGGACTGGTGCTGCAGGAGCCGTTCCTGTTCTTCGGCACGATCGCAGAGAATATTGCTTATGGCAAACCGAACGCAACGCGCGAAGAGATCATCGCGTCGGCGCGCGCCGCCCACGCCCACGAATTCATCCTGCGCCTGCCGCAGGGCTACGATTCGATGGTCGGCGAGCGCGGCCAGGGCCTGTCGGGCGGCGAGCGCCAGCGCATCTCGATCGCGCGCGCCTTGCTGATCGACCCGCCGATCCTGATCCTGGACGAAGCGACGTCGTCGGTGGATTCGGAAACCGAAAAAGAAATCCAGAAAGCGCTCGACAACCTGGTGCAGGGCCGCACCACGATCGCCATCGCGCACCGCCTGTCGACCCTGCACCGGGCCGACCGCCTGGTGGTGCTGGACCGCGGCGTGGTGGTCGAAGAAGGCAATCACGACGAACTGATGGCGCGCGAAGGCGCCTACCACCGCCTCTACGAAGCGCAGGCGCGCAACGTGGACCAGGACCTGGACGACAAGGACGCATAAATGACTACCGTTTCGACCATCCCCTTCCAGCTGCGCCGCGACAGTTTTGGAAAACTCGTGATCACGCTCGAAAACGGCGAGGAATGGGTCGGCGTGACGCCGGTGCGCGCCTTCCCGATCCAGGCGCCGACCAGGGGCATCTCGCTGGTGCGCGAAGGCGGCAAGGAAGTCGCCTGGATCGACGACCTGGCCGACATGCCGGACGCGATCCGCACCCTGATCGGCGAGGAAATCGCGGGCCGCGAGTTCATCCCCGAGATCCTGGCCATCAAGGACGTGACGAGCTTCGCCACGCCCTGCACCTGGTTCGTCAAGACCGACCGCGGCGACACCGAGTTCGTGCTGAAGGTGGACGAGGACATCCGCCGCATCGGCGAAGCGTCGCTGCTGGTGGCGGACAGCCACGGCATCAACTTCCTGGTGCGCGATATGTTCAAGATCGACAAGCACAGCCGCAAGATCCTCGATCGCTTCCTCTGACCCTGGTATGAACGGGCGCCGGGCGGCGCGTTTTTCTGAAGCGTCGTCCAGCGTTCGGCCTCCCACATACCGTCGGTAACAATCCGGTTACAGTCTTCTCATCGGCCACATGGCCACGCTTTGAGGAGAAGACAATGGATTCCATCAACCGCAACCAACCCGAACAGAACCGCCGCGACCTGGCCGGTGTGGACGCCATCGAGCGCATCAAGGACATGATCGACGCTGCCGATGCGTGCTTCTTTTGCACCGGCAATGGCCAGGGTCCGAGCCGCGGCGTGCGCCCGATGAGCGTGCGCGAGACCGACGATGCCGGCGCCATCTGGTTCCTGAGCAGCATCGACAGCCACAAGAACCAGGAGGTGCAGGCCAATCCGACCGTCAAGCTGTTGTTCCAGTCGGGCAAGCATTCGGGTTTCCTGGAACTGGACGGCCACGCCGAGATCTCGCAAGACAAGGCGCGCATCAAGCAATTGTGGAACCCGCTGCTCAAGACCTGATTCACGGAAGGCGAGGACGATCCGCGCATCAGCGTCGTCAAGATCACGCCCAAGGCCGGCTATTACTGGGACAACAAGCACGGCGACGCGGTGGCCGGCGTCAAGGTCGCGGTCGGCGCGGTGCTCGGCAAGACGCTCGACGATTCGATCGAAGGCACGCTGTCGTTCTAAGAGGAGAAGAGCGGGTGCATTTCATCCTGGCGACGATCGGCTCGGCCGGCGACCTGTTTCCCTTCCTCTGGATCGGCCGCGCGCTGCGCGAGCGCGGCAACCGGGTCGATTTCCTCGGCCCGGAGCAGCATGCGCACTACGTCAAGGCGGCCGGGCTCACTTTCCACGGCCTGCCGGCCGACATGGCCGTGCTCGACCATCCCGACCTGTGGCACGCGACCCGCGGCCTGGCCGTGGTGTGGGAAGCGACGCGGCCGGCGATGGCGCAGCTGCCGCGGGTGGTCGAGGCGCTCGCGCGCGAACAGCCGAACGCGCGGCGCGTGCTGCTGGTGCATCCGCTGGCGTTGCCGGAGGCCGACCTGTGCCGCCACGCCTGTCCTGGCCTCAAGGTCGCGGCGGCCTGGCTGGCGCCCGCCAACCTGCCGACCGTGCACGACCCGCTGCTGCTCGGTCCCTGGCCGGTGCCCGCCTGGGTGCCGCACGGCGCACGCCGCTGGCTGTGGCGGGCGCTGGCGGCGTACTCCCTCGACCCGGTGGCGCTGCCGGGCCTGAACAAGGCGCGCGCGCAGCGCGGCTTGCCGCGGGTCGCCAGCATGATCGACTTCATTCCCTTCGTTCCCGACCTGTCGCTGGCATTGTTTCCCGACTGGTTCGCCGCGCCTCAGCCGGACTGGCCGCAGCCGCTGTACCAGGCCGGCTTTCCGCTGCACGATCCCGCCCCGAACGCCGCGCCGAGCGCCGCGCTGCGCGCCTTTCTCGACGGCGGCAAGCCGCCGGTCGTGTTCACCCCCGGCACCGGCAACCGCCAGGCGCGCGGCTACTTCGAGGCGGCGGCGCAGGCGGTGGCCGAACTTGGCCTGCGCGCGGTGTTCCTGACGCCGCACGCCGAACAGTTGCCGGCCACGCTCGGCCCCCACGTCTGCTGGCAGGAATACGTCCCTTTGCGCTCCTTGCTGCCCCACGTCGCGGCCCTGGTCCACCACGGCGGCATCGGCACCACGGCCGAAGCCCTGCGCGCGGGCACGCCGCAGCTGGTCGTGCCGCTGGCGCACGACCAGTTCGACAACGCGGCGCGGGTGGTGGCGATGGGGGGTGGCGCCAGCCTGCACGCGGCGCGCGTCACGCCGGCGCGCATGGCGAGGGCCTTGCAAGGGGTGGTCGGGAACACGCAGCTCGCGGCGCAGAGCGCCGGGCTCGCCATGCGATTCGCGGGGCAGGGCGGCGTCGATGGATTGTGTGCGCGCCTGGAGACCCTGGCTTGACCGCATTGTTGGCAAGCGCACCGACGTCGGGCGCCGGCAGGCGTCCAATGGTGGATTCTCGATGATGTCGGAGGGCAGATGCCCAGCAAAAATTCCAACAAGAAACGTATGGCCGAAAGCAGGGCCGAAGACGGCTACGTCCACGTGCGCGGCGCGCGCGAACACAATCTGAAGAACGTCGACCTCGACATTCCGCGCGGGCAGCTGGTGGTGTTCACGGGCGTGTCCGGCTCGGGCAAGTCGTCGCTGGCCTTCGGCACCCTGTATGCGGAAGCCCAGCGCCGTTACCTGGAATCGGTCTCGCCCTACGCGCGCCGCCTGTTCCACCAGATGCCGGTGCCCGAGGTCGACGCGATCGAAGGCCTGCCGCCGGCCGTCGCCCTGCAACAGCAGCGCGGCACGCCGACCGCGCGCTCCTCGGTCGGCAGCGTCAGCACGCTCAGCAACTCCCTGCGCATGCTGTACTCGCGCGCGGGCGACTATCCGCCAGGGCAGGAACTGCTGTACGCCGAATCGTTCTCGCCCAACACCCCGCAGGGCGCCTGCCCGCGCTGCTCGGGCCTGGGCCGTATCTACGACGTGACCGAAGCGTCGATGGTGCCGGACGACAGCCTCACGATCCGCGAGCGCGCGATCGCCGCCTGGCCGCCGGCCTGGCATGGCCAGAACCTGCGCGACATCCTGGTCACCCTCGGTTACGACGTCGATACGCCATGGCGCGACCTGCCGAAGAAGGACCGCGACTGGATCCTGTACACCGACGAGAGCCCGACGGTGCCGGTCTACGCCGGCCTCACGCCCAAGGAGACGAAGGCGGCATTACGGCGCAAGGACACGCCCAGCTACCAGGGCACCTTCACCGGCGTGCGGCGCTACGTCACGCAGACGTTCGCCAATACCGAGAGCGCCTCCATGAAGAAGCGCGTGGCGCGCTACATGGTCAGCAGCGCCTGCCCGGAATGCGAAGGCAAGCGCCTGCGGCGCGAATCGCTGTCGGTCACCTTCGCCGGCCACGACATCGCCGAGATCTCGCGCCTGTCGCTGGCGCGCCTGGCCGAGCTGCTCCAGCCGTATGCGCTAGGCAAGGACAAGGACAAGGAAAAGGACAAGGCGCACCTGCACAACGAGCAGCTGATCGTGCGCCGCCGCATCGCCGCCGACCTGGTCGCGCGCCTGGAAGTGCTGCTGGCACTGGGCCTGGGTTACCTGGCGCTCGAACGCAGCACGCCGACCCTGTCGCCGGGCGAACTGCAGCGCCTGCGGCTGGCGACGCAAGTGCGCTCGAGCCTGTTCGGCGTGGTGTACGTGCTCGACGAGCCCTCGAGCGGCCTGCACCCGGCCGACACCGAAGCCCTGCTCGATGCGCTGGCCGAGCTGAAGGCGGCCGGCAATTCGCTGTTCGTGGTCGAACACGCGCTGGACGTGATCCGGCAGGCCGACTGGCTGGTCGACGTCGGCCCGCTGGCCGGCGAGCGCGGCGGCCAGGTGTTGTACAGCGGCGTGCCGGAAGGACTGCGCAAGGTCGAACAGTCGCAGACCAGGCGCTACCTGTTCGGCGAGGCGCCGCCGCCGCAGCGCACGCCGCGTGCGCCGAGCGGCTGGCTGAAACTCGCGGGCGTGCACCGCAACAACCTGAAGGGCCTCGAAGTCGCCTTTCCGCTCGGCGTGCTGACCAGCGTGACCGGCGTGTCGGGCTCCGGCAAATCGAGCCTCGTGAGCCAGGTGCTGGTCGAACTGGTGAGCCAGGCCCTGGGGCAGGGCGGCGCGGAGCCGGAAGAGCAGCCGGACGAACCGGATCTGGAACGCGACGAGGAACTGCCTCTGGCCGGCCACATCGTATCCGGCATGGAGGGCGTGCGGCGCCTGGTGCGGGTCGACCAGAAACCGATCGGCCGCACGCCGCGCTCGAACCTGGCGACCTATACGGGCCTCTTCGACCAGGTGAGAAAGCTGTTCGCCGCCACGAAGGATGCGAAGCAGCGTCGCTTTGATGCCGGCCGCTTCTCGTTCAACGTCGCCAAGGGCCGCTGCGAGCATTGCGCCGGCGAGGGCTTCGTGATGGTCGAGCTGCTGTTCCTGCCCAGCGTCTACGCGCCATGCCCGACCTGCGAAGGGGCGCGCTACAACGCCGAGACGCTCCAGGTACGCTATCGCGACCGCAACATCGCCGAGGTGCTGGGCATGACGGTGGGCGAAGCCAGCGCGTTCTTCAAGGACGAAGCGTCGGTCGAGCGCGCGCTGGAAGTGCTCAGCGAGGTTGGCCTGGACTACCTGCGCCTGGGTCAGCCGGCCACGGAACTGTCCGGCGGCGAGGCGCAGCGCATCAAGCTGGCGTCCGAGCTGCAGCGCGCCACGCGCGGCAATGCACTGTATGTACTGGACGAGCCGACGACCGGCCTGCACCCGGTCGACGCCGACCGCCTGATGGTGCAGCTGAACCGCCTGGTCGACGCCGGCAACACCGTGATCGTGGTCGAGCACACGATGCGGGTGGTGGCCGGCAGCGACTGGGTGATCGACGTCGGCCCCGGCGCCGGCGACGAAGGCGGTTCGGTGGTGGCTTCCGGCCCGCCCCAGGAAGTCGCGCGCAACAAGAAAAGTCGCACTGCGCCCTACCTGGCAGCCCAGATGACCTAAGGCCGAACAACCGGCGCGCCGGGCGCCTTGTGGAATTTGTGTTTATTTTGATAAGATCATCGTGCGCCGGCCGCTACCGGCTTGCGCACGACCGTGCCGCTCTGGTGTGCGTCGAATCATGTAGTTGAGTTACACTTGGGATATTTTTTTTCTAACATAACAACAAGCATGGCCGGTCCAACCATCAAAAACAGCGAGTTTCGCCGCATCCTTACCCGTAATGTCGCGCTGCCGCTGGGCATGAGTATCGTGAGCGCGCTCGTGTTTGTAGGCATCATCGCCTACCTGATCAACAGCCTGACCTGGGTCGAGCATTCCCAAAAGGTGATCGGCGGGGCCCATGAGATCCGCAAGCTGTCGGCCGACATGGAGGCGGGCATGCGCGGCTACCTGCTGGCGGGTGACGAAGAATTCCTCTCGCCCTACGTCCAGTCCAGGCAGCGCATGGCGTCCAGCCTGGAGTCGCTGGGCGACCTGGTCAAGGACAACATCGCCCAGGCCGAGCGCCTGACCCGGATTTCCCAGATCCAGAAGCAGTGGGAAGCCTTCGCCCAGGAGATGATCGACCGCCGCCGCGCCAATGACATCAGCTATATCGATGCCGTCAGAAGTGGCCGCGGCAAGGCGCTGACCGACGAGATGCGGCGCGACTTCGACCTGGTGCTGGCGTCCGAGATGGGCCTGCTGCAGGAGCGCAGCGATTCGGCGCGCAGCATCACCTTCTGGTCGGTGGCCGCCTTCCTGCTCCTGTCCGCGGTCGTCGGCGGCAGCCTGGCCGCCTTCGGCCGGCGCCAGCTGGTGCGCCTGTCCGAGACCTACAACGAGGTGCTGGGGCACGAGGCCGAGCACAACGAAAAACTGCGCCACCAGGACTGGCTGCGCACCGGCCAGAACGAACTGAATATGCGCAGCGCCGGCCAGATCGACCTGGAGCCGCTGGCCGAGGCCGTGCTGCCCTACGTGGTCAAATACCTCGGCGGCGTGATCGGCGCCATGTACGTGCGCAGCGAAGATGGCGCGATGCGCCGCATCGGCGCCTATGGTTTCAGGCATACCGACACCGAGCGCGCCGAGTTCATCGCGCCGGGCGCCACGCTGGCCAGCAAGGCAGCCGAAGAGAACCGCCTGCTGGTCCTCGACCAGCTGCCGCCCGACTACGTCAAGGTGAGCTCGAGCCTGGGCGACACGGCGCCGCGCGCCGTGATCATCGCGCCGTTCCACAACCACGGCAAGGTCAAGGGCGTGTTCGAGATCGCCTTCCTGCGGCCGGTGGAGCAGCGCGACCGCGAGTTCCTGGGCTTCATCGCGCAGTCGGTCGGCGCAGCCATGGCCGCGGTGCTGTATCGCCAGCGCCTGCAGGCCGCGCTGGAAGAAAGCCAGACCCTGAACGAGGAATTGCAGGTGCAGCAGGAAGAGCTGCGCACCGCCAACGAAGAGCTGGAAGAACAGTCGCGCGCGCTGGAAGAATCGCAGTCGGCGCTGGAAAACCAGCAGGCCGAGCTGCGCACGACCAACGACCAGCTGGCCGAGCAGGCGCTGAACCTGGACATGAAGAACGCGGCCCTGCAAGCGGCCCAGGAGCAACTGCACCAGCGCGCGGTCGAACTCGAAAGCGCGAGCCGCTACAAGTCCGAATTCCTCGCCAATATGTCGCACGAGCTGCGCACGCCGCTGAACAGCTCCCTGATCCTGGCCAAGCTGTTGTCCGACAACACCAGCGGCAACCTCTCCGACGAACAGGTGCGCTTCGCCCAGACGATCTATTCGGCCGGCAACGACCTGCTGCAGCTGATCAACGACATTCTCGACATCTCGAAAGTGGAGGCGGGCAAACTGGAGCTGGTGCCGGAAGACGTGCCGGTGCGGCGCGTGGTCGAGGGCCTGGCGCGCACCTTCGAGCCGCTGGCGCGCCAGAAGCAGCTCGAGTTCAGGATCGCCGTCGAGCCTGGCGTGCCGGCCAGCCTGCACACCGACCGCCAGCGCATGGAGCAGATCCTCAAGAACCTGCTGTCGAACGCCGTCAAGTTCACCGAAGTCGGCTCGGTCAGCCTGTCCGTGGCGACCACGCCTGACGGCGACGTTGCCTTCCGGGTGCAGGACACCGGCATCGGCATCGCGGCCGACCAGCAGGACAAGATCTTCGACGCCTTCCACCAGGCCGACGGCACCACCAGCCGCCGGTTCGGCGGCACCGGCCTGGGCCTGTCGATCACGCGCGACCTGACCCGCCTGCTGGGCGGCAGCGTGACCGTATCGAGCGCGCCGAACGAGGGCAGCGTGTTCACCCTGGTCCTGCCGCGCGGCATCCCGGCGCTGCCGGCGCCGGCCGAGTTGCCGGTCGTGTCGGCCCCGCTGCCGCATTACACGCCGGCGCCCGCAGCGGCGCCGACCGCCGTGGCGCCCACGGCGCCCGCTACGCCCACTGGCAGCGCCGAACCGGTCGGCAGCTTCCCGGACGACCGCGACCGATCGGCCGACGGCCGCCGCACCGTGCTGGTGGTGGAGGACGAGGCGCCGTTCGCGCGCATCCTGTACGACCTGGCCCACGAACTCGATTACCGCTGCCTGGTGGCGATGAGCGCCGACGAGGGGCTGGCGCTGGCCGTCAGCCAGCGTCCGGACGCCGTGCTGCTGGACGTGCGCCTGCCGGACCGCTCGGGCCTGACCGTGCTGCAGCAACTGAAGGACAATCCGTCGACCCGCCACATTCCGGTGCACGTCATCTCGAGCATCGAGAACGGCGGCGAAGCCCTGCACCTGGGCGCCATCGGCTATGCGCTCAAGCCGGCCAGCCGCGAAGCGCTGGAAGAGGTGTTCCGCAAGCTGCAGGAAAAGTCGGCCCAGAAGATCAAGCGCGTGCTGCTGGTCGAGGACGACGAGCGCCAGCGCGACAGCGTGGTGGCCCTGATCGCCGACGACGACGTCGAGATCGCGGCCGTGGGCACCGCCAGCGAGGCCCTGACCCATCTGAAGAGCGACGTGTTCGATTGCATGATCATCGACCTCAAGTTGCCCGACATGCAGGGCGGCGAGCTGCTCGAACGCATGTCGCACGAAGAACTGTGTTCCTTCCCGCCGGTGATCGTGTATACCGGCCGCAACCTCACGCGCGACGAAGAGGCGCAGCTGCTGCGCTATTCGCGCTCGATCATCATCAAGGGCGCGCGTTCGCCGGAGCGCCTGCTGGACGAAGTGACGCTGTTCCTGCACAAGGTGGAGTCCGAGCTGTCGACCGAGCGCCAGACCATGCTCAAGGCGGTGCGCGGACGCGACCGAGTGTTCGAAGGCCGCACCATCCTGCTGGTCGACGACGACGTGCGCAATGTGTTCGCATTGACGTCGGCGCTGGAGCAGCGCGGGGCCAGGATCGAAGTCGGTCGCAATGGATTTGAAGCAATAGCGAAACTGGATGAGGTGCCGGGGATCGACCTGGTGCTGATGGATATCATGATGCCGGGCATGGATGGGCTGGAAGCGATGCGCCGCATCCGCGCCGACGGCCGTTTCGACCGCCTGCCGATCATCGCCATCACCGCCAAGGCCATGAAGGACGACCAGGAGCAGTGCCTGGCCGCCGGCGCCAACGATTACCTGGCCAAACCGATTGACCTCTCCCGCCTGTACTCGCTGCTGCGGGTCTGGATGCCCACCCTGGAGCGAATTTGAGCCAACCCCCGAGCGACTTCGACATCGAGCTGCGGATGCTCGTCGAGGCCGTCTACCTGAAGTACAACTACGATTTCCGCGACTACACCGGCGCTTCGCAGAAGCGCCGGGTGCTGGTCGCCATGCGCGAGATGGAATGCGCCACGGTGTCGGAACTGCAGTCGAAAGTGCTGCACGCGCCGAACGGCTTCGCCCAGCTGCTGCAATACCTGACGATCCCCGTCACCGAGATGTTCCGCGATCCGGAATACTTCCTGGCGGTGCGCGAGCAGGTGGCGCCTTTCCTCAAGACCTATCCGTCGCTGAAGATCTGGGTGGCCGGCTGCAGCACCGGCGAGGAAGTGTATTCGCTGGCGATCCTGCTCAAGGAAGAAGGGCTGCTCGAACGCAGCATCATCTACGCGACCGACATCAATCCCGAATCGCTCGATGCCGCGCGGCGCGGCGTGTTCCCGCTCGAGCGCATGCGCTTGTATACGGAGAACTACCAGAAGTCCGGCGGCAAGGCCGCATTCTCGGATTACTACACGGCCGCCTATGGCGGCGTGCTGTTCGAGCGCAGCCTGATGGACAACGTGACCTTCGCCGACCACAGCCTGTCGACCGACAGCGTGTTCTCGGAGACCCATTTCGTCAGCTGCCGCAACGTCCTGATCTATTTCAACCGGCGCCTGCAGGACCGCGTGCTCGGCCTGTTCCACGATTCGCTGTGCCACCGCGGCTTCCTGGGCCTGGGCAGCAAGGAAAGCATCGACTTTTCGGGCTACGCCGACCGCTTCGAGGCGCTTGCCAAGCGCGAGCGCCTGTTTCGCAAGGTGTCGCCGTGAATCCCGCACAACAGCTGGCCGCGGCCATGGGCAAGCGCCGGATCGAGATGGTCGTCATCGGCGGCTCGGCCGGCGGCGTCGACGCCCTGATCGGCCTGCTGCCGGCGCTGCCGGTGGGGTTCGGGCCGGCCGTGACCTGCATCCTGCACGTGCCGCCGGACCGCGACAGCCGCCTGGCCGAGCTGTTCGCCGCGCGCATCGCCCTGCCGGTGCGCGAAGCGCGGGACAAGGAGCCGATCCAGCCCGGCACCGTGTATTTCGCCGGATCCGGTTACCACCTGTCGGTCGAGCCGGATCGCTGCTTTTCGCTCAGCTGCGAGCCGCCGGTGCAGTTCGCCCGCCCGGCGATCGACATCTTGACGGAGTCTGCCGCCGACGTGTACGGTCCGGCGCTGGCAGGTATACTATTAACCGGCGCCAATTTCGACGGCGCCGAGGGCATGTGCCGCATCCGCGAATGCGGTGGTTTGACCATCGTCCAAGACCCTGATGAAGCACAGGCCAGCGCCATGCCCGGAGAGGCAATACGGCGCTGCGCTCCGCATTTGGTGCTGCCGCTATCCGCGATCCGCACCGTGCTGCCCTTGTTGGAGACCCCATGAGCGCCCAGGAACATAGCAAGATATTAATTGTCGACGACCTGCCGGAAAACCTGCAGGCGCTCGAGGCGCTGCTGCGCCATGAGCAGCGCGCCATCTACCAGGCGGGCTCCGGCGAACAGGCGCTGGCGCTGCTGCTCGAGCACGAGTTCGCGCTGGCCATCCTCGACGTGCAGATGCCGGGCATGGACGGTTTCGAGCTGGCCGAGGTGATGCGCTCGACCACCCGAACCCGCCACATTCCGATCGTGTTCGTCTCGGCCGCCGGGCGCGAACTCGATTACGCCTTCAAGGGCTACGAGAGCGGGGCGGTCGACTTCATGTACAAGCCGCTCGACTCGGACGCGGTGCGCAGCAAGGTCAACGTCTTCGTGGCGCTCGACCAGCAGCGGCGCGAGACGCGGCGCCAGGTGCTGGCGCTGGAGCAGAGCCGGCAAGAGCAAGAGGCGCTGGTACGCGAGCTGAACCAGACCCAGCAGGAACTGCAGCGCTCGCTCAAGATGCGCGACGAATTCATGTCGCTGGTGGCGCACGAGCTGCGCACGCCGCTCAACACGCTGTTCCTGGAAACGCAGATGCGCAGCCTGCAGCTCAAGCGCGGCAACACGGCCGCCTTCGCAGCGCAACCGATGGAGGCGATGATCCAGCGCGACGAGCGCCAGATCAAGTCGATGATCCGGCTGATCGACGACATGCTCGACGTCTCGCGCATGCGCAGCGGCAAGCTGTCGATCCGCCCGGCCCAGGTCGAACTCATGAACCTGCTGGAACGGGTGGTGAGCGACCTGTCGCTGCAGGCAGCCACCACCGGCAGCTCGCTGACCCTGCGCCCGCACGACGGCGTGACCGGCTGCTGGGACGAATTCCGCGTCGAGCAGGTGATCGTCAACCTGTTGACCAACGCACTGCGCTATGGCTGCGGCCAGCCGGTCGAGGTCAGCGTCGAGCGCACCGGCGAGATGGTGCGCATCGACGTGCGCGACCAGGGCAAGGGCATCGCGACGTCCGACCTGGAACGCATCTTCGAGCCTTACGAGCGGGGCGCCCGCAACGGCGAACCGAAAGGCCTGGGGCTGGGCCTGTACATCTCGCGCCAGCTGGCGGTCTCGCACGGCGGCGAGCTGCGGGTGACGAGCAGTCCCGGCGAAGGCTCGGTGTTCAGTCTGGTGCTGCCCTGCACCGAGGTCCCGGTCTACGCCGAAGCCGACATCTGACGCTGTACCCATATCCGGCCCGCCCCGGGTCGGCTACTGTCCGCCCCGGATCAATGGGCGATTGCCGAAAAAGGTGGGTGGGCAAACGAGACGCTGGTTGCACCCGCTTGCCATTTGCGACACACTGTCCGGGTTTGTTTCGAGCCAACTCTATTGCAAGACGGCAAAGTAACACTTGACTGATAGCCAAAATCAATCAAGAATATCGAATCAATCAATTTCCCAAACGGCAGGCGGAGCGGTACACTGCTTGTCATACGTTTCATCAACCCCAAACAGGAGATTACATGTCCCTCATTAACACCCAGATCAAGCCGTTCAAAGCAACCGCATACCACAACGGCAAGTTCATCGACCTGACCGAAGAGAACTTCAAGGGTACCTGGTCGGTGGTGATGTTCTACCCGGCAGACTTCACCTTCGTCTGCCCGACCGAACTGGAAGATCTGGCCGCATTCCAGCCGGAATTCGAAAAGCTGGGCGTCAATGTGTACGGCGTCTCGACCGACAGCCACTTCGCCCACAAGGCATGGCACGACACCTCGGACGCGATCAAGAAAGTGAACTACCCGCTGATCGGCGACCCAACCGGCGTCCTGTCGCGTAACTTCGAAGTCATGATCGAAGAAGAAGGCATGGCACTGCGCGGCACCTTCGTGATCAATCCTGAAGGCCAGATCAAGATCATGGAAGTGCACGACAACGGCATCGGCCGCGACGCTTCGGAACTGATGCGCAAAGTCAAGGCAGCCCAGTACGTCGCTTCGCACCCAGGCGAAGTCTGCCCGGCCAAGTGGACCGAAGGCGCCGAAACCCTGACCCCGTCGCTGGACCTGGTCGGCAAGATCTAAGTAGTCAAGCAGTAGTCAAGTAGCACCCGTGAACGGGCCGCTGCGGCGGCCCGTTTTACGCCCGGCCTGTGCAAGTAAAAGTAGATAAACAAAAGGAAAAACATCATGCTGGACGCAACCCTCAAGAAGCAGTTGCAAGCCTATCTGGAAAAAGTGGTGCAGCCGATTGAGCTGGTTGCATCGCTGGATGATTCGCCGAAATCGCGCGAAATGAATGAGCTGCTGGGCGAGATCGCAGCCCTGTCCGACAAGATCACCGTTCGCCAGGAAGCGAACGAGCGGACCCCGTCGTTCGCGATCAATCGCGTCGGCACCGATATCGGCGTGCGTTTCGCCGGCATCCCGCTGGGCCACGAATTCACCTCGCTAGTGCTGGCCCTGCTGCACGTCGGCGGCCACACCATCAAGCTGGAACAATCCGTCATCGACCAGATCGCAGCCCTGGACGGCGACTACGTTTTCGAGACCTACATCTCGCTGTCGTGCCATAACTGCCCGGAAGTCGTGCAGGCACTGAACACGATGTCGGTCATCAACCCGCGCATCAAGGTCGTGACGATCGATGGCGGCGTCTTCAAGAAGGAAGTGGAAGACAAGCAGATCCTGGCCGTGCCGATGATGTTCCTGAACGGCCAGCATTTCGGCCAGGGCCGCACCAACGTCGAAGAGATCCTGTCGAAGATCGACGTCAAGGGCGGTGAGCGCAAGGCTGCCGAACTGAGCCAGAAAGACCCATTCGACGTGCTGATCGTCGGCGGCGGCCCCGCCGGCGCGGCAGCCGCGATCTACGCCGCCCGCAAGGGCATCCGTACCGGCGTGCTGGCCGACCGCTTCGGCGGCCAGGTGCTCGATACGCTGGCGATCGAGAACTTCGTGTCGCTGAAGGAAACCGACGGCCCGAAATTCGCCGTCGCCCTGGAAGAGCACGTCAAGCACTACGAGGTCGACATCATGAACACGCAGCGCGCCAGCAAGCTGGTGGCGGGTCGCCTGATCGAGGTGCACACCGAGAGCGGCGCAGTGCTCAGGTCGAAGTCGGTGATCCTGGCGACCGGCGCCCGCTGGCGCGAGATCAACGTGCCGGGCGAGAAGGAGTACAAGAACCACGGCGTGGCGTACTGCCCGCACTGCGACGGCCCGCTGTTCAAGGGCAAGCGCGTGTCGGTGATCGGCGGCGGGAACTCCGGCGTCGAGGCGGCGATCGACCTGGCGGGTATCGTCAAGGAAGTGACCCTGATCGAATACGGCAATGAGCTGCGCGCCGATGCGGTCCTGCAACGCAAGCTGTACTCGCTGCCGAACGTCAAGGTGATCAAGTCGGCCCAGACCACCGAGATTCACGGCGACGGCAAGATCGTCAACGGCCTGAGCTACAAGGACCGCACGACCGGCGCCGTGCACAAGCTGGACCTGGAAGGCGTGTTCGTGCAGATCGGCCTGGTGCCGAACGCCGAATGGCTCAAGGGCACGATCGACCTGTCGGCGCATGGCGAGATCGAGGTCGATGCCCGCGGCCACACCTCGCTGCCGGGCGTGTTCGCCGCCGGCGACGTGACCACGGTGCCGTTCAAGCAGATCGTGATCGCCGTGGGCGAGGGCGCCAAGGCGTCGCTGGCTGCCTTCGATTACCTGATCCGCCAGCCGGTGGAAGAGGAAGAGCAGAAAGCTGCCTGATGAACGACGGCGGGCTTCACGGCCCGCCGGTGCAAAAAGACAAACGCCGCATCCCAGTGGGACGCGGCGTTTTTTTATTCGGTTCCAGCTGCGGCCAGCCTGGTCCGCGCCCAGTGAATGTCATTCCTGCGCAGGCGGGAATCCAAGGCCGGTAGAGTAGAGATACTTGATGCGTATGCAATGCGCGTCGAACTTGGGTTCCCGCCTGCGCGGGAACGACGTATCGAAGCTACCGGGCAGGGGCTCAGTGGAAAGAGAACAGCAAGGCCGACGACAGCGCGCCGGACTCCAGCAAAAACCACGTGGCCGCGCTGGCAAGGGCCAGGTGGACAGCGGTCCAGGTCATAGGGCGGCGCGACATGATGATTCTCCTGAAGGTGGCGGGATGTGGATGATGGTCACAATAGTAAATGTCTAGCTGGACACCCGGCATCGGTGAATTATCCGTCTGGTTGTAGGACTAAACCTTGTGGAGAATTTGTGTCGCACAATTGATACGAGCGGCCTGGCACTAGCTCCATAACGCGCCGAATTCGCCAGACGTTGACCTCCTACGCTTGAAGTAGGTGGCGTCCTATAGTCGAGTTGTCGCCGTGCTAATAAAGTCGGCATCACCATGACACGACACGACCCCACACTCATGCACCGCGGCCTGCTCGCCGTGCGCCGCAATACCATCCGACGCCTCCTGAACGCCGTGTTCGGCATCGCGCAACTGCGCGACGGCCAGCAGCGCGTGATCGACAGCGTACTCGACGGCAAGGACACCCTGGCCATCATGCCCACCGGCGGCGGCAAGTCGCTGTGCTACCAGATCCCGGCCAAGATGCTGGAGGGGATCACGGTCGTCGTTTCCCCGCTCATCTCCCTCATGAAGGATCAGCTCGAGAAGCTGGAAGAGGTCGGCATCCGCGCGGTCCAGGTCAACAGCAGCCTGTGCGCCGAAGAAGAACACGCCGCACTCGCGGCGATCGCCAACGAATCCTGCGAAATCGTGTTCTGCACCCCGGAGCGCCTGGTCTCGCCCGAGTTCATCGCCATACTGCGCGCGGTCACGCTCGACATCGTCGTGATCGACGAGGCGCACTGCATCTCGCAATGGGGTCACGATTTCCGCCCGGCCTATATTGGCCTGGCCGCCGCGATCGAGGCGATCGGCCGGCCGCCGGTGCTGGCGCTGACGGCCACCGCCACCGACGACGTGATCGCCGACATCGGCAAGCAGCTGGGCCGCAAGCTGAACGTGATCAATACCGGCATCTACCGGCCCAATCTGCACTACCGCGTGGTGCAGGTGACCAGCGCCACGGAGAAATACCGCGAGGCGTTGCGCCTGGTGCAGGAGACGCCCGGCGTCGGCATCGTCTACGCCGCCACCGTCAAGGTGGCCGAGGAGATGCTGGCGGTACTGGAAGAAGCCGGCGAATCGGTCACGCTCTACCACGGCAAGCTGTCGGCAGCCGAGCGCAAACTGAACCAGGACCTGTTCATGGAAGGCGAGCGGCGTGTGATGGTGGCCACTAATGCCTTCGGCATGGGCATCGACAAGAGCGATACCCGTTTCGTGATCCATTTGCAGATCCCGGCCAACCTCGAATCGTATTACCAGGAATCGGGCCGCGCCGGCCGCGACGGGCTCGACGCCCAGTGCACGCTGCTGTTCCTGCAGGACGACAAGCGCATCCAGCAGTTCTTCCTGGTCAAGCACTATCCCGATGCGCAAGAACTGCAACTGGTGCACGAGACGGTGCGCACCCTGGCCGAGGAAGGCGCCGTCACCAGCCGCCGGCTGGAGGACGCGCTCGAAGACATCGCCGACGCCAACATCAAGGTCTGCCTCAAGCTGCTCAAGGATGCCAAGCTGGTGCGCCAGAACCGCAAGCTGGAATACGTGCCCAGCGCGTCCGAGGCGCGCCCCGGCGTGTATGCGCGCCTGGCCCAGGTGTATGTGCAGAAACAGGAGCGCGACAAGGAAGCGCTGGACCAGATGGTGGGCTATGCGGTGAGCGGCTACTGCCGCTGGAAGCTGCTGTTCGATTATTTCGGTGACCACGCGCCCGGTTTCGAACGGTGCTGCAAGTGCGACAACTGCCTGAATCCACCGGCGCTGAGCCTGCCGCAGGACATCGAAATCCGCGACGACGAATTCGACCGCGAGCCGGCCGTGGAAGCGCCAAAACCGAAGTTCGAGGTGGGCGCGCGCGCCAGGTCGGCCAAGTATGGCGAAGGGGTGGTAGTGGCCATCGCCGGCGAGCAGGTGACGGTCGACTTCGCGGACGGGGAAAGCCGCAGCTTCATGGCCGATTTCCTCGAACCGGGGCCCGTGTAGACGATGCCGACGGGAGACATGGTCGTCGTCCGCAAGGAGGGCCTGTACTGCGTGCCGGGGGACTTCTACATCGACCCGTGGCGGCCGGTGGCGCGCGCCGTCATCACCCATGCCCACGGCGACCATGCGCGCGTCGGCCACGGCCGCTACCTGGCGGCGGCGCCCGGCATCGGCGTCCTCAAGTCGCGCCTGGGCGATATCTCGGTCGATGCGCTCGCGTACGGCGAGAAGGTCGTCCACAACGGCGTCACCATCTCGCTGCATCCGGCCGGCCATGTGCTGGGATCGGCCCAGGTGCGCATGGAATGCGGCGGCGAGGTATGGGTGGCGTCGGGCGACTACAAGGTCGAGCCGGACAAGACCTGCGCGCCGTTCGAGCCTGTGCGCTGCGACACCTTCATCACCGAATCGACGTTCGGCCTGCCGATCTACCGCTGGCAGCCGGAGCAGCAGGTGATGGACGAAATCAATGCCTGGTGGCGCAAGAATGCCGAGGAGGGCCGCTGCAGCGTGGTGTTCGCCTATTCCTTCGGCAAGGCCCAGCGCATCCTGGCCGGGCTCGATCCCGCGATCGGCCCGATCGTCTGCCATGGCTCGGTCGAGTCGCTCAACCGCGCCTACCGCGCCGAGGGCATCGCGATTCCACCGACCGTGATGGTGAGCGACGTCGACAAGGCCGCCTTGCGCCGTGCGCTGGTGGTGGCGCCGCCATCGGCCAGCGGCTCGCCGTGGATGAAGCGCTTCGGCGACTACAGCGATTCCTTCGCCAGCGGCTGGATGCTGCTGCGCGGCGCGCGGCGCCGGCGCGGCGTCGACCGCGGCTTCGTGCTGTCCGACCACGCCGACTGGCCTGGCCTCATGAGCGCCATCAAGGGCACCGGCGCCGAGCGCGTGATCGTCACCCACGGCTCGATCCCGATCCTGGTGCGCTGGCTGTGCCAGAACGGGCTGGACGCGTCCGGCTTCGATACCGAATATGGCGACGAGGAAGCCGATGAGGCGGTGGAGCCGCCGACGCCGCCGGCCGGCGCCGCGGCGGCGACAGCTGAGGCGCAGCAGGCTTCCGGCGGAGACGCCGATGCGTGAATTCGCGCGCCTGTACGCCGACCTCGACGAAACAACGTCGACCACCCGCAAGCTCGAAGCGCTGCAGGGGTATTTCGCCAGCGCCGCGCCCGAGAACGCGGCGTGGGCGGTGTACTTCCTGGCCGGCGGCAAGCCGCGCCAGGCGGTGCCGACCAAGCTGCTGCGCCAGTTCGCCATCGACTACGCGGGCCTGGACGAATGGCTGTTCGACGAGTCCTATCATGCGGTGGGCGACTTCGCCGAAACCATCGCCCACATCCTGCCGCCGCCCACCGAGCGCTCGGACGTCGGCCTGGCCGAGTGGATGGAACAACGCATCGGGCCCTTGCGCGGCGCCGATCCGGGCCGCATCCGCGAAGCGCTGTTCAGCTACTGGAACGAGCTCGACTGGCGCGAGCGCTTCCTGCTGGTGAAACTGATCGGCGGAGGCTTCCGGGTCGGCGTCTCGAAGCTGCTGGTGACGCGCGCGCTGGCCGCGATCGCCGCGGTGGACAGCAAGCTCGTTGCCCAGCGCCTGATGGGCTGGACCGACGGCCGCGTCAAACCCACCGCCAGCGGGTTCCTGCAGCTGATCGCCGAGCAGTCCGACGAAGAGCACAAGCTGCGCGGCGGCCAGCCTTACCCCTTCTTCCTGTCGCACCAACTGAATGGCGATCCGGCCGACCTGGGCGAACTGGACGACTGGCTGGTCGAATGGAAGTACGACGGCATCCGCGCGCAGCTGGTGCGGCGCGACGGCCAGAGTTTCCTGTGGTCGCGCGGCGAAGACCTGATCACCGAACGCTTTCCGGAGCTGGCGGCGGCGCGCCTGCCCGACGGCATGGTGCTCGACGGCGAGGTGCTGATCTGGCAGCCGGGATCGAGCATGCCGTCGCCGTTCGCCGACCTGCAGAAGCGCATCGGGCGCAAGACCCTGTCGGCCAAGCTGCTGGGCGAGCTGCCGGCGGTGCTGTGCTGCTACGACCTGCTGGAGCTGGACGGCGTCGACCTGCGCGGCCTGCCGCAGCACGAGCGGCGCGCGCTGCTGGAAGTGGAGGTCGCGAAGCTCGACCAGCCGCAGCTGCGCCTGTCGCCGCTGGTCCACGCCGATAGCTGGGAAGAACTGGCGACGCTGCGCGCCGGCTCGCGCGCGCGCAGCGTCGAGGGCATGATGCTCAAGAGCCGCACCGCCCACTACGGCGTCGGCCGCACCAAGACTGTCGGCACCTGGTGGAAGTGGAAGATCGACCCGTACGCCATCGACGCCGTGCTGCTGTACGCCCAGCCGGGCAGCGGGCGGCGCGCGTCGCTCTACACCGACTATACCTTTGCCGTGTGGGACGGGGCAGGAGCCGAGCGCAGGCTGGTGCCGTTCGCGAAGGCGTATTCGGGCCTGACCGACGCCGAGATCGCCCAGGTCGACAACGCCGTGCGGCGCACGACCATCGAAAAGTTCGGGCCGGTGCGCTCGGTCAAGCCGACCATGGTGTTCGAGATCGGCTTCGAGGGCATTGCGCTGTCGCCGCGTCACAAGGCGGGGATCGCGGTGCGCTTTCCGCGCATCCTGCGCCGGCGCCTCGACAAGCCGGTGGAAGACGCCGATACGCTCGACACGCTCAAGGGACTGCTGGAGGCGGCCACCGCATGAGCCGTAATCCAGTCAGCGCGCGCATCGACGCATGGCTGTCCAGCCGCGGCTGGACCGCCTTTCCATTCCAGCGCGCGGTGTGGAAGGCCGCGCTGAAGGGCGAATCGGGCCTGCTGCACGCGAATACCGGCGCCGGCAAGACCTTCGCTGTCTGGTTCGCGGCGCTGCAGCGCGCCGGCCTCGACACGGGAAGGGCCAAGTCGGGCTTGCGCGTGCTGTGGATCACGCCGATGCGCGCGCTGGCGGCCGACACCCAGCGCGCGCTGGAAGACTCCGCCGCCGAGCTGCTGCCCGAATGGCGCATCGGCGCGCGCACCGGCGACACCAAGCCGGCCGAGCGGGCGCGCCAGGCGCGCAGCATGCCGGCGGCCCTGGTGACGACGCCCGAGAGCCTGTCGCTCATGATCAGCAATGCGGCTGCCCATGAACAGTTCCGCCACCTCGACATGGTCATCGTCGATGAATGGCACGAACTGATGGGCAGCAAGCGCGGCGTGCAGGTGCAGCTGGCCCTGAGCAGGTTGCGGCGCTGGCGCCCGGAGCTGCTGGTATGGGGCGTGTCGGCGACGATGGGTAATCTCGACCTGGCGCGCCAGGTGCTGCTGGGCGGTGCGCAAGGGGAAGATGCGGGGGTGCTGGTCGAAGGCGACACGCGCAAGAAAATCGTGGTCGATTGCCTGATCCCCGACAACGTCTCGCGCTTTCCCTGGGGTGGCCACCTCGGCTTGCAGATGCTGCAGCCGGTGATCAACGAGATCGAGGGGCACGAGGCGACCCTGGTGTTTACCAACACCCGCTCGCAGGCCGAGATCTGGTACCAGAACATCCTCGAGGCGCGGCCCGACTGGGCCGGCGTGATCGCGCTGCACCACGGCTCGCTCGACCGCGAGGTGCGCGAGTGGGTCGAGCTGGGCCTGAAGAGCGGCATCCTGAAAGCGGTGATCTGCACCGCCAGCCTGGACCTGGGCGTGGACTTCCTGCCGGTCGAGCGGGTGCTGCAGATCGGCAGCGCCAAGGGCGTGGCGCGCCTGCTGCAGCGCGCCGGCCGCAGCGGCCATGCGCCCGGCCGGGTCTCGCGCGTGACCCTGGTGCCGACCAACAGCCTGGAACTGCTGGAAGCGGCCGGGGCCAGGAAGGCGGTGGCGGCGCGCCGCATCGAAGGGCGCTACGTGCCCAACAAGCCGTTCGACGTGCTGGTGCAGCACCTGGTGACGGTGGCGCTGGGCGGCGGCTTTCGCTCCGAGGAGTTGTATCAGGAAGTGCGGCAGGCCTGGTCCTACCGCCACCTGGCGCAGGAAGAATGGCAGTGGGCGCTCGACTTCGTCGCGCGCGGCGGCCAGAGCCTGACCGTGTATCCCGAATACCGCCGCGTGCTGCCGGACGACGAGGGCGTCTACCGCGTGCCCGACAGCGCCATTGGCCGCCGGCACCGGATGGGCATCGGCACCATCATGTCCGACGCCACGATCCAGGTAAAGTACATGAGCGGCGGGCGCATCGGCAGCGTGGAAGAATCGTTCATCTCGCGCCTCAAGCCCGGCGACCGCTTCCTGTTCGGCGGGCGCATCCTGGAATTCGTGCGCGTGCACGAGCTGACCGCCTTCGTCAAGCGCGCCACCGGCACGCGCGGCGCGATCGCGCGCTGGCAGGGCGCCAAGATGCCGATGTCGAACGAGCTGGCCCACGCCGCGCTCGAAGAGCTGCGCCTGGCCGACCAGGGCGTGTTCGACGGCCCCGAGATGCGTGCCATCGAGCCGCTGATCGCCATCCAGCAGCGCTGGTCGGCGCTGCCCACGAGCGAAGTGCTGGTGCTCGAATCGATGAAGAGCCGCGAGGGCCATCACCTGTTCGTGTATCCGTTCGCGGGCCGCTCGGTGCACATGGGCCTGGCGTCCCTGATCGCGTTTCGCGTCGGCCGCGCGCAGCCGATCACGTTCTCGATCGCCGTGAACGACTATGGTTTCGAGCTGATGGCGCCCGAGCCGGTCGACTGGGCGCGCATGTTCGATGCGCCGACCGGCGCCGGCGTGACGCTGTTCGATACGGCGCGCCTGCTGGAAGACGTGATCGACAGCCTGAACGCGACCCAGTTGTCGCAGCAGCGCTTTCGCGAAGTGGCGCGCATCGCCGGCCTGGTGTTCTCGGGCTATCCGGGCCAGCCGAAGTCGAACCGCCAGTTGCAGGCCTCGTCCTCGCTGTTCTTCGAGGTGTTTCGCAAGCACGATGCCGGCAACCTGCTGCTCACCCAGGCCGAGCGCGAGGTGATGGAGCAGGAACTCGAGCTGACGCGCCTGCGCGACACGCTGGCCGAGCTGCATGCGCGGCGGCTCGCCTATCGCGAGGTGAAACGGGCGACGCCGTTCGGGTTCGCCCTGATGGTCGAGCGCTTCCGCGAAAAGGTCAGCACCGAGAAGCTGAACGACCGCGTGGCGCGCATGTTGCGCGAACTCGAGAAGGCGGCGGCATGAGCGGCGTGCGGGTGGAGGTGGCCGGCGAATCGCTCCTGCTGTTGCCGGAGAAGGCGATCTATTGGCCGGGTGAAGAAATGCTGATCATCGCCGACATCCACTTCGGCAAGGCGGCTGCCTTCCGTTCGCTCGGGGTGCCGGTGCCGCGCGGCACGACGTCGGAAAACCTGGCAGGCCTGGACGCCCTGGTGGCCGCGCACGGCGCGCGCCAGGTGGCGTTCCTGGGCGACTTTTTGCATGCGCGCGCCGCGCACGCCAGCTCGACCCAGCTGGCGATGCTGGCCTGGCGCCAGCGCCATCCGGATCTGGCCTTGATGCTGGTGCGTGGCAACCACGACCTGCATGCGGGTGACCCGGCGGCGGCGCTGGGAATCGCGATGGTGGACGAGCCGCACGCGATCGGGCCGTTCGCCTTTTGCCACCACCCGGGCGTCGATGCGCCGGGCTATGGGCTGGCCGGCCACGTGCATCCGGTGTATGTGCTGGCAACGCGCTTCGATGCGCTGCGCCTGCCGTGCTTCGTGGTGGGCGAGCAGGGGTTGATCTTGCCGTCCTTTGGCGCCTTTACCGGCGGGCATGCGGTCAGGCCGGGGCCGGGCGAGCGCATCTACGTGACGTCGGGCGACGCGGTACACGCCGTGTCCTGACACTATCGGTTCGTAACCGTACGGACTTGGCTCTTTCGCACAGGTACTGTCTCCTAGAAATGAAGACGGTGTCATGCCGTCTGCCAACTAATGGAGATTGCCATGAAAAAACGCATTCTGATGTGTTCGCTGGTGGCGGCCCTGGCGCCGGCCGGCATGCTGCTGGCGACGAGCAGTACGGCCCTGGCGCAGACCGCGCCGGCGAGCCGCACCGTGACACCCGCCATCGAAGGCTTCCACGTCGAAAAGGTGCCGCGCCTGGAACAGGGCGCCGCGCTGCACTTCCATGTCTACGGTACCCAGAACGCCACGGTCAACGTGACCATCGACGGCGCCACCCGTGGCGTCCAGATGCAGGAGACCGACCCCGGCCGGTACAGCGGCAGCTATGTGATCGGCAATCACGATCGTTTCCAGCCCAACAGCCCGGTGACCGCCGAAATGCGGCTGGGCAGCCAGGTGGCCACCACCGTGCTGCGCGATGGCCTGGTGAGCGGCGCGGCGGCATCGGCGCAGGCGCAGGAACCCGTGCGGCCGCTGGCGTCGAAGGAGGCCGGCGTCGCCAGCGCGGCCCCGGGGGCCGCGCCGCCGCCGCCGCCGCGCACGACCGAGCGACCACGCGTGGCGCGCTATTGCACCAGTTGTGCAGTCGTCGAGAAGGTGGAGATCGTGCGTGAGGCGACGGGAGGAGCGCGGCCGCTGGCCAGCGACGTGCAGGCCGCCCAGCGTTATCGGGTAACGGTGCGCTTCGATACGACCGAGGCGATCCAGGCAATCGAGTACGACAACAATCCGGGATACCGCAAGGGCGACCGGGTGCGCGTCAACGATGGGGTGTTGTCGCTCGATAAGGAATGACGGACGTGCCCACGACGATGCCCGCCTTTGCAGGCGGGCATCGTCGTGGGCGCGATACCGATGCAGACGATTCAGACGGTGGCCAGCACCTGGTCATCGCCAGGCTGATCGAGCTCTGCCTTCTGCTTGGCGCTGCTTTTGGTGCGCGAACGCGAAGGCGGCAGGCGGCGCAGGGTCTTGAGCGCTTCGGCATCCTTGATGCCGATCGTGCGCTGGTCGACGGTGATCAGGCCGATTTCGTTGAAGGCCGACAAGGTGCGGCTGACGGTCTCGAGCGTGAGGCCGAGGTAGCTGCCGATCTCGTGGCGGGTCATGCGCAGGTTGAACAGTTTGCTCGAATAACCCATCGCGGCGAAGCGGTCGGCCAGCGAGACCAGGAAACGGGCCACCCGCGCCTCGGCCGACAGGGCGCCGAGCATGCCGATCATGGTCTGCTCGCGCACCAGTTCGCGGCTCATGACGCCGTACATCATGTTCTCGAGTTCGCTGTGGACGCGGCCCAGCGCGGTCAGTTTCTTGAACGGAAGCAAGATCAGGTCGCAGTCGGACAGCGCCACGGCCTCGGAAGCGTAGTGACGGGTGTGGATGCCGTCGACGCCGAGCATATCGCCCTTCATGGGGAAGCTCAGCACCTGTTCGTTGCCGAATTCGTCGATCAGCACGGTCTTGAGGAAGCCCGAGTTGACGATGTACAGGGTATCGAAGGCCTGGCCGATCGTGTGCACGCGCTGGCCCGTCTTGAACTGCACGTGCTGGAACAGTAATTCTTCAGAGCTCACCGACACGCTGGCTGGAATACGGAGCAGGTCGCACACTTCTTTCAGGTTGGACCAGAGGCGACCCTGGCGCTGCCGTCCCGCTTCCATCGGGGAATGCAGGGTAGGCTGGGTGACATTGCGTTGATCTGACGGTGGCTGGGACTGCATGCTCATCTCCGGTAAGGAACTCAGGTTTCACGCGATCCCGGCGGCACGGCAGTGTGCGGTAGCGCAGCTGCCATGCCATGTTTTTTATGGCTGACACCGTGACTTGGATCGCAAGCAAGTCGAAACGCTGAATTCAGTATGCCAACACGAGTCCGGCACGAATATCAGCGTTGCCTGAATATGGAGGTAGGACAGATGTCGTGGTCGTAGGAATAATCCTACTCCCAAGCATGTCGCGCGAATGGCCGAAGATGGTAAAACGAAAAACGATCGGGGTGCGACGGGGGAACGCGCCGCCCTTGCCAAAAGCGGCGCGCCGCACGAAAACCACGCGCGGCGGTCAAACAAAATCAGCGAGTCACGCCTTCATTGGCGACAACAGGCGGTGTGCGACGGCATACTGCACCATCTCGGACAGTGAGCTCATGCCCATTTTCTGCATGATGCGGGTCTTGTGTGTGCTGACGGTTTTCACCGACAGGTGCAGGCCGTTGGCGATCTCGGTGATCGACTTGCCGCTGACCAGGAGCGAAAACACCTCGAATTCGCGGTCTGACAACTGCTTGTGCAACAATTGCTCGCTCGGCGCCATGATGTTCAGCGCCAATTGTTCGGCCACTTCGGTACTGATGTAGGGACGCCCCGAGGCGACCTTGCGGATCGCCCCCACCAGCTGCGTGCCCGCGCTTTCCTTGGTGAGGTAGCCCTGGGCGCCGGCCCGGATCGCGCGCACCGCGTACTGCTCTTCCTCGTGCATGGTGAGGATCAGGATGGCCAGCTTGGGCGCTTCGCTGCGCACCTGCCGGATCAGGTCGACGCCGCTGCGGCCGGGCATGGACAGGTCGAGCAGCAGCAGGTCGAAGCCGCCCTGGCGTACCAGCGATAGTACTTCGAAGCCATTGGTGGCTTCGCCCACGATGTCGACTTCCTCGGCGCCGTCCAGGATGCGCTTGAGGCCCTCGCGCATGATCGTGTGGTCATCGGCGATAACGATTCTTACCATTATGGGTTCCTTGAGCCTTAAGGCCACCTCTAAAAACCTCGGCCGAGACGCCTGCGGCTGGGTAAAATCCTGACATCGAACCAAGCCAGCGAGTGCCGTCATGATGAAACC
>NZ_JBNDJE010000006.1:0-200718 GCF_050434805.1 Massilia sp. UYP11
CTTTGAAAATCACGCTACTGAGCGATGCTGGAGCGCGGACTCACGTTTCGCCTGGCTCTGCTCACGCCGAGAGCGGGTTATTCGAGGTGGCCTTATAGCGCGTATCTCTGGCACCAGCCTCTGTTTGCAATGGCGCGACACCGGAGCCTGCATGAGCCTGGCCTGATGGCGTTCACGCTGCTGGGACTATGCTCACTGGGGCTTGGTTACGCGAGTTGGAAGTTCGTGGAAGCGCCGTTTCGGGACAAGAAGCGCTTCAGCAGGCAGAAGATATTCGCCTTTTCTGGCGTTGGCATGGCTGCTTTCCTGTGTTTCGGCATGTCGGGTGATCTGACTGACGGATTTCGCGGCCGGGAAAAATGGAATGGCGTCGAGCATGCGTTCGATACCCAGCAGGAGCGGGGAAGTGGCGAGAAATTCTGTCGAGCGGCGGCTTTGCAGTCACCGCTGGGGCCGCGCGTATGCATTATTGGGGATGCCTCAAAACGGCCGGTTGGTGTGCTGTGGGGAGACTCATACGCCGGCGCGCTCTTGTATGGCCTGAACAAGGAACTGCATCAGGCCGGGCAAGCCTACTACGCTGTCCTGAGCGATGGCTGCATCCCAATACCCGGCATCGAGCGCATCGATACCAAAGCAGAATTCGGTTGCAGTGCAGAGCGCCACCTCAAATTTGTCGAAGAATTCCTGCGCCAGGAGGCTTTGCAAACGGTTGTCTGGGTCGGCAGATTTTCGAAAGTGTTGGACGGGGCATCAAACAAGAGCTTCGCCATTGACGGGCATGCGCCGACCTCTTCCCGAATCAAACAACGAATCATCGACACGCTGCAGCGTTTCAAGGCGGCGGACAAGCACGTTGTGTTCGTCGGGGATACGCCAATGTTCCCGCATCTGGTGGCGGAGTATGCCATCCGACGGTACGCTGCTACCGATGGCGACCACAAGGCGATGGTACAGAAAGTAAGTCGGATCAGTATGACCAGCGCGATGAACCAATCCGACTTGTTGATCGAGGCGCATCGGCATGCAAAGGTAGTGGACGGGCTTGAGTTGTTCTGTAGTGACAGCGTTTGCGAATCGCACGATGCCAGTGGACGCGCCCTGTTCATCGACAGGAATCACGTTTCGCATATCGGCTCAGAGCGATTGGCCAAAGAGGTCATGCGCCAGTTGAGCTCGCCGGTTGCGCGCAACACCCACAGTGATAGACCGGGTTTGATCAGGTAAGGATAGGGGCCTTCCATGCCAAGTCGGTGTGCGCAGGCCCGGGATCCTGAAATGTCCTACGCCGCAAGCAGCTTCTCGATATCGCCCTTCAGTTCTTCAGGCTTGGTGGCCGGCGCGTAGCGCTTGACCACCATGCCGTTCCGGTCGACCAGGAACTTGGTGAAGTTCCATTTGATCGCCTCGGTACCCAGCACGCCCGGCGCCTCGCCCTTCAGGAAACGGAACAGCGGGTGGGCGTCGTCGCCGTTGACGTCGATCTTGGCAAACATCGGGAAGGTCACGCCGTAGTTCTTTTCGCAGAAGGCCCCGATTTCGGCCTCGCTGCCCGGTTCCTGGCGGCCGAACTGGTTGCACGGAAAACCCATCACCACCAGGCCCTGGTCGGCGTAGTGGCGCTGCAGTTCTTCCAGGCCCTGGTATTGCGGGGTGAAGCCGCAGGCGCTCGCGGTATTGACGATCAGGAGCGCCTTGCCGCGATAGCGGGCCAGGTCGACCGGCTGGCCGTCGAGCGCGGTGGCGTTGAAATCGTAGGCGTTCATGGCGTTCTCCTTGTCGTTGAAGCGCCGAGTTTACGCGAAGGCGGCGCCACGCGCACGCGTATTGACGCGATGTCGAAGCATGCATCATCGCGCTGACATTTATTTCGTCTTAGCATTTCTTAACGAATTTTGGGCAAATCGCGTGCGACAATTACGCTCGTTCAATTGTCCAGTATCCCGGGTTGTCATGCCACGTCACCGTTCTTCCGTTGTATTGTTCGCGCCGATCGTGGCGGGCACGCTGCTCGCTCCTGCCCAGGCCCAGCAGCCGCCCGCCGCCCCCATGCCGGTCGCCACGGCGCCGACGACTCCGGCGCCGGAAGCTCCTCCGGTGCAGGCCGAGGTCCCGGTCCAGTCGACGGTCTCGGTCAGCGCGGTGCGCTCGTCGAACCGCATCGACCGCCAGGCCTATGACGTCAAGAGCGATGCGGCCGCCACCAACGACACCATTGCCGACACCCTGAACAAGGTGCCGTCGGTCGCGGTCGACCCGGACGGCAACGTGACCCTGCGCGGCCGCAGCAATGTGCAGATCCTCATCGACGGCAAGCCATCCGCCATGATGCAGGGCGAGAACCGCGCCGCCGCCCTGGGCGCGCTGCCAGCCGCCGACCTCGAGTCGGTGGAAGTGATCAACAATCCCGGCGCGCAGTTCGGCAACGAAGGCGGCGGCGGGCCGATCATCAACCTCGTGATGCGGCGTGAACGCACGCCGGGCAGCTTCGGCGTGGTCAACGCCAATGCTGGCGCCGAGGGCCGCTTCAATGCCTCCACCTTCGGCAGCTACACGGGTGGACGCCTGAGCGTGCAGGGCGCGCTGTTCGGTCGCCGCGACAGCCGCGGCTCGACCGGCGAGACGACGCGCGACCGCATCGACCCGGCCACCGGCGCCGTGGCCAGCAGCATGCAGAGCTCGACCAGCGAGAACGACACCGAATCGGCCGGTTTCAACGGCTCCCTCAACTACAACCTGGGCGAGAAGGACGTGGTGTCGCTCAAGGCCAGCGTCAACGCCAACCGTCAGGAAGGCCTGTCGTCCGAGCGCTACCGCGGCACCGACGCATCCGGGGCGGTCGAGAGCGACTACCTGCGTTCGACCGTGCGCGACACCGAGAACCGCAGCTACAGCCTGAGCGCGAGTCTCGACCACAAGGGTACGCGTCCGGGCGAGATCTTCAAGACCGACCTGCGCCTGTCCGGCACCCGGGGCGAGGGCGACGCCCGCTTCGCCAGCGACTACACGGTGCGGCCGATCAATTCGTCCAATCCGCTGACCCGCCAGGACAACCTCAACGAGACCCGCATCATCGACTTCACCGGCGACTACGAGCGTCCGGGCGAAGCGGGCGTGCTCAAGCTGGGCTACAAGGTGGTCCGCAACAGCAGCGTGATCGACACCCGCTTCCTCGACGTCGATCCGGGCACCCTGTTCGAAAGCGTGAACGCATCTCGCACCAACCGCTTCGAGCTGGTCGACACCACGCTGGCCTTGTACGGCACCTGGCAGATGCGCCTGGGCGAAAAATGGGGCGTGCTGGGCGGCCTGCGCACCGAATACACCGATCTCGACATGGACCAGGTCACGACCGGGATCCAGGCCGGCAACCACTACCTGGAAGCGATCCCCAGCGCCTTCCTCACCTATGACCTGTCGGAGCGCACGGCGCTGCGCCTGAGCTACGCGCACCGCATCCGCCGTCCCGGCGCCGCGGACTTGAATCCCTTCGTGATCTACCGCGACGAAACGAACGTCTCGTCGGGCAATCCCGAGCTGATGCCCAGCGAGTCGGATTCGCTCGAACTGGGCGTCGAGACCAGGCTTGGCAACGTCGAGACCAATGTGCGCCTGTACGCGCGCCGCGACACCGATTTGATCTCGGAGCGCCGCTACTTCATCTCGGACACCGTGCTCTTGACCACGCGCGAAAACGCGGGCGCCAGCCGCTCGGGCGGCCTGGAATTCACCTTCAGCGGGCGCGCCACGTCCAAGCTGACGATCAATGCCAGCGGCAATATCGGCTATTCGGAGCAGTCGGTGCTCGGCAGCCTGGAGGACGACAAGCGCAGCGCGACCTCGATCGCCGGCCGCGCGCGCTTCAATTACCAGTTCAACCCGTCCAACAGCCTGCAACTGGTGCTCAATGCCCAGGGCAAGACGCTGTTCGGCGAGGGTTATCGCCAGCCGACCCGCACCGCGGACCTGAATTACCGGCATAACCTGAGCCAGGCCCTGAGCCTGGTCGTCAACGTCAACGACCTGTTCGATTCTCAGAAGTCGGAGTCGATCACCGAGACCGACAGCCTGCGCGAGTACAGCCTTCGGCGCCAGGACGGGCGCCTGGTTTATGTCGGCCTGTCGTACCGCTTCGGCACCTTCGGCGGCGGACGCGGCCCGCGTGGGCCGGGCGGGCGGGGCTTCGGTCCGCCGGGCGGCGGCATGGGGTCACAGTAAATATAGCCCGTCAATACTGGCGATATGCCGGATGAATAATTCGGGCAAGGCGGTTCAAGGCGGGCGAGCTATGACAGAATATCCGCACTTTTGTCCACTCCGTCCCGCCTTCGATGCTCAGACCAACGCTCATCGCGCTATCCATTTCGTCACTGTTCGCACTGCCCGCCGCCGCACAAGTCAGCCCGCCATCCGACCCGCCGCCGGCCAGCCTGGATACCATGCAGAAGGTCGAGGTCAAGGCCGACGCCAACAGCTACGATCCGCGGCGCGACGACACCGCCAGCCGCATCGTGGTCTCGAACGAAGAGATCAAGCGCTACGGCGACACCTCGGTGCTCGACGTCTTCAAGCGCCTGCCCGGCATCACCGTTGGCGGCGGCGGCGGCCGTGGGGCGGGCGAGATCCGCATGCGCGGCCTGGGCAGCGGCTACACGCAGATCCTGATCAACGGCGAGCGGGCCCCGGCCGGCTTCGACATCGACCAGCTCTCGCCCGACGTCATCGAACGGATCGAGATCCTGCGCGCGGCCAGCGCAGAATTTTCTACCCAGTCGATCGCCGGCACCATCAACATCGTGCTCAAGCGGGTGGTGCGAAAGGCGCAGCGCGAACTGCGGGTCGGCTACGGCAAGAGCGGGGACGCGAGCAACCCGAGCGCGAGCCTGAACATGTCGGACCGTCTCGACGCCCTGTCGTATTCGATCGGCGCCAGCGTCTGGCGCTACAACTTCGACCGCCCGCAACCGTACGAAGAAACGCAGCTTGACCCGCAGGGCCGGCTGACGCAGCTGCGCCGCACCGAGCAGACCGACAGCGGCAGCCCGCGGGGCTTGAACCTCACGCCGCGCCTGAACTGGACGCTCGAGAACGGCGACACGGTCAGCTGGCAGACGATGGTCTCGTACAACCGCAACGATTACCAGGGCGATGCCGTGACCACGACCGAGCTTGGCGCGCCGCCGCCGTACGACGTGCGCGACATGAACAGCGAGGGCAACCACGCGATGCTGCGCACGGACGTGAACTGGGTGCACAACCTGGAAGAGGGGGCGAAGCTCGACCTCAAGCTCGGCGTCAACGGCATGCGCAACCGCAGCGACTGGCGCGAATTCGATTACCAGCGCGATGACAACCTCGCTCGGCTGGCGCGCGATTCCAGCGTCCTGAGCGCGACCGATGAACGCGGCCTGACCTTGGTCGGCAAGTACACGACGCCATGGATGAAAGACCACGCGCTGGCGATGGGCTGGGATGCCGGCTACACGCGGCGCGATGACGAACGCGGCGAAATCGAGGTGTTCCCGCTGGCGGGGCGCGAGCTCGCAACGGACGAGGAATATGACGCCACCATCAAGCGCCTGGCGCTGTACGTCCAGGACGAGTGGAACGTCAGCAAGCAGTGGTCGATGTACGCCGGCCTGCGCTGGGAAGGGCTGGAGACGACCAGCGAGGGCAATACGTTCGAGACCAGCACCAACCGCGCCAGCGTGTTCTCGCCGCTGGCCCAGACCCTGTACAAGATCCCGGACAGCCGCGACCAGGTGCGCCTGGCGCTGACTCGCACCTTCAAGGCGCCGTCTGCGAGCAACCTGATCCCGCGTCGCTTCACGACGCCGAACAACAGCCAGACCCAGCCCGATTACCGCGGCAATCCCGACCTGCAGCCGGAACTGGCGACCGGCATCGACGCCGCCTACGAGCACTGGTGGGCCGAGAAGGCGCTGCTCAGCGCCAGCGTGTCGGTGCGCCGCATCGAGGACTATACGCGCCAGGGCCTGATCCTGGAGGACGGGCGCTGGATCCAGACCCCGGTCAACGACGGCGACGCGCTCACGCGCAGCCTGGAGCTGGAAGCGAAGTTTCCGCTGTCGGCGGTGTTGTCGAATTTGCTGACATCGGTGCCCGAGATCGACCTGCGCGCGAGCGTGTCGCGCAACTGGTCCGAGGTCGACGCGGTGCCGGGCCCGGACAACCGCCTGGACCAGCAGGTGCCGCTGTCGGCGACGCTCGGGATCGACTACAAGACGCGCGACGGCAAATTGAGTACCGGCGCCAGCTTCGCGTTCAAGGACGGTGGCCCGGTGCGCGTCAATCTGGAGCAGTCGCGCTACCAGAGCGTGCGGCGCGACCTGGACGTGTATGCGTTGTGGAAGTTCAATCCGAAGTACCAGCTGCGCCTGGCGGCGTCGAACCTGCTGCGCCAGGACGGCATCTCGGATTCACGCTATACCGATGAATTCGGGACGCTGCGCAGGACCAGTTTCAGTGAGGGGCAGACGATGGCGCGGGTGACGCTGGAGTCGCGGTTTTAAGCTGGCTGACCGACGGCGGCATGATTCGTCCGCCGGCCTCAAAACGTCGTTCCCGCGAAGGCGGGAACCTAAGTTTGCAGCGCAGCCGCTAGAGCAAATATCGGTGGCGACGCATGCACACTTGGGTTCCCGCCTGCGCGGGAACGACGTGCAGGCGGTGGTGGTGGAAAGAGATGGTGGCGGTACGTTGAAGTATACGGTGGCAGTATGCTGGTAGTCAGATCAACCCCAACTTCTCCGTCCCACTCGAAAAATCCCGATTTTTCGCGTGCTTGCTATTGAGCTTGATGTTCAGCCGCAGGTCGTTGACGGAGTCCGCATTGCGCAGCGCATCCTCATACGTGATCTTGTCCGCCTCGTACAGGTCGAACAAGGCCTGATCAAAAGTCTGCATGCCCAGCTCGCGCGACTTCTTCATGATTTCCTTGATCTCGTGCACCTCGCCCTTGAAGATGAGGTCCGAAATCAAGGGAGAGTTCAGCAGGATCTCGATCGCCACCACGCGCCCCTTGGCTTCCTTCTTTGGAATCAGGCGCTGCGAGATCAGGCCCTTGAGGTTCAGCGACAAATCCATCAGCAACTGCTGCCTGCGCTCTTCGGGGAAGAAGTTGATGATGCGGTCCAGCGCCTGGTTGGCGCTGTTGGCGTGCAGCGTGGCCAGGCACAGGTGGCCGGTCTCGGCGAAGGCGATCGCGTGCTCCATCGTCTCGCGGTCGCGGATCTCGCCGATCTGGATCACATCCGGCGCCTGGCGCAGCGAATTCTTCAGCGCCGCCTCGAAGCTGTCGGTGTCCACGCCCACTTCGCGCTGCGTGATCACGCAGTTCCTGTGCGGGTGGACGAATTCCACCGGGTCCTCGACCGTGATGATGTGGCCGTAGCTGTTTTCGTTGCGGTAGCCGACCATCGCCGCCAGCGTGGTCGACTTGCCCGAGCCCGTGGCGCCGACCATGATCACCAGGCCGCGCTTGGTCATCACGACGTCCTTGAGCGTGGCGGGCAGGTCGAGGTCTTCGAACTTCGGGATCGCGGTGGTGATCACGCGCAGCACCATGCCCACGCAACCCATCTGCATGAAGGCCGAGACGCGAAAGCGTCCCAGGTCGCCCGGCATGATCGCAAAGTTCGCCTCGCGCGTGAGCTCGAAGCCGGCCGCCTGCTTGTCGTTCATGATCGCGCGCGCCAGGTCGGCCGTGTGGCCGGCGGTGAGCGCCTGGTTCGAGACCGGCGTCATGCGCCCGTCGATCTTGATCGCCGGCGGAAAGCCCGCCGTGATGAACAGGTCCGAACCGCCCTTGCCGACCATCAGGCGCAGCAGGTCGAACATGAACTTGGATGCCTGGTCGCGTTCCATCTGGATGGTCCTTAGCCGAGGAAGTTTTCCGGGATCTTGGCCGCGGCGCGCGCGGCGCCGGTCGAGATCACGTTGCGGCGCACCAGATCCGTCAGGTTCTGGTCCAGCGTCTGCATGCCGGCGTTGCTGCCGGTCTGGATGGCCGAATACATCTGGGCGATCTTGGCTTCGCGGATCAGGTTGCGGATCGCCGGGGTGCCGATCATGATCTCGTGCGCCGCCACGCGGCCCGACCCGTCCTTGGTCTTGAGCAGGGTCTGCGAGATCACGGCCTGCAGCGATTCGGACAGCATCGCGCGCACCATCTCCTTTTCTTCGGCCGGGAACACGTCGACGATACGGTCGATGGTCTTGGCGGCCGACGAAGTGTGCAGGGTGCCGAACACCAGGTGGCCCGTCTCGGCCGCCGACAGCGCCAGGCGGATGGTCTCCAGGTCGCGCAATTCGCCGACCAGGATCGCGTCCGGGTCTTCGCGCAGCGCCGAGCGCAGCGCGTTGTTGAACGACAGCGTGTGCGGGCCGACTTCGCGCTGGTTGATCAGGCACTTCTTGGAATCGTGCACGAACTCGATCGGGTCTTCGATGGTGAGGATGTGGCCGTACTCGTTCTCGTTCAGGTGGTTCACCATCGCCGCCAGCGTGGTCGATTTACCGGAGCCGGTGGGGCCGGTCACCAGCACCAGGCCGCGCGGCTTCATCGCCAGGTCGGCGAAGATCCTGGGCGCGTTCAGTTCTTCCAGGCTCAGGATCTTGGAGGGAATCGTACGCAGCACGGCCGACGCGCCGCGTTCCTGGTTGAAGGCGTTCACGCGGAAGCGCGCGAGGCCGGGGATCGCGAACGAGAAGTCGCACTCGAGCACTTCTTCGTACTGCTTGCGCTGGCCGTCGTTCATGATGTCATAGATCATGCCGTGCACGTCCTTGTGCTCGAGCGGCGGCAGGTTAATGCGGCGCACGTCGCCATGCACGCGGATCATCGGTGGCAGGCCGGCCGACAGGTGCAGGTCCGACGCCTTGTTCTTGACCGAGAAGGCGAGTAATTCCGAAATGTCCATTTATAATCCCTGTGGCTCGAGGTGCGCCTTTGTCATCACCGCCGCTCGAAAAATATTTCCTATAGAAAATCATTATGTCCACAATCGCCGCCAACTTGCAAGCTGTCGAAGCGACAATCGGGGAGGCAGTGCAGGCCGCCGGTCGCGCCCGGGACGAGGTGCAATTACTTGCTGTCTCCAAGACGTTCCCCGCACAAGCCGTGCTGGATGCGATGGCGTCCGGACAACGTGCGTTCGGCGAAAATTATTTGCAAGAAGCGCTCGACAAGATCGCGAACGTCGCGCAGGCGCAACCCGATGCGCCGGTCGAATGGCATTTCATCGGCCCGATCCAGAGCAACAAGACGCGCCCGATCGCGGCCAATTTTCACTGGGTGCACACGGTCGAGCGCCTCAAGATCGCCCAGCGCCTGTCCGAGCAGCGCCCGCCCGAACTCGGCCCGTTGAACATCTGCCTGCAGGTGAACATCAGCGGCGAGGCCAGCAAGAGCGGCGCGCTTGAATCCGAGTTGCCTGAACTGGCGCGCGCCGTGGCGCAACTGCCGAACCTGCGCCTGCGCGGCCTGATGGCGATTCCCGAACGCGCGACCGAACCCGGGCAGCAGCGCGCCGCCTTTGCCCGCCTGCGCAAGCTGCACGACGCGCTGCGCGCCGACGGCCTGCCGCTCGATACGCTGTCGATGGGCATGTCGGGCGACATGGCCGCTGCCATCGCGGAAGGCGCGACCATCGTGCGCATCGGCAGCGCCATCTTTGGCGCACGCAACTACGAATAACAGGAAAAACACATGAAGATCACGTTCATCGGCGGTGGCAATATGGCCGCCGCGCTCATCTCGGGCATCGTCCGCCAGGTCGGCTCGGGCGCGAACATCCACGTCGTCGACCGCAACCCGGAAGCGCTGGAACGCCTGTCGCAGCAGTATGGCGTGCGCACCGCGACGGCGATCGACGCGCAGGTCCATGACAGCGAAGTCGTGGTGCTGGCGGTCAAGCCGCAGCAGATGCGCGAGGTCGCGGCCGAGCTGGCGCCGCACCTGCACCGCCAACTGGTGCTGTCGATCGCCGCAGGCATCCCCAGCCGCGACCTGTCGCGCTGGCTCGGCGGCTACGACGCGATCGTGCGCACGATGCCGAACACGCCGGCGCTGATCGGCATGGGCGTGACCGGCCTCGCGGCGCAGCCGGGCGTGAGCCAGGCCCAGCGCGCGCAGGCCGACACGGTGATGCGCGCGGTCGGCAAGACCGTGTGGCTCGATGACGAGGCGCTGATCGATCCGGTGACGGCGGTGTCGGGCAGCGGTCCGGCCTATGTGTTCTTCTTCCTCGAAGCGATGCAGGAGGCGGCCCTGCAAATGGGCTTGAACGCGGAGCAGGGCAGGGAGCTGGCGCTGGCCACCTTCACCGGCGCGGCGCAGCTCGCGGCGCAGTCGGACGAGCCGGTCGAGGTGCTGCGCCAGCGCGTGACCTCGAAGGGCGGCACCACGCATGCGGCGATCACCAGCATGGAAGCGGCAGGGGTCAAGGAGGCCATCGTCGCGGCGATGAAGGCGGCCGCGGCGCGTGGACGCGAGCTGGGTGAAGAGTTGGGCCGTGACTGAGAGGGTGTAGACAAAATCGAAGAAGTACCTATGGCATGTTATTCCAAATGACTGGATGCGGCTTAATTATTGGCTGCTAAGCGGGCGATCCTGAATCGACCATACATACTGCACATATGTCCATTGTGGCTCGGTCACACCCATTGGCAATCTGAATTGGCATTTCGCTAGGCTATAAAACGCTTCCTTGTCAAGTGCACGATAGCCAGAAGATTTAACTATCCGACTATCCAGAATTGCCCCGTCTACGTCCACAAGATATGAAACGGTAACCGTTCCTTGCTCTTCGTAGCGTAAAGAGGATTTAGGGTAAACGGGCTTGGCGCAATGTTTATCGCCCGGTCCTGGCCGCGTAACCGGCGGGATACGATCCAGACTGTACAGTGATTGCGCTGTTGCAGATGCACAAGACAAGAATGCAGCGAACGCACTGCCGGCAATCAGATGGATACGGTGTATGGTCATATTGCTTTCGTCGCAAGTAGGACTGCTTCCGCAGAGCATGAGTGTTCTTGGGTTTAGTATGCACCGCCAATTTACTTGGGAGGCAGGCAAGTGGTCCTGTGAATGCGCAACAAGCAACACACCCCTCGGGGCTCCAGTCGTGGAACAACCATGATCACGGTCAGGTCGCGCGAACATGAATACGTGGCGCCTGCCTTTGGGCTATCAGCTATGGGCAAGGAGATAATCTACTATGAGTGATAAAAGCCCGTCAGCTGTCCCCGCATCGCCAATGCGCCGGGCGCGCCGTCGAGCGCTTCGATGCTATGGGCGTCCCACGCGATACTGGCCGGCGAGGCGCGCGACGAGTGGCTGGTCGGACTGAAACGCATGCGCGGGCGTTGCCGCCAGCAGTCCAGGGACCAATGGAAAAGTAAGCGGCAGCGTGAGCCGCAGGATGGGCGTGTACATGACGTCCCCCAGCCGTATCGCCTGTCCGTTTGGACCGCGACGGGGAGGGGACGTTCAGCGCATGCTCAGTGCACTTCGAACTTGCGCCAGCCCAGCACCGGTAATACCTTCTGCGCCAGCTTGTAGGCGGACAGGGCGCCGGTCACCGCGCCGACGACCCACTTCGGCTTGGTGATCAAAAAGCCCAATCCCAGGCCGGCGGCGGCCAGGACGGCGGTCTTGTGCTGCGCCACGTAGCCGGGGGCGCCGCCCAGTTCGGCCGGATGGCGCAGCAGCGCCACGTCGTGCGCCATCTGCGCGCGCTGTTCTGCGCACTGGGCGGCGAGCAGGCGGCGGCGCGCCGCCAGGGTCTCATTGCTGCTCATTGTTCGGCTCTCCTTTGACGGCTTGCGCATCCTTGCGCAGTTCGGCCAGCGTGGCGGCCATGAGCGGCGGACGGGTTGTCAGGTCGCCGCGCACCTTGAAGAAGGCCAGCAGGCCGGCCAGGGCGAACAGCCCCGTCATGACGCCGATCGCCAGCAGGCGATGGGTATCCCAGAACAGGACCAGCACGAACAGGATCGCCAGCAATACCGCGACCACCGCGAAAAAGGCGGCCGCAACGCCCCAGGCCAGATAGCCGATCAGCCGGTGCGTCTCTTCCTGCAGCTCGATGGCTGCCAGTTCCAACCTGGTCCGCACCATGGCGAGCAGGTTGGATCCTATCCTTCCGATGGTCGCGGAAATCGTCATCGTCGTCCTTCGTCTTATTTACGCGCGATCAGCATGCCGATCACGACGCCGATGGCGGCGCCCAGGCCGACCGACTTCCATGGATTGTCCTTGACGTATTCGTCGGTGGCCTTGGCGGCGACCTTGGTGCGCTCGACCACGGTTTCTTCGGCATGGATCAGGCTGGTCTTGGCGGACGACAGGGTCTGCTCGAACTTGACCTTGGCGGCCTTCAGCTCATCGCCGGTCAGCTGGCCGCCGTTGCGCAGCCAGGATTCAGCGTCGTGGATCACGGTCTTCAGGTCGCTGACCAGTTGGTCGCGGGTGCCGGTCTGGGTCGGGATTTTTTCGATCATCATGGGCCTCTTGTGTGTGGTGGGTGAATGCATTTTGGACAATATTAACCTAATGCATAGTCGAGCGCGACACCAATGAACAGTGCGGCCCCCAGCCAGTTGTTGTGGCGGAACGCCTTGAAGCACTTCATGCGGTCGCGATCGCGGATCAGGGTGTAGTGGTAGAGCGCGATGCAGCCCGCCACCGCCACCCCGGCCACGAACCACCAGCGCAGGCCCAGCGACCAGCCGCACAGCAGCAGGATCGCCAGCGAGGCGCCGTAGCACAGCATGATCGCGGCCACGTCGAAGCGCCCGAAGGTGATCGCCGAGGTGCGCATGCCGAGCCGAAGGTCGTCGTCGCGGTCGACCATGGCGTAGGCGGTGTCGTAGGCCACGGCCCAGAACACGTTGGCCACCAGCAGCCACCAGGCCACGGCCGGCACCTGGTTCTGCACGGCGGCGAAGGCCATCGGGATGCCGAAGCCGAAGGCGATGCCGAGATAGGCCTGGGGAATCGCGAAGAAGCGCTTGAAATAGGGATAGGTGCCGGCCACCACCACCGCCACCACCGACAGCTGCTTGGTCAGCGCATTCAGCGGCAGGATCAACAGGAACGACACGATGGCCAGCACCGCCGCCACCATCACCGCTTCCTTGCCGCTGATCTTGCCGCTGGTGAGCGGGCGGTCGACGGTGCGCTTGACGTGGCGGTCGAAGTCGCGGTCGGCGTAGTCGTTGATGGCGCAGCCGCTTGACCGCATCAGCGCCGTGCCGACGACGAAGATCGCCAGCACCTGCAGGTCCGGCACGCCGCCGGACGCCATCCACAGCGCCCACAGGGTCGGCCACAGCAGCAGCAGGATGCCGATCGGCTTGTCGGCCCGCACCAGGCGGAAGTAGAGCGCCAGCTTGTTCATGGGGAGTCGCGTCTTGCCAAGCAAGAATTGTTGAGCAGAAGACAGCGATTCTAGCCGGTTTAGACGGGTGCCGCCCGTTCGATCCAGTCCATACGGACGCATTTATCGTGCTTGAAAGCGCTGTGCATGCATCGCGTGCGGGACACCCGTTGGTTGTCTTTCTGTCGTCATCAATCTGACATGTTTGTTTGTTTTAATGCATCAGTCCTACCGGGGGTGGTAGGAACGGCCCCCGATGCATGGGCGCTGCCAAGACACCAGACGCCGGGCCACCGGCTCGATCCTACTCTGTGGAGCTTCTCAATGAACGAACACGCTATGTCGCCTTCGCGGCGCAACCTGCTCAAGGGCATGGCCGGCGCCTCCGCGCTGCCTTTCGTCGGCGCCTTCGCCGCGCTGCACGCCCGCGAGGCGCTTGCGGCCAATGGCGCGACCGCCCTGGTCGACAGCCCTTACGGCCCGATCGCCCCGGTCAACGACCTGGCCACCGGCCTGCCACTGCTGCAACTGCCGCCGGGCTTCAGCTACAAGAGCTATGGCTGGCGCGGCGACCCCATGAGCGACGGCCATCCCTGCCCGGGCGGCCATGACGGCATGGGCGTGATCGTCACGCGCAAGGCTGGCCGCGGCACCGAGCAGGTGTTGGTGCGCAATCATGAAATCAGCGGCAGCGCCGCTGTCAATTTCATCAATGCCTATGGCCTGTACGACACCGGCAATGTGAGCGGCAGCTCGGCCAACCGTTCCTGCGGCGGCACCACCAACCTGGTGTTTCGCGACGGCGACTGGGTCAGCATGACCCCAAGCCTGGGCGGCACCCAGCAGAACTGCGCCGGCGGCATCACCCCCTGGGGCACCTGGCTGACCTGCGAGGAGATAGGTTCGGACGCGGTCAGCGCCGGCGGCAAGAAGCACGGCTACGTGTTCGAGGTCACGGCCGATCCGCAGCAGGTCAGCGGCCAGCCGATCGTCAATATGGGCCGCTTCGCGCACGAAGCCGCCGCCGTCGATCCGAGCAACTGCAACGTCTACCTGACCGAGGATTCCTCGGGCAAGTCGGGCTTCTACCGCTACGTCCCCGACGTCAAGACCGGCGCGCCCGGTTCGCTGGCCATGGGCGGCGTGCTCGAAATGGCCAAGGTCAAGGGCCGCAACAACGTCAACCTGGCGGTGGCGTCGGTCGACGACACCTATGCGCTGGAGTGGGTGCCGATCGCCAATCCGGACGCCAACCGCGGCAACGGCACCGGCCCGGATGGCGAAACCATCAACGGCGCCGCCGGCCCCTTCGTGCAGGGCTGGACGAAAGGCGCGCTGCGCATGAACCGCGGCGAAGGCATCTGGTATGCCCAGGGCAAGATGTACGTGATGGACACCTCGGGCGGCCACGTCAACCGCGGCGCGATCTGGGAACTCGACCTGGCGCACCAGACCCTCAGGTGCATCTATTCGAGCCCGAGCCAGCTGGTGGGCAATATGGGCGACAACCTGACGGTCAGCCCGCGCAACGCGATCCTGATCTGCGAAGACGCGTCGAGCGCCATCACCGACCACTTCGGCTACGGCCAGCGCCTGATGGGCCTGACGGGCGCCGGCGACGCCTACATCTTCGCCAAGAACAACATCAACCTGACGGCGGCCCAACTGCAGGGCGCCGGCAAGCTGCCTTCGCTCGCCGGCGACCGGCGCGGCAACGAATTCGCCGGCGCCTGCTTCGACCCGACCGGCCGCTACCTGTTCGTGAACATCCAGACCCCGGGCGTGACCTTCGCGATCTCGGGCCCGTGGGCCAGGGGCCCGCTGTAAACGCCACCTTTACCTCCACTTTTTTATAAAGGAAAACGAACATGAACATGAACAAATTCGTCGCCGCCGCCGCCATCGCCCTGGGCGCGCTGGCCTTCCCGCACGCCGCCGGCGCCGTCGTCTTGACGAGCAGCAGCGGCGCCAATCTCGTGACCGACTATAGCGACGCCGGCGTCGTGTCGTTCGACCTCGACCTGCGCGATTTCAGCACCACCACGCTCAACTTCGTGCTGGAAGAATCCGACCTGGCCGGCCCGCTGAACTTCAGCGCGATCATCCGCAACCTGGTGGGCCTGTCCATGCACCAGTTCACCTTCGGCCTGCAGGGCATCCGCTATGCGGCGCCTGGCAGCGTGTCCTCGTTCTCGGGCGCCCAGGCCAGCTATTCGAGCGATGTCGCCGTCATCCAGTTCGCCAATGGCGAAACGGCCGACACGCTGTTCGGCAATCCGACCCTGCTGGATGGCCGCAGCGACTGGCTGCTCGATACCAGCGGCCTGGCGGCGGGCGACACCTTCTCGATCGTGGCGCAGGTGCCGGAACCGTCGACCGTGGCCATGGTGTTGCCGCTGCTGGCGGGCCTGCTGCTGGGGCGCCGCCGCAAGCGCGGTTGAGCGTCGGACCGGCGACGGCCCAGGCGACCAGGAAGATGGCCGACAACCGGGCGGTTGCCGCGCATTGGGCGGGATTACGCGTGAAATCAGCGTAGAAGCGAGCGTAGAAGGCTGGCAATAGTGTGGGGGCAGGCCCGGCTGGATGCTAGACTTTGCTGACGGACATGAGTGTCCGTTTGCATTTTCTGCATATACATTTTGCACCGCATCAGCCGGATGCCCAGTCAAAGGAGTCGACTCGCTTATGCGTCTTCATTTCCGCTGTTTACTACTACTGCTCCTGATCGCCCTGGCGGCGCCGCTGTCGCCGATCGCTTTCGCCGCCGGCCAGGCGGACGAAGCGCCGCCCGCCCAGGAGGTCGTTCCCGATCCGCTCAAGCGCGAGACGCCGCGCTCGATGGTGTCGGGCCTGATTTCCGCCCTCGCCGAGCCCGACTACGATCGCGCCGCCCAGTACCTCGACATGCCGGCCGGCAGCAACCGCCAGCGCACCAACGCGATCACCCAGGCGCGCAACTTCCACGCGCTGCTGGACGACGGCGGTTCGCTGTCGCCGTTCGTCGCGCTGTCAAACGAGGCCATCGGCAAGATCGACGACGACCTGCCGGGCGAGCAGGAAAACGTCGGCATCCTGACCATCGGGGACAAGAAGGTGCCGATCCTGCTGACCCGTGGCGAGGAAGGCGAGCACCAGGTCTGGCGCGTGTCGCGCGAGACGATCGACCAGGTCGCGCAGGCGGCGCGCCAGGCGCCGGTGGCGCAGGAGCCCGACAAGAGCAGATTCGTCATCGCCGGTGCGCCGCTCGAGGACTGGGCGATGCTGATCGGGCTCGGTATCCTGATCTTTGGCGGCCTGTGGACGGTGGCGGCGCTGATCGTCGCCGCCATGCGCAGGCTGGTGGCCGATGCCGCGGCTAACGGCCTGGTGCGCTTCATGGAGGCGGCGCTGCCGCCGGCCAGCCTCCTGATCGCGGTCGGCCTGTTCTACAGCTGGGCCGAACGGCTGCCGGTGTCGATCGTCGCGCGCACGACCCTGCTGCGCTACACCGGCATCGTCTCGGTCATCGCGCTGGTGTGGTTCGGCCTGCGCCTGATCGATGCGGTCGCCGAGCTGGCCACCGCGCGCATGCAGCGCAGCCAGCGGCGCCAGGTGGTGGCCGTCATCACGCTGGCGCGCCGCGCCGCCAAGATCCTGCTGCTGGCGTTCTCGGGCATCGCCATCCTCGGCACCTTCGGCATCGACGTCACGACCGGGATCGCGGCGCTGGGCATCGGCGGTATCGCGCTGGCGCTGGGCGCCCAGAAGACGGTGGAAAACCTGGTCGGCAGCGTCACCGTGATCGCCGACAAGCCGCTGCAGGTGGGCGACTTCATCAAGGTGGGCGACGTGGTGGGCACCGTGGAGGACGTGGGCATCCGCTCGACCCGCATCCGCACCGGCGAGCGCACCATCGTCACTATCCCCAACGGCGACCTGTCGGCGCGCCAGATCGAGAACTTCGCGGCGCGCGACCGCTTTCTGTTCAACCCGACCATCGCGGTGGGGCCCGAGACGTCGTCCGCCAAGCTCAGGGAAGCGATTTCGATCGTCCAGCAGGTGCTGACCGAACAAAAGAACATGGCCGAGGGACACCGGGCCCGCCTGGGCAGCATCAACGACCGCGCGTTCAACATCGACGTGTTCTCGTACATCGACGTGCGCGAATTCGACACCCAGGTCATCATTCGCGAAAACCTGCTGCTGACCATCTACGAGCGGCTCGAAGCGGCCGGCATCAGCCTCGCCTTCCCGACCCAGAAGATCGTGTTCTCGCCCGAGCAGCTGGCCGAGGCCAGGGAGCAGCTGCTCGGCCACGACAAGGAGGCCGAGGCCGAGCTGGTGGTGCTCGGTAAAGTTACGCCGCCGCCTCGAGCGTGACCATGTCGACGCCGGGCAGGTGGCATTCGCCCACCGCGCGCACCACCGCATCGATCGCGGCGCGGCGGGTGAAGCTCTTGCGCCAGGCGATCACCACGCGCCGTGACGGCGCCGGCGGCAAAAAGGGCACGTAGGCCAGCAGGCCGTTGGGGTCGGCCATGTCGACCACCGAGGCGCGCGGCAGCACGGTGATGCCGATGCCGCTGGCGACCATGTGGCGGATCGTCTCGAGCGACGAGCCTTCGAAGGTGCGCTGCATGCCGTTGCCCGCCGCTGGCGCCGAGAAGCGCGCCATCTCCGGGCACACTTCGAGCACCTGGTCGCGGAAGCAGTGGCCTGCGCCCAGCAGCAGCATGGTTTCGCTCTTGAGGTCTTCGGCCGAGATTTCCTTGCGGCCGGCCCACGGGTGGTTGCGCGGCATGGCCACGACGAAGGGCTCGTCGTACAGCGGCTGCACCGACATGCCATGGTCGGGCAGCGGCAGCGCCATGATGGCGGCGTCCAGCTCACCCTGGCGCAGCAGTTCGAGCAGCTTGTGCGTGTAGTTCTCCTGCAGCACCAGCGGCATCTGCGGCACGGTGTCGATCAGGTTCTTCACCAGGGGCGGCAGCAGGTAGGGCCCGATGGTGTAGATCACGCCCAGGCGCAGCGGGCCGGCCAGCGGATCCTTGTTCTGCTTGGCCAGCTCCTTGATGGCGGCGGTCTGTTCCAGCACCCGCTCGGCCTGGGCCACGATCTGGGCGCCCAGCGGCGTGACGGAGACTTCGGAGCCGCCACGCTCGAACAGGGTCACGCCCAGTTCGTCCTCGAGCTTCTTGATGGCGACGGACAGGGTGGGCTGGGCCACGAAGCAAGCCTCGGCGGCATGGCCGAAGTGTTTGGCGCGCGCAACGGCGACAATGTATTTCAGCTCGGTGAGTGTCATGTTAGGTGTCTCGGACAGGCATCTGCGGTCGGCGCCGCGGCGCCGGACCCGTTTTGGCCATGAAATAGTAGTTTAGCGAGAATCATAGTCGATATAATTGCTCCGCAGGCTACACCACTGCAATTTTTGAAAGGCCAGCATGTCTTCGACGTTCGGTCCGGCGGAAGCCCAGGCCTATATTCACAAGCTGTTGACGGTGATGCACCATCAGGGCGGCTCCGATCTTTTCATCTCGGCAGATTTTCCTCCAAGTATTAAACACCAGGGGGCGATGAAGGCGCTCAGTCAGCAACGGCTCACCGGCGAAGTCACGCGCGCGCTGGCGCTGTCGATCATGAACGAGCGCCAGCGCGCCGAGTTCGAGACCGAGATGGAGTGCAATTTTGCTATTTCCTTGCCCGGCGTCTGCCGCTTCCGCGTCAACGTCTACGTGCAGCAGCAGAGCGTGGGCATGGTGGTGCGCACGATCGCCTCCGAGATCCCCAACTTCGAAAAGCTCGACCTGCCCGAGGTGCTCAAGGACGTGGTGATGACCAAGCGCGGCCTGGTGCTGGTGGTGGGCGGCACCGGTTCCGGCAAGTCGACCACGCTGGCGGCGATGATCGACTACCGCAACAGCAACTCGGCCGGCCACATCATCACGGTGGAAGACCCGGTGGAGTACGTCCACAAGAACAAGAATTGCCTGGTGACGCACCGCGAAGTGGGTGTCGACACCCTGTCGTGGCACCACGCGCTGAAGAACACGCTGCGCCAGGCGCCGGACGTGATCCTGATCGGCGAGATCCGCGATACCGAGACGATGGAGCACGCGATCGCCTTCGCCGAGACCGGCCACCTGTGCCTGGGCACGCTGCACGCCAATAACGCCAACCAGACGATGGACCGGATCATCAACTTCTTCCCGGAAGAGCGGCGCAATCAGCTGTTGATGGACCTGTCGTCGAACCTGCGCGCCATCGTCTCGCAGCGCCTGGTGCGCACCGAGGACGGAAAAGGACGCAAGGCGGCGATCGAGATCCTGCTCAACACGCCGACCATCGGCGAGATGATCCTCAAGGGGAACTTCCAGAACATCAAGGAGATCATGCACAAGTCGCGCGAACTGGGCATGTGCACCTTCGACCAGGCCTTGTTCGAGCTGTACAACAAGGGCCTGATCGGCTACGACGAGGCGATCCGCAATGCCGACTCGGCCAACGGCCTGCGCCTGCAGATCAAGCTGTCGGGCGAACGGCGCGAGCCGGGCGGCGCCGCCGCGCGCCCGGCCGAGCTGTCGATGGCGATCGAGGAAGAACCTGAAGACGAACCCCCGAAACAATGATTCAACCCGTATCCCGTATGCCTTCATTCGAAAACAAGATCTGCACGCGCGCCGAGCTGGCCGCGCGCATTGCCGCACTACCGAAACCCGTGGTGCTGACCAACGGCGTGTTCGACATCCTGCACCGCGGCCACGTGACCTATCTGGCGCAGGCGCGCGCGCTGGGAGGCTCGCTGGTGGTGGCGGTAAACACCGACGCCTCGGTCAAGCGCCTGGGCAAGGGCGACGACCGCCCGCACAACACGCTGGCCGATCGCATGGCGGTGCTGGCGGCGCTGGAAGCGGTGAGCCTGGTGGTCGAATTCGACGAAGACACCGCGCTGGAAGTGGTGCAGCAGGGGCGGCCCGACATCTACGCCAAGGGCGGCGACTATGTGATGGACCAGATCCCCGAAGGGAAAGCCGTGCTGGCCTATGGCGGCCGGGCGGTGGCGATCGACTTCGAGCATGACCGCTCGACCACCAAACTGGTGGCGCGGATCCGCGGCTGACCGGCATGCCGACGCCTCCTGGCCTGGCTGCCGATCTCGAGGCCCTGTATCCGCGCGCGCCGGACGCCATCGTCAATCTCGAGCACGGCTATTTCGGGGCGATGGCGCTGCCGGTGCAGCAGGCGCTGGAGGAGGCGATCCGGCATACGAACACCCACCTGAGTCCTTTTCTGCGCGGCGAGTTCGGAAACCGGCATGCAGAAGTGCTGCGCGCGCGGCTGGCGCAGCTGATCAACGCCGAGCCGCACGAGATCCTGCTCACGCGCAGCGCCAGCGAATCGATGCAGGTGCTGATCGGCCAGTATCGCGCGCTGGAGGCGGGTGATGCGGTGCTGTGGTCCAACCTGGACTATCCGGCCATGCGCTACGCGATGGCTTGGCTCGAAGGGCGGCGCGGCGCGCGTCCGGTCGAACTGCAGTTCACCTTGCCGCTCAGCCGTGACGCATTGCTCGATCATTATGCGACGGCGATCCGCGACACGCCGGGCTTGAAGCTGATGCTGCTGTCCCAGGTCTATCCGGCCAACGGCCAGCAGGCGCCGGTGCGCGAGATCGTGGCGCTGGCGCGCGAGCGCGGCATCGACGTGCTGGTCGACAGTGCGCATGCGCTGGGACAGGTGCCGGTCGACGTGCAGGCGATGGGCATCGACTTCGCCGGCTTCAACCTGCACAAATGGATCGGCGCGCCGCCGGGACTGGGCTTCGTCTACATCCGCGCCGCGCATCTGGCGAAGATCGAGCCGCATTTTGGCGACCGCGACTATGCCGAGGACGACATCCGCGGCCGCCTGCACGCGGGCATGCCGCCGGTGAGCGCCATCATGGCGGCGCCGCGCGCGCTCGATTTCCATGAGATGCTCGGCGGGACTGCGGCAAAGGAAGCGCGCCTGAACTGGCTGCGCAGCTACTGGATGCGGCGCGTGGCCGACCTGCCGGGGCTGCGCCTGCTGACGCCGCTCGACGGCGGGACGGCGCTGGCGGCGTTCACGATCGACGGCATGGCGGCGTGCGACGTGCGCGGGGCGCTGCTGGAGCGGTTCGGCGTGTTCACGGTCGAGCGCCACGTGGGAGACGCGAGCGTCGTGCGCGTGACGGTGGCGCTGACCACGACGACGGGGGAGCTGGATCGCCTGGTCGAGGCTCTGGACCTGCTGGCGCGCGAAGCCGCCGGGCGCGCGGCCTAGGTCTGTCGTTGCTCAGCCTGCCGTGGCGGGCATGCGGTCGTATTGCACCACACCGCCCTCCGACAGCGTGAACGCCAGGTCGCACTGCGCGAAGATGTCGGCATCCACGCCGTCGTGGACCGAGTCGTAGAGCCATGCGGCCATCGCCGCGTTCGCCGCCTGCATCTCGATATCCTGGCCGGGTTTGCCTGCTTGTAGCGCATCGACCAGTTCCTGGACGAAGAAGGGGATGGCGCCCGCGGTCCATTCGGCGCCACGTTCGCGCGCCTCGGCTGCGCGCGGTTGCGCCATCGCCATCAGTGCGGCGGCGTCGACCTGCGTTTCCATGGCCAGCGAAGGTTCGGATTGGTCATCGGTCGTGAAGACGCGTATCAGCATGGTGTCGGCTTTCGTTTCATTGGCTGGATGGGGGCTGGGCCGGGGGCAGCTTGCAGGCGGATGCCGGCGCAGGGTCAACCCGTATGGTACGCGTCCCAGAGCTTGTCGCGGGAACTGTAGATGAGCAAACCACGCAGCGGCGGCGCCGGTGTCACCGGCCGGGGTCCTCAGGCTGAGGCCCTTGGGCTGCGATACTTATAATGAGCGCTGCATCAATCCTCTCAGGAATACCGCGATGACGCTGTCCTTCCATTTACCGATCACGCCCGACCTGGTCCATGGCGCCGTCGAACTCGAGCGCACGGAAGCGGGCCTGCTGCCGCACCGCCTGCCGGCCTGGGCGCGCGCCCAGTGCCAGGATCCGCAACTGGCGATGGCGGAGGCGCAGCCTTCCGGCGTGCGTCTGGCGCTGCGGACAGCGGCGACGGTCGTGGAACTGGTCGTGTTGCCGACCAAGCGCCGCTACGGCGCCATGGCGCCGCGCCCGGACGGCCTTTATGACCTGCTCGTCGATGGCGCATTGACGCAGCAGGCCAGCGCGCCGGGCGGCAAGATCATGGACATCGACATGCTGTCCGGCGCGGCGAAGATGCGGCCGGGAGAACCCCAGCGGCTGCGCTTTGCCGGCCTGCCGCCGGGCGACAAGACCGTCGAGATCTGGCTGCCGCATGACGAGACGACCGAGCTGGTGGCGCTGGATGCCGATGCGCCGGTCGCTCCGCTGGCCGCGACCAGCAAGCGCCGCTGGCTGCACCATGGCAGCTCGATCAGTCAGGGCTCGAATGCAACCAGCCCCACCGGCATCTGGCCGGCCGTGGCCGCGCAGCTGGCCGGTGTCGATCTGCTCAATCTCGGCCTGGGTGGCAGCGCATTGTTGGACCCGTTCACGGCGCGCACGATCCGCGATTTGCCGGCCGACGTGATCAGCCTCAAGCTCGGGATCAACCTCGTCAACACGGACGCGATGCGGCTGCGCGCCTTCGGGCCGGCGGTGCACGGTTTTCTCGACACGATCAGGGAAGGGCATCCGACGACGCCGCTGCTGGTGATTTCGCCGACCTGGTGCCCGATCCATGAAACGACGCCGGGACCGACCATGTTCGATGGCAAGGCGCTGGAAAAGGGCAAGTTGCTGTTCCGGGCGATGGGCAACGACGCCGAGCGCCGGCAGGGCAAGCTGACCCTCGGCGTGATTCGCGAGCAGTTGCAGAAGATCGTCCGGCAGCGCGCGTTGGCCGATGCGAATCTCCATTATCTCGACGGGACGGAGCTTTACGGCCTGGACGACAATGCGCGTTATCCGCTGCCCGACGAGCTGCACCCCGAGGCGGAGGCGCACCGCCTGATCGGCGAACGTTTTTGCACGTTGGCTTTCCGTGCCGGGGTGTTTGGCAATGACGAGACTTGGATTTGAATAGTACTTTTGCTGGAATATAAAACTGTTACCCCTTGACCTGGGAGACTCCCATGACGTTTGAAACCCCCTCGGACAATCTGATCTCTCTGCTGTCGCTCACGCCGCATCCGGAAGGAGGCCATTTCAAGGAGACCTACCGGAGTCAACACCGCGTGAACAGGGCGGGGGAGGTGGCTGACCGTTCTGCCTCGACCGCGATCTATTACCTGCTTCGCGCAAGGGAGAGGTCGACCTGGCATCGGATTCGATCGGACGAGATGTGGCATTTCTATGACGGTGTGCCGATTCGAATCTACGTGCTGGAGCCCGATGGAGGACTCAGCGTTCTCAGACTCGGTAACCCATTGCGGCACGAGGGCGCGCATTTCCAGGTGCTGGTTCCCGCCGGGCGCTGGTTCGCCGCTGAATGCGAGGCGCCGGAGGGCTACAGCCTTGTGGGTTGCACGGTCGCCCCGGGCTTTGAGTTCGAAGAATTCGAGATCGGGGATGAGGCCGTCCTCAGGCAGGATTGGCCCGGGCATGCGGAGCTGATCGCGCGCCTGTCGTAGTGATGAGATTGCGAAGATGCCCTGGATCGATGGCTGCCCTACAAGGAGCGGTTGACCTCGGCCAGAAGCAGACCTTTACTGCCAGTGTTAGGTACCCTAATGACCGTGTTTGCAATCCACCCTACATCGAAGGCAGACGGCTCGTTTGCTGCGGCTTGGTTTGACGATGATGCATTTCACCGTATCTCGTTTACCACCAGCTGTTGAGCTAGTATCAGCGTCCAGTTTAAAATGTTTTAGAAGGAAGATGTGTCGCCTAGAGCAGATAGGAGCTGGGATGGCCACCGAAGTGCTTGCGGAAGAAGCGTGGAATTTCGTCGTTTTCAGACATGGCGACGACTGGGTGCTGACATACCTAGCCGGGAGCGTCGGTCTTTACGAAGTGAGCATTAAACTTAGCAAGGAAGAAGTTGCCCGTATCCGTACCACGCCAGCTTTCGCCAAATCTTTGACAGAACAGTTCCGCCTGACGCACGAAGTGGGCCGTGAAAGGGAACTCCGACCTGCCGTTTGGCCCACCAGAAAGTAATCGCAGTTGAGCCGAACGACAGAGCAGTCTGCGCGCGTTTTGACACACCCTGGGTCGATAGCGGACTGACCAGACCTGCTTTCGACCAGAAGCGGACAGTGAACACCAGTTCAACATTCAAGGATGCACTTCTCATGAATCACGCCCTGACGATTTCCGTGCCTCGCCTCCAGACAGACCGGCTGACGCTGCGGGAATATCGTGTTGAAGACTTCGAATTATTTGCGGAGCACTTGTCGAATCCTGAAAGCTCCGCGCATCTCTGGGCTCGGCAGACCGTCAGACCGCTTGGCGCATCTTCACCTCCCATGCCGGATTGTGGCTCCTGCACCAGGCTGGCTGGTGGTCGATCGAAGACCGGCAGACGGGCCGGCTGGTGGGCAGCGTGGGAGCTTTCTTTCGCGACGAATCAACCGTGATGGAGATGGGATGGAATACCTATCGCGCATTCTGGGGAAAAGGAATTGCGAACGAAGCGGCGGCGGCAGTCATGAAACATGCGTTCGAGGTTCGGCGTGAACCGAAGGTGCGGGCGCTGATCGATTCCGGCAACGAATCATCGCGTCGTGTTGCCGAGCGCCTGGGAATGACGTACGACATGAAGACTGCGCTGAACGGCAAGGAAGTCGATAGTTACGTCCGTCAGCGTACCTGAAGCGGCTGCGATCGCGATACGCCGGTGTCTGCTGTGCTTGTCAGCGGACACACGCCGCATGCAGGCGCCTGCATGAGGGTCGTACTGGGCCTTATCCTGCGACCCAAGGTCGAGCCCGAACTATGTTCCGCCCAGGTAACCGTTCTGCCGCCAGGCCTCGTACACCACGATCGCCACCGTGTTCGACAGATTCAGGCTGCGGTTATCGGGCCGCATCGGCAGCCGGATGCGCTGGGCCGGCGGGAAGGTTTCTCTAAAAGCCGGCGCCAGGCCGCGCGACTCCGGCCCGAACACGAACACGTCGCCCGGCTGGAAGCGCGCGTCGGCGAACGGCGACGAGCCATGCGTGGTGAGCGCGAACATGCGCGACTGATCCGGCTGGACCGCCTCCAGGAAGGCGTCCCAGTTCTTGTGCACCTTCATATTGGCGTACTCGTGGTAATCCAGCCCGGCGCGGCGCATCTTGGCGTCGTCCAGCGGAAAACCGAGCGGTTCGATCAGGTGCAGCTGGGCGCCGGCGTTGGCGCACAGGCGGATCACGTTGCCGGTATTCGGCGGGATTTCTGGCTCGACCAGGACGACATGGAACAACGTATTTCTCCTCATTGGTGTCTGATGCCGATGCGTCATGCATGCGGCGGTGTGCGCGCGAACACGAAGTTCGTGACGCGCGCGGCGCCGGCCTGTTTCAGGACGGTCGCGATTTCGTCGAGCGTATGCCCGCTCGACATGACGTCGTCGACCACGCCCACATGGCGTCCGCGCAGGTCGCCCGCGGCGTCCACCCCGAACGCCCCGCGCACGTTCTTCTTGCGCTCTCCCGGCGCCGCATTCGACTGCGCCGGGGTTTCCCGCACCCGCTGCAAGAGCCGCGGCGCGACCGGCAAGCGCAGCGCGCCGGCCAGCGGTCGCGCCACCTCGAGCGCCTGGTTGTAGCCGCGCTCGACCAGGCGGGCGGGGCCCAGCGGCACCGGGCACAGCACGTCGGGCAAGGCTGGCGCTGCAAAAGCGACGGCGTCCTGCAGCACGCGCGCCATCCACGGGGCCAGCGCCAGCTGGGCGCCAAATTTGAGCTGCAGCACCAGGCTGTCGAGCGGCGCCGCGTAATCGCAGGCGGCCACGGTGGCGTCGAAGGCGGGCCTGCCCGCCAGGCAGGCGCCGCAATGCCGGCCAAGGTCGAGCGCGCCGACCGGATTGGCGCAGCACGGGCAGCGCGTCACGGGCAAAACGTAGGCTTGCTCGCAGGCCGGGCACACGGCTTGTCCCGAATGCCCTCCGCACAAGGCGCAGGCCGAAGGCAGCATGGCGCCCAGCAGGCGGCCGGGCAGTGCGCGAAGGTCCAGCATCGGCTCGACTTCCCACAACCGGTTAAACTGCCGACATTATCTCATTTCGACTTGCTTCCCATGGCTTCTCCTCAATCCCCGTCCAGGCTGAGCGCCCCGATCGACCTGTCCCGCGTGCGCGGGCTGTTCGCCCATCCCAAGCGCATCGCCCCATCGGATTTCTTGCGCCGCGAGATCGCCGAACGCATGCACGAGCGCCTGAGCCTGGTGAAGATCGTTCCCCGGCAGGTGCTGGACGCGGGGTGCGGCGCCGGGGCCGACCTGGGCTTGTTGCAGAAAACCTATCCGGCGGCCCAGATCCTGGGCCTCGATGGGGCAGGGGCCATGGTGCGCGCGGCCAAGGCGCCGGCATCGACCGGCGGCGCGCTCAATCAGTTGTTAAACCGCTTGATGCCGGCCAAGGCCGGCGTCGACCTGCTGTGCGGCGACTACGGCAACCTGCCCCTGGGACCGAACTCGCTCGACCTGCTGTGGTCGAACCTGGCGCTGCACTGGCACCCGCTGCCCGACCGCGTGTTCGCCGAATGGCGCCGCGTGCTGCGGGTGGAAGGCCTGCTGATGTTTTCCTGCTTCGGCCCCGACACCTTCACCGAGCTGCGCACTGCCTTCGCCGCGCTCGACGCCTATCCGCACACCTTGCCCTTCGTCGACATGCACGACTTCGGCGACCAGCTGGTCGAGGTCGGTTTCTCGACCCCCGTGATGGACATGGAACGCATCACCGTCACCTACGACACGCCGCAGGCGCTGCTGGCGGACGTGCGGGCGCTGGGCGGCAATCCGCTGGAATCGCGCCGCCGCGGCCTGATCGGCCGTGCGGCCTGGCAGCGGCTGCTCGACGCCTTCGAGGCGCAGCGCCGGCCGGACGGCAAGCTCGGCTTGAGCTTCGAAGTCATCTACGGCCACGCCTTCCGTCCCGCGCCGCGCACCACCGCCTCGGGCGAATCGATCGTGCGCTTCCAGCCCCGCAAGCCCTGATACCTGCCTTGCATGGCTCATACGTGAATAGTCCCGATTTTCCTTGAATAAAAATTAGTGCTTTAGATATAATCAATTGCTATTTTTCCCGTCGGGCTAATAGAATCGCTTAAAAAAGCGGCAGAATCGGACGAAAAGTAGAAAAAAGAATTGCAGCAGTCGCAGAGTCGCCCGGTCCTGGCAGCAACGTATTGCCAGGTGGGCGAGATGGTTTCCCACCATTCCGCAGCGCAATTACGCGGGACGACCCGGCAAGCCCTTTGCGATCAGTAGGAGCGGGCGCGGTTCGTTCACGAAATTGCTGGGCCCGTTTAAAAATATTCTTATTTTTAGGGTGGTTGGGGACATACATGACATATGCAACGCGACTTCAGGCCGTGCTGTACGGCTTTGCCGTACTCGCAGCAGCCGGCGCCACGCCAGCCCTGGCGCAGCAACAGCCGCTCACGGGCCGGCCTCTCGAGCACCAGCTCAATATGCAGGTTCCCGTCACCGCCGTCGGCGCCGACATCTATTCCCTGCACAACTGGATGATGATCGTCTGCCTGGTGATCTTCCTCGGCGTGTTCGGCGTCATGTTCTACTCGGTGTTCAAGCACCGTAAATCTCTGGGCCACAAACCGGCCACCTTCCACGAATCCACCGCCGTCGAGATCGCCTGGACCGTGGTGCCGTTCCTGATCGTCATCGGCATGGCGCTGCCCGCGACCAAGACCGTGGTCGACCTGAAGGACACTTCGAACGCCGACCTCACCATCAAGGCCACCGGCATGCAATGGAAGTGGGGCTACGATTACCTGAAAGGCGAGGGCGAAGGCATCTCGTTCCTGTCGAACCTGGCCACGCCGCGCTCCCAGATCGGCGAGCCGGGCGTCAAGCCCACCGAGGCGCGCACCGAGAACTACCTGCTCGAAGTCGATAACGAGATGGTGGTCCCGGTTAACAAGAAAATTCGCATGGTGTTCACCGCCAACGACGTGATCCACGCCTGGACGATTCCGGCGTTCGCGATCAAGCAGGACGCCATCCCCGGTTTCGTGCGCGACGGCTGGTTCCGCGCCGAGAAGACCGGCGTCTACCGCGGCAACTGCGTCGAGCTGTGCGGCAAGGACCACGCCTTCATGCCGATCGTGGTGCGCGTGGTGACCGACGCCGAATACACCGCCTGGGTCGAGGGCAAGAAGAAGGAAATGGCGGCGCTGGCCGACGATCCGACCAAGACCTGGACCATCGACGAGCTCAAGACCCGCGGCGAGCAGGTCTACGCCGCCAACTGCGTGGCCTGCCACCAGGCCAACGGCAAGGGCGTGCCCGCCGCCTTCGCGGCGCTGGACGGTTCGCCGAACGTGCTGGGCGACAAGAAGCATCAGATCGACATCCTGCTCAATGGCCAGAAGACCGGCAGGTTCCCGACCGAGATGCCGGCCTGGAAACAGTTGTCCGATACCGAGATCGCCGCCGTGATCACCTATACCCGCAATACCTGGTCGAACAAGGCTGCGGAAAATATCGTTCAACCGGCCGAAGTCCTGGCCGCACGCAAATAATGCAGGGGTAACGACATGAGCACCACGACGATCGACCACGGCCACGACCAGGCGCATGCGCACGACCATGCGCACGACGAACACCACGAGCATCCACACGGCTGGCGCCGCTGGCTGTTCGCCACCAACCACAAGGACATCGGCACCCTTTATCTCTGGTTCTCGTTCATCATGCTGCTCTCGGGCGGCGTGCTGGCGCTGATGATCCGCGCCGAGCTGTTCCAGCCGGGCCTGCAATTCGTGCGCCCCGAATTCTTCAACCAGCTCACCACGATGCACGGCCTGGTGATGGTGTTCGGCGCGATCATGCCTGCCTTCGTCGGCTTCGCCAACTGGATGCTGCCGCTGCAGGTGGGCGCCTCGGACATGGCGTTCGCGCGCATGAACAACTTCTCGTTCTGGCTGCTGCCGCCGGCCGCGCTGCTGCTGGCCGGCTCCTTCCTGGTGCCGGGCGGCGCCACCGCCGCCGGCTGGACCCTGTATGCCCCGCTGTCGACCCAGATGGGTGTCGGCATGGACATGGCGATCTTCGCGATGCACATCATGGGCGCCTCGTCGATCATGGGTTCCATTAACATCATCGTCACCATCCTGAACATGCGCGCGCCGGGCATGACCCTGATGAAGATGCCGATGTTCTGCTGGACCTGGCTGATCACCGCCTACCTGCTCATCGCCGTGATGCCGGTGCTGGCCGGGGCCATCACCATGACCCTGACCGACCGCCACTTCGGCACCTCGTTCTTCAACGCCGCCGGCGGCGGCGACCCGGTGATGTACCAGCACATCTTCTGGTTCTTCGGCCACCCCGAGGTCTACATCATGATCCTGCCGGCCTTCGGCATCGTCTCGCAGATCATCCCGGCCTTCGCCAGGAAGCCGCTGTTCGGCTATGCCTCGATGGTGTACGCCACCGCCTCGATCGCGATCCTGTCGTTCGTGGTCTGGGCCCACCACATGTTCACCACCGGCATGCCGGTGACCTCGCAGCTGTTCTTCATGTACGCCACCATGCTGATCGCGGTGCCGACCGGCGTGAAGGTGTTCAACTGGGTCGCCACCATGTGGAAGGGCTCGATGACCTTCGAGACCCCGATGCTGTTCGCGGTCGGCTTCATCTTCGTGTTCACCATGGGCGGCTTCACCGGCCTGATCCTGGCCGTGACCCCGATCGACATCCAGGTGCACGACACCTATTACGTGGTGGCCCACTTCCACTACGTGCTGGTGGCCGGCTCGCTGTTCGCGCTGTTCGCCGGCTTCTACTACTGGGCGCCGAAGTGGACCGGCCATATGTATCCCGAAGGCCGCGGCAAGATCCACTTCTGGCTGTCGCTCATCACCTTCAACGTCACCTTCTTCCCGATGCACTTCCTGGGACTGGCCGGCATGCCGCGCCGCTATGCCGACTACGCGGTGCAGTTCACCGACTTCAACATGATCGTGTCGATCGGCGCCTTCGGCTTCGGTTTTTCCCAGGTGTACTTCCTGTTCGCGGTGGTGCTGCCGACCATCCGCGGCGGCGCCAAGGCGCCGGCGAAACCATGGGAAGGCGCGGAAGGCCTGGAGTGGACCGTGCCGAGCCCGGCGCCGTTCCACACCTTCGAACATCCGCCGCTGGTGAAATGATGAACCCGCGTAAACCGAACAATCTGCGCACCGCCCTGTGGGTGGGCGGCCTGGCGCTGTTCTTTTTCGCCAGCGTGTTCGTCAAGTTCACGCTGCTGAGCTGAGGCCGGCCATGAACAGCAAGCTCCTGCGCCTGAACCGCACTACGCTCGGCAAGCTGGTGGTGGTGGCGATCGCGATGTTCGGCTTCGGCTACGCGCTGGTGCCGGTCTATCGACAGATCTGCGAAGTGCTCGGCATTAACGTGCTGACCCAGAAGGGCGAGTTCGTGGCGGCGCCGACCAACACCCAGGTGGACACGTCGCGCACCATCACGATCGAGCTGGACGGCAATTCGCAGGGCCCGTGGCGCTTCCGCCCGACCACGCGCAGCATCGACGTGCACCCGGGCGAGCTGGCCACCGTCATGTACGAGGTGGTCAACACCCAGGGCAGGGCGGTCAAGGCCCAGGCGATCCCGAGCTATGCGCCGCAATCGGCCACGCCGCACTTCATGAAGGTGGACTGCTTCTGCTTCCAGGAGCAGACCATGGGGCCGAACGAGGCGCGCCAGATGCCGGTGGTGTTCTTCATCGATCCCAAGCTGCCGCGCGAAGTGAAGAACATCACGCTGTCGTACACCTTCTTCGAGATCGGCGGCGCCTTCAAGGCGGCAGCGGCGCCACCGGCGCCGGCGCCGGCGAAGAATGGATAAGCCACACCAGCGCAAGGCGAATTTTCTCGCCACCATGAAGGCCGTGTTCTGGTCCTTCTTCGGCGTACGCAAGCGCAAGGATTACGAGAGCGATGCCGCCAACCTGAATCCGATCCACGTGATCGTCGCCGGGTTGATCGGGGTCGCGATCTTCATCGGACTGATCATGCTCGCGGTAAGGTTCGCAGTATCGACGGCATAGCTATACCAGACAACGTCGTCCCCGCGGAGGCGGGGACCCAGGTTAATCAGCACAGATGCACAATAATAGAATCACGGAGGAGATAAACATGAGTTCGTCACCAGTGAGTTCCGCAGGCGCCGCGCCTTACTATTACGTTCCCGGCCCGTCGCGCTGGCCGCTGCTGGCCGGCATCTCGATGCTGGTGACGATGGCCGGCGCGTCCGGCTGGGTCAACAGCATGTCGTGGGCGCCGCCGGTGTGCCTGGCCGGCATCGTCGCCATGCTGGTGGTGCTGTACTTCTGGTTCGGCGATGCGATCCGCGAATCCGAAGCGGGCCTGTACGGCAAGCGCATCGACCTGTCCTACCGCTGGTCGATGAGCTGGTTCATTTTCTCTGAGGTGATGTTCTTCGGCGCCTTCTTCGGCGCGCTGTTCTACGCGCGCGCAATCTCGATGCCCTGGCTGGCCGACCTCGACCACCAGATCCTGTGGCCCGACTTCTCGGCGCAGTGGGGCAATACCGGTCCTGCCAACATCGTCGACGGCTTCCGTACCATGGGACCGTTCCCGATCCCGACCATCAATACCGCGCTGCTGCTGACCTCCGGCGTGACGCTCACCATTGCCCACCACGCGCTGCGCGCCGGACACCGCAACAAGACCGCGATCTGGCTGGCGGCGACGATCTTGCTGGGCGCCGTGTTCATGGGTTTCCAGGCGTATGAATACATCCATGCCTACCGCGACCTGAACCTGAAGCTGACCTCGGGCATCTATGGCTCGACCTTCTTCATGCTGACCGGTTTCCACGGCTTCCACGTGACGATGGGGGCGATCATGTTGGGGGTGATCCTGTACCGCGTGATGAAAGGGCACTTTACTGCAGACAACCACTTCGGCTTCGAAGGCGCCGCATGGTATTGGCACTTTGTCGACGTGGTGTGGCTGGGCTTGTACGTTGTTATATATTGGTTGTGATGCAAATGAGGGTTGAACGCGTCGGCGGCATAGCCGCCAACCCTACGTAGGGTTGGCGGCTCCGCCGCCGACGCGTTCAATCAACGCAGGCCGGTCGGCGCAATCCATCCTAGCTGGTGCGCCGCCAGCACGCAAAGGAACAACACGATCGACAAGCCGACCCGCATCGCCAGCGCATTGACGGTGCGGTTGCTGCGCCCCTTGTCGCGCATCAGGAAGAACAGGGCCGACCCGAGGCTGGCCAGGATCAGGACGAAGGCGATGGCGACGAAGATTTTCATGGTGGACCCGCGAAAGGTTGAGGCTTCATTGTAATGCGGTTCGGCTTGCGTTTTCGCCCCGTCGCCTTCGCCGCGGCCCTGGTCGTGGCCATCATCGGCATCCTGCTCGGCAACTGGCAACAGGGCCGGGCCGACCATAAAACCGCTCTGCAGGCGCGCCAGCAGGCGCGCGCCGCCGAGCCGCCGCTCGAACTCACTCCCTCTACCAGGATCGGCCCGGACGACGAATTCCGGAGCGTGCTGCTGCGCGGCGAATTCGTCGCCGGCTGGCCGGTGTTCCTCGCCAATCGCCCGATGACGACCCGGTCCGGGGCGCAGTCCGGGTTCTATCTCGCAATGCCGTTTAAAATAGCGGGTTCGGACACGCACGTGCTGGTGCTGCGTGGCTGGCTGCCGCGGCCCCCCGGGGCCGAATACGGCAAGCTGCCCGCGTTCGCCACGCCCGCCGGCCCCCTCGTGCTCAAGGGCAGGATCGTGTCGACTGCCGGCAAGGTGATGGAGCTGGGCGAGGGGCCGCCGCTGGCGCCCGGCGCCCTGGTCCAGAACCTGACGCCCGAGGCGCTGGCCGCGGCCAGCGGCCTGACGCTGCAGCCCTTCGTGGTGCAGCAGACCCAGGCCGCCGGCCGGCGCGATGTGCTCGCCCGCGACTGGCCCGCGCCTTCCGCAGGCATCGACAAACACCGCGGCTACGCCTTCCAGTGGTATGCACTGGCGGCGCTGGCCGTACTTTTTTACGTGATAACGGGATTTCGACGTGGCTCAAGAAAAAATCGCTGACCTCCATGACCCTGCAGCCGCGCGCCGCCGCGGCCGCATGAAACTGCTGGCCGTGCTCCTGGTCTGCGCGCTGCCGATCATCGTGTCCTATATCACGTTCTATATCGTCAAGCCGGATGGCCGCACCAACTACGGCACCATCCTCGATGCGCGCAGCTTGCCGATTCCCGAGATGGCCACCACCATGCTCGACGGCAAGCCGCGCACCTTGGCCGACCTGAAGGGCAAATGGGTGATGCTGCGCGTCGGCGGCGGCGCCTGCGACGATGAATGCCAGCGCCAGCTGTACGCGATGCGCCAGTGGCGCACCATGCAGGGCAAGAACATGGAGCGCATGGAGCGGGTCTGGCTGATCACCGACAACGAGCCGCTCGATACCGTCCTGATGCGCGAATACGACGGCATGGAGCTGCTGCGCGCGCCCGCCGCAACGGTGGCGCAATGGCTGCCGGTCGCACCCGGCCAGAAACAGGGCGACCACATCTACCTGATCGACCCGCTCGGCAACCTCATGATGCGCTTCCCCTACCAGCCGGAGCCGGGCCGCGTCTACAAGGACATCGCCAAGCTGCTCAAGGCCTCGTCCATCGGTTGAGCCTTCCCGGTTGCGCTTCACAGTCACAGTTAAAAGAAATACATGGATCTGTCATCACTGCTTCACCTGCTCCTGATGGGGCTGCTCGTCGCCAGCTTGCCGCTGGCCATTGTCTGGATGTCGGCCGATCCCAATAAATACCGCAAGCTGGTCTGGGTGATGGTGTTTCTGACCTTCGACCTGATCGTGTTCGGCGCTTTCACCCGCCTGACCGACTCGGGCCTCGGATGCCCGGACTGGCCGGGCTGCTACGGCGAAGCCAATCCCTTCCTGGCTCATGAACACATCGCCGCCGCCGAAGCGGCGATGCCGACCGGCCCGGTGACCGTTGCGAAAGCGTGGATCGAGATGATCCACCGCTATCTGGCGATGGGCATCGGCGCGCTGATCCTGGCGCTGCTGTTCACGTCGGTCAAGCAATGGCGCCGCACCCACAACGAGGTCTTCAAGCCGGCCATGCCGCTGGCACTGCTGGTATCGGTGCTGGTGCAGGGCGCGTTCGGCGCCTGGACCGTCACGCTCAAGCTGCAGCCGGTGATCGTCACCATCCACCTGCTGCTGGGCATGATGCTGCTGGCGATGCTGGTGTGGATGGGTTGCCGCGAAGACTACCTGTTGAAACCCCCGCCGCTGGCGCGCAGCCTGGGGCAAGTGCGGGACCTCGTGCGCCGCCTGCGCGGCCTGCGCATCCTGTCCCTGCTGGCCGCCGTGGTCCTCACCGTGCAGATCGCGCTCGGCGGGTGGGTGAGCACCAACTACGCCACCATGGCTTGCGACACCTTCCCGCTGTGCCAGGGCGCGCTGGTGCCGGAACTCGACTTCGAGCACGGTTTCCACCTGTGGCGCGAACTGGGCATGACGAAGGAAGGTCATTACCTGCCGTTCTCGGCCCTGGTGGCGATCCACTGGGTGCACCGGGCGTTCGCGCTGGCGGTGGTGCTGGTGCTGGGCCTGGCGGCCTGGCGCGCCTGGCATTTGCCGGAAGTGGGCACGACCGCGCGCCGGCTGCTGCTGGTGATGGTCGTCCAGCTGTTCACCGGCATCGCCACCGTGTACTTCGACTTCCCGCTGGCCATCGCCGTCATGCATAACGCCGGGGCGGCCCTGCTGGTCATTCTGGTGACCATGTTAAACTACCGGGTGAAGTTCCAACTCGACGCGGCCCGCGCTGCCCCGGCGCCCGAATTTGCCGAAGCGTTGCCACGCCAGCATGCCCCCTAAATGACGACCCAGACCGCCATCCACAAGCCTCCGAGCCGGTTCTCGCAATACTGGACCCTGACCAAGCCGCGCGTGACGCAGCTGGCGGTGTTCTGCGCCGTGATCGGGATGTTCCTTGCCACCGACGGCTTCCCGGGCTGGCAGACGCTGGTCGCCGGCACGGTCGGCATCTGGCTACTGGCTGCTGCCGCCTTCGCGGTGAACTGCCTGGTCGAGGCCAAGGTCGACGCGCGCATGGCGCGCACCGCGCGCCGCGCCACCGCCTCGGGCGAACTGAGCCAGTCGCAGACGATCGCTTTCTCGCTTCTGCTGGGCGGCCTGGGCATGGTGATCCTGTACGCCTTCGTCAATCCGCTGACCATGTGGCTGACCTTCGTCACCTTCGTCGGTTATGCCTTCATCTATACCCTCCTGCTCAAGCCGAACACCTCGCAGAACATCGTCATCGGCGGCCTGTCCGGCGCCATGCCGCCGGCGCTGGGCTGGGCCGCGGTCGCCAACGAAGTGCCGATGGAAGCCTGGCTGCTGGTCCTGATCATCTTCATGTGGACCCCGCCGCATTTCTGGGTGCTGGCCATGTATCGCCGCGACGAGTACGCCCGGTCGGGCCTGCCGATGCTGCCGATCACCCACGGCATGAAGTTCACCGGCCTGCAGGTGTGGCTGTACACGATCGGCCTGGCCGCCACCACCTTGCTGCCGTTCGCGGTCGGCATGAGCGGCCTGATCTACCTGGCGGCCGCCGTGCCGCTCAACGCCATCTTCCTGCGCCACGCGTGGCGGGTGCACCGCAACTACAGCGACCTGGCCGCGCGCAAGACCTTCACCTGGTCGATCGTCTACCTGTCGCTGCTGTTCGCGGCCTTGTTGGTGGACCATTACTTCAAGTTCTGATGACGGGTCAAAAGATGAAGACACTCCTGGGGGTACTCGGATTCACGGCCGTCGCGCTGCTGGCAGCCGGCTGCGACAAGGTGGGCGCGAAGCTGGGAAGCGCGCCGCCGGCCTTCCACAACACCGACGTCACCGGCGTCGACTACGCGAAGGGTTTTGCGCTCACCGACCATACCGGCAAGCCGCGCACCCTGCAGGATTTCAAGGGCAAGGTGGTGGTGGTGTTCTTCGGCTACACCCAGTGCCCCGACGTCTGCCCGACCACGATGGCCGAGATGGCCACGGTGATGAAGGAACTGGGCCCGGCGAGCGACGAGGTGCAAGTGCTGTTCATCACCGTCGACCCCGAGCGCGACACGCAGGAGCTGCTGTCGCACTACGTGCCGGCCTTCGACAAGCGTTTCATCGGCCTGTACGGCGACGCCGCCGCGACCGCCAGGGTGGCCAAGGAATTCAAGGTGTTCTACGCCAAGGCGCCGGGCACCGACCCGGGTAGCTATACGGTGGACCACACGGCCGGCAGCTTTGTGTTCGACAAGCAAGGCCGCCTGCGCCTGTTCGTGCGCCACGGCCAGGGCCCGGCGCTGATCGCCCACGACCTGCGCCAACTGTTATGATGGTGTAAACACCATCGACGCAGGACGGAATGCAAGCGCGACCAGGAAGAAACTACACCCGCATCGCCATCGTCGTCCTGCTGACGCTGGGCTGCCTCTACGTCCTGCGCCCCTTCCTGCCGGCGATCCTGTTCGCCGCCGCGGTCGCCATCTCCACCTGGCCCCTGTACCTGCGCCTGCTGCGCGAGCTGCGCGGCCAGCGCACGGTCGCGGCGCTGACCATGACGCTCACCCTGACCCTGCTGTTCATCATCCCGCTGTCGATGGTGGCCTACAACCTGGGCGACGACGTCGCGCGCGGCTTCGGTCAATTGCGCGTCCTGGTCGAGCACCGCGAACTGGCGCCGCCGGCCTGGGTCCGCGACATTCCGCTGCTCGGGGCAACGATCGACACTTACCTGCACGACCTGATCGCCAGCCGCGAGCAGATGCTGGCGCTGGCCCAGCGCATGATCGAGCCGGCCCGCACCTGGCTGGTCAAGGGCGGCATCATGCTCGGCACCGGTGTCGTGCAGATGAGCCTGGCGGCCTTCGTCAGCTTCTTCCTGTACCGCGACGGCAATGCGCTGCTGGCCGTGATCGCGGTGACGATGCGCAAGGTGATGGGCGAGGGCGCCGAATCGATCCAGCACACGGTCAGCCAGACCGTGCGCGGCGTGATGTACGGGCTGCTGGGCACGGCGCTGGCCCAGGCGCTGGTGGCGGCGGTCGGGTTCGCGATTGCCGGCGTGCCGGCGGTGCCGCTGCTGTCGGTGCTGGTATTCCTGACGTCCCTGATCCCGCTCGGCCCGCCGCTGGTGTGGGGCGGGGCGACCGTGTGGCTGCTCGCCCAGGGCGAAACGGGCTGGGCGATCTTCATGGCGATCTGGGGCACGGTGTTGATCAGCGGCGTCGACAACGTCGTGCGGCCGATGCTGATCAGCCGCGGCAGCAGCCTGCCGTTCCTGCTCACCCTGCTCGGGGTGCTGGGCGGCGTGATCGCCTTCGGCTTCGTCGGCATGTTCATCGGGCCGGTGCTGCTGGCGGTCGGCTACTCCCTGATGAGCGAATGGACCGGGACCGAGGATCCGATCGTCAAGCACGACGAGGACATCGCACCGCGCTAGCAGCTGCCCAGCTTCCAGACCAGCTTGTCCCTGCCTTGTTCCAGCAGCTGCACCTCGACGCCGTTCTTTGCCGACCGCGTGATCGTCACCGCGCGCCCGAAGTAGACGTAGTCGGTCTTGAGCGCGTCCTTGCTCGCGGTCTGCTTGATCTCGGCGCGGTCGATCTGCAGCCGCAGGTTCTGCAGGATCTGTGCATCGGGCCAGCGCGCCGACAGGCGGACGTGGCGGGTGCGGTCGTCGCCGTTGGCTTCGGGATAGCGCCGCTCGCAGGCGGCGGCGTCCGCGTGCATCAGCCAAGCCAGGCACAACAGGCCTGCAGCCAGCCTGGAAAGGATTGAAAACTGGATGGTCATGGATCGTGCTCGAAGTTCACAAGCGCTCATCGTAGCAGCAGGCGCAGCTGCTCGAAATCGATCGGCTTGGTCAAATGATGATCGAAGCCGGCGTCCAGCGCCAGCGTGCGGTCCTTGTCCTGGCCCCAGCCGGTGGCGGCGATGAGCGTCGTGTCCAACCCGCAGGGCAGGGCGCGCAGGCGGCGGGCGAGTTCGTAGCCGTTGTAATCGGGCAGCCCGATGTCGAGCAGGGCGACGTCGGGTGCGAATTCGGCGGCGACCTCCAGCGCGGCGGTAGCGGTATGCGCCATGCGCGTCTCGCAGCCGAACAGTTCCAGCGCCAGCGCCATGGTCTCGGCGGTGTCCAGGCTGTCGTCCACCACCAGCACCCGCTTGCATGAGACCAGCGCGGCCGGCGCCGCCGATGGTTCCGGCGCGGCGCAGCCGGCGACCAGCGGCAGGCGCAGGGTGAATTCGCTGCCCAGGCCGGGGCCGGGGCTCTCGACCAGGATCTCGCCGCCATGCAGGTCGACGATGCCGCGCGCCAGCGCCAGCCCGATGCCGAGCCCGCCTCGAGCCCGGTCGAGGGCCGGCTCGAGCTGGGCGAACATGTTAAACACCGCGCCCAGCGCGTCCGGCGGAATGCCGATGCCGTTGTCGCGCACGCGCAGTTCGGCGTGGCCGTCCGCGCAGGCGAGTTCGACTTCGACGAGGCCGCCATCCGGCGTGTACTTGGCGGCATTGGCCAGCAGGTTGATGACGACTTGCGCCAGGCGCGTGGCGTCGCCGTCGACCACCGCCGGCGTATCCTGGACCGACAGCCGCAGCGTATGGCGCGCCGCCGCCATCGCCGGCGCCATGTCCTGCGCCGCGCTGCGCACCAGCGGCGCCAGGTCGACCGGCGTGCGCCGCAGCCGCATCCGGTTCTGGGTGATGCGCGAAACGTCCATCAGGTCGTCCACCAGCCGCGTCAGGTGGCGCAGCTGGCGGTCGAAGGCCTGCAGCAGGCGCTCGTCGGCATCGCTCCCGTACTTGAGCCTGAAGACGTCGACCGCGCTGCGCATCGGCGCCAGCGGGTTACGCAGCTCGTGCGACAGGGTGGCCAGGAATTCGTCCTTGCGGCGGTCGGCGGCCGTCAGTTGCAGGTTCAGCGCCTGCAGCTGCAGGTCGGTCGCGCGCTGCGCCTCCAGCGCTTCCTCGGCCACCTTGCGCGCGTCCAGCAGGGCGTGCTCGTAGGCGTGGCGCCCGCTCGACCTGAACACGGCCCAGTGGTCGAGCCAGGCGCCGTCGGCGCCGGGACGGCGCACGATATTGAGCAGCACCGGCAGGTGGCGGCCGTCCAGGGTGAGCAGGTCGACCTGGACCTCGTTCACCGCGCCTTCGCGCTGCAGCAGCGGCACGCAGCGCGTATGGAGGAACAGGCGGGCGCCGACCGACAGCAGGTCGCAGAAACGCAGCTTGCCGGTCAGGGCATCGGATTGCGCGCCGAGCCAGGCGTGGAGGGTGGCGTTGGCGCGCACGATCATGCCGCTGGCGTCGGTCACCAGCAGAGCGCACGCGGCCTGTTCGTAAAAGGCCTCGACGGCGGGCAGGGCGGCGTTCATCGAAGGCTAGCGCAGCGTCTGCGCGAGGAATACGTCGATCGCGCGCGAGCTGGCGGTCGGCGCGCTCATGTGCGGGCAGTGGCCGACGTTGTCGATCACGGCCAGGCTGCTGTTGGGCAGGCGCCGGTGCAGCCACGCGCCGACCGTGCGCGGCGCGATCAGGTCGTCGCTGCACTGCAAGACCAGGGCCGGCACACTCGACTTCGGCACATCCTGACGGTGGTCGGACAGGAAGGCGACGCAGGCGAAATGGCGCGCGATCTCGGGATCGTTGCGGCAGAAGCTGCTGGTCAGTTCCGCGCGCAAGTCGGGACGGTTGGGGGCGCCCATGATCGCCGGGGCCAGGCTCTGCGACCAGCCCAGGTAGTTCGCATCCATGGTGTCGAGCAGCTCGCCGATGTCTTCGCGGCTGAAGCCGCCGACATAGTCGCCATCGTTGATGTAGCAGGGGGAGGGGCCGATCATGGCCTGGGCGGCGAAGCGCTCGGGCGCCGCGATGGCGGCCAGCATGCCGATCATGGCGCCGACCGAGTGGCCGACCAGCACGGTCGGCCCGGTGGCGAACTCATCCACGATCTCGAGCAGGTCGTCGGCGTGGCCGTGCAGCGACGCGTACCGGGCGCGGTCGTAGGCCGCCAGGTCGGAGCTCCCGCAGCCGGTCAGGTCATAGGTGATGACGCGGAACCGGTCCTGGTAGGCGGGCGCGAGAAAGCGCCACATGGTCTGGTCGCAGCCGAAACCGTGGACAAACACCATCGTGGCCGCTCCCTGGCCGGTCACATGGACGTTGTTGCGAGTCTTGACGGACATGCAATGCCTTCCACTATTTTCACGCACACATGCAACGACAATAACATTTTTCGTCGGTAATGTCAGCTAGGGCGGCATGCGATCAGGGTTGTGAAAACGCGTCAGTCGCGCTCGTCGTTCTCATTTGCGCGGGTCAATTGCGGTATGACCTTAACCAGCAAGATGCGCGGCCCATTCATCTTCTTGACCACCACGTCGAACTGCGGGAACGCGATGCGCTGGCCCTGCTTCGGGATGTCGCCCAGCTTTTCCATCAGCAGGCCGCCGACCGATTCCACGTCTTCCAGCCCCATCTGCTCATTGTCGATGTCGATCGCGAGCAGGCGTTCGAGCGAGAAGATCGGCAGGCTGGCCTTGCCGATATAGGTGCCGTCCGGCTGCTTGAGCCAGTCGTTTTCGTTCATCCGGAACTCGTCGCGGATCTCGCCCACCATCGCCCCCAGCAGGTTGTCCAGGGTGACGAAGCCGACCGGACGCTTGCCTTTTTCGCCGATCATGGCGAAGTGCGGCGCGCCGCCGCGGAAGCGCCGGAAGATGTCCTGGGCCGGGGTGCGCGCCGAGATCGATTCGACCGGGCGCAGGAACTGCGTCAGGTCGGTGACCGGACGGCCCGCCTGCAGCGCGAAATACAGGTCTTTCAGGTGAATGATGCCCAGCACCTCCTCGCCTTGCGCGTCGAAATACGGGTAGCGCGAAAAGCGGTTGCGCCGCACGGTTTCCAGGTTCTCTTCCAGCGAGCGGCTGGCGTACAGGGCACTGACTTCGTTGATCGGCCGCATCAGCTCGGATACCTGCAGCGTGCTGAAGTCGAGCGACTGGGCCAGGATGTTGCGGTCGTCCTGGGTGATCTTCTCGCCCGGCGTGGTGGTGTTGGTATTGGTGCGCAGGATGAGCTTGAGCTCGTCGAGCGAGTAATGGGTGTCGTGGCCGCCGGCGCCGGCCAGGCCGGCCATGCGCAGCACGCCGTTGGCGCTGGCATTGAGCAGGGCGATCGCCGGGTACATTGCCCAATAAAAGCCATACAGCGGCATCGCGCACCACAGGGCCACCGATTCCGGCAGCCGGATCGCCAGCGACTTGGGCGCCAGCTCGCCGATCACGATGTGCAGGAAGGAGATCACCGAGAAGGCGACGACGAAGGACACGCCGCGGATCAGTTCCTCGGAGGTGACGCCGACGAAGGCGAACACCGGCTCGAGCAGGCTGGCGAAGGCCGGCTCGCCGACCCAGCCCAGGCCCAGCGAGGCCAGGGTGATGCCGAGCTGGCAGGCCGACAGGTAGGCGTCGAGCTGGCCGTGGACCTTGGACAGGATGCGTCCGCGCAGGCCGGTGGTCTTGGCGATCGCGCGCACCCGGGTCTTGCGCAGCGTGACGATACTGAACTCGGCCGCCACGAAAAAGCCGTTCAGCGCCACCAAAAAGAACGCCAGAACGACGAATAAAATGTTTTCCATGCTGGTTGTATTAACAAAAGGCAAAGCCAGGGGTCATTGTACAACCTGCCCCGTCCTTGGAGCCTGTCCCATCTACCGGGATAGGCGCTTACTCCGCGCCCAGCGCTTCCCTGTGCACGGCGGCCAGGATGGCCTCGACCGCCGGATGCTTGATCTTGCGTTCGTTCGAGATCGCATAGAAGTGCTCGCGCACCTCGGGCACCCGGCCCACCAGTTCGGCCCCGAGCTGGACCTTGATGTCGGCCACCGGCGCGGCCGGGGTGAAGAACAGGCCAAGCCCGCGCCGGCCGAAGGTGTTGAGCAGGGCGTTGTCCTCGAACTCGCCGACCACGTCGGGCCGGATCGCATGGCGCTCGAACCAGTCGTCGATCTTGCCGCGCAGGGCATTGTTGCGGGTCGGGAGCAGGATCGGGGCGCCGTGCAGCGAGGCCGGGAACCCCGCGCGGTAGTCGTTGGCCAGGGCCGGGGCGCCGACCACGAACATCTCGTTCTCGGACAGCAGGTGGCTGAACACGCGCAGGGTGGTCCCGGTCGGCACCGCGCGGTCGGTCAGCACCACGTCCAGCTTGTGCAGGGCCAGGTCGCCCAGCAGGGCTTCGTACTCGTCTTCGTGGCAAACCAGCCGCACCGGCGTGGCGAGCTGGGTCGTCACCTCGAGCAGGCGGTAGGCGGTGAACTTGGGCAGCGAATCCGAGATGCCCACCGCAAGCCGGATGCGCGCGCTGTCCGACGCGTCCAGCGCCTCCTGCATCTGCTCTCCCAGTAGAAAGATCTGGTCGGCATAGGACAGCGCCAGGCGGCCGGCTTCGGTCAGATTCAGGCGCCGGCCCTGCTGATTGAACAGTGCTTTGCCAAACGCCTGCTCAAGCAGGGTAAGCTGCGTGCTGACAGTCTGGATCGCCAGGCCAAGGCGTTCGGCGGCGCGCGTGATGCTGCCTTCCTTGGCGACCACCCAGAAGTAATAAAGGTGGCGGAAATTGGGTAGCGCGTGGTTCATGGCTTCTGTTTTTTGGAAGTAATGTTTCGATTATCTTCGCTTTTTCAATAAAAGCTCAGCCTATACAATATAGCTCGCCGACCCTGTTGGCGCATAACTTATAAAGAGGGAAAAACTTATGAAGTACTTTACCTGGTCATTTATCGTGACCGCAGTCTGCCTCGCGCTATCCGCCTGGTGGGGCTTCGAGCATGGCGGCATGACCGCTGCGCTCACTGCGCTGGGCGTGGCAACCATCCTGGCGGTGATGGAAGTCTCGCTATCCTTCGACAACGCCGTGGTCAACGCCTCGGTGCTCAAGGGCTGGGACGAGTTCTGGATCAAGCTGTTCCTGGGCGTCGGCATCATCATCGCCGTGTTCGGCATGCGCCTGGTGTTCCCGCTGGTGATCGTGGCCGTGGCCGCGGACCTGGGCGCCATGGAAGTGTGGAACCTGGCGCTGACGGATCCGAAAGCGTTCTCGACCCACCTGACCAACCACCACGCCGAAGTGGCGGCCTTCGGCGGCATGTTCCTGCTGCTGGTGTTCCTGAACTTCATGCTTGACCATGAGAAGGAAACCCACTGGCTGGGCAACTTCGAGAAAAAAATCGGCGCGCTGGGCAAGGTGTCCTCGATCGCCGTGATGGTCGCGATCGCCACGCTGATGTTCAGCATGACCTATGTTGAAGAAGCGCAGAAGATGGTCGTTCTGATCGCAGGTATGTGGGGCATCCTGGTCTATGTCGGTGTCGACATGCTCAGCAGCATGCTGGAAAAGAGCGAGTCCGGCGGCGGCGCCGTCGGCGACGCGGTCAAGAAGGGCGGTATCGGCGGCTTCCTGTACCTCGAAGTGCTGGATGCCTCGTTCTCGTTCGACGGCGTGATCGGCGCCTTCGCGATCACCAGCGACGTCGTGATTATCATGCTGGGCCTGGCGATCGGCGCGATGTTCGTGCGTTCGATGACCGTGTTCCTGGTGCGCAAAGGCACGCTGGACGAATACGTCTACCTGGAGCATGGTGCGCATTACGCGATCGGCATCCTGGCCGTGATCATGCTGGCGAGCATGAAGTGGCACGTGCCCGAGCTGATCACCGGTGGCGTCGGCGTGGCCTTCATCCTGGCTTCGCTGTGGAGCTCGCTGCGCTACAAGAAAAAGCACGCCGCGCTGGAAGGCGGCGTGTAAGTAAGGGAGTAGGGTTGGCGGCTCGTCATCTGGTCCACTGGACCCGATGACCCGACGCGGTGATTGTTATCGGCTTCGATATCGTTCCGCATGATCTTGCCGTCAACCATCGCCGCGTCGGCGGGAACCCGCCGACCCTACAAGCGGCGTGTAACGAAGCAATACAGAATCCGCGGCGAGCGGCAGAACACCAGCTCGCTGCGTTTGCAACCCGGTGTTCATTAACTAGGAGAGTCTCATCATGGCAATCAGTCTGCAAAAAGGCGGCAACGTCAACCTGTCGAAAGAAGCTCCAGGCCTGACTTCGCTGAAAGTCGCCCTCGGCTGGGACATTCGCGCCACCGACGGCGCAGCCTTCGACCTCGACGGCGCAGTGTTCCTGCTCAATTCGTCGGGCAAGGTCCGTTCGGACAGCGACTTCATCTTCTACAACAACCTGAAATCGGCCGATGGTTCGATCGTCCACTCGGGCGACAACACCACCGGCGCCGGCGATGGCGACGACGAGTTCGTCACCATCGACCTGACCAAGGTGCCGGCCGACGTCGACAAGGTCGTGCTGGGCGTGACCATCCACGACGCCGAAGCGCGTCGCCAGAACTTCGGCATGGTCGGCAAGGCGTTCATCCGCTGCGTCAACAACGCCACCAACCAGGAAGTCGCGCGCTACGACCTGTCGGAAGACAGCTCGACCGAAGCGGCAATGATCTTCGGTGAAATCTACCGCAACGGCGCCGACTGGAAGTTCCGCGCGATCGGCCAGGGCTTCAACGGCGGCCTGGGGCCACTCGCCCGCAACTACGGCGTGAACGTTTAAGGTATTGTGGGGGCGGTCCATGGGACCGCCTCATGAAAGGAAGCCAAATGCCAGTATTTACCGTGACCGGGGATGTCGATCCCTTCCTGCACGTGTCGATGAAGCAGGGCGAGACCATCTATTGCGAATCCGACGCGATGGTGATGATGGAATCGACCCTCGATCTCAAGGGCAAGATGAAGGGCGGCCTCGGCAGCGCGCTGATGCGTACCTTCGCCAACGGCGAGTCGTTCTTCCAGCAGCATATCGAAGCGGTCCGCGGCGATGGCGACTGCCTGCTGTCGCCGACCCTGCCGGGCGCGATGCAGATCGTCGACGTCGGTCCGAACAACTACATCATCAGCGATGGCGCCTTCGTCGCGGCCAGCTCCGGCGTGGACCTGCGGGTGCGCACGCAAAGCCTGGGCAACGCGCTGTTCGCGCAGAGCGGCGGCTTTTTCGTCACCGAGACGGGCGGCCAGGGCCAGGTGGTGGTGTCGGGCTTCGGTTCGATGTCGGTGCTTGACGTCGAGCCGGGCAAGGACGCGATCATCGACAACTCGCACGTGGTGTGCTGGGACAGCACGCTGCGCTACGAAATCTCGATCACGACCGGCACCAGCGGCGGCTTCCTGGGTAACCTGATCAACAGCCAGACCAGCGGCGAGGGCATGGTCCTGCGTTTCTCGGGGCGTGGCAAGGTCTATGTATGTTCGCGTAACCGTACTGCATTCAAGGCCTGGATGCAGGCGCCCGCAAAATAAGGAGGAATAACGATGTCAGTCAATCTGCAAAAGGGACAGAAGATCTCCCTGGACAAGGAAGGCGGCGGCGGTCTGAGCCGCATCACGATGGGGCTGGGCTGGGATGCGATCAAGTCGAAGGGCTTCTTCGGCTTCGGCGGCGGCAAGTCCGAAGCCGTCGACCTGGACGCCTCGGTGGTGATGTTCGATGAGTCGAACAATGCGATCGATACCGTCTGGTTCCGCCAGCTCAAGAGCCGCGACGGCAGCATCTCGCACTCGGGCGACAACCGCACCGGCGCCGGCGATGGCGACGACGAGCAGATCCATGTCGACCTGAGCGCCGTGCCGGCGAACGTCAAGGCGCTGGTGTTTACGGTGAACAGCTTCACCGGCCAGAACTTCTCGACCGTCGAGAACGCCTATTGCCGCCTGATCAATGCAGCGAATCAGCAAGAGGTGGCGCGCTTCAACCTGTCGGTGACCGGTTCGCACTCGGCCCAGATCATGGCCAAGCTGTACCGCCACAACACCGAGTGGAAGATGCATGCGATCGGCGAGAACGGCACCGGCCGCACCTTCGACGATTTGATGCCGCAGATTAAGATACACCTGTAATCGGCTACGTCGATTGAACAAAGACCGGAGCCAAAGCTCCGGTTTTTTTTCGTCCCTGTTTTTTTTGCGGACGGCAGCGCGTACCCATCGCGCATGAAATTCCGGTCGAGGTTGACACGGTCGACCATTGGCTCTATGGCTCCATCAGCAAGGAAGAGCAGGGGCGGAAATACTGAGTGGCCGGGACATGACAGCTAAACTTGCCCGCTGCCAATATCGGCAGTGGATTTTCCGTCCGCCTACGCTCGAACTGACAAAAAATAAATAGTTAGAATCAGATATGGTGACGCTTTTATTCGTCTCTCACAGCAGCGTTAGCCGACGCTGACTGGCTGACTGCCGATCAGCTTACAGCCACACTCTGTCGTGCACCCCTCGACCGCGACCGGTGTGCCATTGACAGTGAAAGAGTTGAAGGCAGTAACAATCTTGTTAACCCCATGTGGTTTGCCTCCAGGGTAGAGCTGCGGACAGTCGACCTGATCGCCGAGCCTTGCAATCGCGCGTCCCCGAATATCGTGACTAGGCGAGCCGCTGATGACGGTGCCGCCGTGATCGGTTTTATCGTCAACCGTTATGATTTTTAGGGACATAGCGTTTCCAGTAAGCGCAACTCGCTTGTTCAGTTAATCAGCCTTAATTTAAGGGCTAAGTTTGCTTTGTTCTTCCGGCCATTCACGCAAAATTTGTGTTAATTCAAACTTGCTCACACTTTTAGCTTGCAGGAAACACTACGCGCTCTTGCTTGCTTAGCGGATAATCGTTGAGCAACTTCGGCAACGCTTCACGATCTGCTTTCCTCAGCCAAAGCGGTGAAATCGAATTGGGATCTGCAGGAGTCGCGCTGAATTCGCCTTTAAAGTGAAAACATACGTGAAAGGTCTGATGTGCTTCCGCCCAGATCTTATCGAGATAAAGTATTAATCCGGCCGGAAGCAGCGAGTACGTCTTTTGCTGCTCGCCCTCGATCAAAAGTGGTTCTTCGAGTTTGAATGCTATTTTCGACGTGATGGGAAAAACTCCAGTTGCTAAGAGAAGGTATGTCAGAAAGATGGATCCTGACGTCAACATTGCAACAGCCGCATTTTTTTTCATTTGCATTCTGTAATGCTGGGGGTCTACTCATCCTTCCAGTCCCGGACGATTTGCGCCAGATCGTCGCGCGTCATTTTCCGCGCTTTCATGATCTGCACAAGATCCTCTTTTGATAACGGATATTGTTGAAGCACCTTTTGAACATCGTCGGCATCAAGCGAATAGAGCCATGTGGACTCTGAGGCTGTTTCCGGCGGCAGCTGGTCGGCAGGCAGTTCGCCTTTGAAAAATACATCAATCTTGTAGAGTTGGTGCCCTTCAGCAAATCCCTTTTCGAAGTGAAGGACAGTGTTTGCAGGGATCATGTAGTAGGGCGCGCCGCTGCTGTTGGAAATCAGCATCGGCTCTTTGAGACGGTACGAAGGTTTTGTGTCCATTGTAATCTTCCAGAGGAAAGAGGTAAGAACTCCTGCGATGAAAATTAAGGATGCAACAGTGAAGGATACAATTTTCTTTTTCATTTTGCACCACCATATTTTTCGACCTTGTCCGGGCGGTGTTTCGGGTTATTTTCTAACATTTTTTGCAGGTCGGCTGGCATGAAGATGTGGCTGGGCCAGCCAGCACCTCTTGCGCCGACTTTCTCCACGAAGCTCATGCCTGTGCCAATATTGTGCGTCGGCACGTCGAAATCTAGATCCCGGATCGCAACGCGTACCCCTGTCATCGCCGTGGTAGTGCAGTTATTATTCAGGGCATGGTAATCCACTGCCAATCGATATTCCTTCATGTGGTCTCCGTATGCCTTTAAGACCGGGCGGTTGCCAATAAGGGACGTGAAATGGGCGTTTATGTTAGCTGCCGATGCGGCAGGGATTTTGTAAACGAATCCGGTAGTTGTGCGCCCGGTAGCATTTTCGCCGGCGATGTATTTCGTGAATTTAGTCCACACACGAAGTCTGCCTTGACCAAAAGGACCACTTTCGCCATTGTACCTGCCAAAATCATAAACAAACTCATTATCGGGGGTGATTACGCGTAGGGCGACGTGCCCGTAGGTATGTTCTTCACCATGTGATCGATAAGGCCCACCGACCAAAATCTCGATAGTTGGTGATTGAACCTGAATTGTTGTGACCTGTTTGGTCGCAATGCCAATGCCATCTTTAGTACTCTTAGGGGTTGCATTTATCGTTGGCACGATCAAGGATCCTAGAGGTAAATGAGCGTCCGAGCTGGATTTGCTCAGCTTGTCGGAACTTCAAGCGTAGATCCCAGATTTGGGAATTCTATCTTGCAGTGCCCGGCAGGGATGGCCTCGACACGAGCACCTCCTTGCTCATTGACGTTCCCGACATGTTTATTGCCGCTGGGGTCAGTAAGCACATAGGCTTCGTTTGGAATGGGACCGGTTTCATCAACTAATTTGAATTCCACCCAAGTTAAACTTTCGGTGAGATCACTTAGCATCTGTTCGGCAGCAAGCGACGACCCGAATTTGGCAGCGGTTATCGGAATCGCTACGTTCATGCTTTTGCCGCCAGGAAGGCTGTGCGTCGAGGCGTGAGCAACAAACGAACCGCTTGTGCCAATCTCGATCGATCCTCCGGCGAACCTGGCATAACTCCCGCCACCGTTGATCACCACTTCTTCCTTGGCACTGATCGTGATGCGATTCGCTTGCTGAGAAATCTCGAGTTTAGCCAGCACCTTGATACTGTGCGACAGCGCCTGAATGTCTATGTCACCAGAAGCAGCAATAAGCTTCATTCCAGCCTTTTGCACAAACAACCGGAAAGTCTGGCGAATGCTCGCGAAAAGGCTGGTCCCGGCAACCACTGAAACGTCTTTCCCGCTGGTAATGGCCGTGTGACGTTCGCTGGCGATATGGGTGTCGAGCCCACTCGTAGTAGCGATGCCAGCTGGACTGGCGACAACAAGATGCGGAGCTGTCAGCTCGGGAAAGCCATTCGCGCCCCCGGCATCGCCGCGTACCTCGTCGGTCTGCATCTTGAGGGGGACAGCTACATCAGTCTGGCTATTGCCTGCATCATGTGCCCCGTTGTTTTGCGCGACCTCGGCCAAGGATCTGTGCTGTTCGGCAGCGAGCGTGAGCCGGCGTGAGGTCTCGCCCATGTCCTTGATTGGGCCACGCGCTGCCTGCCGCGCTTCGGTCGTGATGAGCAGCCCCTTGGCTACACGTGCCACTCCATGGCCATCGGTGCGCAGTTCCCAGCCTTCGCCGCGTGCGTCCTTGCGCCCGCTGGTGTCTTCGATGCGCGTAATGTGGCCGAGCGACAACTGGCTGCATTGATGGTCGCTCTTCAGCTGGGCCTGGATCTTGTCTTTCGTGTCGTCGAGGACAAGGTGATTGCCGCGCCCTCCGCCCCCAAGCTCCCGGCTGCGCAGGCCGGCGAGCGACTGCTGCTGCGGCAGCGACCACGGCGGCATGTGTGCCTGGTTGTAGAGCGCGCCGAGTACGAGCGGATGGTCGATATTCCCGTTAGGGTAGATAACTGCTACTTCCTCGCCGACACGCGGCAACCGGATCTGCCCGAATTCGCTGCCGGCCGCCGGGCTCATCACCCGGATCCAGGGCGAGCTCCTTTCATCGTAATTGCCCAGCCGGTCCCAGTGAAGCTGCAGCTTGACGCGTCCGTAGCCATCGGTGTGGATATCGGCGCCGGCCGGGCCGACGACGATGGCGGTATGCAGCCCCGTATAGATGACGGGCTCGCTGTTGAAGTTGCGGCCGGGACGCCAGCGGATCTCCTGGCGGATGCACGTAAAGCGGTTTTCGTAGTGCGAAGGTGCGCCCGGGCCGGCCTGGTAATTGTTCGATACCTCGTGGTCGGCGGACAGGATCAGGTAATAGCGGTCGCCGATGCCGCGGCGCGGTTCGGCGTCGTACTCGCGCGAGCGCGTCTCGGCGCTGAAGTGGCCGCCGAGCTTGAACGTGCGGCCGGGCAGCACGAACCTTTCGTTGCCGGCAGCCTCGAAGTATTGCGTGTCTTTCTCCGCCTCGTCCATGCGCCGCCCAGCCAGTTGCTCTCCCTCGCGGAGCAAACGAAAGCCATAGGCACCGAGGTCCTCGTAGATTTCGTAGGTTAAGAAGTCACCTTGCCGGTTGACCGAAGGAGCTTCAACGCGTTGCGCCCTCGGATTCTTGTAGTCGAACGAGGCGAGCGTGGTCTTGCCCGAACCAAGCCGGCGGATGGCCGTCCACGCGTGAACCCCGTCGTCCTCGCGCGAGCCGCCCTGGTCGTGGAACGAGATGACGTACGCTTCCTCGTCGATCGGCCAGGCCAGGAAGCTGTTGTCCGAGATCATGAGCTTGTGGCCGTCGAATGTATGTTCGTACCAGTAGTGCAGGCCAAGCGCTTCCCAGCGCCGGTGCAGGTGGTTGTAGTCGGTCTCGTTATACTGGTTGGCAACGGTCAGCTTCGACTCGTCGATCATCGTATACATGTGCCAGTGGGCCTGGCGGTAATGCTTCAGGGTTTCCTCGGTAATCTCCCGCACGCTTTTATTGTGGAACGACCTGCTGTCCTTGCGCAGGCGCCCGAAGGCGAGCCAGGGTTCGAGCACCATCCGGTAAAACGCGAAGCCGCCATCGCTGCGCAGGAAGCGGAACTCGGTGATATGGCCGTTGAAGTAGCGCAGCGATCCGTCTTCCCGCACCAGGGAGATGGTCACCATCCGGCCCATCAACAGTTTCAGCGGGATGCGCGGATCGTCCGACAGCACCTCGATGTCAAAGCGGAAACTGCGCGACACCTCCTCATGCGCGACCAGCTTGTTCGGCAGAAGGACCGCAGGTGGCCCGTCCTTAAATGGAAAGTCGAGCCGCATGAGCCGGTTGTGTTGGGATGCGCCGCTGAACGCTGACAACGCGGCGCCGACCGCGATTCCCTGGCTTTCACCCATTCATCGCCTCCAATGGCTGTGGTCATAGCGCACTTAAGAATTCAGCGGTCACGTTACCCTGCCGCTGCCAACCGGAATTTGACCGACATCAGCTTGTTTCTCTGCGTCATGTCTGGATCCTTTAGGCAGTTTCCACGCCGGCCTTATCCATGATCGTTCCGATCCCTGCGCTGTGGATGGTCTCCTGTGGCTGATGCCGGCCGCAAGGAGGCGGACATCGACAACGTGCGCTCAATGCGCTGGAAGTGCGCGTACCCATGGCGGATAAAATCTCGACCGCTATTGACGAGCAGATCATGATCGCTTAGTGTATTAACCAACTAATACACTAATACGCGATGTCCAGCCATTCTCCCCAACTGTTCTCGATCGTCCCTGGTTCTACCGAGCCGATCTACCGGCAACTGGTCGAGCAGGTGCGTCGGCTGGTAGCCGGCGGCCATCTGGCGCCGGGCGATGCGCTGCCGTCGGTGCGCGAGGTCGCGCTGCAGCTTGCCGTCAATCCGATGACGGTGTCCAAGGCGTATGGCCTGCTCGAGCTGGAAAGCCTGCTGGAGCGCAGGCGCGGCATCGGCATGATCGTCGCCGACCGGCCGGCCGGCAGGGGCGGGGCGAGCGCTGGCGGCGAGCGCCTGGCGCTGCTGCGTCCCGCGCTGGAACGCGCCGCGCGTGAGGCGCGCGAGCTCGAACTCGATCCCGACACCGTTCTGTCCCTCTTCACAACCATCTTGAAGGAATCACCTTGACCGTACTCCCGATCCAGATGCGCGGCGTCGCCAGGCGCTTCGGCAGCAAGACCGTACTCGACGGCCTCGACTGGGAAGTCGGACCGGGCCAGGTGGTCGGCCTGCTGGGGCGTAACGGCGCCGGCAAGTCGACCCTGATGGAATGCCTGCTGGGCCTGCGCGAGATCGACGGCGGCAGCATCGCGCTGTTCGGCGAGTCTCCCGACGCGCTGTCGGAGGCGACCCGCGCCCGCATCGGCTACGTTCCGCAGAAGTCCGACCTGTTTGACTGGATGACGCCGCTGCAAATGCTGGACTACTTCAAGGCGCTGTATCCGCGCTGGAACGATGCCAAGGTCGAGGGCTTGCTGGGCCGCTGGGGCATCGACCTCGCCATGCGCAATAAACCGATCCGGCGCCTGTCCGGCGGCGAGCAGCAGCGCCTGTCGATCATCCGCGCGCTGGCCCACGATCCCGAGCTGCTGGTGCTGGACGAACCGGTGTCGGCGCTGGACCCGGCCGGCCGGCGCGACTTCCTGACCGAACTGATCGACGGCGTCATCGAGCGCGGCACCACGGTGGTGTTCTCGACCCACATCCTCACCGACCTGGAGCGCGTGGCGCTGGACGTCGCTTTCCTCAAGGGCGGCCGCATCGTGCTCGAAGGCGACCTCGACGACCTGCTCGACGGCGCCGCCGGCCACGTGGCGCCCGGCGCGCGGGCGCCGTCGAACCTCGAAGACCTGTTCATCGAGGTGACCCGGTGAGCCCGCGCCTGGCGCAATATGGACTGCTGTGGCGCTCGGCGCTGGCGCAGGTGCACCCGTATGCCCATCGGCTCGTCCTTTGGCTGACGCCGGTCCTGTCGCTGGCGGTAGCGGCGTTCGCCTGGAAAATATACGACCTGGACACTGCGGCAAGCTGGGGCGCAAACGCACTGTGCAGCATGGTCCTCCTCACATGGGCTTGGGGCTTTCTGCCCGGCGCCTTCAAGCTCAATTCTCCCGCGAATGCCCAGCTGGTACCGGGAATGCGTGCACGCCTGCTGACGCTGGCCATGACGGTGTGGGTGCTCTGCATCGCCGGCCTGGCGCTTGCCAATACAGGCAGCGCGTCGGACATCGTCCTGCGCGTGGCCTGGGCGATGGTGGCGTCGCTCGGCCTGGCGCTGGCGGCAACCGGCAGCGGCGCCGGCTCGGTCGTGATCCTCGCGATCTGGCCCTTGATGGGATTGCCAACCCTGATACCGGACTGGGCATACGCCATGATGGCCCATCCGGCCTTCCTGCCGCTGCTGGCGGCCATGCTGGCGGCGCCGGGCCTGGCGACCATCCGGACGATCTTTCCGCGCGCGGGCGATCGCCATTGGCGCCGGCTGGAAAAGCGCAATGTCTGGCGTGACAAGGATGCGATGCGCAAGCGCGAGGATGGCCGCTTCATGCGCTGGTGGCAGGCCCGCTCGCTGCGTCGGGCGAGCGGCCGTCGCGACCTGGGCGCGATGCTCCTGCACGGTAGTGGATCCGGCCTGCAACTGGGCGGCAGCGCGCTGGTCATCGGCCTCGTGGGTGTGTTCGCGCTGGGGATGATGGCACTCATCCATCTGAGCGGACATCGGAAGGCGGCCGAACTGGTCGTCGAGACCGGCTGGGTCTGGAGCCTGCTGCCGCTATTGCTGTTCCAGTTGCATACGATGCTGCTGACGAGCATGACGGATTCGCCCGCCGGCCAGCCACTACTCAGGCTGGCGCCGGCCATGCCCGCCACCGCGCCGCGCTTCAACCGACTGCTGGCATCGACGATGCTGCGCAGCAGCCTGGCGGCCTGGGCGATGGCGGCGGCCACCTCCATCCTGTGCACGTCCCTGTCCGGCGGCGGCGCGGGTGAGCTCCTGCTGGTGGCCTGCCTGGGCAGCCTGGCTCTGCCGGTCCTCATCCTGCCGCTGCGCGAGCATGCGCGACGGCCGCGCTGGAATTCTGTCGTGCAATGGCTGCTCGTGCTGGCGATCGCAGGAGCTTGCCTGTTGGCGGGCCTATTCGTGGGCAGGATCCTGGACTTGCCGGTATTTCCGACTGCTGCCGGATTGTCGGTCGTGCTGACCGCCGTCCTGACGGTGCGCCGCTACCGTTCCATGATCCGGGGTCCATTCGCTTTTCCAGCGGGAAGGATGGATTGACGGGCGAAAGTCATGTTGCATGCCGTGATCTGACCCTGTCGCTTGACCCTGTCGCTATCAGGTTGCGCGCGCCGACTTCAACAGGCAACCGAGGATCGTCGGGCCTAGTGCCCACGACGCTGCACCAGCGCCGTGCCCACGCCATGGCGCTTGCCTTCGCTGACGGCGGTGACGGTGCCGTCCGGATTGAACACCAGCGCATTGGCCGCGCCGATTTCCTCGGCCGGGCTTTCCCAGCGCTGGCCGAAGCCCGACAGGGCGCGTGCCTGCGCCGTGTCCGTGAAGCGCGGCTCGACCGAGGTCGCGGGCGCATTGCGCTGGCTGATGCGCGGCGCGTCGAGCGCCTGGTCCATCGGCATGCCGAAGTCGACGTGGTTGACGATGGTCTGCAGCACCGTGGTGATGATGGTCGAGCCGCCGGGGCTGCCGATGCTGAAGGCCGGCTTGCCGTCCTTGAGCGCGATGGTGGGCGCCATGCTCGAGCGCGGCCGCTTGCCGGCTTCCGGCACGTTCGGGTGCGCTCCGGTGGCGTCGAAGTCGAAGTCGGTGAGCTCGTTATTGAGCAGGAAGCCGTAGCCCGGCACCACGATGCCGCTGCCGCCCCAGGATTCGATGGTGAAGGTGTACGCCACCACGTTGCCGTCCTTGTCCGACACCGTCAGGTGGGTGGTGTGCGCGCTCTCGGGCGCGAGCTTGATGGCGGCGGCCGGTTGCATGCGCAGGGGGACGCTCAAGTCGTTCTGATAGCGGTAGGGGTCGCCCGCCGCCACCGCGCCCGGCGCGGCCTTGCGCGGATCGATCAGCGCCCGGCGCTCGGCGGCATACTGCTTCGAGAGCAGGCCGGCGAGCGGCGCATCGACGTATTCCGGGTCGGCCAGATAGGCGTCGCGGTCGGCAAAGGCCAGGCGGCTGGCCTCCAGGTACAGGTGTTCGGCGCGGGCGCGCGGCAGCGACCCGAGATCGTAACCCTCGAGGATGTTGAGCGCATGCGCCACCGTCGGGCCGCCGCTGCTGGGCAGCGACATGCCGTACAGTTCGTAGCCGCGATAGCTGCTGCGCAGGGCGGGGCGGATGCGCGCCTCGTAGTTGGCGAGATCGGCCATCGTCATGGCGCCGGGACGCACGGCGTAGCCTTGCGCGACCGGCGGCCGGTTGACGCTGTCGACGATGGCGCGCGCGATCGGCCCTTCATAGAACGCTTTCACGCCGCCTTGCGCGATCTCGCGGTAGGCGCGCGCCATGCCGGGATTGCGCAGCAGCGTACCGGCGGGCAGCGCCTTGCCCTTGTGCAGGTACAGCTCGCTCGTCGGCGCGAACTGCCGGAATTTCTTTTCGTTCTGTCCCACCAGCTTGCTGAAATTCGCGTTGATGCGAAAGCCGCCATCGGCCACCGTGATCGCCGGCGCCAGCACTTGCGAAAAGCGCATGCTGCCGTAGCGCTCGAGCGCCTCGTGCCAGCCGCGCACGGTGCCCGGCACGCCGACCGCGGCCCCGCTCGCGACCGCCGTCTCGAAGTCGAGCGGCTTGCCATCGTGCTGGAACCATCGCGGCCCCACCGCGCCGGGGGCCGTCTCGCGGTGGTCGATGGCGATCACGCGCTTGTCCCTGGCCAGGTAGATCAGCATGAAGCCACCGCCGCCGATGCCGCAGCTGAACGGGTCGGTGACGCCCAGCGTGGCGGCCGCGGCCACCGCGGCGTCCACCGCATTGCCGCCTTCGTTCAGGATGGCGAGCGCCGCCTGCGAGGCCTGAACGCTGATCGTGGCGACGGCGCCCCCGGTGCCGGTCATGACCGGCGCGGCCGCAACGCTCTGGAAGGAAACAGCGAGGACCAGGCCGCACGCCAGTGCAGCCCGCGGCAGGCGGCCCGCCGCCATCAGCGGCCGTACATATTGAAGACCACCGGATACGAGGCCGGTTTCGCCTGCGCCATGCCGCGCGGCTGCGGCACGAACGAGGGATCGAGCTCGACGCGGGCGCCGCGCAGGCCGGGCGAGGTGAAGCCAGGCTTGCCCTGCACCAGCCAGAAGCCCTGCGCCACGTTGTTGATGCGCAGGGTGAAGCGGTAGGCCAGCTGGCCGGCCCACATGCAGCGCGCATTGTCCGGGCAGCGGCTGTCGTCGGCGCCCTCGTAGGTAAGGGTCAGGCGCGAATCCACCGGCAGCTGCGGCAGGCTCAGGGTCTGGCGCTCGCTCAGCGTGTACTGGGCGTCGGGCAGGTGGTCGGGCGTGGCGCAGGCGGACAGCAGGCCGGCGGCGGCAACGGCGAGGACGCAGGGCAGGGTGCGCATCGGTGTCATCCAGGGTTTGACGGGAAACCCATGATAGCAAAACCGCAAGCAAACGGTCGCGACACAGCGAACGGACAAGCCATGGTCAAGTCATAAACAGGTCATATTCGGACGCTATTCTTTTTCCTGTAGTCCAACACATCCCTTAACCCAGTTAGGAAAAACAATGCTCAAGAAGATCCTCGCCGGCGCTGCCGCCACGCTCGTGATGACGACCTCGTTCGCCGCCGACATCACCGGCGCGGGCGCGACCTTCCCGTATCCGGTCTATGCCAAGTGGGCCGAGAGCTACAAGGCCGCCACCGGCACCGGCCTGAACTACCAGTCGGTCGGCTCGGGCGCCGGCATCAAGCAGATCAAGGCGAAGACCGTGGACTTCGGCGCATCGGACATGCCGCTGAAAGCGGAAGAGCTGGACAAGGAAGGCCTGATGCAGTTCCCGGCCATCATGGGCGGCGTGGTCACCGTGGTCAACATCGACGGCGTGACCCCGGGCCAGCTGAAGATGACCGGTCCGCTGCTGGCCGACATCTACATGGGCAAGATCACCAAGTGGAACGCGCCCGAGATCGCCGCCCTGAACCCGGGCGTGAAACTGCCGGCGCTGGATGTCACCGTCGTGCGCCGCGCCGACAGCTCGGGCACCTCGTTCCTGTTCACCGACTTCCTGGCCAAGACCAGCCCGGCATGGAAAGAAAATATCGGTTCGGGCACCACCGTGAAGTGGGCCGTGGGCGTGGGCGGCAAGGGCAACGAAGGCGTCGCCGCCAACGTGCAGCGTATCAAGGGCGCGATCGGCTACGTCGAGTGGGCCTATGCCAAGAAGAACAAGCTGTCGCACACCCAGTTGCGCAACAGGGAAGGCGTCGACCTGCAACCGTCGGACGACGTGTTCAAGGCCGCCGCCGCCAACGCCGAGTGGACCAAGGCTCCCGGCTTCGGCGTGGTGCTGACCGACGGCGCCGGCAAGCAGAGCTGGCCGATCACCGGCGTGTCGTACATCCTGATGCACAAGACCCAGGCCGACGCCAGCAAAGGCCGGGAAGTCGTGAAGTTCTTCGACTGGTCGTTCAAGAACGGCGCCCCGGCAGCTGCCGAGCTGGACTACGTGCCGATGCCGGCCAGCGTCGTCAAGCAAGTGCAGGACGCCTGGAAAGCCAACCTGAAGGATGCCTCGGGCAAGGCCATCCTGTAACTCGCCTTCACGGCAATCGATCCGGCAGCCTGGCTGCCGGATCGTCGTTGGGGCGCGCACCGTGCGTCGCAACAACGCAAAACCTCTCTTTTTGGGCATCCCATGACAACGGCGAACACGATCGTCCTGGTGATCGACGACAAGCCGGCCATTGCCGAGCTGCTCAAGTTCTCGCTGCACGAGGACGAGTGGGTCTGGCATGACGTGCCGAGCCTGGCGCATGCCTGGGACTTCATCGGGCGCGAACGCCCGGAACTGTTGCTGCAGGAATCGATGCTGCGCAATGAAGGCGGCATGCGCCTGCTGGCGCGCCTGCGCGGCGACCGCCGCCTGCGCGCGCAGCCGGTGATCCTGCTGGCGGCGCAATGCGCGGAGGGCGAACGTCCCGCCAGCCTGCCGGCGCCCGTCCCCCATCCCGAATTCATTCCCCAGGCCCCGCTCGAACCCGCGCGCGAGCTGTCGCCCGGCTCGCGCCTGTTGCGCTCGGGCCGTCTGGTGCTCGATCCGCTCAGCTGCAGCGTGCGGGTCGGCAACCACAAGGTCGAGGTCAGGCACGCCGAATACCGGCTGCTGCGTTTCTTGCTGTGCCATCCGGGCCAGGTGTTTACGCGCGCCCAGCTGCTCGAACAGCTGTGGGAAGCCCACGCGTCGCTCGACCAGCGCACGGTGGACGTGCACGTGCTGCGCCTGCGCAAGGCGCTGGGGCGGGCCAAGTCGCTGATCAAGACGGTGCGCGGCGCCGGCTACATGCTGTCGCCGGCCTGAACGGTGGCCTGACGCCATCCTCGGGAATCTTTTTTCGCCGAGTGAGGGCGGCTAGTCTGTTGTGTCTTCGCAAGAAAGCGCTGGCGTTCGCATGTCAGTATCGCGATCTTGACGATACGAGCAGCCTTCCGCGTCCATGTCCGAACCGACACGCCCCTTGCGGCCTCTGCTGCCCTTGCCCGACGGGGGCTGGCAGGCGATGTCCGTCGCCACCCCGATCGACTTCAAGATCCGAGGCCTGGCATTGATGCCCCCGAGGAGCACCGTGCCCGTGATCGTCGTTCCCGGCATCATGGGGACCAACCTCAGGGCAAAGAGCAAGCCACGCTCGCGGGAAGAAGTGAACGACGAGGTCAAGCCTGGCAAGCCAGCCTGGCGGCCGCCCAACACGAGGCCTGGCGGATTGTGGGATGCGCTGGTCTGGGATCAATACGATCCCGGCCAGCGCCAGCGGCTGCTCGATCCCGAGACGCTGGAGGTGGACGACGGCGGCGAACCGCACATCCGACACGAGCAGTGGGGGCCGCACGTCCACCCCCAACTGGCGCGCGAGCGCTGGTGGGGCGAGCTGCATGCCGGTTCCTACATCGACCTGCTATGTGTGCTGGAAACGCGCCTGAACCAGACCTTCTACCGCCGCTACGCGGAGGATATGCGGCGGGTTCGGCCACACTGGCAGGAAGTCATGGACTGCGATCCTGCGAAGTGGGGCTTCGCACGCATGGAGCCGCTGACCGAGGCCGAGCTGGAACGGCATGCGCTCCACCATTATCCGGTCTACGGCGCCGGATATCACTGGTTGCGCAGCGCGCAGGAGGCGTCGCAGCGCCTTGAACAGCGCATCGACGACATCATCGGCTATTGGAAGGCGCACAAGCGCAAGTGCGAGCAAGTCATTCTAGTGACGCACTCGATGGGCGGCCTGGTCGCGCGCGCCTGCGCCAGACGCATTCCTGACAAGATCGCCGGCGTGATCCATGGCGTGATGCCGGCCCTGGGTGCTCCCGTCGCTTACCGCCGGATGGCTTGTGGCACCGAGGTCAACGACTTCGTGGGCCGCTTCGCCGCGATGATTCTGGGCGCGACGACCCACGACACCACGCCCGTACTGGCAACGTCGCCCGGTCCGCTCGAATTGCTTCCGAATCACTTGTACCCGGGACCGTGGCTACATGTGAGCGTCAGGCAGCCGTCTGGTAGTCAGGCCGTGCCGGATGCCGTTCTCGATTGTTTGCATCTGCCCAACGAAGCCAAGCCCGACCCCTACAAAATTTATCGCGACCTGACGTCCTGGTATCGGTTGGTCGATCCTGCATTGGCCGACCCGGCGGGGAAGTACAAGCCCGAGAACAAGAATGGGACTGTGGAAGCCGCCATCGAGAAAGCCATCGACACAGCGGAGCGCTTCCATAAGCAGCACTTGGGAAATTACTACCATCCCAACACCTATGCCTTCTACGGGGCCGATCCCGACCGACGCGCCTTCGGTCAGGTGCGCTGGGCCGGGCGCAGACCGCCCGCGTCGCGTACCGTCCTCACCCCATCCAACGTCAACGAAGGCAGGTTCATCCACCATTACCCTGAAGGCCGGCTCGTTGGCGTCGAACCCGGCTGCGAGATGCTCTTCAGGCCGGAACCCCCCGACACCCGGGGCGACGGCACCGTGCCACACCAGTCCGGCGCTGGGCCGGCCGGCAATATCCGGCAGTTGTTCGAGACACGCGGCCATGACCATCAGGACGCCTACAAGAGCGAGGACATGCTGATGCTCACGCTGCGCCTGATTGTCAGGATCGTACAAGGGCTACCCGAATGAGATATTTGCAGAAGAGGTGGGCCCGGGTATGGGCCGTGGTGTTCGCGGCATTGACGGGCACGTGGGCGGTAGGCGCCGTGCTGGACAGATATGAGGTGGCGAAGATGACGGAAAAGATGCAAACCGTATGTGTCGGCAGGATGCTGATCGACCTGCCGGCTGAAGCGCAATACAGCTTCGTCACAGGAAACATCAGTGGCTTCAGCATCGGTGCATCCGCAGAAAGCGCGGAGGCGTTCAGCGCGCGGCTGGCAGAACGGGAAGCGGAGATAAGGGCCAAACCGGACTGGCTTGGTGGGAACGACAATCTGGAAATTGTCAGGGATGTGAAGACCGACAGTGGTCTTGCAGGAACAATATTCATGCATGAGCGAGTTGTTACCGAGGGCAGCGCTTATACATCGAGCGCTGAGAGGCACTATCGCTATGAGGACTTCACGCTCGAAGCGCACATGCATGGCAATGGCATCACCATCGAGGTAGCGGGCAAGGAATTCCAGCAGGCGGCCTTGGAAAACCTCGTCAGGCTTGTTCACCAGCTTGTGGCCAACCCCGGCAACCGCATGCCCTCCGAGCCTGGTTTCTGCCTCGACCAAGCCTATGTGCGAGAACCGCTCAAGGCCGTCCAGGGCGAGCGGATCGTGATGGTGGCCGGCCTGCCGAGCCGCCCGGACATCGACATCAAGTTCGACACGACCGCGGGCACCAAGCCAGGCAGGGGACTGCTCGAGAGGGCTGCCGCCTCCCACGCGCGGGCGCCCATGTTCGTCAGCGCCCGTTTCACGAAGCTGCGCGCCGCGCCGCGTACGATCGGTGGCCTGACCGGTGACGAACTCGTTGAACAGGTGCTCGAAGAGAACTTTTCCATCATCTACGGGTTCCGATGGGAGGTGGACGGCAGTCAAGACAATGTATTCGTCCCCGAAGTGCACCTGATGATGAAGACCGGCAGTGGCGACGACGGGCCGGTGCCATCCTCGCTGTCGCAGCCAGCGGCCCTCGCGCTATGGGACGAGATCATTTCCAGCATCCGCGTACGGCCCACGCAGCCGCCCAAGGCCGGCGCGGCAGAGGGCACTTGATCACTGTTGCGCAACGGGCGGTGGGAACCGGCGCCGACCTGGCATCCAGCGCCTGGTTCAGCCACCACCGCGACAACAACTCGACCGCCCTGCGGGTCGGCGCCGCGCCCTCGCAGTTCGGAAACTGCGCGTGGACGCGCCGATGGCGCAAGCCTCATGGGCGCGCAAAACGTCCGCACTGTTTAGTAAAGACCGTAAACCGCGGCGCTTCGGGCCCCCGTTCGGCCGCATGGCCGGCCGGATATGCTTAACTCGACCCCGGTACAATTTCTCCACGCCCGCCACCATGAAGACCGTTTTTTCCCTGTTCGCTGCATTTGCCGTGCTGATCGGTGTGGCCTGTGCGCCCGCCGCCGCATTCGAAGCGAGCGCGCCCATCAACGTCGCCAGCTTCAACCTGCGCTACGACAATCCCCAGGATGGCCCCAACGCCTGGCCGGCGCGCAAAGAGATGGTCAAGGCGCTGATCCGCCATCACGAATTCGACATCGTCGGCACGCAGGAGGGCCTGGCCGGCCAGGTCGCCGACCTGGCGGCGATGGAGGAGTTCGACCACGTCGGCGTCGGCCGCGACGATGGCAGGCAGGCCGGCGAGCATTCGGCCATCTTCTTTCGCAAGAGCCGCTTCGCGCTGCTGGACAAGGGCGACTTCTGGCTCAGCGAGACGCCCGACCGGCCTTCGCTGGGGTGGGACGCGACCTGCTGCCATCGCATCGTGTCCTGGGCCAGGCTGCGCGAGCGCGCCAGCGGCCGGGTGCTGTTCGTGTTCTCGGCGCACTTCGACCACGAGGGCGTCGTCGCCCGCCGTGCGTCCAGCGACCTGTTGCTGCGCAAGATCGCCGAGATCAGCCGCGGCGAACCGGCGATCTGCGTCGGCGACTTCAATTCGACGCCCGATACGGCGCAGATGCGGGCGATGGCGACGACCCTGCGCGACGCCTACCAGGTGAGCCGGACGCCGCCCTACGGGCCGGTCGGCACCTATCACGGCTTTCGCTTCGACGCGCCGATGCAGGACCGCATCGACTACGTCTACGTCGACCGCCACTTCGAGGTGCTCAAGTATGCGGCCCTGAGCGACTCGCTCCACGGCCGCTATCCGTCCGACCACCATCCGGTGCTCGCGCGGGTGCGGTTCAGGTAGCGCTCAGTCGAGGTCGGCCGCGTCGTGCCGCTCGTGGACCTGGTCGGCGTCCGGTCCGAACGCGCGGTTGACCTTGCGTCCGCGGATGACGGCCGGCCGTGCGGCGATCTCGTCGGCCCAGCGTTTGACGTGCGCGTACTCGTGCACCGACAGGAACTGGGCGGCCTCGTACAGCTGGCCCAGCACCAGGCCGCCATACCAGGGCCAGATCGCCATGTCGGCGATCGTGTATTCGTCGCCCGCGACGAAGCGCTTGCCGGCCAGGTGGCGGTCGAGCACGTCGAGCTGGCGCTTGGTTTCCATCGCATAGCGGTCGATCGGGTACTGCAGCTTTTCCGGCGCATAGGCATAGAAGTGACCGAAGCCGCCGCCGACGAAGGGCGCCGAACCCATCTGCCAGAACAGCCAGTTCATGGTCTCGGCGCGCGCCACGCCATCCCTGGGCAGGAAGGCGCCGAATTTCTCGGCCAGGTAGACCAGGATCGAGCCGGATTCGAACACGCGCACCGGCGCTGCCAGGTCCGCGCTGCGGTCGACCAGGGCCGGGATCTTCGAATTCGGATTGGCCTCGACGAAACCGCTCGAGAACTGCATGCCTTCGTTGATGCGGATGAGCCAGGCATCGTACTCGGCGCCGGCGTGGCCGGCCGCCAGCAATTCTTCCAGCAGGATCGTCACCTTCACGCCGTTCGGCGTGGCCAGCGAGTACAGCTGCAGCGGATGCTTGCCGACCGGGAGGTCCTTGTCGTGGGTCGGGCCCGCGACCGGGCGGTTGATGCTGGCGAAGGCGCCGCCCGACGAGGCGGGCGGGGTCCAGACTGTCGGTGGGACGTACGATGCTTGGTCAGCCATGTGCTCTCCTTGAACTTGCCGTGACAAAGAATTCATTCTAGCCAAAGCAGCGACAATCCGTTGGCGGCGGCCGAAAACGGGAAGGCGAAGGCGCGCCCGCTGGTTGCAGGATGCGCGGCGCTTGCCGCCTTGGCGCAGGGGAAAATACGGCGCGCGACCGGCGCCAAAGCAAAAACCCGCCGAAGCGGGTTTTTGGGGGGAGGAAGGCAGGCCGGCTTACACGTAAGCCGCCAGCGCACCTTTCATCTTCTTGAGCGCGGCCGATTCGATCTGGCGGATGCGCTCTGCCGACACGCTGAACTCTTCGGCCAGCGTATGCAGCGTGGCGCCCGAGCCGTCGTCGTTGGCCAGCCAGCGCGCCTCGATGATGCGGCGCGAACGCGGGTCGAGCTTGCCCAGCGCCGTTTCCAGGCCTTCGGACTGCAGGCGGGTGACCTGCTCGGCCTCAAGGACCTTGGTCGGTTCCTGCTGGTCCGACGACAGGTAGGCGATCGGCGAGAATTTGTCGTCTTCGTCGTCGGTCGGCGATTCCAGCGCGATGTCGCGGCCCGACAGACGGGTTTCCATCTCGATCACTTCTTCGCGCTTGACGCCCAGCAGCTTGGCGAGGTCGTCGACCTGGCCAGGGGACATCGCATCCAGGCCGGTCTTGTTGCTGCGCAGGTTGAAGAACAGCTTGCGCTGGGCCTTGGTCGTGGCGACCTTCACCAGGCGCCAGTTCTTGAGGATGTATTCATGCATCTCGGCCTTGATCCAGTGCATGGCGTACGACACCAGGCGCACGCCCTGGTTCGGGTCGAAGCGCTTGACTGCCTTCATCAGGCCGATATTGCCTTCCTGGATCAGGTCGGCGTGTGGCAGGCCGTAGCCCAGGTAGCCGCGCGCGATCGACACCACCAGGCGCAGGTGCGACAGCACCAGTTTTTGCGCGGCGTCGAGATCGTGGTCGTCGCGCAGCCGCTTGGCCAGCGATACCTCTTCTTCGTGCGTGAGCATCGGCAGGCGGTTGACGGCCGAGATATACGCGTCGATGTTGCCCAGATTGCCGGTGAAACCGAGTCCCAGAGCACGATTGCTGGTCGGAACCAATGCGGATTGTGCGGACATATTCATTTCCCTCTTAGTAATCTTGCTGCATCCACAATGTGCCACAGCTCATTGCCTTATGGCACCACTGTTACGGCTTGTTACCCGGATGCTTGACTTGAATTTCCGATTGCCTTGGACTATATATTAGCACTCCCCCGGGGTGAGTGCCAGAAGTGGTCCCGGCGCTTAAGAGTGTTCAAAGTATTGCTCTGTGGAATCAAATTGCCGACGGTTCCACTGTAGAGCAGGTTTTGCATGCCCAGTTGATTTAGCTCAGAAGTGAGCCAAGAATGACTGGAATAACGTTAGACACAGGTTACGGCCGTAGTTGCACGTATTCTGTTGAATGGCGCACCTAGCCCCAGCGCGGTCTGTAGGACTGAGGCGCGTAGAGGCGTAGGGGATGGCAGCTAGGCCGTAGGACGTATTGCGATGTCACGCGGCGTGGTCTCGTCCGGTAACGGGGCAGGCGGCCGCACAGGAGGGCCGCCTCGCCATACTACCAACATGGTGACGCTTATCGCTTTTTCAATACCATCCCGGCTGTTTTTTCGCTGCAACTCTGTAGGACCGCGGTCAGCGCTGGCGCGCCAGGTGGCGCCGCACCGACAGCAGGGCGCCGATCAGGCCCAGTCCGGCACTGGTTGCCAGCAGGCCGGCCACTTCCAGTCCACCCAGCGGCATCAACTGGAAATTCGAGCCGTACAGACGCGCGAACTCCCCAATCGCGCCATTGAGCGGGCGCAGGGCCAGGGTCACCACGCCCAGCGCCACCACGCCGGCGCACAGGCCGAGCAGGGCGCCGGTGTAGAAGAACGGACGGTGGATGAAATCGCCCGTCGCGCCCAGCAACGTCGAGACCGAGATTTCTTCTTTCTGGGTCAGCACCTGCAGGCGGATCGTATTGAACACGACCGCGATCACCACGATGCCCAGGGTGGCCGCCAGCAACAGCAGCGCCAGGCGCAGGATGGCCAGCATCGCGGCCAGGCGCTTGACCCAGGCCGAATCGACCTGCACCGTCTCCACGCCCGGCAGTTCGCCCAGGCGTTCGGCGATCAGGTCCACCTGGTCGGCGGCGCCGACGCCGGCGAAGCCGGCCAGTGTCATGACATAGCTGTCAGGCAAGGGATTGTCGCCCAGGGTTTCGAGCACGTCGCCCAGGCCGCTACGCTCCTTGAGCGAAGCGAGCGCCTGCTCGCGCGGCACGAAGGCGATGTCCGCCTCTTTCCCACCCTGCGGCGCGACGATCTGGCGGATCCGCGGCGCCAGCGCTTCGGCATCGGCGCGGCTGGCGTCGTCGCGCATGAACAGGCTGATCTCGGGATCGACCGACAATTGCTCGGACAAGGGACGCACATTGTCGAGCAGCGTGAGGCCCGCGAACGGCAGGGTCAGCGCCAGTGCGACCACCAGCACGTTGAACAGGAAGCTGCCGGGCGACTTGCGCACCGTCGACAGCGCGGCCCCGAGGGCGAAGCGGTGCTGGCGCAGCCACGGGCTCATGCCGCACCTCCGACCAGCTGGCCCTGATCGAGGCGGATGACGCGGGCGGCGCCGTCAAGCACTTGTTCGTCATGGGTCGAAATGACGCAGGTGACGCCGGCGGCGTGGAAGGCGCGCAGCGCATCGAGCACCTTGTCGGCCGCCACGCGGTCGAGATTGGCGGTCGGTTCGTCGGCCAGGATGATTTGCGGCCGGTTGACGATCGCGCGCGCGACCGCGACCCGCTGCTGTTCGCCGCCCGACAGTTCGAGCGGCATCGCTTTGGCGCGGTCGAGCAGGCCGACCCGGTCGAGCGCGGCGCGTGCGCGCTGTGCGGCGTCCGCGGTGCGGGCGCCCGTCACCAGGAGGGGCAGCATGGTGTTGGCCAGGATGGTGCGGTCGTTGAGCAGGCGCTGCTGCTGGAAAATGATGCCGATGTTCCGGCGCAGGAACGGAATCCCGGCCGGCTTGATGCGGCCGATGTCCTGGCCGTTGACGATCACCTTGCCGCTGCTGGGACGCTCCACCGCCGCCACCATCTTCATGAGGGTCGACTTGCCGGCGCCCGAGGGGCCGGCCAGGTAGACCAGCTCGCCCTTGGCGATGTCGAGCGAGACGTCGTGCAGCGCATACGCGCCGCGCGCATCGCCGTGGGTGTACTGTTTGGATACCGACTGGAATGCGATCATGGGTCCTTGCCTGTCAGCCGAGCAGCGCTTCGACGAATTCTTCGGCGTTGAACGGCTGCAAGTCTTCCAGCTTCTCGCCGACGCCGATGAAGTACACGGGGATCGGACGGGTGCGGGCGATCGCCGCCAGCACGCCGCCCTTGGCGGTGCCGTCCAGCTTGGTCACGACCAGGCCGGTCAGTTGCAGGGCGTCGTCGAAGGCCTTTACCTGGGCCAACGCGTTCTGGCCGGTATTGCCGTCGATGACGAGCAGGGTTTCGTGCGGCGCGCCGTCCATGCCCTTGCCGATCACGCGCTTGATCTTCTTGAGCTCTTCCATCAGGTGCAGCTGGGTCGGCAGGCGGCCGGCGGTGTCGACCATCACGACGTCGGTGCCGCGCGCCTTGCCCGACTGTACCGCGTCGAAGGCGACGGCGGCCGGATCGCCCGACTGCTGCGAGATCACGGTGACGTTGTTGCGCTGGCCCCAGACCATCAATTGCTCGCGCGCGGCGGCGCGGAAGGTGTCGCCGGCGGCCAGCAGCACCGACTGGTCGAAGCCTTGCATGTGCTTGGCCAGCTTGCCGATGGTGGTGGTCTTGCCGGCGCCGTTGACGCCCGAGATCATCATCACCAGCGGTGCGTGGCGGCCCAGTTCCAGCGGCTTTTGCAACGGCAGGAGCAGGTCGATCATCAGCTCCTTGAGCGCGGCCTTGACGGCGGCGGCGTCCAGCAACTTGTCTTCCTTGACCTTGCGCCGCAATTCGCCCAGCAGGTGCTCGGTGGCGTCCATGCCGGCGTCGGACATCAGGAGCGCCGCCTCGAGTTCCTCGTACAGGTCTTCGTCGATGCGGGCGCCGACGAACAGCAGGGACAGGTTGCTCGAGGTCTTGGACAGGCCGGCCTTCAGGCGCGCCATCCACGAGGTCTTCTTTTCGGCCTCGGTGGTCGGGCGTTCGGCGGTTTCCGGGAACAGGTCGGCGCCCTCGTGCAGGACGCTGGCTTGGGCGACGACCGGGGGCGCGGCGATGGGCGCAGGGGCAGGCGCAGGGGCAGAGGCAGGGGGAGAAGCGGGTGCGGACGCAGGCGGCGCGGCCGGCACGACCGGTTCCGGCGCCGGTGTTTCAGGCGCTTTTTTTCTCTTGAAGAAGCTAAACATAGTGTCTGGTGGCGGGACTGCGTGCGGACGCCGGCGTGGCCGGCGATGAAAAACTAGCCAATATTTTACCAGAGCAGCAATACGGACCCCGATTGCGCACGAGCGTTCAATGGCCGGCCCTGGTGCTTTGCGCCTGCTGGCGGATCGTCTCCAGCGTGGCGTTCGGCGTGATCAGGTTGCCGTCGTAGCGCAGTTCGATCACGGCCGGCAACTTGTGCTGTTCGGCATGCGCGAGCGCGCGGCGCAGCGCCGGCGCGAAATCCCCGGTCTTGTCGACGACTTCCCCATGGCCGCCGTAGGCGCGCGCCAGGGCGGCGAAGTCCGGATTGTGCAGGCCGGTGCCCGACACGCGGCCCGGATAGCTGCGTTCCTGGTGCATGCGGATGGTGCCGAACATATTGTTGTTGAACACCAGGATCACCACGCCGGCGCCGTACTGGACGGCGGTCGCCAGCTCTTGCCCCGTCATCATGAACTCGCCGTCGCCGGCGAAGGTCACCACGGTGCGCTCCGGCCACACGATCTTGGCGGCCACGCCGGCCGGCACGGCGTAACCCATCGCGCCATTGGTGGGCGCCAGTTGGGTGCGCATGCCGCCGTAGCGATAAAAGCGGTGGGCCCACGAGGCGTAGTTGCCGGCGCCGTTGGTGACGACGGCGTCGTGCGGCAACTGGGCCATCAAGTCCTGCACCACCTGCCACAGGTCGAGCGGCACGCCTTGCTGCAGCAGCGCGGGCTGGGCCTGCCAGGCGGCCAGGTCCATTCTGGCCTCGGCCACGCTGTCTTGCCAGGCCGTGGCGTCGACCGGCGCCATCGCGGCCAGCATCGCGCAGGCTTGCGGCATGCCGCTGGCGATCATGAGTTCGGCCTGGTAGACGCTGCCGAGCTCCTCGGGGTCCGGATGGATGTGGACCAGGCGCTGGCGTGGCACCGGCGAATCGAGCAGCGTGTAGCCGCCGGTCGTCATCTCGCCCAGGCGCGGGCCGATGGCGACCACGAGGTCGGCCTCTTTCACGCGCGCGGCCAGCCTGGGGTTGATGCCGATGCCGACGTCGCCGACGTAGTTCGGGTGCGCGTTGTCGAGCAGGTCCTGGAAGCGGAAGGTGCAGCCCACCGGCAAGTAGTTGGCCTCGGCGAAGCGGGCCAGGTCGGCGCAGGCCTGCGCGTTCCAGGTGCCGCCGCCGAGCAGCACGACCGGACGCTTCGCTTGCTGCAGCATGGCGCGCAGGCGGGCGATCTGCTCGCCCATTGGGGCGCCGTGCGACGGCTGGTAGGGGCGGGTGTCCGGCACGGCCGCCGTCGAGACCAGCATGTCTTCGGGCAGCGCCAATACCACCGGGCCGGGACGGCCGCTGGTGGCCACCTGGAAGGCGCGCGCCAGGTATTCCGGGATGCGCTCGGCGCGGTCGATCTGGGCCACCCATTTCGCCATCTGGCCATACATGCGCCGGTAGTCGATTTCCTGGAACGCTTCGCGGTCGACGAAGTCGTTGCCGACCTGGCCGATGAACAGGATCAGCGGCGTGGAGTCTTGATAGGCGGTGTGCACGCCGATCGAGGCATTGGTGGCGCCGGGACCACGGGTGACGAAGCAGACGCCGGGTTTACCCGTCATCTTGCCGTAGGCCTCGGCCATGAAGGCCGCACCCCCTTCCTGGCGGTTGATCACGAAGCGGATGTTCGAGTCGTGCAGCGCATCGAGCACGTCCAGGTAGCTTTCGCCGGGGACACCGAAGGCGGTGTCGACGCCGTGGACGTGGAGCGCATCGACCAGGAGCTGGCCGCCGGTGCGGGAAGGGTGCGTCATGGGAGTGTCATCCTTGTCAAAGAGGCCCTCCCGGCATTCTAGGCGAGCGGCCCGGGAACGGCTTTTGAAATGGCGACATCAAATTACAGAAACGGCAAGGCGATGGCGGGGCCTGGATCGCCGGGCCATCCGTGCTGTCGACGTTGGTGCTTGCGCTGACTCAACCGGCGCGCCCCGGCTGGTGGCGGGCCCGGCGACGCCGATTGCGTCGCGACCGCCCGGTGCGACCCCGCATCGGGTACAATGCGCCCGTGAAGCAGGCCAGGCAGTCGCTGGTCCACGCCGCAAGGTCGTGGACGGGAGGAAGGTCCGGACTCCACAGAGCGGGGTGACGGTTAACGGCCGTCCGCTGAAAGCCGTCTGGCGCAAGCCAGCGGTATAAGGCGAGGAATAGGGCCACAGAGACGAGCGTATTCAGTTACGGTGAAACGCGGTAACCTCCACCTGGAGCAATTCCAAATAGGCACGCGTTGATGTTGCTCGCGGAGCGTGCGGGTAGGAAGCTTGAGCGCTGGAGTAATCCAGCGCCTAGAGGAATGGCTGTCCATGCGCCACCGCAAGGTGGCGTTACACAGAATCCGGCCTATCGGCCTGCTTTACTTATAATTCCTGGCGCACGTGACCGACGTGCGTCGTTGACGGTCGTCCGGGCCGATCGCCTCGCGTTCCGCGCCGGCCACGCTGTCCGGAGACACGATTGACTCAGTACATCCTCGCCCTCGACCAGGGCACGACCAGCTCGCGCGCCATCCTGTTCGATCGCGCCGGCCTGCCTGTGGCCAGTTGCCAGCGCGAATTCCCCCAGCATTTTCCCCAGCCCGGCTGGGTCGAGCACGACCCGCTCGACATCTGGCGCAGCCAGCTCGCCTGCGCGCGCGAGGCGCTGGCGCAAGGCGGCGTCCAGGCCGCGCAGGTCGCCGCGATCGGCATCGCCAACCAGCGCGAGACCACGCTCCTGTGGGACCGCGCCACCGGTGAACCGGTGGCCAACGCCATCGTGTGGCAGGACCGGCGTACCGCCGGCGCGTGCGACCGCCTGCGCGAAGCGGGCAAGGCCGCGTTCATCCAGGAGCGTTCTGGCCTCGAACTCGACGCCTATTTCGCCGCCACCAAATTGCAATGGCTGCTCGACCACGTTCCCGGCGCGCGCAGCCGGGCCGAGAAGGGCGAACTGGCCTTCGGCACCGTCGACAGCTGGCTGGTCTGGCGCCTGTGCGGGCGCCACGTCACCGACACCAGCAATGCCGCGCGCACGATGCTGTTCAACATCCATGCGCTGGCCTGGGACGACGACCTGCTGGCGCTGTTCGACATCCCGCGCGCGCTGCTGCCCGAGGTCGTTCCCAGCGCCGGCGCCGTCGGGCTGACCGCCGAGGAGTGGTTCGGCCATGCGATCCCGATCGCCGGCATCGCCGGCGACCAGCAGGCCGCCACCTTCGGGCAAGCCTGCCACCGCAAGGGACTGGTCAAGAATACCTACGGCACCGGCTGCTTCATGCTGATGCATGCCGGCGACCGTCCACCAGTCTCGCGCAATCGCCTGCTGGCGACGGTCGGCTGGACGGTCGGGGACCGCACCGACTACCTGCTCGAGGGCAGCGTGTTCATGGGCGGCGCCACCGTGCAATGGCTGCGCGACGGCCTGGGCGTCATCCGCCAGTCGCACGAGGTGGAGGCCCTCGCCGCCAGCGTGCCCGACAGCGGCGGCGTGATGCTGGTGCCGGCCTTCACCGGCCTCGGCGCGCCGCACTGGGATCCGTATGCGCGCGGCGCCGTCCTCGGCATGACGCGCGGAACCAGCGCCGCCCATATCGCGCGCGCCGCGGTCGAGGCCATCGCCTACCAGAGCGCCGAGCTGCTGGCGGCCATGCAGAAGGACGCCGCCTGCGCGGTCACCGAGCTGCGCGCCGACGGCGGCGCCGCGCGCAACGACTTGCTGATGCAGTTCCAGGCCGATCTGCTCGGCGTCGAGGTGGTGCGCCCGCGCGTCACCGAAACCACGGCGCTGGGCGCGGCCTACCTGGCCGGCCAGGCCTGCGGCTATTGGGAATCGCTGGAGGCGATCGAGGCGCAATGGCAGGTCGAGCGCCGTTACGAGCCGGCGATGGACGCCGGCCGGCGCGCCGAGCTGATGGCGCGCTGGGCGCGGGCGGTCGGGCATGCGCGTTCCTGGGCCGCGCCGCACGGGTAGACGGGTAGTCGTAGCGGTTTCGTCCCACTTCCGGGAGCACCGACGCCAGGCAACTACCGCGCTATGATCACGGTGCAGCCGACGTTGTGAGGCAAGGGAAGACTCCCCGCGCGAGGCGGGGAGGAGAAGCATCAGCGCAGCGGATCGGACGGCCTTGCATGCAGCCAGCGCGCGTGCACGAAGCGCGCCGCGTAGTCGAGCGCGTAACCCAGCAGGCCGATCAGGATGATGGCGGCGGTCAGTTCCGAATACGCCAGGCGGTCGCGCGTATCGAGGATGAAGTAACCGAGGCCGGCGGACACGCCCAGCATCTCGGCCGGCACCAGCACGATCCAGATGATGCCGATCGCCAGGCGCACGCCGGTCAGGATCTGCGCCGTGATCCCGGGCAGCACCAGGCGCCAGACGACTTCCCATTTGGTGGCCGACAGCGAGCGCGCCAGCAGCATCCAGTTGGGGTCGAGCTGGGCCACGCCGGCGGCGGTGCTGAGCATCAGCGGCCACACCGCGGCGAATCCCAGCAGGAAGTAGACCGGCGCGTCGCCGACGCCCAGTACCATCACCGCCAGCGGCATCCACGACAGCGGCGAGACCATGCGCAGCAGCTGGAACAGCGGCGTGCTGGCCTGGCTGAAGGCCTTCGACATGCCGATCAGGATCCCGAGCGGCACGCCGAACAGGATGGCGAAGCCCAGGCCCACGGCCACGCGCTTCAGGCTGGTGGCCACGTGCACCCAGATGTCCGGCCCCAGCACCATGACGCGGAAAGCCTCGAAGGTTTCCATCGGGGCGAACATGGTGGCGATCGGCGTGCTTTGTTCCAGGCCCTTGGCGCCCCAGGACCACAGCAGCAGCGCGATCGCGAAGCCGGCGACCGGCCACAAGAAACGTCCCAGCATGCTCAAGCCGCGATCGTTTCGGTACGCAGCAGGTTCGCCGGCAGGCCGAACTTGGCGGGGCCGCCCACGGCGGCGATCGACTTGCGCACGAAGCGGTCGTCGACCAGGTCTTTCGCCACGAACTTCGGATCGAGCCTGGCCAGGAAGCTGATGTCGCCCTCGACCTTGGTCTGGCCGATGGCGCGCACCAGTTCCTCCGTATACGACGCGAACGGGAACGGCTGGAAGTCGATGCGGCGCTGGTTCCAGGCCGGGTGGGCCACGATGCGGCGCTTTTCGTAGTCCGAATAATCGGTGGTGGCCAGCACCTTGGTCAGCGCCTGCAGATTGTGCGGGGTGTACTTGTTCGGGCCAGTGGCGGCCAGCAGCTTGGCGGTTTCCACCTGGTTCGAGCGCGACCACAGCTGGGCATTGACGATGGCGTTGGTCACGCGCTGCGACCATTCCGGCTTGTCGTTCAGGTCGCGCTCGGCCAGGAAGGTCACGCAGCAGGCGTGGTTCTTCCAGACGTCGCCCGAGAAGCGCAGCACCTTGCCGATCTTCGCATTTTCGGCCACCGCGTTGAACGGCTCGGCCACGATGTAGCCGGCGATCGACTTGGTCGCCAGCGCCGACACCATCTCGGACGGCGCCAGCACGATCAGGTTGACTTCGTTCGGCTTGAGCGCGGCGCCGCGCGCGCGGGTGACCACGCTCAGTTTGTTCGCGGTGAGGATCTTCTGCAGCAGGATGTTGTGGATCGAGTACCAGAACGGGATCGCGATCGTCTTGCCGCCGAGCTCGGGCACCGAGTTGATCTCGTTCTGCACCGTCAGAGCGGAGCCGTTGATGTGGTTCCAGGCCACCACCTTGGCCGGGAATTTCGAACCGTAGCGCACCCACAGGGTCGCCGGCGACAGCAGGTGGATCACGTTGACCTGGCCGGCCACGAACGCCTCGACGATCTGGGCCCAGCTGCGGAACAGGCGCGGCGTCTCGACCTTCAGGCCCTGCTGCTCGAACAGCTTGCGGCCGTGCGCCACCAGCAACGGGGCGGCGTCGGTGATCGGAAGGTAACCGATCTTCACCGGCTGGTCGTCGCCCTTGAAGTTCTGCGCCATCGCGTCGCCCGCGAACAGCAGCGGCGACGCCGCCGCGGCGCCGGTCAGGGCCGACATGCGCAGGAAGTCGCGCCGGCTCATGCCGCAATCGCAGTCGGAAGAAGCGCAGATGTGGATCGGGTTGCTCATGGGTTTTCCTTGTTATATGTGTTCGTGTTCGTGGTCCGCGACGGGGCTCAGGCGCCCTCGCGCAGCGCCTTGATGATGTCCAGCCGCAGCGCGACCACGCCGTCGGCGTGTTCGTGGCGCGGTCGCGGCAGGTCGACCTTCCACTCGCGCACGAGTTTGCCCGGCTGGCCGGGCTGGCCCGCCATCAGCAGGATGCGGTCGGCGACCAGGATCGCCTCGTCGATGTCGTGGGTCACCAGCAGCGCGGCGGTATGCCAGCGGTGCACAAGGTCGACCAGCAGGGTCTGCATCTCGGCGCGCGTGATCGCGTCCAGCGCCGAGAACGGCTCATCGGCGAACAGCAGCTCGGGCTGGCGCGCCAGGGCCCGCGCCAGCGCCACGCGCTGGGCCTGGCCGCCGGAGAGCTGGGCCGGATAGGCATGCGCGCGCGACTCCAGGCCGACCGCCTCGATGGCGTCGCGCACTCGCTGCCTGCGCGCGTCGCGGTCGATCACCGGCTGGCGCGCGAAGTCCAGGCCGAAGCCGACGTTGCCTTCGACGTTCAGCCAGGGCAGCAGGCTCGGTTGCTGGAACACCAGCGCCGCGCGCGGATGCGGGGCCAGGAGCGGTTCGCCCAGAAAGCTGACCTGGCCGGCCTGGGCCGGGCTGAGGCCGGCCAGGCCGCGCAGCAGGGTCGACTTGCCGCAGCCGCTGCCGCCCAGCAGGCAGACGATCTCGCGCTTGTCGATGGTGAGCGAAATGTCGTCGACCACGGTCTTGCCGCCGTAGCCGATGCGCAGGCTGGAGGCCGACAGCGCGGCCGCGCTTCGTTCGAGCACGGACGCCGTCATGCCGCGGCGTGCTTCGCGAGTTCGACCTGCAGCTGGGTCAGGCTCGGGGTGACGATCGGGATGAACGCCGATTCGCGCCAGCGGCGCGCGAAGCTGCGGTCGCGGTCGACCAGGTAGGCGCGCCCGCCACTGGCTTGCAGCTCGAGCATGACGGCCTGCTGGACGGCTTCGGCCAGCGCGATGCGCAGCCGGAACATCGGCGCCGCGGCGGTCTTGAAGCGTCCGTCGGCGACGCCGTCCTTCAGCTGCGTCACCAGGTCTTCCAATGCCACCTGCTGGGCCGCGATCCGCTCGAGCAGCGGGCCGCGCATGGCGGTCGACAGCGCATGCGCGGCGCGCAGGCTGGCGCGCGCCAGGCCGATCGACAGGCCGCACTGCAGCCCCAGGAAGGCGGGGCGCACGCCCGGCAGCCAGGCGCGCGCGTTCGGATGCAGCACTTCGCCTTCGCCGATCCGCACGCCCTCGATCTTGACGGCGGCGGTATTGCTGCCGCGCAGGGCCATCAGTTCGAGGTCGGGGCTGCGCGTGACGCCGGCGCTGTCGCTGACGAAGGCGACCACCGCGGGCGGCAGGTCGCCGGCGGAATTCACGGCGGCGGCGGCGATGAAGCCTTCCTTGCGCAGGTTGGTGATCCAGGCCAGCGAGCCGTCGAGCCGCCAGCCTTGGTCGTCGGGGGTGGCCGTGATCTGCAGCGACTCGATCCCGGACAGGAATTTCATCGCGTTCGACAGGCCAGTGGCGCCGCCGAATTCGCCGCGCATCAGCGGGCCGATCCAGCGCGCGCGCATGGCCTCGTTCGGGCTTTGCAGCAGGTATTCGATGAAGGTGCGCTGGCCCCAGAACACGAAGGCGGCGGTGACGGAATGTTCGGCCACCGCGGCGATGGCGTCGATCGCATCGATCGTGGCGCCGCCGCTGCCGCCGAGGTGCTCGGGGACGCCGACGGCGAACAGGCCGGCGCCGGCCAGGCGCGGCACGACTTCGCTCGCCAGCTCGGGCGAGCTGTCCAGCGCGTCGGCGTTGGCCTGCAGCCACTCATGCAGGCCGGCAGGCAGCGTCAGGGAAGCGCGCGTCGCTTGTTCGCCGATCGACATCAGATGGCTCCGCTGGCGAAAGGTTGCAGCTGCGGGTTGATCGCGCTGCCGGCCAGGGTGTTGGCGAAGTTGCACAGGGTGGCCAGGCTGATGCCAAGCACGACTTCCAGCGCCTGCTGGTCGTTGTAGCCGGCGGCCTTGAAGGCGGCCAGGGCGTCGTCGCTGACGCCGCCGCGGGTGGCGATGACGGCTTCCGAGAACCGGCGCACGGCGTCGAGTTTGGCGTCCCCGGTGTCCTGGCCTTGCTGCATGGCGCGGACGGTCTCGACCGGCAGCTGGGCTTTCTTGAGGGCGATGGCGGTATGGCCGGCGATGCAGAAGTCGCAGCCGTGGATGCGGGCGGCGGTGATCTGCACGACTTCGCGTTCCGGCAGGGTGAGGCTGGTCTCGGCATTGATGCCCGACACCGTCATATAGGTCTGCAGCGCCTGCGGCGAATTGGCCAGCACGCCGATCAGGTTCGGCAGGAAGCCGTTGTTGGCGACGGCCTTGTCCACGAACGGACGGCTGCCTTCAGGCGCGGTTTCTTGGGTATGCAGGGTCAGGCGGGACATGGCGGATCTCTCTATCAAAGCGTTGGGTCCGCTATTCTAGCGGCGATTGAAAAACACGTTTGGACACGGTCGTCCTTGTTTTCTGCTCGATCGTCCGAATCGGCCCGGCGTGCGTTGTCCTGGCGTGGAGATGGCGGGCGCGCCGGAAGGTGCCCGGATGCTCGCCCATCACCTTGTGGAAGGCGCGCGAAAAGGCGGCATACGAGCTGTAGCCGACGTGGCCGGCGGTGCGCTCGACCGTCTCGCCGCCGTGCAGGCGCTGGGCCGCGATCTTCATGCGCAGCAGCAACAGGAACTGGGCCGGCGCCTGGCCGCTGGCCTCGCTGAAGTGTTTATAGAAGCTCGAGCGCGACATATGGGCCGCACGCGCCATGTTCTCGGTCGACCAGTCGTGGCCGGGCTCCTGCATCATGCGGTCGAGCAGGGCCGAGAACTCGGGCCGGCTGGCCACGGCCAGCAGGCCGGTGGCGATGTCTTGCTGGCGTGCCACGTGGCGGACGACATAGAAGAACATCAGTTCGGCCAGGCGCGCCACCAGCGGCGACGGCGCGTCGGGGTCGCGCGGCGGCTCCAGCAGGATCAGTTCGAACAGCGCGTTCAAGGCCTGCAGCGACGGGTCGTCGGCGCGCAGCACCAGGCTGTCCGGGAAGGAATCGGCGATCAGCGTGCTGAGCGCACTGCGAAAGTGGAAGAAGCCGCAGGCCAGGGCGGTGGCGTCCGGCGCCGCCTGGCCGAGCTGCTGCATCGGCATGCCGGGACGGGCGCTGGCCGGGTCGGGATCGGGACTGAGAAAGTGCGGCGTGTCGCGCAGCAAGAACACGCCGTCGCGCGGACCCAGGCGGACCGGCGCGCGGCTGGTGACGTGCAGGTAGCACTCGCCATGCAGCACCAGGTGAAAGCTGCCCAGGCCGCGGCCCGCGGTGGACGCCTGCCAGCGGCCGCAGTACTGGCCGACGTGGAAGACCGTCGCTTCGAGCTGCACGCTGTCGATCAGCCAGTGCACCAGGCGGTCGGCATTGTCTGCGGCTGCGTCGGCGCCGGGAGGTTGGGCGGAATGATTCACTCAGCCATTATCGGCTGCGCCTGTCCGGGCGCCTACGAAGAAATGCTGATATGCAAATAAGGAAAACGTCTAGAAGCAGACGGTCAAGCGGCGTGCGCCAGGGTCGGCAAGGGCGACGAATATTGCTTGCAATAATGCTATGCAATTGTTCGGATTTGCGGAATTGCAGGAAACGTGCGCCCGGATCATTGCTGGCGGTGACGGCAATGCGGACATGACAGTCCCTGGCAGGCCGGACGCGCGCTGCCGGTGCGCCGGCATGACAGTTCAGGCGCGCGTCAGGCCGTTCTCGACCGCGCCGCGCAGTTCGCCGAACTGCACCGGCTTGGGAAACACCGGGATGTCGGCGGGCAGGCCCATGGCGTCGATCGTCGCGCGGTCCAGGCCGCTGACCACGATCATGTTCATGCCGGCCGTGCCGCTGTCTTCGCGCAGGGTGCGGATCATGCGGAAACCATCCATGCCCGGCATGTTCAGGTCGCTCACCAGCAGGTCGGGGCGCTGCTCGCCGATGCGGATCAGGGCTTCGAAGCCGTTGTTCGCCTTGACCACCTCGAGGTCCAGGCCCCAGCCGGCGATCTCGAGTTCGTACAGTCGCAGCATCAGGGGATCGTCGTCGACCACCAGCACCCGCGGCTTGCCCGGCGCCGGTGCGCTGGCCGGCGCCGGCGGCGCGCCGATGGCGATGCGCCGGCCCTCGACCAGGCGGTTCACCGAGGCCACCGTGATGCGGCGATGGCCGCCGGCAGTGCGCCAGGCTTGCAGCGTGCCGTTCTCCACCCATAGCTGCACCGTGCGGTGCGACACGCCCAGGGTGGCCGCGGCCTCCTTGGTCGAGCAATAGTCTGCGGCATTGTAGGTCGTCGCAGGTTGCAGATTGGTTGGGATGTTCATATTTTCCGATATTACGTTTTTAGTTTCCCAAAGTCAAAATAGTTAACTGTGGAAAGTGCGTAGTGCGCCACAGTGGTCGGCGCTTGCACGTCCAGGGCCGTGGAAAAGGGGAGGCATCGACCTGTCGTGGCGTGTCGCCAGTCGTTGTGTTTTACCGATAGACTGGATGGTCATACAGTGGTCTGCCAACGCTATAGTTGTTTCTTTGCGTCAATATTTTGAATTCGATTGACATTGCTCAAACGTAAACCTCGTCTGTACAACTCAGGGCTTTCTTTCACTCCAACGGCTAAGTCCCTAATTTTACGGGACATTTTATTGGCCCACATCTACCGCGTCGACGCCTAAGTCCTTGGTTTCATTGGAAAAAGTCGATTTCGTCAATCGTGAATTCGCTTGACCGTCAACATTGCTTCCACTAAAGTGGGAAACGGTGTGAAAAAGTGTCGATTTGTGGGAGGGTTGTGGGGTAATTCCTTCGGCTCCCGGCGCCCGACAAACAACGGCAGATAACTCTCCAAAGCTAGGTAAATACGTGTTCCAGGGCGCGTCCGCAATCAATCTCGATGCAAAGGGCCGAATGTCGATTCCGGCCAAGCACCGTGACGCCCTTACGCTTCAGTGCGAGGGCCGCATGACCTTGACCAAGCACCCCCATGGCTGCCTGCTGTTCTTCCCGCGCCCGGTATGGGAAGAGCACCGTCAACAGATCGCCGCCTGGCCGATGTCGGCGCGCGCGTGGCAGCGCATTTTCCTCGGCAACGCCGTCGATGTCGAGTTCGACAGCGCCGGCCGCGTGCTGATCTCGCCCGAACTGCGTGCCGCGGTCGGGCTCGAGAAGGAAGTGATGATGCTCGGCATGGGCACCCACTTCGAAATCTGGAATGCCGCCAAGCTGGCCGAGGACGAGGCCGAGGCCGTCGCCGGTGGCATGCCCGATGTTCTTTCCAATTTCTCTTTCTGAGGCGCCGATGACGGATTCCTTGACGGTGCCTATGTACCAGCATCGAACGGTGCTGCTTGACGAAGCGGTCGATGCGCTCAACCTCGCGGGCGCACGCGCTTCCGGTATCTATATAGATGGCACTTTCGGGCGGGGCGGCCACAGCCGCCTCTTGTTGTCGCGCCTGGGCCCGCAAGGCCGCCTGATCGCGTTCGACAAAGATCCGCAAGCCATTGCTACTGCATCACAAATCGACGATCCGCGCTTCACGATCGTCCATGACAGCTTTGCAACGATGCACGACGCGCTGGCCGCGCGCGGCATCTTCCGGGTCGACGGCATCCTGCTCGACCTGGGTATCTCGTCGCCCCAGGTGGACGACGCCAGCCGCGGCTTCAGCTTCCGCCAGGACGGCCCGCTCGACATGCGCATGGACACCACGCGCGGCATGTCGGCCGCTGAGTGGATTGCGACCGCGGAGCAACTTCAATTGGAAAAGGTGATACGCGATTATGGAGAAGAGCGGTATGCTTTTCAGATTGCAAAGGCGATTGTTGCTCGCCGCGCAGTCGAACCGATTTCAGGCACACGACAGCTTGCCGCAATCGTGGCAAGCGCGGTCAAGGGCCGCGAAAAAGGCAAGGATCCGGCAACCAGGACTTTTCAGGCTATCCGGATTTTCATCAATCAGGAGCTTGAGGACCTCGAGGCAGGGCTGAGCGCCGCCTACGGCATGCTGGCGCCGGGCGCGCGCATGTCCGTGATCGCCTTCCATTCGCTCGAAGACCGCATGGTCAAGCAGTTCCTCGCCTCCAAGGCCAAGGTCGAACAACCCGATCGCCGCCTGCCGATCCGCGCCGTCGACCTGCCGCAGCCCGAGATGCGGCTGATCGACAAGATCAAGCCGAGCGACACCGAGGTGCAGGAGAACCCGCGCTCGCGCTCGGCGGTGCTGCGCGTGGCCGAACGCCTGGAGACGCCTGCATGAGCGTCAAGCTGAACGTCTTGCTCACCGCCTTGCTGGTGGGCTGCGCGCTATCGGTCGTCAACGCCCGCTACCAGGCGCGCCACCTGCTCATCGAGCTCGAACGCCTGCAGCAGCACGCGCGCCAGCTCGACATCGACTGGGACCAGCTCCAGCTCGACCAGTCGCGCCTGGCCAAGAACGAGCGCATCGAGCAGATCGCCCGTTCCCAGCTCGAGATGGCCCCATTGAGCCCGGCCCGCACCCAGTACCTGACCGAGGGCGCCCCGTGATGCGCGGCGCCGCGAAGCAGAGCAACGCGCGGGTGGCCGCGTCGAAGGGCATGGCTTTCTCGAAGAGCCCGGTCCTGGCGGTGCGCCTGCCCGACTGGCGTTCGCGCCTGGTCCTGTTCGTCCTGTTCGCGGCCTTCGCCGCGCTGGCCGTACGCGCGGTCTGGCTGCAGGGCGTATCGAACCAGTTCCTGCAAAAGCAGGGCAAGAGCCGCTACGAGCGCACGCTCGAGCTGCCGGCCACGCGCGGCCGCATCCTCGACCGCAACGGCGCCGTGCTGGCGACCTCGCTGCCGGTGCGCGCGATCTGGGGCATTCCCGACGACGTGCTGAAGGCGCCGCCGGAAAAGCTGCGCGCGCTGGCGAACCTGCTCGAAATGCCGGAAACCGAACTGCGCAAGAAGCTCGACTCCGACCGCAGCTTCGTCTATCTCAAGCGCCAGGTCGAGATGCCGATCGTCGACCAGATCCTGGCGCTCAAGATCGACGGCATCGACACGCGCAAGGAATACAAGCGCTTCTACCCGCAGGGCGAAGTGACGACCCACCTGGTGGGCTTCACCAACGTCGAGGACAAGGGCCAGGACGGGATGGAGCTGCAGCACCAGAAGACCCTGATGGGCGTGGCGGGCAGCCGCCGCGTGATCAAGGACCGCCTGGGCCACATCGCCGAAGACCTGGGCATGTTCCGCGAGCCGCACCAGGGCCGCGACCTGACCCTGTCGGTCGACAGCAAGCTGCAATACATCGCCTTCACCAGCATCAAGAACGCGGTCGAGAAGTTCAACGCCAAGGCCGGCGCCGCAGTGGTGCTCGACGTCCAGACGGGCGAGGTGCTGGCCCTGGCCAACTACCCGACCTACAACCCGAACGACCGCTCCAAGCTGACCGGCGAGCAGCTGCGCAACCGCGTCATCACCGACACCTTCGAGCCGGGTTCGACGATCAAGCCGCTCACCGTGGCGCTCGGCCTGGAGACCGGCCGCATCACGCCCGACACCGTGTTCGACAACAATCCGGGCTACATGATGGTGACCGGTCGCCGCATCCGCGACTTCCACAATTACGGCGTGCAGACCGTCAGCGGCATCATCCAGAAATCGTCGAACCTCGGCGTGGTCAAGATCGCCCAGATGATCCCGCAGCAGGAAATGTGGGAGCTGTACACCAAGGTCGGCTACGGCCAGCCGCCGCGCTTCGGCTTCCCCGGCGCCGCCGCCGGCCGCGTGCGTCCCTACAAGACCTGGAAGCCGGTGGAATACGCCAACATGGCCTTCGGCCACGGCCTGTCGGTGTCGCTGCTGCAGATGGCGCGCTCCTACATGATCTTCGCCCGCAACGGCGACATCATCCCGCTGTCGTTCGTGAAGGTGGACGAACAGCCGGTGGGCCAGCAGGTGATCTCGGCCAAGACCGCGGCCCAGGTGCGCACCATGCTCGAATCGGTGGTGGGCCCGGGCGGCACCGCCTCGCGCGCCCAGGTCGCCGGCTACCGCATCGGCGGCAAGACCGGCACCGCCGAGAAGATCGTCAACGGCCGCTATTCGCGCACCAACAATATCGGTTACTTCGCCGGCATCGGGCCGATGTCCAAGCCGCGCTTCGTCATCGCGGTGATGGTCGACGATCCGAGCGGCCCCTTGCGCACCGGCGGCTACGTCGCCGCGCCGACCGCGGCCGACCTGTTCTCCAATGCGCTGCGGGCCGCCAACGTGCCGCCCGATTCATCGATCACGGACATCATCATTCCTGAAGTTCCCCTAGAGGAGAGCATGTGATGGCCCCGAGCCTGCACGACACCATCGAATGGATTCGCGCCGCCGCCCCGGACGGCCGTCTCGTTTCCGACTCGCGCCGCGTCAAGCCCGGCGACGTGTTCTTCGCCTATCCGGGCGAGGCCGCCGACGGTCGTCGCTACATCGAAGCCGCCATCGCAGCAGGCGCCGCCGCCGTGCTCTTCGAAGCCGCCGGTTTCACCTGGGACGCCGCATTCAGCGTGCCGCACCTGGCCGTGACCGACCTGAAAAAGAACGCCGGCCCGATCGCGCACGCGGTGCTGGACCATCCTGACCGCGCCATGTTCACCGTGGCCGTCACCGGCACCAACGGCAAGACCTCGTGCGCGCTGTGGACCGCGCAAGCCCTGGCGCGCCTGGGCGACGCCGCCGCCGTGATCGGCACGCTGGGCGTGGGCCTGATCAAGGGCAAGGCTGCGAGCCAGGCCGATACACGGTTCGACGTCACCGGCTACACCACGCCGGACGCGGTGCTGCTGGCCTCGACGCTGGCCGACCTGAAGAAAGCGGGCGCCAGCGCGCTCGCCATCGAAGCCTCGTCGATCGGCCTGGTGCAGGAGCGCACGGCCGGCATGCACGTCGACGTCGCGATCTTCACCAACCTCACGCGCGACCATCTCGACTTCCATGGCGACATGGAAAGCTACGAGGCGGCCAAGGTCAAATTGTTCGAGTGGGATGGCCTGAAGCATGCGGTGGTCAACCTCGACGATCCGGCCGGGCAGCGCCTGGTGGCGCGCCTGCGCGCCAATGCCCCTGGCCTGGCCGTCACCGGCTACACGATCGCCGCCGCGCAGGCGCCGCAAGGCGTGGCCGTGCTGCGCGCCGGCGGCATGCGCAGCAAGAACGCCGGCACCGAGTTCCAGGTCGAGACGGCGCAAGGCAACGCGACCGTGCGCACCCGGCTGGTGGGCAACTACAACGTCAGCAATACGCTGGCGGTGCTGGGCGCGCTGCTGGCCAGGGGCGTGGCCCTGAAGGCGGCGGTCGATGCGATCGAGACCCTGGTCCCGGCGCCGGGCCGCATGCAGCAGATGGGCGGCTCGGACGCGCCGATGGTCGTGATCGACTATGCGCACACGCCGGACGCGCTGGAAAAGACCCTCGACGCCCTGCGCCAGGTGGCGACGGACCGTGGCGGCCAGTTGTGGTGCGTGTTCGGCTGCGGCGGCGACCGCGATCCGGGCAAGCGGCCGCAGATGGGCCGCATCGCGCAAGGCGCCGACCAGGTGCTGGTCACCAGCGACAACCCGCGCAGCGAAGAACCGGGCAGCATCATCGCCCAGATCGTGGCCGGGATGGACACCGCGCAGGCTGCGCGCGTGCAGACGGTCGAGGACCGCGCCGCCGCCATCCTGCTGGCGGTGAAGCAGGCCGCCAGGCAGGACGTGATCCTGCTGGCAGGCAAGGGCCATGAGCCCTATCAGGAAATCAAGGGTCGCAAGATGCCGTTCTCGGATGCGGACCACGCCTCGCTGGCATTGACGGCGCGGCTCACCATGTTGAGGACGCATTGATGCGCGGATCGCTGCAACAACTGGTCGATTCGATCCCGGGCGCGCGCCTGGTCGGGCTTGACGCCTCGTTCGACGGCGTGTCGACGGACAGCCGCAAGGTGCAAGCCGGCGCGCTGTTCGTCGCGCTGGTGGGCGAGACCTTCGACGCCCATGACTTCCTCGACCAGGTCGTCGCGCGCAAGGTTGCCGCGGTCGTGGTCTCGCGCCTGCCGCAAGGTTGGACCCTGCCGGCGATCGTGGTGCCGGACACGCTGGTCGCGCTGGGCCGCATCGCCCATGCGTGGCGCGAGCAGTTCCGGATTCCCCTGATCGGCGTCACCGGCAGCAACGGCAAGACGACCGTCAAGGAAATGATCGCATCGATCCTGGCCGCGGCCGTCGGCGAGGACGCGCGCCTGGCGACCCAGGGCAACCTGAACAACGAGATCGGCGTGCCGCTGACCCTGTTCCGCCTGGATGCCTCGCATCGCGCGGCGGTGGTGGAACTGGGCATGAACCATCCGGGCGAGATCGGCCGCCTGAGCGCGATCGCGGCGCCGACCGTGGGCCTGGTCAACAACGCCCAGCGCGAGCACCAGGAATTCATGCACACCGTGGAAGCGGTGGCGCGCGAGAACGGCTCGGTGCTGCAATCGCTGCCGGGCGACGGCGTGGCCGTGTTCCCGGGAGACGATGCCTACACCAGCTTGTGGCGCGCCCTGGCCAAGGGCGAGGTCATCACCTTCGGCCTGGATGACAGCTGCGACGTCTATACGCAATACACGGGTAGTGGCTTCGGCAGTGAATTCACGGTCGATGCACGCGGCAACTGGTTCAGCGTGTCGCTGGCCGCGGCAGGCGAGCATAACGTCCGTAATGCGCTTGCCGCAATCGCCTGTGCGCTTGGCGCCGGGATCGCGACGGAGGCGATCCAGATGGGCCTGGCGGCCTTTGCTCCGGTCAGCGGCCGCCTGCAGCGCAAGCAGGCGGAAAATGGCGCAACCGTCATCGACGACACCTACAACGCCAATCCCGACTCGATGCGCGCCGCGATCGACGTGCTGGCGGCGTTTCCTGCGCCACGCATCCTAGTGGTCGGCGACATGGGCGAAGTCGGCGCGCAAGGAAAAGAGTTTCACGAAGAAATCGGCGCCTACGCAGCTTCGCGTGGCATCGAGACCGTGCTCGCGACGGGCGAGCTGGCGCGCCACCTGGTCGCGTCGGGAGCACGACATTACGAGCAGTTCGACGAATTATTGGCAGCACTGGATCAAAAACTGGGCGGCAATACCAATTCGACTGTGCTGGTAAAGGGCTCGCGCTTCATGAAGATGGAGCGCGTAGTCCAGCACCTGACCGGATCAACCACCATTGGCAAGGGCGCCCACTAATATGCTTCTCTGGCTCGCACAATACTTCCAGGACTATATCGGTCCGCTGCGCGTGTTCAACTACATCACGTTCCGCGCGGTGTTCGCCACCATCACCGCGATCACGATCGGCCTGGTCGCAGGCCCCATCGTCATCCGCAAGCTGACCGAACTGAAGGTCGGCCAGGCGGTGCGCACCTATGGTCCGCAAAGCCACCTGACCAAGCACGGCACCCCGACCATGGGCGGCGTGCTGGTGCTGATCGCGATCGGCGTCTCGACCCTGCTGTGGTGCGACCTGTCGAACCGCCTGATCTGGCCGGTGCTGGTGGTGACCTTCGGCTTCGGCGCCGTCGGCTGGGTCGACGACTACCGCAAGGTCGTCTATAAAGACCCGGAAGGCATGCGCTCGGGCGAGAAATACTTCTGGATGTCGCTGATCGGCATCGCCTCGGCCCTGTACCTCGCGTTCTCGGTCTCGGCCGCCAACCCGTGGGAAGTGGCGCAGCTGTTCTATGCCTGGGTGCAGTCCGGCTTCTCGATGGACCTGCCGCCGAAGGCCGACCTGATCGTCCCGTTCTTCAAGACCATCAGCTATCCGCTTGGCGTGTGGGGCTTCATCGCGCTGACCTATTGCGTGATCGTGGGCGCCTCGAACGCGGTGAACTTCACCGACGGCCTCGATGGCCTGGCCATCATGCCGACCGTGATGGTGGGCGGCGCCCTGGGCCTGTTCGCCTACCTCACCGGCAGCGTGACCTATTCGAAGTACCTCCTGATCCCGTACATCCCGGGCGCGGGCGAGCTCCTGATCTTCTGCGGCGCGATGGCCGGCGCGGGCCTGGCGTTCCTGTGGTTTAACGCGCACCCGGCCCAGATGTTCATGGGCGACGTCGGCGCGCTGGCGCTGGGCGGCGCGCTCGGCACCATCGCCGTCATCGTGCGCCAGGAAATCGTGCTGTTCATCATGGGCGGCATCTTCGTGGCCGAGACCCTGTCGGTGATCATCCAGGTCAGCTGGTTCAAGTACACGAAGAAGCGCTACGGCACCGGACGCCGCGTGTTCCTGATGGCGCCGCTGCACCACCATTTCGAACAGAAGGGCTGGAAGGAGACCAAGGTCGTGGTCCGCTTCTGGATCGTGACCATGGTGCTGATCCTGGTTGGCCTGTCCACCCTGAAACTTCGTTGAAACCGCTGAGATGAACTACAACGGCAAACACGCATTGGTACTGGGCCTGGGCGAATCCGGGCTGGCGATGGCGCAATGGCTGGCGCGGGCCGGCGCACGCGTGCGCGTGGCCGATACGCGCGCCGAGCCGGCGCGCCTGCCGGCGCTGCGCGCCGCGGTGCCTGACGCCGAATTCGTCGCGGGAGACGCAGTTCAAGGCATATTCACCGCCGCGCTGCTCGATGGCGTCGACTTCGTCGCCGTCAGCCCGGGCCTGGCGCCCGGCCGCGAACTGGTCGAGATCATTCCCGCCGCCCAGGAACGCCGCATTCCGGTGTGGGGCGAGATCGAGCTGTTCGCCCAGGCGCTGGCGCACCTGCGGGAAACCAGCGGCTATGCGCCCAAGGTCATCGCGATCACCGGCACCAACGGCAAGACCACGGTGACCAGCCTGACCGGCCTGCTGTGCCGCCGCGCGGGCCTCACCACCCGCGTGGCCGGCAACATCAGCCCGGCCGCGCTGGACGTGCTGAGGGAAAGCATCGACGCCGGCGCGTTGCCGCAGGCCTGGGTGCTGGAACTGTCCAGCTTCCAGCTGCACACCACGTTCAGCCTGCAGGCCGACGCCGCCACGGTGCTGAACCTGAGCCAGGACCACCTGGACTGGCACGGCAGCATGGACGCCTATGCGGCGGACAAGGCGCGCATCTTCGGCCCCGACACCATCCGCGTGCTGAATCGCGACGACGCGCGCGTAATGCGCATGACCGCCGTCGATACCCCGTCCTTCACCTTCGGCACCGGCGAGCCGGTGGAAGCCGACAGCTTCGGCCTGCTCGAAGAGCGCGGCGTGCTGTGGCTGGCCAACGCCGTGCCGGGCGAGGACGCCGGGAAGAAACGCAGGAAAAACGAGCCGCCGGAGCCGGTCGAGGTCATCGTCAACCGCCTGATGCCGGCCGACGCATTGAAGATCCGCGGCCTGCACAATGCCGCCAACGCGCTGGCCGCGCTGGCCCTGTGCCGCGCCTGCGGCCTGCCGCTGGCGCCGCTGCTGCACGGCCTGCGCGAGTACGCGGGCGAGCCGCACCGCGTCGAACTGGTCGCCACCATCGACGGCGTCGACTACTACGACGACAGCAAGGGCACCAACGTCGGCGCCACGGTGGCCGCCCTGAGCGGCCTGGGCAAGGCATTCACCGGCGCGGACCAGCAGATCCTCCTGATCGCCGGCGGCGACGGCAAGGGCCAGGACTTTTCGCCGCTGGCGCAGCCGGTAGCAAGCCACGTGCGCGCCGTGCTGCTGATCGGCCGCGATGCGCCCGCGGTACGCGCGGCGATCGAGCCGACCGGCGTGCCGGCCTTCGACCTGGACGACCTGCCGCAGGCGGTGCGCCGCGCCGCCGGCCTGGCGCGCGCTGGTGACGCCGTGCTGCTGTCGCCGGCCTGCGCCAGCCTCGACATGTTCACCAATTATGCGCACCGCGCCCAGGTGTTCGTCGACACCGTGCGCGAGATCGCATTGGACAAGGGGCAGGAGATCTGATGGCCTTCCAGATTCCGTTCAAGTTCTCCGGAACCGCCTCCGACGCCACGATAGACGGCCGCAGCAAGCCGTCGAAGATGATGGACTACGACCAGCCGCTGGTCTGGGTCACGCTCCTGTTGATGCTGCTCGGGATGGTGATGGTGTATTCGGCGTCGATCGCGCTGCCCGATTCACCCAAGTTCCGCTATCTTGGCGACCGCAACGAATACTTCCTGTACCGCCAGGCGATGTACATCATCGTCTCGATGGCCGCGGCCGCGGTCGTGTTCCGGGTGCCGATCGCGATGTGGCAGAAGTACGCGCCGATGCTGTTCATCGGCACCCTGGTCTTGCTGGTGCTGGTCTTGATTCCCGGCCTGGGCGTGTCTGTCAACGGCGCGCGGCGCTGGCTGTCGCTAGGGGTCATGAACCTGCAGCCGTCCGAGATCATGAAGATCGCGGTGGTGCTGTACGCGGCCGACTTCACGGTGAGGAAGCAAGAGTACATGCACAAGCTCACCAAGGGCTTCTTGCCGATGATGGTCGCGATCGGCCTGGTCGGCGCCTTGCTGCTGCTCGAGCCCGACCTGGGCGCCTTCGGCGTGATCGTCTGCATCGCCATGGGCATCCTGTTCCTGGGCGGGATCAATATCGTCTGGTTCGGCGGCATCGGCGCGCTGCTGGTGGTGATCTTCAGCGCGATCATCGCGCTGTCGCCGTTCCGCCGCGCGCGCATGTTCGCCTACCTCGACCCGTGGGAAGAGGGCAACGCGCTGGACAAGGCCTATCAGTTGACGCACTCGCTGATCGCCTTCGGGCGCGGCGAATTCTTCGGCGTGGGGCTGGGCGCCTCGGTCGAGAAGCTGCACTACCTGCCGGAAGCGCACACCGACTTCATCATGGCCGTGATCGGCGAAGAGCTGGGCCTGGTCGGCGTGCTGGTGGTGGTGGCCATGTTCTACTGGCTGGTCAAGCGCGCCTTCGACATCGGCCGCCAGGCGATCGCCCTGGACCAGACCTTCGCCGGCCTGGCCGCGAAGGGCATCGGCATCTGGATCGGCGTGCAGACCTTCATCAATATGGGCGTGAACCTGGGCCTGTTGCCGACCAAGGGGCTGACCTTGCCCCTGATGAGCTTTGGCGGCTCGGGCGTCATGTTCAACTGCATTGGCCTGGCGATCCTGCTGCGGATCGACTACGAGAACCGGGTGCGCATGCGCGGAGGCCGCACATGACGCGTCAAACGACCAGGCGCCTGATGATCATGGCGGCCGGCACCGGCGGCCACATCTTCCCCGGCATCGCGATCGCGCAGACCATGCGCGCGCGCGGCTGGGAAGTGAGCTGGCTGGGCACGGCCCACGGCATGGAAACCGAGCTGGTGCCGAAGGCCGGCATCCCGATGGACACCATCGACTTCGCCGGCCTGCGCGGCAAGGGCCTGGGCCACGCCGTCAAGGGCGCCTTCAGGATGGCGGCCAGCTTCCTCACCTGCCGCCGCTATCTGGCAAACCGCCGGCCCGACGTGGTGCTGGGCATGGGCGGCTACGTCACCGTGCCGGGCGGATTGACCGCGCGCGTGCGCGGCATCCCGTTGGCGCTGGTGAACGCCGACGCCGCGCTGCTGTTGTCGAACAAGACGCTGGCGCCGGTCGCGCAGCGCGTGCTGTTCGGGTTCCCGGCGGACTTCGGCAAGGCGGCCGGCAAGGCGGTGGTCACCGGCAATCCGGTGCGCCGGCAGATCCTCGACCTGCCCCTGCCTGGCGCACGCTTCGCCGGCCGCAGCGGCCCCTTGCGGGTGCTGGTGGTGGGCGGCAGCCTGGGGGCGAAAGTCCTGAACGACAGCGTGCCGGCGGCGCTGGCCCTGATCGACCCGGCCACCCGTCCGATCGTGACCCACCAGTCGGGCAAGAAGAATATCGATGCGCTGCGCGCGGCTTATTTGCAGGCCGGTGTCAACGCAAACGTGGTCGACTTCATTGATGACATGGCCGCTGCCTACGCGAACGCCGACCTCGTGATCTGCCGCGCCGGCGCGATCACGGTGTCCGAGCTGACCGCGGCCGGGGTAGCCAGCGTGCTGGTGCCGTTCGTCGCCAGCACCACCAGCCACCAGCGCGACAACGCGGTGTGGATGGACAGGCAAGGCGCGGCGCTGCACCTGGCGCAGGGCGAACTGAATCCGCAGCGGCTGGCGAGCCTGCTGCAAGACACGACGCGCGAGCGTTGCCTGGCGATGGCCCAGGCGGCGCACGGCGTGGGCAAGCGCGACGCCAACGAGGCGATCGCGCGCGAACTCGAACAACTGGTAGAAGCGGGCAGGGCATAGAACGAACATGAAACACAAGATCAAGAACATACACTTCGTCGGCATCGGCGGCAGCGGCATGAGCGGCATCGCCGAGGTGCTGCTCAACCTCGGCTACCAGGTGTCGGGCTCGGACCTGGGCAGCAATGCCGCTACCCAGCGCCTGGCGGGCCTGGGCGCGATCGTGCACCTGGGCCACCAGGCCGGGAACGTGAGCGGGGCCGACGTCGTCGTCACCTCGACCGCCGTCAACGAAGCCAATCCTGAAGTGGTGTTCGCCCGCACGCACAAGATCCCGGTGGTGCCGCGCGCCATCATGCTCGGTGAGCTGATGCGCCTGAAGCGCGGCATCGCGATCGCCGGCACCCACGGCAAGACCACCACCACCAGCCTGGTGGCCTCGGTGCTGGCCGCCGGCGGGATGGACCCGACCTTCGTCATCGGCGGGCGCCTGACGGCCGCCGGCGCCAATGCCGGCCTGGGCACCGGCGAATACATCGTGGCCGAGGCCGACGAATCGGACGCCTCGTTCCTGAACCTGTCGCCGATGATCGAGGTGATCACCAATATCGACGCCGACCACATGGACACCTACGAGCACGACTTCGAGAAGCTCAAGGCCGCGTTCGTGAACTTCACCCATCGCCTGCCGTTCTACGGCCGCGTGATGCTGTGCATCGACGACCAGCACGTGCGCGCCATCCTGCCGCAGGTGACCAAGCCGGTGACCACCTATGGCTTCTGCGAGGAAGCCGAGGTGCGCGCGCTGGACGCCTATGCCGAAGGCACGCAGATGCACTTCACGGTGCGCCAGGACGGCTACCCGGACACCAAGTTCGTGCTGAACCAGCCCGGCATGCACAACGTCCTGAACGCCTGCTCGGCGATCGCGATCGCGCGCGAGATCGGCATCGAGGACACCGCCACCGCCCAGGGCCTGCTGGAGTTTCGCGGCGTCGGCCGCCGCTTCACGCGCTATGGCGAGGTCGCGCTGCCGGCCGGCGGCAGTTTCACCCTGGTCGACGACTTCGGCCACCACCCGGTCGAGACCGAGGTGACGCTCAGCGCCGCGCGCGCGGCCTACCCGGGCCGGCGCCTGGTGCTGGCCTTCCAGCCGCACCGCTACAGCCGCACGCGCGACCTGTTCGAGGATTTCGTGAAAGTGCTGGTCACTCCCGACGTGCTGCTGCTGGCCGAGGTGTATCCGGCCGGCGAGGCGCCGATCGTGGCCGCCGACGGCCGCGCGCTGGCGCGCGCGCTGCGCACCTCGGGCAAGCTCGAGCCGATTTTCGTGGAGGCGATCGCCGACATGCCGGCCGCCATCCTCAACGTGGTGCGTGACGGCGACGTCGTGCTGACCATGGGCGCCGGCTCGATCAGCGGCGTTCCCAACCAACTGACCAATGCGAAAGGCTGAATCGTGACCACCACCCCAACTCTTGACGCAGCGGCTTTCGGCAAGGTCGGCGTGCTGTTCGGCGGACGTTCCGCCGAGCGCGAGATCTCGCTCATTTCCGGCGCCGGCGTGCTGCAGGCCCTGAAAAGCCGCGGCATCGACGCCCATGCCTTCGACCCGGGCACGCAAAGCCTGGCCGAACTGGCCGCGCAAGGATTCGATCGCGTGTTCATCGCGCTGCACGGCCGCTACGGCGAGGACGGCAGCCTGCAGGGCGCTCTCGAGCTGCTCGGCATTCCGTATACCGGCAGCGGCGTGATGGCCTCCAGCGTCGGCATGGACAAGATCACCACCAAGAAGATCTGGCTGCAAGAGAAGGTGCCGACCCCGCGCTACGTGACCATCGACGCCGACACCGACCTCGATGCGGTGGTGGCCGAGCTGGGCCTGCCGCTGATCGTCAAGCCGCCGCTCGAAGGCTCGAGCATCGGCATCACCAAGGTGACGCAAGCCGACCAGCTGAAGGACGCGGTCGCGCTGGTGACCGGCATGGACGAATCGGTGCTGGCCGAGGAATTCGTCACCGGGCGCGAGTTCACCGTGGCCGTGCTGGGTCATGGCGCCTCGGCGCGCGCGCTGCCGATCGTCGAGATCGTGGCCCCGGAAGGCAAGTACGACTACCAGAACAAGTACTTCACCGACGACACTGTGTATCACTGCCCGGCGCCGCTCCCGGAGGAGCTGACCCAGGAAATCCAGCGCCACGCGGTGAACGCCTACCGCGCGCTGGGCTGCGAGGGCTGGGGCCGGATCGACGTGCTGGTGCGCGACAGCGATATGCGTCCCTTCCTGCTGGAGGTGAACACCTCGCCCGGCATGACGACCCACTCGCTGGTGCCGATGGCGGCGCGCGCGGTGGGCATCGGCTACGAAGACCTGTGCGTCGAGATCCTGCGCTCGGCGCGGCTCAAGATGGGCCAGAAGGCAAAGGGATAACGCGCGATGTGGCATGACGTCCGGGCCCTCAACGCAACCGCCAGTTTCCTGACGGCGGTGACGGTGCTCGCCGCCCTGGTATCGGGCGTATGGTGGCTGTCGCAACGGCCGATGTTCGCGCTCGGTTCGGTGACGGTGGAGAGCATGTACGGGATCGACTTGAAGCATGTCAACGAACTGACCGTGCGCAACGGCGTGCTCGGCAAGATCCGCGGCAACTTCTTCACCGCCGACCTGGAACAGGTGCGCGCCACCTTCGAGACCGTGCCCTGGGTGCGCCGCGCCACCGTGCGCCGCGAGTGGCCCAATGCGCTGGTGGTCGAGGTCGAGGAACACGAAGCGCTCGGCACCTGGGGCGAGGACGGCCGCCTGTTGTCGGTGAAGGGCGACGTGTTCACCGCCAACGTGGCCGAGACCGAGGATGAACAGGGACTGCCGGCCTTCGACGGCCCGGTCGGCAGCGAGAAGGAAGTGCTGGCCCGCTTCAACGAACTGCGCACCGCGTTCGCGCAGGTCGAGCTGGTGCCGCAGGAGCTGTCGCTGTCCAACCGGTATGCCTGGACCGTAAGGCTGGACAACGGCATGAGCGTCGCACTGGGACGCGAGCAGGACCGCAACACGCTGAAGAGGCGCGTGCAGCGCCTGGTCGGCGTCTACCCGCAGCTGGTGGCCCGGCTGCAGGAAGGCCGTATCGACACGATCGACATGCGCTATCCGAACGGACTGGCCCTGTCGTCGGCGGCGCTCACGGTGCCGGCGGATGCGACGAAGCCGGTCAAGGCGGCCAAGAAGCCCAAGGAAGCACCAGCAAGCAAGCAAGCAACACCCAATAAAACAACCAAGCAAATCTGAGCAGGCGAACAGCAATGACAAAAGACGCGAAAAACCTGATCGTCGGCCTCGACATCGGCACCTCCAAGGTGGTGGCGGTGGTCGCCGAAGTGATGTCCGACGGACGCCACGAAGTGATCGGGCTCGGTCAGCACGAGTCGAGAGGATTGAAGAAGGGCGTGGTCGTCAATATCGAGGCCACGGTCGAATCGATCCAGCGCGCGCTCGAGGAAGCCGAGCTGATGGCGGACTGCAAGATCCGCAACGTCTACGCTGGCATCGCCGGCAGCCATATCCGCTCGTTCAATTCGAGCGGGATGGTGGCGATCAAGGACAAGGAAGTGACTGCCACCGACGTGGCGCGCGTGATCGAGACCGCCAAGGCGGTCAACATCCCGACCGACCAGCAACTGTTGCACACCGTGCCACAGGAATTTATCGTCGACAACCAGGAAGACGTGCGCGAGCCGATCGGCATGAGCGGCATCCGCCTGGAAGTGCGGGTGCACATCGTCACCGGTGCGGTGTCGGCGGTTCAAAATATTGTAAAGTGCGTGCGCCGTTGCGGGCTCGAGGTCTCGGACCTGATCCTGCAACCGATGGCGTCCGCCGACGCGGTGCTGACCGTCGACGAAAAAGAATTGGGCGTGGTCCTGATCGACATCGGCGGCGGCACCACCGACATCGCGGTGTTTTCGGACGGCGCGATTCGCCATACGGCGGTCATCCCGATCGCCGGCGACCAGATCACCAGTGATATCGCAATGGCCTTGCGCACGCCGACCGGCGAGGCGGAGGACATCAAGATCCGCTACGGCGTGGCCAAGCAGGTACTGGCCGATCCGGGCGAGACGCTCGAAGTGCCAGGTCTCGGCGACCGCGGCCCCCGCGCATTGTCGCGCCAGGCCCTCGCAGCCGTGATCGAGCCTCGGGTGGAAGAACTGTTCGCCATGGTCCACCAGGCCGTGCGCGAATCCGGCTACGAAGGCGTGCTGTCCTCGGGCATCGTCCTGACGGGCGGCAGCTCGATCATGCCGGGCATGATCGAGATGGCGGAAGACATCTTCCTCAAGCCCACGCGCCTCGGCACGCCGGACTATCGGGGCCAGCTGGCCGACGTGGTACGCAGCCCGCGCTATGCGACGGTGCTCGGCCTGTTGCTCGAAGCGAAGAAACAGTACCTGCGCGGACATATCGTCACGCGCCAGGACGGGTCGGTGAAGGCAGTCTGGCAGCGAATGAAGGAATGGATAGCCGGGAACTTCTGATTCACGCGCAAATAAAGCACTTGGTAACAATTTAGGTAGCGAAAATTCATCACGGGTTACAGGTTTTTACATACAATCGCAGTTACCGGTTTGAGGCAGCGATCCAATCACGCCAAGGCCTCTTCCCTGGAACCGCATTCTGAAAATTAGGGAGTCATCATGGAGTTCGATATGGTCGATAACGCAGCACTGGGAACCGTGATCAAGGTCGTTGGCGTCGGCGGCGCCGGCGGCAACGCGGTTCAGCACATGATCAACAAAGGTGTGTCCGGTGTCGAGTTCATTGCCGCAAACACGGACGCGCAGGCCCTGGCGGTTTCGGGCGCCAACAACATCATCCAGATCGGCGACTCCGGCCTGGGCGCGGGGATGCGTCCCGAAGTCGGCCGCCAGCTGGCCGAGCAGTCGCGCTCGCGCATCGAGGACGCCCTGCGCGGCGCCCACATGGTCTTCATCGCCGCCGGCATGGGCGGCGGCACCGGCACCGGCGCCGCGCCGATCGTGGCCGAAGTGGCCAAGACGATGGGCGCCCTGACCGTGGCCGTGGTCTCCAAGCCGTTCTCGTACGAAGGCCAGAAGTGCATGGACGTGGCCGAGGAAGGCCTCGAAGAACTGACCAAGCACGTCGACTCCCTGATCGTCATCCTCAACGAAAAACTGGAAGACATCTACGAAGACGAATCGATGCTCGACTGGATGAAGCACGCCGACGACGTGCTCAACAACGCGGTGGCCGGCATCGCCGAGATCATCAACGTGCCGGGCCATATCAACGTCGACTTCAACGACGTCAAGACCATCATGGGCGAGCAGGGCAAGGCCATGATGGGCACCGCGACCGCCGCCGGCGTCGACCGCGCGCGCATCGCGGCCGAACAGGCCGTCGCTTCGCCGCTGCTGGACGGCATCGACCTGTCGGGCGCCAAGGGCGTGCTGGTCAACGTGACCGCCAGCCGTGGCCTGAAGGGCAAGGAGATCAAGGAAGTCATGGCCGCCGTGCGCGCCTTCGCGGCGCCGGACGCCTCGATCGCCCAGGGCATCGCCTACGACGACGCGATGGGCGACGAGATCCGCGTGACCGTGGTCGCGACGGGCCTGGGCAAGAACAAGAAGTCGATCCAGCTGGTCCAGCCGCAGCAGCAGCTGCGCACCGGCACCTACGATGCGCCGGTGATGCAGGGCGCCGCGGCCGTCGCCGGCGGCCTGACCGCGGGCAAGGCCAGTGCCGACGCCCTGGGCGGCATGAAGCAGCCGGCCGTGTGGCGCCGCGAGCAGGCATCCGAGCAGGTGCAGGCGATGCAGCGCAACGGCGTCGAGACCTACGATATTCCGGCGTTCCTGCGCAAGCAGGCCGACTGATCCGGTCTGCAGTTCGCGATGAAGAGGCCAGCGCAAGCTGGCCTTTTTGTTTGGCGCAGCGCCAAAGTCAACCATGGCCCCGCCCTCAATCCGTCGTACCCGCGAAGGCGGGTACCCAAGGCCGATGGGTCGTGCCGGCGTTCGATTGTCGTGGCGGCGCTGAACACTTGGGTACCCGCCTTCGCGGGTACGACGTGCAGAAGCCGCAGGTCGCAAGTTGTCGTCTTCGCCAGCGCACCCACTGCAGATCGGCGATAATGGCAGGATTCACAAAACATCAACAGGAGAACAGACATGACCATCCAGATCGGCGACCGCCTGCCGGAAGGCACCCTCGCGGAATTCATCGAGAACGAGACCGCGGGCTGCAGCCTGGGCCCGAACACCTTCCAGGTGGCGGACCTGGTCAAGGGCAAGAAGATCGTGATCTTCGGCCTGCCGGGCGCGTTCACCCCGGGCTGCTCGGTGCAGCACGTGCCGGGCTTCGTCAAGCATGCCGACGAGATCCGCGCCAAGGGCGTCGACGAAATCTGGTGCATCTCGGTCAATGACGCTTTCGTGATGGGCGCCTGGGGCCGCGACCAGAAGGCCACCGGCATCGTGCGCATGATGGCCGACGGCAACGCCACCTTCACCAAGGCGCTGGGCCTGGACAACGATTATTCGGCGCACGGCATGGGCACGCGCTCGAAGCGCTATTCGATGCTGGTCGAGGATGGCGTGGTCAAGACCCTGGACATCGACGCCAAGGGCATCGACGCCTCGAGCGCCGAATCGATGCTGCAGAAACTCGGCTGATTCGCGAGCGGATTCACCCCCGATAAAACGGCGCCGCGGCGCCGCTTTCTTCTTGTGATCTCCTTATGATCATCAATACCGAAACCCCCGACCAGCCCGAGGTGCGGGCGCTGCTGGAACAGCTCGACGCCTATTGCGCGGCGCTGTACCCGGCCGAGAGCAACCACCTGCTGGACATGGATGCGCTGCTGGCCGGCGACGTGCTGTTCCTGGTGGCGCGCGACATCGACGGCGCGGCGGTCGGCTGCGTGGCCCTGGTCAACCGCGGCGCCTATGGTGAAGTCAAGCGCATGGTCGTGGACGAGGCGCGCCGCGGGCAGGGCACGGGGAAGCAGCTGCTGGAACACCTGGCGATGTTCGCGCGCATGTCGGGCCTGGCCGTGCTGAAGCTCGAAACCGGCATTCACCAGCCGGCGGCGATCGCGCTGTACGAAGGTTTCGGCTTCAGCCGCTGCGCGCCGTTTGGCGGCTACCGGCCCGACCCCTTGAGCCTGTTCATGGAGAAGCGTCTGTGACCGGGTTGGCAACGGCGCGCGGCCGCAACCTGTACAGTATCCAGGCGATGCTGCTCGCCGTCTTCATGTTCGCCCTGATGGACACGGCGATGAAGCTGCTCGCGGCGCGCTATCCGGCGCTGCAGGTGGCGGCGCTGCGCGCCATGTGTTCGTTGCCGCTGGTCGCCGCCTACGTGGCCTGGCGCGGCGCCTTCACGGGCGTGTTCCAGGTGCGCTGGTCGATGCATCTGCTGCGCGCCCTGCTGGGCATCCTGATGCTGGCCTTGTTCGCCTTCGGCCTCAAGAAGCTGTCGCTGGCCGAAGCCTATGCGATCTTCTTCATCGCGCCGGCCCTGATCACCGCGCTGTCGGTGCTGTTGTTGAAAGAACGCGTCGACCTGGCGCGCTGGCTCGCCATCGGCGTGGGATTGTGCGGCGTACTGGTGGTGCTGCGTCCCAGCGGCGCGGGCTTTCTCACCATCGGCGGCCTGGCGGTGCTGGGGTCCGCCGCCTGCTATGCGGTGTCGGCGATCACGGTGCGGGTCCTGGCGCGCACCGACCGCAGCGAGCACACGGTGTTCTGGCTGATCGTCATGATCGCGGCGGGCGCCGGCCTGCTGGCGGCGCCGGGCTGGGTGCCGCTGCCCGCCAGCGAGATTCCGCTGCTGTGCGGCCTGGCGGTGTCGGGCTTCATCGGCCAGCTGGCGATCACCGAGGCGTTTTCGCGCGGCGAGGCCTCGAGCGTGGCGCCGTTCGAGTATTCGGCCCTGGCCTGGGGCGTGGGCCTGGACTGGCTGCTGTGGCGGGCGCTGCCCGACGGCTGGACCATCGTGGGCGCGGCCATCATCATCGGCAGCGGCCTGTATCTGATCCGCCACGAAAAAGACCACGTCGAGGCGGAACACCCTTAGAGCCTATCCCGGTAGGTGGGGGGAAGCTCATGGTGACATGCGCGTAGGCGATGCATGGCGGGCGTGAGCAAGGCGCGAGGAGGCCGCATGGCGAGCCACGGGTTTGCCACTGCGCGACGATCAACGCCGCGCACGCCCGTCAGGCGCGCCAGGAGCGACTCCCACCTACCGGGATAGGCTCTTGGTCGCGGGGCCGCTGTCGCGACCGCGCCACCCTGGGCCCCGCCAATCGCGGGGGCGGCAGCGCCGCTGTAAGCGCTGGGCTATAATCGGTCCATGCTGAAACAACGAACCATCAAGGAACTGGTCCGCACCACGGGTGTCGGCCTGCACTCGGGCCGCAAGGTCGAGCTGACCCTGCGTCCGGCCGCGCCCGACACGGGCATCGTGTTCCGCCGCGTCGACATGGACCCGATCGTGTCCATCCCGATTTCCGCCTACATGGTCGGCGACACCCGCATGGCCTCGGTGCTGGTCAAGGACGAGGCCCGCGTCTCGACCGTCGAGCACGTGATGTCGGCCTGCGCCGGCCTGGGGCTGGACAACCTGATCATCGACGTGACGGCCGAGGAAATCCCGATCATGGACGGCTCGGCATCGTCCTTCGTGTTCCTGATGCAGCAGGCCGGCGTCGAAGAGCAGGCGCCGCTGCGCAAGTTCATCCGCGTGCTCGAGGACGTCGAGGTGCGCCAGGGTAGCGGCGCCAACGAGAAATGGGCGCGCCTGTCGCCGCACGACGGCTACAAGCTCGACTTCTTCATCGAATTCAACCATCCGGCGGTGGACGGCACCATGCAGCGCGCCACCGTCGATTTCGGCGACATCACCTATGTGCGCGACGTGGCGCGCGCGCGCACCTTCGGCTTCATGCAGGACGTGGAAAGCCTGCGCGGCATGGGCCTGGCGCGCGGCGGCTCGTTCGAGAACGCGATCGTGATGGACGAGTACCGCATCCTGAACACCGACGGCCTGCGCTACGACGACGAATTCGTGCGTCACAAGATCCTGGACGCGATCGGCGACCTGTACCTGATCGGCCATCCGCTGCTGGCCAGCTATACCGCGCATAAATCGGGCCATGCGCTCAACAACGAGTTGCTGCGCACGCTGCTGTCCCGGCCCGACGCCTATGAGATCGTCACCTTCGACGACCTGGGCACGGCGCCGCCGTCCTATGTACGGCAGATGACGCGGGAGTGGGCGCAGAGCTGACTTGATTGGCTGTTCCTGGGCCCTGGATTCCCGCCTCGCGCGGGAATGACGTGCCAAGGCAAGGGGCCGGCCTTCAATGTATCAGCTTGCTACTGGCGGTAAAACCGTCGTTCCCGCGTAGGCGGGAACCCAGGTTCACCCACCGACACCTTTACCTCCGCTTCGCCGCCAGCGCCCTGAGCGCCGCCACCAGGTCGCGGTTCTGCTGCGTCTCCGGCAGCGATTGCGCCAGCTCCTCGAAGGCCTGCACCGCGCGCGGCGGCAGCTCGAGCGTGCGCATCTCGGGCCGGTCGGGCAGGGCGCGCGTCACCTGCAGCTTGATCCGGGTCGACTCCACCTGCCAGCCCTTCTGCACCAGGGTGACTTGCAGTTTCGGCAGCAGCTGCTTGAGGCGGGCCGCCAGCGCCGAGCTGGGCACGGCCAGGGTCAGCACGCCTTCCTGGAACGACAGCACGTCGCAATTGTGAAAGATCGCCGGCAGCGCCGCCGCGCAGTCGCCCTGCAGGCGCGCCATGCGGCCGACGGCCGGCATCAGGCTGGCCATGCGGTCGTTGGCGCGCAAGAAGTCGGTGGCGGCGTGCGACGTCTGCCGGGTGCTGGTCCCGAAAATATGGAAGGGACGCTTGGGAGGAGATTGCTGCATGCTTGGAACATACCACAGCGTCCGTGCTTTGGGCAGACCGGGTGGCGGATCCGCCGCCGCGTACGCGCCGTCGAAGCCAGTCTGACAACGTTTCTGGCTCGGCCGGACTTGTTATCCTGCCTACGATCCCCAAGTGTGGCCGGATCGCATGATAAAATCAGTAGTTATTTGCTTAGGGAAGCACTGATCTATTCATGACGGCGATCCGCCAGAATAGATCAATGCTTTCCTGCTCGGTCTTCGATGCTTATCGCTTTGATATCATCTTGGCTTCTTTTTGCGGCGTATTTTTCTAGAACACAGCATGTCATTCCTGACCCAGATTTTCGGCAGCCGTAACTCGCGTCTGCTCAAGCAGTACCAAAAGACCGTGCGTCAGATCAACGCGCTCGAGCCACAAATGGAGCAGCTTTCGGATGCCGAGCTGCAAGCCAAGACGCCCGAATTCAAGGATCGCCTGGCCAAGGGTCAGACCCTGGATGACATCCTGCCAGAGGCTTTTGCCGTCTGCCGCGAAGCGGCCAAGCGCGTCCTCAAGATGCGTCACTTCGACGTGCAACTGATCGGCGGCATGGTCCTGCATCAGGGCAAGATCGCCGAAATGGGCACGGGTGAAGGCAAGACCCTGATGGCAACGCTGCCGGTCTACCTGAACGGCCTGTCGGGCAAGGGCGTGCACGTCATTACCGTCAACGATTACCTGGCCCAGCGCGACGCGGAACAGATGGGCCAGCTGTATGGCTGGCTGGGCCTGTCCACCGGCGTCAACCTGTCGCAGCTCGACCACGACAGCAAGCAGAAGGCCTACGGTTCCGACATCACCTACGGCACCAACAACGAGTTCGGCTTCGACTACCTGCGCGACAATATGGTCTTCGAGGCGCGCGAACGCGTGCAGCGCACCCTGAATTTCTCCGTGGTCGACGAGGTCGACTCGATCCTGATCGACGAGGCGCGCACCCCGCTGATCATCTCCGGCCAGGCCGAGAACCACACCGACCTGTACCAGCGCCTGAACGCAGTGCCGCCGCAGCTGACCCAGCAGATCGGTGAAGAGACCTCGGACGGCAAGGGCAAGATCGAGGTCCCGGGCGACTACCTGAAGGACGAGAAAGCGCATACCGTGCTGCTCACCGAGCAGGGCCACGAGCGCGCCGAAGCGATCCTGACCGAGATGGGCCTGCTGCCCGAGGGCGCGTCGCTGTACGACGCCGCCAACATCTCGCTGATCCACCACCTGTATGCGGCGCTGCGCGCCCACGTCCTGTACCACAAGGACCAGCACTATGTGGTGCAGAACAACGAAGTCGTGATCGTCGACGAATTCACCGGCCGCCTGATGACGGGCCGCCGCTGGTCGGACGGCCTGCACCAGGCGGTCGAGGCGAAAGAGGGCGTGCGGATCCAGAACGAGAACCAGACCCTGGCCTCGATCACCTTCCAGAACTACTTCCGCATGTACGCCAAGCTGGCGGGCATGACCGGCACCGCCGACACCGAAGCCTTCGAATTCCAGGAAATCTACAGCCTGGAAACCGTGGTCGTGCCGCCGAACCGCCCGTCGCAGCGCAAGGACCGCCAGGACCAGGTCTACAAGACGTCCGACGAAAAGTACAACGCGATGTTGAACGACATCCGCGACTGCTACGAGCGCGGCCAGCCGGTGCTGGTCGGCACCACCTCGATCGAGAACTCCGAGCTGCTGTCCGGCATCCTGACCAAGGCCAAGCTGCCGCACAACGTCCTGAACGCGAAACAGCACGCCCGCGAAGCCGAGATCATCGCCCAGGCCGGCCGTCCGAAGATGATCACCATCGCCACCAATATGGCTGGCCGCGGTACCGACATCGTCCTGGGCGGCAACGTCGGCAAGCAGATCCAGATCATCGAAGCCGACAGCAGCCTGTCGCCGGAGCAGAAAGCCACCCAGTCGCAGCAGCTGCGCGACGAATGGCAGTCGCTGCACGACCACGTGGTGAACGCCGGCGGCCTGCACATCATCGGCACCGAGCGCCACGAATCGCGCCGGGTCGACAACCAGCTGCGCGGCCGTTCGGGCCGCCAGGGCGACCCGGGTTCCTCGCGCTTCTACCTGTGCCTGGATGACGCGCTGCTGCGCATCTTCGCGGGCGACCGCGTGCGCGCCATCATGGACCGCCTCAAGATGCCGGAAGGCGAACCGATCGAGGCGGGCATCGTGTCGCGCTCGATCGAGTCGGCCCAGCGCAAGGTCGAAGCCCGCAACTTCGACATCCGCAAGCAGCTGCTCGAATACGACGACGTCGCCAACGACCAGCGCAAGGTGATCTATACCCAGCGTAACGAACTGCTGGAGTCGACCGACATCAGCGAGATGATCAACTCGCTGCGCGTGGGCGTGTTCACCGACCTGGTGCGCGACTACGTGCCGGCCGAATCGGTCGAGGAACAATGGGACGTCAAGGGCCTGGAAAGCGCGCTCGCGTCCGAATGGAGCCTGGAAGTGCCGCTGCAGCAGATGCTGCAGGACGAGCCGAACCTGAACGACGACGACATCCTCGAGCGCGTGCTGGGAGCGGCCGACGCGTCCTACAACGCCAAGGTCGGCGTGGTGGGCAAGGATTCGTTCGGCGGCTTCGAGCGCAACGTCATGCTGCAGAGCGTGGACACCCACTGGCGCGAGCACCTCGCGGCGCTGGACCACCTGCGCCAGGGCATCCACCTGCGCGGCTATGCGCAAAAGAATCCGAAGCAGGAATACAAGCGCGAAGCGTTCCAGCTGTTCAGCAGCATGCTGGACCTGATCAAGAACGAAGTGATCCGCACCGTGATGACCGTGCGCATCCAGTCGCGCGAAGAAGTCGAGGCGGCCGAGGCGGCGATGGCGGCCCAGGCCGCGCAGCTGGAAAACCTCAATTACCAGCACGCCGACTTCAACCCGTCGGCCGCGCCGGAAGAGCTGCTCAACCCGAACCCGAACCGCAGCGGCGCGGGCGAGGCCGTGTCGGCCGAAGACCACAGCAGCTATATGGGCGTGAAGGTCGGCCGCAACGATCCATGCCCTTGCGGCAGCGGCAAGAAGTTCAAGCAGTGCCACGGCAAGCTGGCGTGATGCCGGCGTAGGGTTGGCGGCTTCGCCGCCGACGCGGTGATAGATATCTGCAAGATCATCCGGCACGATATCGACGCCGATAACGATCAACGCGTCGGCGGCATAGCCGCCGACCCTACGATTCCACCATCCGTTTATACCGTCCCCAATCCCACCCCGCGCCCGGATCGGTATGCGTCTGCCCGGCATGGTTCACATGCCCCTTCACGTTGTAGTCGGCATCCGGCAGCACCGCGTTCCAGCCCCGGCTGCCGTCATACACCCGCGGCGCGATGCCGCGCGCCGCGAGGATGGCGCGCGCCAGGCTGCTCGAGGCCAGCAGCTCCGAATACCAGGCGCCCGGCTGCTCGACGAAGCCTTCGTGCTCGATGCCGACCGTGTGGCCGTTGGCGCTGCCCACATGCCAGGCCTTGTCGCTTTCCCGCACCATCTGCGTGACCTGGCCGTCCGACGAACGCACCAGGTAGTGGGCGCTGACGCCGGCGCTGCAATTGCGGAACCACGAGATCGCCCCCGCATACGAGCCCTGGGTCGTGTGCACGGTCACGTGGCTGACCGCCAGCGTGCGGCCTGAATAATTGCAGCTGGCCGCCGGCAGCCATACCACGTCCGGATGGTCGGCCAGCGCCGTCAGCACCAGTGCGCGCGCCGACAGGACGCCGAGCCGCGCCGCGCCATAGATGCGCGCCAGGTCGACCGGATGCCGCGTCACCGCGAAGTCCTGGCCCTGGCGGCCTTCGCGGATCGCCATATAGATGTCGTAGGTGTGGATCTGCGCGACGTCGCGCTGAAGAATGCCGCACAGGCGCGCCGCGGCGTCTTCCCACGCTTCCAGCGGCGTGTCGCGCGTCCTTCCCCGGCCGTACAGCGCGAGCAGGGCGGCCGCGCCGCGGATATTGTTGGGCGTGTCCAGCGCCAGCCGTTGCGTCGGGGCGTCGAGCAGGGCCGCGGCCAGGCGCAGCGAACGGCCGAAATGCGGATCGTCGCGCAAACCCATGATGCCGTAGGAGCGCGGCAGGCCATGGTGCGTGGCGGCCTGCGGCGATGGCGGATGCCAGCGCGACTCGGCCCAGGCGATCGCTTCGAGCAGCGCCGGCGGCACGTCGAACTCGTGCGCGGCGGCGTGGATGCACTGCCGGCAGCGCCGGGCGTCGGCGCTCAACTCGACCTGGTTCGATGCTGGCATGGCGGCTCCCGTCGGCTCTGCTCCTGCATGTTTTTCTTAATGGCATCTGCGCATGTTGATGTGCAGCAGAAACCTCGCAGCATGGCCAGGTCGCTGGCGTTACAATAACGGATTCGACAATTTTTCCAACGAGATCACCATGGCCGTCAATTCCCCCCTGCCAGTCGCCGCCGACCTGAAGCCCGTCAACGGTGTCGAGATCGGCTTTGCCGAAGCCGGCATCAAGAAGCCGAACCGCAAGGACGTGCTGATCATGAAGCTGGCCGAAGGCGCGACCGTCTCCGGCGTGTTCACCCTGAACCGCTTCTGCGCCGCGCCGGTGCAGGTCAGCAAGGCCAACCTGGAGGCGGTGAAGAACGGCGGCGCGCCGATCCGCGCGCTGGTGGTCAACACCGGCAACGCCAATGCCGGCACCGGCGAGCAGGGCCTGGCCAATGCCCGGGCCACCTGCGCCGAGGTGGCGAAACTGCTGGGCATCGAGGCCGGCCAGGTGCTGCCGTTCTCCACCGGCGTGATCCTGGAACAGCTGCCGATGCCCAAGCTGCTGGCCGGCCTGCCCGCCGCGGCGGGGAGCCTGAAGGCGGACAACTGGTTCAACGCCGCCGAGGCGATCATGACCACCGACACCCAGCCGAAGGCGGCATCGGCCACGGTCACCATCGGCGGCCACGTTGTGACGATGACCGGCATCAGCAAGGGCGCCGGCATGATCAAGCCGAACATGGCGACCATGCTCGGCTACCTGGCGATCGACGCCAGCGTCGCCCAGCCGGTGCTGGACGCGCTGGTGAAACACGCGGCCGACCACTCGTTCAACGCCATCACCATCGATGGCGACACCTCGACCAACGATTCCTTCATCGTGATCGCGACCGGCACAGGAAAACTCGAGATCAATACCGCCAGCGGCGCCGATTACGAGGCGCTCAGGGAGGCCGTGACCGACATCTCGCGCAACCTGGCGCAGCAGATCATCCGCGACGGCGAAGGCGCGACCAAGTTCATCACGATCACGGTCGACGAAGGCCGCGACGTGCCCGAGTGCCGCAAGATCGCCTATGCGATCGCCCACTCGCCGCTGGTCAAGACCGCCTTCTTCGCGTCCGACCCGAACCTGGGCCGCATCCTGGCCGCGGTCGGCTATGCCGGCGTCGACGACCTCGATGTCACCAAACTCGACCTGTACCTGGACGACGTCTGGGTGGCGAAGGCGGGCGGCCGCAATCCGGATTACAAGGAAGAAGACGGCCAGCGCGTGATGAAGCAATCCGAGATCACGGTGCGCGTCAAGCTGGCGCGCGGCGACGCCACGGCCACCGTCTGGACCTGCGACCTGTCGCACGACTACGTGTCGATCAACGCCGACTACCGTTCCTGATGACGCCGCTCGATCCGTTGGACCGATTCCTGCGCCGGGCCGAAGGCCTGCTCGAACGCCTGGAGGCAATGCTGCCGCCGGCCACCGCGCGCGAGCCGGATTGGAAGCGCAGCTTCGCCTTCCGCTGGCGCCGCCGCCCTGCCGGCGGGGGTAACTATCTGCAGCCGGTGCTGCACGCATCGACCATCAAGCTCGAGGACCTGCACCACGTCGCGGCCCAGAAGCGCCAGATCGAGCAGAACACGCGCCAGTTCGTGGCGCGCCGCCCGGCCAACAACGTGCTGCTCACCGGCGCGCGCGGCACCGGCAAGTCGTCCCTGATCAAGGCCTGCCTGAACGCCTTCGCGGACCAGGGCCTGCGCCTGATCGAGGTCGACAAGGCCGACCTGGCCGACCTGCCCGACATCATCGACCTGGTCGCCGGCCGGCCGGAGCGCTTCGTGGTGTTTTGCGACGACCTGTCGTTCGAAGAAGGCGAAGCGGGCTACAAGGCGCTGAAGGTGGCGCTCGACGGCAGCATCACGGCGCAGTCGGACAATGTGCTGATCTACGCCACCTCGAACCGGCGTCACCTGATGCCCGAGAAGATGTCGGACAACGCCAGCTACCGCCACGGCGAGGATGGCGACCTGCATCCGGGCGAGACGGTCGAGGAAAAGATCTCGCTGTCCGAACGGTTCGGATTGTGGCTGTCGTTCTACCCATTCCGCCAGGACGACTACCTGGACATCGTCGGCCACTGGCTGGCGGATTTCGGCTGCACGCCCCGGCAGATCGAGGCGGCGCGGCCGGAGGCCCTGCAGTGGGCCCTGCAGCGCGGCTCGCGCTCGGGCCGCGTGGCCTGGCAATTCGCGAAGGACTATGCCGGCAAGCTGCCGGATGCATCATCGAATGACTGACACGACCAATCAAGCGCCGGTCGACGTCGCCGTCGGCATCCTGATGCGGCCCGATGGCGACGTGCTGCTCGGCCAGCGTCCCGACGGCAAGCCGTATGCCGGCTACTGGGAATTCCCGGGCGGGAAAGTCGAGGCGGGCGAAGACGTGTTCGCCGCCCTGCAGCGCGAGTTCATGGAAGAACTCGGCGTGCGCGTCGTCAGCGGCGACGCCTGGTGCTGCGTCGAGCACGTGTACGAGCACGCCCATGTGCGCCTGTATTTCTACATCTGCCGTGAGTGGCTGGGTGAGCCGCAAAGCCTGGAAGGCCAGGCCTTCGCCTGGCAGGGCGCCTTCGGCGTGAGCCCGCTGCTGCCGGCCACCATCCCGCTGCTCGAATGGCTCGACCGGGTCCGTTATCCGGAACGTTCATAGCGGACAGCCAATCTTAAGGAGAACGTGTGAAAGTCATCATCCTCGGCAGTGGCGTCATCGGCACCGCATCGGCATATTTTCTGGCCAAGGCCGGGCATGACGTCACCGTGATCGAGCGCCAGCCCGGCGCCGGGATGGAGACCAGTTTCGGCAATGCCGGCGAGATCTCGCCCGGCTATGCCACGCCCTGGGCCGGCCCCGGCGTGCCGATGAAGGCCCTCAGATGGCTGGCGATGCGCCACAGCCCGCTGGTGATCCGGCCCAGGCTCGACCCGCAGCAGTGGCGCTGGATGCTGCAGATGCTGGCCAACTGCAATACCCGCAGCTACCAGGTCAACAAGGGCCGCATGGTGCGCCTGGCCGAGTACAGCCGCGACGTGCTGGTGCAACTGCGGCGCGACACCGGCATCGCCTACGACGAACGCAGCAAGGGCACCCTGCAGCTGTTTCGCACCCAGAAGCAGCTCGATGGCGCGCACACCGATACCGAGGTGCTGGAGCGTTCCGGGGTGCCGTACAAGCTGCTCGACCGGCAAGGCTGCACGCAGTACGAGCCGGCGCTGGCGCGCGTGCCCGGCAACTACCTGGGCGGCCTGCTGCTGCCGAACGACGAGACCGGCGACTGCTTCAAGTTCACGCAGGCGCTGGCCGGGCTGGCCAAGGGCCTGGGCGTCAAGTTCCGGCACGAGATCAAGATCGAGCGCCTGAGCGTCGAGGGCGACCGCGTGACCGGCGTCGTCACGAACAAGGGCGAACTGAAGTCCGACGCCTTCGTGCTGGCGCTGGGCAGCTATTCGCCGCTGCTGCTCAGGCAGATCGGCATCGACATCCCGGTCTACCCGGTGAAGGGCTATTCGATCACGGTGCCGATCACGGACGCCTCGGGCGCGCCCGAATCGACCGTGATGGACGAGACCTACAAGGTGGCGATCACGCGCCTGGGCGACCGCATCCGCGTCGGCGGCACGGCGGAGCTGTGCGGCTACGACCTGCGCCTGCACCAGGCGCGGCGCGACACGCTCGAGCATTCGGTGACGAATCTGTTCCCGGACGGCGGCGACGTGCGCCAGGCCTCGTTCTGGTGCGGCCTGCGGCCGATGACGCCGGACGGCACGCCGGTGATCGGGCCGACGCCGTACCGCAACCTGTTCCTGAACACGGGGCCTGGCACGCTGGGCTGGACCATGTCGTGCGGCTCGGGCCGGGTGCTGGCGGACATCCTGTCGGGACGGCAGCCCGAGATCGGGCTGGAAGGGCTGTTCATGGACCGCTATGGGCGGCGCAACAAGCCGGTGGTGGTGCCGGCGGGAATAAGTCGTTAAGCTCGAAGCCGGTCCATACGCTGAACACGTCGTTCCCGCGGAGGCGGGAACCCAAGTCATTTGCGCAGCGACTCCCCAACCAGTACCAGGATGCTGGCAAGCTTGGGTTCCCGCCTTCGCGGGAACGACGCAGGTGGTGGTTCAGCGTTCTTGCGGCGTTTCGTCCAACGGATCCGCCGGCGCGGCGCCGGGAATCACGAATTTTTCTTCGGCCCAGGCGCCCAGGTCGATCTTCTTGCAACGCTCGGAACAGAACGGACGAAACTTGTTCGCATCGGTCCATTCGACTTGTTTGCCGCAGGTGGGGCAGGCTACGACGGTCATCGGTACTACCAATCAAGAATCAGAAATTGCAGAGGGTCAGGTCGAACGGCACGTCTTCTTCCAGCGGCTTGGGCTTGCAATCGCCGTCCTGGGTGGTGAAGCGTACCCACAGCATGTACTTGTTGGCCGAGATTTCGGGGATCGCACCCGTCGACTCGTCCAGGGTCAGGCGCAGCATCTGGTAGATTTTACCCTGTAACATCTGCTGATAGCTGCCCGCCACGGCGATCATCTTGACCGGCGCGCCCGAATTGCGCAGCAGGCGCAGCACCAGGGACAGCGCATCGAGCAGCGGGGCGAGCGGCCCGAACCAGCCCATGATGTCGGCATGGCGCTGCCCGGCCGGGCGCTTTTGCCAGGCGTAGTAGGAGGGCAGGTCGAATTCGCAGGCGCCGCCCGGGATGATGGTGCGCCCGCGGATGCTCATCAGCCATTCGTTGTCGCGCACGTTCTGGCCGGTCTTGCCCTGGCTGGTCACCAGCGCGCCGCTGGCCGCATCCAGTTCGGCCAGGACGGCGTCGAGCGTGTCGGCCGCGACCGCGGGATTGCTGCGGTAGGCCAGCAGCGACTGCTTCTGCCGTTCGAGTTCCTGCAGCAGATCCGATTTCAGATCCGCGCGGCCGGCCACTTCCAGCATGTCGAAGATCGTCGCGAGGGCGACATGGTGCTGCATCGGATGTTCCTGCTGCACGAAGAACTTGAATTTCTCGTACAGGTCCTCCAGCCGCAACAACGTGCGAATCCGCTCGTTGAAAGGGTATTCGTAGACGATCAAAATGACATTCCTCTGAATGTAGGCTGGAAAGCAACTTGGTGATTCTGAAGCATACGAGGCAAAATTACAAACACTGCATCAACCTTGTGACATGCTTAACGCCAGATACCGCGCATGCAAGCGTGTTACCTGGGGGGAAAGAGCTTCCAGGCCGTCGTCGTTGTCGATCACGTCGTCGGCCGCCGCCAGGCGCTGGGCCCGCGTGACCTGGGTCGCCATGATGGCGCGCACCTGCTCGGCAGACAGGCTGCTGCGCTGCATGACGCGCGCGACCTGGGTGTCTTCCGAGCAGTCCACGGCCAGCACGCGCGACACCCGCTCGCGCCATGTTCCCGACTCGATCAGGAGCGGCACCGCATAGATCACATAGGGTCCGGTGGCGATGGCCGCCGCCGCCGCCGTGGCGTCGCGGATGCGCGGATGCAGGATCGCTTCCAGCCGGCCGCGCGCCGCGGCATCGGCGAACACGAGGTTGCGCATGCGCGCGCGGTCCAGGGCCCCATCGGGCGTGGCGAAGTCGGGTCCGAACTCGGCCACGATGGCCGGCATCGCCGCGCCGTGCGGGGCGGTCAGGGAATGGGCGATGGCGTCGGTGTCGACGATCGTGGCGCCCAGGCCGGCGAACAGCTCGGCCACGGTGCTCTTGCCGCAACCGATGCCGCCGGTGAGGCCGACCGAGAACGCCGTGCCGCGCGCCGTGTTCATGCGCCGCCCAGCATGCCGGCGCTGAACCGGCCCAGCTGATCGCCATACAGCATGGCGATCAGGCCGGCCGCCGCCAGGTAGGGCCCGAAGGGAATCGGCTTGTCGCGGCCGCGCCGGGCAAACACGATCAGGCTGATGCCCACCACTGCCCCGACCACCGACGACAGCAGGATGATGGTGGGCAGGGCGGTCCATCCCAGCCAGGCGCCGAGCGCCGCCAGCAGCTTGAAGTCGCCATACCCCATGCCCTCCTTGCCGGTGGCGAGCTTGAACACCCAGTACACGGACCACAGCACCAGGTAGCCGCAAACGGCGCCGATCACGGCGTCCTGCAGCGGCGCGAACGTGCCGTTGATGTTCATGATCAGGCCCGCCCACAGCAGCGGATAGGTCAGGTCGTCCGGCAGCAGCTGGGTGTCGAAGTCGATGAAGGTCATGGCGATGAGCAGCCAGGCGAACAGCAGGCTGGCCATGCCCGCCGCGCCGCTGCCGAAGGTCCATACCATCAGGCCCGAGACGATGGCGGTGAACAGTTCGATCGCCGGATAGCGCGCCGGAATCGGCGTCTTGCACTTGCGGCACTTGGCGCCCAGGGCAAGCCAGCTGATCACCGGGATGTTCTCGACGGCCGTGATCTGGTGGCCGCAGCAGGGGCAGCGCGAGCGCGGCACCATCAGGTTGAAGCGGTCGGTATGCGGCGGCTCCTTGCCGCTTTCCTGCGCCACGTAGTTGTCGGATTCGCGTTGCATCATCTTCGGGACGCGGTAGATGACCACGTTCAGGAAGCTGCCGACCAACAGGCCCAGCAGGGCGGCCACGAGGGTGGGACCCAGCAGGGCAGGGGGCGCAAACAACAACGATTCCAGGGGCATGTCGATCCGGTCCGAGACGAATGGGCGGCGCCATCCGACTACCGGCGGCCTACCGCAGAGTAATTCCTTACAACAACCTCATTGTAGGGGTTTTCCCCGCGTTTGGCGAAGGCGTTCGAAGACCGAAGCCGCACCGACGGCATCGCCACACGATTGCGGTGCCTCATGTGTGGCGCGTGGCGGGCGGCTAGGCTGAAGCCGATCCTTTGCCCTGCCGCCGCCATGCCGCCATGCCGAGCCCGACCTTCACCTTCCTCAACCACGCCGGCTTCCTGCTGCGCACCGACAATGCGCTGCTGCTGGCCGACCCCTGGCTGGACGGCACGGTGCTCAACGACGCCTGGAGCCTGCTCGACCGTTCCACCAGTACCGCCAGGCTGATCGCCGAGCTCAATGCGAGCGGCTTGCCGGTGTTTATCTGGTGTTCGCGCGCCCAGCCCGACCGCCTGTCGGCGCCTTTCCTGCGCCGCTTTCGCGCCGAGTTCCGCGGCATCGCCACCTTCCTGTATCGCCAGGGCCGCGACTGGCGCCTGCAGGGCGAGTTGCGGCGCAACCGCTTCGCCATGGCCGAGTGCCCCGATGGACAGGCGCGCACGCTGGCGCGCGACCTGCGCCTGACGGCGTTCGGCAACGGCGAAGGCGACGCCTGGTGCCTGGTTCGCTGCGGCCGGCGCACGCTGCTGCACCTGGGCGAGCGCGCGCTCGCCACCCGCGCCGCCTGCCGCGCCGTCGCCGAGCGCCTGCGCAGGGCCAACGTGCGCGTCGATGTGCTGCTGACGGGCTTCGCCGACATGGCCTGGTGCGGCAATCCCGACGATTTCGCCCGGCGCGAAGCGGCGGCCGAACAGGGCCTCGAGCGCCTGGCCGTGCAGGCCGAGACCTTCAGGCCGCGGCTGATCGTGCCGGTCGCGTCCTTCGCCCGCTTCAGCCGCGTCGACAATGCCTGGCTCAATCACGGCCGCCGCACGCCGCTGGGCGTGCTGGAATCGCCGCGGCTGGAAGCGCAGCGCGGCCTGATCCGCTTCTTGCAGCCAGGCGCGCGCTTCGACCTCGAATTCGACAGCCCGGCCAGCCTGGCGGCCAAGCACGAGCAGGCACTGGCGCACTGGATGCGCTGCTGGCGCGAACGGCCCGAGCCGCTGCCGCGTCCACGCCCGGCCGCGGTGGCGGAACTGAAAGAGGCTTTCCTCGGTTATCGTGAGCGGGCGGTAGAGCGGCTGCATGGCCTGCCGCGCCTGCTGGAGCGCTTGCGCCTGCTGCGCCCGCTCGTGCTCGCGCTGCCCGACCTGCGCCAGACGGTCGAGTTGTCCTACCTGCGCGGCCTGCGCCTGCTGGCGCGCGATGCGCAGGCCGACGTGGCGATGTGTTCGGGGACGGCGCTCTACCTGCTGCGCGCGGAGGACGGATTCGATACGACCTATGCGGGAGGGTGTTTCTGGGTCATGCGCGGCAGCGGGCTGTCGGCGTTCGGGCGCTTCTTTCTGCCGCAGCGGATGGGCCGGCGCGGGCTGGACCGGCAGCGGCCCTGGGCGACGGGGAGGGTACTGCTGCGCGCGACGTTGGCATGGACGATGCGGAACATTCGGACCGCCTTGAGATAGGCCGTGCAAGGCGCCGGGACGCTCGTCGATGGGCCATGGACTTGGCCATGGCCCCTGCAGGAACATGCTGCATCTCTCACGCCATCTGACAGTCGCTTCCTCCGAACGGTGAACATGATCGGCTGGTGATGAGCGGCTGGTGATGAGCGGCTGGTGATGATCAGCTGGTGATGAGCGGCCGGTGATGAGCAGCTGGTGATGAGCGGCGCTGCATGACGGCGCCGGTCGCCCGCGCGCCGTCATCGTCACATCAGGTTTTCCATCCTGATCGGCAAGTCCCGGATCCGCTTGCCCGTCGCATGAAACACGGCGTTGGCGATGGCCGGCGCAACCCCCACCACCCCAATCTCGCCCACCGACTTCCCGCCGAGCGGGCTCGCATACAGATCCGGTTCGCCCACGGAAATGACTTGGATGTCTGGAATATCCGCGTTCACCGGCACCATATACTCCGCAAAGTTGTCGTTCGTCACCCGTGCGAATCGCCGATCGACATGCATGGCTTCGTGCAGCGCTTCTCCCACCCCCATGATCATGCCACCCTTCCACTGGCTCTCGGCCAGCCTCGGGTTGTACAGTCGTCCCGAATCGAACGCGCCGACCATGCGGCTGACCCGCACCGTGCCGTAGTCTTCGTCCACGCGTACCTCCACGAACTGCGCACACCAGTCGTAGATCGAGCGGTCGCTGGAGGGCGGCTGCATCAGCTTGAAGCTGGCAAAGGCTGCGCGCCGGTCTTCGCTGCTCGCGCCATCGGGCAGCGTATCGCGCACCACGTCGAGCCGCTCGCGTCCGGCCAGCCGCATCAGGTCCGCCATGCCGAGTGGCTGGCCCGAGCCGGCCGCCGGCATGATCATCCCGTTCCTGACCGTGAGCTGGCCCGCCTGCATGCCCTTGAGCGGCGACGCGCTGTGGCTGGTGGCCAGGGTCATCAGTTCCTCGCGCGCCGCCAGCGCCGTCTTGTGCACCGCGCGCGTGAGGATATTCGAGATCTGCGACACCCCGGCGACCGGGGCCAGCGGCAGGCTGCTGTCGCCGAGGCTGACATGCACCTGGTCCAGGGACACGCCAAGGACGTCGGCAACGGTCTGGCTCAGGATCGTATAAGTGCCGGTCCCGATGTCCGGGCCGCTGCTGGCGACCAGCACCGAGCCATCGGCAAACAGCGTGACGCGCGCCGAGCCCGGTGTGTGCACCACCGGGAACGCGCCGCCAGCCATGCCCCAGCCGATCAGCGTGCGTCCATCACGCATCGAGCGTGGCTCGGGGGTGCGCCGGGACCAGCCGAACTTCTCGGCGCCGGCCGCATACGCTTCGCGCAGGCGCCGGGTCGACCACGGCTTGTGCGATTGCGGATCCTCGCTGGCATAGTTGCGCAGCCGGAGCTCGATCGGATCGAGCTTCAGCGCGTAGGCCAGTTCATCCATTGCGCTTTCGAGCGCGAAAGCCCCGATCGCCTCGCCCGGGGCCCGCTTCCAGCTTGGCGTAAACGAATGGACGCGCACCAGGTGATCCGCCGTGCTCAGGTTGGGCACCGCGTACATGACCTTGGCGGTGCCGGAACCGCTTTCGGTATACACGTCCTCGATCGAGGTCTCGTTGAGGTTGTCGTGGATTAGCGCCTGCAGCTTGCCGTCGGCGCTGGCCCCGAGTGCAAGGGTTTGCCGGATCGCCGGCCGCGGCCCGTAGCCGCCGAAGGTCTGGGGCCGGGTGAGCGCCAGCTTGACCGGACGCCGCACCTCGCGCGCCGCCAGCGCCGCCAGCGCGGCATCGGCGTGGGCCGTCACCTTGGCCCCGAATCCGCCGCCGACAAACGGCGCAATCACCCGGATGTCGTCGATTGGCAGCCCAAACCATTCCGAAAACGTGCGCTGCGACCCGGCCACCCATTGGCTGGGCTGCCAGACGGTCAGCTTGCCGTCGCCGCTCCAGGCGGCGACCGTCCCCAGCGGCTCCAGCGGACTGGCGCTCGCGCGCGCGGTGTTATAAACCGCCTCCACGCGCACCGCCGACGAGGCGAGCGCGGCTTTCGGGTCGCCCCTGACGTTGTCCGCGCCCAGGCTGCTTGCGCTTTCCACGCAGTTGCCCGAATGCGCGTCCGCCGTATCGTCCGGTCCGCCCTGGGTTTTGCCGGCAGGGGCACCATGCATGTGCGCGCCCGCGGCGTCATCGATGTCGGCGATCGCCTGCTGCGGCTCATAGTCGACGCGAATCTTGCGCACCGCCTCGGCCGCCTGCTCGATGGTCTGGGCAATCACCACCCCGATCGGCTGGCCGAAATAATGGATGCGCTCGTCCTGCAGCGGCAGGAAGCTTTCCATGACGCTGCCTTCCGGGACCATGGTGCAGCTGTGCAGCTGCAAGCGGTCGGCGTGGGTCAGGATGCGCAACACGCCTGGCATTGCTTGCGCGTCGCTGGCGTCGATCTGGCGGATGCGCCCGGCCGCAATGGTGCTGGCGAGGACGGCGGCATGCGCCACGCCGGGCGGGTCGTTCTCGATTGCGTAAGCGGCCTGGCCCGTCACTTTGGCCACGCCGTCGACGCGGGGCAGCGGATGCCCGAGGCCGGCGCCGTTGCCGGCCGGCGCCGCCGTTGTCTGGTCAGCCATCACTCGATCCCTCCCACGGTCAGGAGCGCCCGCGCGACCACGCGCTGCGCCAACTCGATCTTGAATCCATTCATGCCATGCGAGACGGCGCCGTCGGTGGCGAGCTTGCTGGCCGAACGCACGATCTGCTCATCCAGCGGTCGTCCGTTGAGCGCCGCCTCTACCTGCCGTGCCCGCCACGGCTTGGTGGCGACGCCGCCCATCGCTACCCGCACGTCGCGCACGGTGCGTCCGTCCGCGTCGAGTTCGAGCCCGACGGCGGCGCTGGCAACGGCGAACTCATACGATTCGCGGTCCCGTACCTTCAGGTAATGCGAGCGGCGCAAGGCCGCGGACACCGGAATGTCGATTCCGACGATCAGCTCGCCTGGGGCGATCGGGTGCTCGAACTGCGGGCGGTCCTCCGGCAACAGGAAAAAGTCATTGGCCGGAATGCTGTGCGGCTGCGCGCTGCTCACATGCACGATGGCGTCGAAGGCCACCAGCGCGACCGCGAAATCGCCCGGATAGGTGGCGATGCAATGCTCGCTGGTGCCCAGCACCGCGTGGCCGCGGTTGATGCCTTCGCGCGCCGCGCAGCCCGAGCCGGGACGACGCTTGTTGCAAGCGGCATACGAGAGATCGCGGAAATAATTGCAGCGCGTGCGCTGCATCAGGTTGCCGCCGATGGTCGCCATGTTGCGTAATTGCTCGGAAGCGCCGCGCCACATCGACTCGGACAGGGCCGGAAAGTCGCGCCGGATGTCGGGATGGTTGGCCACGTCGCTCATGTGCACGAGGGCGCCGATGCGGATGGTGTCGGCGCCGATGTCGATCCGGTCCAGGCCTGGCAGGCGGGTGATGTCGACCAGCGCGGTCGGGTCTTCGACGCCGCACTTCATCAGGTCGAGCATGGTCGTGCCGCCGGCGAGAAAGCGTGCGCCGGTGTGGGAGGCAGTCGCCTTCATGGCGTCGGGCACCGATTCGGCCCGCAGATAAGCGAAGTTTCTCATGGCGTGGCCTCCTGTTTCGTGGCCGCCGCGCCGGCCATGTCGCGGATCGCCGCGACGATGTTGGTGTACGTCCCGCAGCGGCAAAGATTGCCGGACATGTATTCGCGGATGCTGGCGTCGGAATCGGCGTGGCCTTCGGCAATGCAGGCGACGGCCGACATGATCTGGCCCGGGGTACAGTAACCGCACTGGAGCGCGTCATGCCGGATGAACGCCTCCTGCATCGCATGCAGCTTGCCGTCCACGGCCAGGCCTTCGATCGTGACCACCTCCTGGCCCTCGACCTGGGCCGCGAGGGTCAGGCAGGACAGCACACGGCGGCCATTCACATGCACGGTGCAGGCGCCGCACTGGCCCTGGTCGCAGCCTTTCTTGGTGCCGTACAGGTGCGCGTATTCGCGCAGCGCATCGAGCAGGGTGACCCGCGATTCGAGCTGCAACGGATAGTCGGACCCGTTGATTTTCAGGTTGATCGTCGAGGCGGTGGTGCCCGTCGCCGCTCCCGCCAGCGCCCCGGCCGGAGCGCGCGCCAGCTTGCCTTCGTCGCCATGGCGGACGTCGAGCCGGGTTCCGGTTGTTTTTCGCGGCAGCCGCAATACCAGCACGCCGTTCGCCACGCTGGCTTCGGCCCGCGCTTCGTCGATTTCCTGCGGCAGGGTCAGGGTACGCCATTGCTCGCCATGGATGCGCTCGAGGGCGAGCATGCGGCGGTACGCCACCGCCCGTTCCTTGTCTGCCTCGGCCCGGATCGAGACGGTATTGCCGTCCACGATCACCGTGATGTGCTCGCGGTCCGCGCCAGGCACATCGGCCATCAGTATATAGCCGTCGTCGCTCTCCTCGACATCGACGAACAGGCGCGGCGCTTGCGCCAGTTCTTCCATCAAATCCGCCTTGCCCGGCGGCCCGCCGGAAAAAGCAACGTTGCTCCTTGGGCCGGAGCGGGTGAGGTTATTTTCCACAATCAGTCTCCTTGTCTGGTTCTGGGCAAGAAAAAACACGGTGGTGTTTGCAGTCGGGGAGCCTCGGGCGAACGCGGGCGCCACCTGCGGCGACGCACTTGGCAATCCAGGGCGGAGGGGGCGGGGAGGCAGGGATGCAGGCTTGGACAACATTCGTGCGGCTCCGTTTCGAGCAACCAACACCGGGAACAAGCATTACCTTGCAGTGTAGGCGAATCGGAGAGGATAGCCAGAAGATTCAGCCAGCGGCGCGGCGCGCCAAGCCTGGATCGGCTGGCGAGCCGCGCGGCGCCAGCCTACCGGTCGAACTGCCGGCCACGTCGAGGCCGGTCAGGCCATTGGTATGGATAAAAGCGGCGACATGCACCGGCAGTCGTTGCCAGAACCAAGCGGAATTGCTGCGAATCGCATGGGAACACTGCGACTTCACAGCAAAGTTTTCTGAGACACTGCGAAGTATTCTGAGAACCTACAGCTCCGTCTTCACACCACCGACCCCAGCTTGAAGATCGGCAAATACATCGCGACCACCAGCCCGCCGATCAGCACCCCGAGAATGACCATGATGAGCGGCTCCATCAGCGACGACAGCGCCGCCACCGCTTCGTCGACTTCATCCTCGAAGAAGTCCGCCACCTTGCCCAGCATGGCGTCGAGCGAGCCTGACTCTTCGCCGATCTGCACCATCTGGATCACCAGGTTCGGGAACACGTCCGCATTCTGCATCGACGTGGTCAGGCTGGTGCCGGTGCTGACCTCGTTCTGGATCTTGCGCGTGGCTTCCAGGTAGACCGCATTGCCGGAGGCCCCGCCGACCGAGTCGAGCGCTTCCACCAGCGGCACGCCGGCCGCGAACATGGTCGACAGGGTGCGCGTCCAGCGCGCGATGGTGGCCTTGCGGATCACGCTGCCGAAGATCGGCAGGCGCAGCAGCACGCGGTCCATCACCTGCTGCATCCTGAGCGAGCGGCGCCAGGCCTGGAAGAACAGGTACAACCCGCCGAACAGCGAGCCGAAGATCACGTACCACCATTGCACCACGAAGTCCGAGATCGCCATCACCACCACGGTCGGGGTCGGCAAGTCGGCGCCGAAGCTCGAGAACACCTGCTTGAAGGCCGGCACCACCCAGATCATGATCACGGCCGTGACGACCAGGGCCACCGCCAGGATCGCGATCGGATAGGTCAGGGCCGACTTGATCTTGCCCTTGAGCGCCAGCGTCTTTTCCTTGTAGATCGCCAGGCGCGTGAGCAGGTCTTCCAGGATGCCGGCCTGTTCGCCGGCGCCGACCAGGTTGCAGAACAGCGGATCGAAGTACAGCGGGAACTTGCGGAAGGCGCGGTTCAGGCTGGTGCCGGTCTCGACGTCGTTGCGCAGGTCCTGGATCAGCTTGGCCATCGACGGATTGCTGTGGCCCTTGCCGACGATGTCGAACGACTGCAGCAGCGGCACGCCGGCCTTCATCATGGTCGCGAGCTGACGCGTGAACATGGTCAGGTCCTTGTCCGTGATCTTGCGGCCGCTGCGGTAGACCTTCTTCTTGACCTTGGTGACCATGATGCCCTGGCGGCGCAGGGTCACGTTGACGATCGCTTCGCCGCCCGCGCGCACTTCGCCGCGCACGACGCGGCCGGTCTTGTCCTTGCCTTCCCAGGCGTAGACGTTCTCCTTGACCTGGGCGCCACGGCTCTTGGGTTGGTGGGATGTTGCCATTGTTCGGGTTCCTGTCCGGGTCTTATTCGTTGGTGCAGCCAAGCACTTCTTCAAGGCTGGTCAGCCCCTGTTTCACCTTCAGCAAGCCCGAGCGGCGCAGCGAGTTCACGCCTTCCTTCTCGGCCTGGGCCGCGATCTCCATCGAATTGCCGTTGGCCAGGATCAGCGCCTCGATACTGGGAGAGATCGGCATGATCTGGTAGATGCCGACCCGGCCCTTGTAGCCCGAACCCAGGCAGCGGTCGCAGCCGACCGGGCCATAGGGCCGCCAGTCGCCGTCCAGGTCGCTGTCGCGGTAGCCGGCGGCCACCAGGGCCTCGCGGCCGATCTCGAGCGGCTGCTTGCAGCCGCACAGGCGCCGCGCCAGGCGCTGGGCCGTGATCAGGATCACCGACGAGGCGATGTTGAACGGCGCCACGCCCATGTTCATCAGGCGCGTCAGGGTCGACGGCGCATCGTTGGTGTGCAGGGTCGAGAACACCATGTGGCCGGTCTGGGCGGCCTTGATCGCGATGTCGGCCGTTTCCAGGTCGCGGATCTCGCCGACCATGATGATGTCGGGATCCTGGCGCAGGAAGGATTTGAGCGCCACCGGGAAGGTCAGGCCGGCCTTGTCGTTGACGTTGACCTGGTTCACGCCCGGCAGGTTGATCTCGGCCGGGTCTTCCGCGGTCGAAATATTGATGCCTGGCTTGTTCAGCAGATTCAGGCAGCTGTACAGCGACACGGTCTTGCCCGAACCGGTCGGCCCCGTCACCAGCACCATGCCGTAGGGGCGGGCGATCGCGTCCAGCAGCAGCGCCTTCTGGTCCGGGTCGTAGCCGAGCGCGTCGATGCCCATTTGCGCCTGGGTCGCGTCCAGGATACGCATCACGGTCTTTTCGCCGAACAGCGTGGGCAAGGTGCTGACACGGAAATCGATGGCACGCGTGGCCGACAGGATGAGCCGCATGCGGCCGTCCTGCGGCACCCGTTTTTCGGCGATGTCCAGCCGCGCCAGCACCTTGATGCGCGACACCAGCTTTTCGCGGATCGACAACGGTGGCGATGCGTGGTCGCGCAGCACACCGTCGACCCGCAAACGGATCCGGTAATACTTTTCGTAGGGCTCGAAGTGGATGTCCGACGCGCCCATCTGTACCGCGTCCATCAGGATCTTGTTCAGGAAGCGCACGATCGGCGCGTCCTCGACGTCACTGGTGGCCTCGGCCGGCGTTGCCGACTGCTGGTCTTCCTCGGCGAATTCGATCTCGGCGTCGTCGCCCGCCAGCTCGCTCAAATCCTGCTCGGCGCCCTTGGCGATCACGGCCAGCAGCGCCAGCAGCGCGTCGTGCGGCACGATCACCGGCTCGACCGTCGCCTCGCTCTGGAACTTGATCTGGTCCAGGGCCTGGTTATTGGTCGGGTCGGACAGCGCGACCGACAGCTTGTTGCCGCGCTTGGCCAGCGCGATCACGCGCTGGGCCTGCATCAGCCTGGCGTCGATGGCGCTGGTGGGCAGGACCTCCGGCGCGAAGGCCGTCAGGTCGAACAGCGGATAGCCGAAGGTCTCGGCGCAGAAGGCGGCCAGCGCGCGCGGCTCGATCGCGCCGCTGGCGAGCACGGCGTCGATGAAGGCCGTCTTTTCCTGGATGGCCTTTTTGTGCAGCATGTCCGCCTGCGCGGCGCTCAGGCGATTGGCCTGCACCAGCGCGCGCGCCAGTCCCGACAGCGGAGCGCCGGTGGTCGTGTTGGGGAGGACTGCTGCCATATGCGCCGTGTGTGGGAACCTCAAGGGAAGCGACAAGGGCGCCGGGCGGGCCGGCGGACCAAGGGATCATGCCTACAGGCACTAAATTTGTAAAGTATTTGGTGCTGGTCAGATGCGTTCGTACCACGTGGACGAATTGGCATGGCGGGCAGGATCGCCCGGAATGGATGGGCGTGGTTTGCGCTGGATGGAGCGGACTGCGTTAACCCGGATGAAACAGTCTTGGCAAAGGTTTCATGGTCGTGGTTGCTTCGATCAGTCCCTCCGCCAATGCCGGGACAGGCGTCAAGGCGCCTCGGCGTAGGCCCCGTCGGTCGCGCGGATGATGGCCATCGGACGCTGGAGCATGTTGGCGTCGCCGGGATTGCGGTGGTTCGTCGCCATGAATGCCGGCAGGCCGATGCGGCCGGCGCGTGCGTTCATGTCGTCTGAAATGCGAAACTGCGCGCACGGCTGGTCTTGCCCGGCGGCGCGTGGTTCTTTGGCGTCTTGACGCGCCGCATCGCGGACGGCCAGCGCTTGCCGGTGATTGACGCTGTCGCCGGTGCGCGGATCGGGCCTGGCGTCGACCCCGGCGCGGTCCTGGGCGTGAACGGCAGGCGCGAGCAGGGAGAGCGCCAGCAGGGCGGCGCGGATGTTCTTTTTCATCTGAGGTACTGCGATTGTTACGTGGCTGCAAGAAAAGAGGGCGCTGGCGAGGGCAGCAGGCAGGGGCGCCCGTGGTTGACGGAGGTGATTCTATCCAGCAGCTAATTTGCTCAGCAACAGTTTTATAACAATTGATAAGATTTATCGTCAAATTGCCAACAGATGTGGCTGAAGTGACACACGCCGGTCAGTTCCACCAATGGCAGGTCGGGCCCGCCGTCGGCAACCTGGCCTGCACCGCTTCATGGACGATCCCCGCGCCGACCGCCTCTTCGGCGCTATAGATGCGAGCCTGGCCGGTCAGGTGCGGCCGGATGTCGGTTTCATGGCCCGCTTCGCGGGTGGTCTCGCGGAAGATGCTGGCGTAGCGGTCGGCGTCGAAATCCAGGCACTCGCGCCACTCCGACACGCGCGCATGGTCGGCCGCCACCAGGTTGCCGAAGCCCCAGTGCAGCGGGTGGATCAGGAAGCGCGTGCCGGGACAGGCATAGCGCTTCTGGCCGGCCAGGAAGATCACCACGCCGACCGATTCGACGCTGCCGATATTGTGGGTGGTGAGCGGGATAGGCAGCGACTTCAGGAAGAAGTAGAGCGCGAAGCCGGCCGTCATGTTGCCGCCCTCGGTCGACATGTGCAGCGCGATCTCGGTCGCGCCTTTTTGCAGCGCCTCCAGGCAACAGTTGCGCACCGTGCAGGCGGATTGGTGGTTGATTGGGCCGATGAAATGAACGATGTGCAATGCCATGCGCGCCTCTGCTCCAGCGGTAGTATCTCGCAGCCAAGCATAGCAATTTTTTTTTCAGCGCGGTGCGTCTTCCTGCGCGGCCCGGACAGCAGAAGTCCGCTAGCTGCCGCGGTAGGTCGAATACGACCACGGCGTCATCACCAGCGGCACGTGGTAGTGCTGGTCGGGGTCGGCGATGCCGAAGCAGAGCGTGATGCGGTCCAGGAAACGGGGGGCGGGAAGGTCGACGCCGCGCGCCGCGTAGTAGTCGCCGGCATGGAACACCAGTTCGTACTGGCCGGCCCGCAGCGAGGCCGCTTCCAGCAGGGGTGCGCCGCAGCGGCCGTCGTCGTTCGTCAGCGTGCTGGTCAGGAGCGTGCGGCCGTCGGCGCCGAGGGCGTACAGCTCGACCCGGATGCCGGCGCCGGGGCAGCCGTGGGCGGTGTCGAGTACGTGGGTGGTCAGTTTTCCCATCCTGGTCCTTGTCGGAAGAGCGTGGAGGAAAGCGCATCATAACGCCGCCGTCGACGGACAGGCGTCGCCGCATTTTTATTGCGCGCCTGAAGCGTATATCGGCGCCGAGAGCCGGCATATGCGTCTGCTCATATACCGTCGTGGTCGTTGCAATATATGATCGAGCGTATTCTTCCTTGTCGAGGGACGCCATGGCAGTTTCCTATCCGCGCGACCTGGCCGGCTACGGCCGCAATCCGCCGCATGCGCGCTGGCCCGGCGGCGCGCGCATCGCCCTGCAGTTCGTGCTGAACTACGAAGAGGGCGCCGAGAACTGCGTGCTGCACGGCGACCCGGCCTCCGAGACCTTCCTGTCCGAGATCGTCGGCGCCAGCGCCTTTCCGGCACGCCACATGAGCATGGAGTCGCTGTATGAATACGGCGCGCGCGCCGGCCTGTGGCGCCTGCTGCGGCTGTTCGAGGAGCGCCGGCTGCCCCTGACCGTGTTCGGCGTGGCGCAGGCGCTGGCGCGCCACTCCGACGCCGTCGCCGCGTTTCGCGAGCTGGGGCACGAGATCGCCTGCCACGGCCTGCGCTGGATCTCGTACCAGAACGTCGACGAGGCGACCGAGCGCGCGCACATGAAAGAGGCCGTCGAGATCATGCGCTCCCTGACCGGCGCCGCGCCGCAGGGCTGGTACACGGGACGCGACTCGCCCAATACGCGCCGGCTGGTGGTCGAGCACGGCGGCTTCGTCTACGACGCCGACCACTATGGCGACGACCTGCCGTTCTGGCAGCGGGTCGATGCGCTTGACGCCAACGGCGTCGTGCGCGCCGTGCCGCACCTGGTGGTGCCGTACACGCTCGACACCAACGATATGCGCTTCGCCACGGCCCAGGGCTTCAATTCAGGCACCCAGTTCTTCGATTACCTGAAGGACGCGTTCGACGTGCTCTACGCCGAAGGCGACCCCGTGGGCCTCAACCGGCCGAAGATGCTGTCGGTCGGCCTGCACTGCCGCCTGGCGGGGCGGCCCGGGCGGACGGCGGCGCTGGCGCGCTTCCTCGATTATGTGATGCGGCATGACCGTGTGTGGGTGACGCGCCGCATCGATATCGCCAATCACTGGAAAACGGTGCATCCTTGTGTGGAATGACGTGCCGGGCGCGCGCACAGGATATTTAGATCTGATGATAATCAATATCGGAATATGATGATATGAGTATGGCTGGCGGATGGTAGCCTTCCGCCCTTGGCGAACAGTAAAGTCCACTTCGAGACAGGCATGTCAGAACCGATCCGATTCCTCTTTCGTGGCGAGGTGCGCGAACTGCGCGACGCGCCGCCGACGCGCACCGTCCTGCAACACCTGCGGGAGGACTTGCGCTGCACGGGCACCAAGGAAGGCTGCGCCGAAGGCGACTGCGGCGCCTGCACGGTGGTGGTCGGTTCGTTGGAAAACGGCGAGGTGGCGCTCAAGGCCGTCAACGCCTGCATCCAGTTCACCCCGACGCTGGACGGCAAGGCGCTGTTCACGGTCGAAGACCTGGCCCAGGCCGACGGCGCGCTGCATCCGGTGCAGCAGGCCCTGGTCGAGTGCCACGGTTCCCAGTGCGGCTTCTGCACGCCGGGCTTTGCCATGTCGCTGTGGGGCATGTACCTCAAGCAGGAGGGCCGCGCGCCGGCGCGCGCCGCCATCGACGATGCACTGTCCGGCAACCTGTGCCGCTGCACTGGCTACCGTCCCATCATCGACGCCGCGCGCCGCATGGTCGAACTCCCGCCGGTCGCTTTCGACAAGGCGGCGCTGGCCGGGCGCCTGCGCGGCCTGCAGCGCAGCACTGGCTTGAGCTACGCGGCCGACGGCCAGCGCTTCCACGCGCCGCGCACGCTGGACGAACTGGTGGCCTTGCGCGCCGCGCACCCTGCCGCCTTGCTGCTGGCCGGTTCGACCGACGTCGGCCTGTGGGTCACCAAGCAGCTGCGCACGCTGGGCGACGTGATCTACCTGGGCCAGGTCGAGGCGCTCAAGCGCGTGCGTATCGATGCCGGCATGCTCGAGATCGGCGCCGGCGTCTCGCTGCAGGATGCCTACGCGGCGCTGTGCGAGCGCTATCCGGCCGAGCTGTCCGAACTCTGGCAGCGCTTTGCCTCGCTCCCGATCCGCAATGCCGGCACCCTCGGCGGCAACGTCGCCAACGGTTCGCCGATCGGCGATTCGATGCCGTGGCTGATCGCGCTGGGCAGCCAGGTGGTGCTCAATGGCGCCGAGGGCATGCGCGTGCTGGCGCTGGAAGATTTCTATCTGGGCTACCAGCAGAAAGATCTGCGCGCAAGCGAGTTCGTGCAAGCCGTGCGCGTGCCGCTGCCAACCGATGGGCTGCGCTTTCGTACCTATAAACTGGCCAAGCGCTTCGACCAGGACATCTCGGCCGTGTGCGCCGCCTTCGCCGTGACGCTCGATGGCGACACCATCCTCGATGCGCGCATCGCCTTCGGCGGCATGGCGGCCACCCCGAAGCGCGCGCCCGAGGCCGAAGCCGTCCTGCGCGGCCAGGCCTGGAGCGAAGCCACGCTGCGCGCGGCAATGGCCGCGCTCACGCGCGACTATGCGCCGCTGAGCGACGCGCGCGCCTCCGGCAGCTACCGCATGCGCGCCGCGCAAAACCTGTTGCACCGGTTCTGGCTGGAAACGCGCCCGGATAATCCGCTGCCGGCCAGCGCCGTCAACGCCTTTGCCAGCCTGTGAGGAAACGACCATGAACGACGCCGGCTTGAAACGCATGGACGCCTGGGCCGAAGTCGGCCGCGCACGCCAGCACGAGTCAAGCGAGCTGCACGTGCGCGGCCAGGCCACCTATACCGACGACATCGCCGAGCTGGCCGGCACGCTGCACGCGGCCCTCGGCCTGTCGGCGCGCGCGCATGCGCGCATCAAGTCGATCGATCTGGCGCAGGTGGCGGCCAGCCGCGGCGTGGTCGCCGTGCTGACGGCGCGCGACATTCCGGGCCTGAACGATTGCGGGCCGATCGTCCACGACGATCCGATCCTGGCCGACGGCCTGGTCCAGTACGTGGGCCAGCCGATCTTCATCGTCGTCGCCGACAGCCACGACAATGCGCGCCGCGCGGCGCGCCTGGCCGAGGTCGACTACGACGACCTGCCGGCCATTCTCACGCCGCAGGCGGCGCGCGCCGCCGCCTCGTACGTGCTGCCGCCGATGCGCCTGGCCCGGGGCGACGCGGCGCAGGCGTTCGCGCGCGCGCCGCACACGGTCAAGGGCGAGCTGCACGTGGGCGGCCAGGAACAGTTCTACCTCGAAGGGCAGATCGCCTATGCGATCCCCGGCGAAGACCGCGGCATGCACGTTTACTGCTCGACCCAGCACCCGAGCGAGATGCAGCACGTGGTCGCGCATGCGCTGGGCCTGCACTCGCATCACGTGACGGTCGAGTGCCGCCGCATGGGCGGCGGCTTCGGCGGCAAGGAATCGCAGTCGGCGCTGTGGGCGGCGGCGGCGGCCATCGCGGCCGTGCGGTCGGGCCGCCCGGTCAAGCTGCGCGCCGACCGCGACGACGACATGCTGGTCACGGGCAAGCGCCACTGCTTCCACTACGAGTATCAGGTCGGCTACGACGACGACGGCCGCATCCTGGCGGCCAAGGTCGACATGGTCACCCGCGCCGGCTACTCGGCCGACCTGTCGGGCCCGGTCGCGACGCGCGCGGTCTGCCACTTCGACAACGCCTATTACCTGTCCGACGTCGAGATCCGCGCCGCCTGCGGCAAGACCAACACCCAGTCGAACACGGCATTTCGCGGCTTCGGCGGGCCGCAGGGCGCGATCGCCATCGAGTACGTGCTCGACGAGATCGCGCGCAACCTCCAGCGCGATGCGCTCGACGTGCGGCGCCTGAACTTCTATGGCAAGACGGAGCGCAACGTCACCCCCTTCGGCCAGGAGATCGTCGACAACGTGCTCCCCGAGCTGGTGGCCGAGCTCGAAGCCGACAGCGACTACCGCGCCCGGCGCGCCGCCGTCCTCGAATACAACCGCGCCAGCCCGGTGCTCAAGAAGGGCCTGGCGCTCACGCCGCTCAAGTTCGGCATCGCCTTCAACGTCAGCCACCTGAACCAGGCCGGGGCGCTGGTGCACGTCTACGTGGATGGCTCGGTCCTGGTCAACCATGGCGGCACCGAGATGGGGCAGGGCATCAACACCAAGGTGATGCAGGTGGTGGCGCACGAGCTGGGCGTGGACCTGGCGCGGGTGCGCGTCACCGCCACCAACACGTCCAAGGTCGCCAACACCTCGGCCACGGCGGCCTCCACCGGCGCCGACCTGAACGGCAAGGCGGCCCAGGACGCGGCGCGCACCATCCGCGCGCGCCTGGCCGATTTCGCCGCCGGCCTGCACGGCGGGCAGGCGAGCGAGGTGCGCTTCGCGGCCGGGACCGTGTTCGTCGCCGGCATGGCGCTGCCGTTCGAGGAACTGGTGGCGAAAGCCTACCTGGCGCGGGTGCAGCTGTGGTCCGACGGTTTTTATGCGACGCCCGGCCTGCACTGGGATCCGAAGACGATGACCGGCCGGCCGTTCTCCTACTTCGCCTATGGCGCGGCGGTGTCGGAGGTCGTGGTCGACACGCTCACCGGCGAATGGAAGCTGCTGCGCGTGGATGCGCTGTACGACGCCGGCCGCTCGCTCAATCCGGCGATCGACATCGGCCAGGTCGAAGGCGCCTTCATCCAGGGCATGGGCTGGCTGACGACGGAAGAACTGTGGTGGAACCCGGCCGGCAAACTCATGACGCATGCGCCGTCGACCTACAAGATTCCGGCGGTCTCGGATTGCCCCGAGGACTTCCGCGTGCGCCTGTTCGACAACGCCAACGTCGAGGACAGCATCCACCGCTCGAAGGCGGTCGGCGAGCCGCCGCTGCTGCTGCCGTTCTCGGTCTTCTTCGCCATCCGCGACGCCATCTCGAGCGTCGGCGGGCACCGGGTCAATCCGCCTTTGAACGCCCCGGCGACGTCCGAAGAAATACTGAAAGCGGTCGCATTCGTCGAGGCGGCGCGCGCATGACGCACGACTGGCTCGATGCGCAGCAGGGCAGCGCCGCCGTGCTGGTCACGGTGGCGGCCGTGAAAGGCTCGGCGCCGCGCGAGCCGGGCGCGAAGATGCTGGTGCGCGCCGGGGATTTCGACGGCACCATCGGCGGCGGCCACCTCGAGCATCGCGCCCTGGACATCGCCCGCCTCATGCTGCAACTGGGCGAGGCGCGCCGCTTCGAGCGCTTCGCGCTGGGGCCAAGCCTGGGCCAGTGCTGCGGCGGCGTCGCCTGGCTCGCCTTCGAGCGCCTGGAAGTCGAGCAGATGGCCTTCCTGCGCGCGCGCCGCGGCCAGGACACGTGGCGCCTGGTCGCCCTCGACGGCGCCGGCGAATGGGCCCTGCGCGACGAGGCGGGCCGCCACCTGGCCGGCGCCGCCCATGCCGGCATGCCATCCTCTTCCCCGGCGTTGCAGACCCGGGTGGTGCAAGGCGAGGGCGCTCGCCGCTGGCTGCTGGACGCCGTCCTCGCCCCGCGCGCGCACCTGATGCTGTTCGGCGCCGGCCACGTCGGCGCCGCCATCGTGCGCGCGCTGGCGCACTTGCCCTGCCGCGTCACCTGGGTCGACGAGCGCGACGACCTGTTCCCGGACCACCATCCCGCCAATGTGACGGTGGAAGCGACCGACACCCCGGAAGCGCTGGTCGAGCGCGCCGCCCCCGGCACCAGCTTCCTGGTCATGACCCATAGCCACGCGCTCGACCTGCGCCTGTGCCACGCGATCCTGTCTCGAGCGCACGGCGATTCCTGCAAGGATTGGTTCGGCCTGATAGGATCGGGTACCAAACGCAGCCAGTTCGAGGCGCGCCTGCGCGAACGCGGCGTCGATGCCGCGCGCATCGGCGATATGGTGTGCCCGATCGGCCTGCCCGGCGTCAAGGGCAAGGCCCCGGCCGTGATTGCCGCCTCCGTCGCGGCCCAGCTGCTGTCCGTGTGGGAAGCTGCCCACCATCCTGAAGAACAACCGGAACTCTCGTAATGTCCACCGTATCATCCAATGTGCAAGCCTACCGTGCCGGCTTGCTGCACTTTCGCGCCGACCCGGCCTTCGACGACGGGGCCGCGCTGTGGCATGAAGACGGCCTGCTGATCATTGAAAATGGCAGGGTCAGGGCCGCCGGCGACTACGCCGCGCTGGCGCCGACCCTGCCGCCCGGCCTGGAGCCGGTCGACTACCGCGGCAAGCTGATCGCGCCCGGCTTCATCGACACCCACCTGCATTACCCGCAGACCGACATGATCGCCTCGCCGGCGCCGGGCCTGTTGCCATGGCTGGAGACCTACACCTTCCCGACCGAGCGCCGCTTCGAGGACCCGGCGCATGCGCGCCCGACCGCCGAGTTCTTCCTGGACGAGCTGCTGCGCTGCGGCACCACCACCGCCGTGGTGTACTGCACCGTGCATCCGCAGTCGGTCGACGCCTTTTTTGAAGCGAGCGAAGCGCGCGACTTGCGCATGGTGGCCGGCAAGGTGCTGATGGACCGCAACTGCCCGGATTTCCTGCGCGACCTTGAGGGCGACCTGGGGCAAAGCGAAGACCTGATCAATAAATGGCACAAGCGCGGACGGTCGCTGTACGCGATCACGCCGCGCTTCGCCCCGACCTCGACCGACGTCCAGCTGCGCCTGACCGGCGAACTGGCGGCGCGCCACCCGGACACTTTCATCCAGACCCACGTCTCGGAAAACAAGGACGAGTGCACCTGGGTGAGCGAACTGTTCCCGCAGGCGCGCAGCTACCTGGATGTGTACGAACGTTTCGGCCTGATGCGTCCGCGCGCGCTGTTCGGCCACTGCATCTGGCTCGACGACGAAGACTTCGCGCGCATGGCGGCCACCGGGTCGGCCGCCGCCGTGTGCCCGACCTCGAACCTGTTCCTGGGCAGCGGCCTGTTCGATTTCGAACGCGCCGACAGCGCGCGGGTGCTGCTGTCGCTGGGCACCGACGTCGGCGCCGGCACCTCGTTCTCGATGCTGCAGACCATGAACGAAGCCTACAAGGTGGCGCGCCTGAAGGGCAGCTACCTGCCGGCGCTGCGCATGTTCTATCTCGCCACCCTGGGCGCGGCGCGCAGCATGCGCCTGGACGACACGATCGGCAGCTTCCAGCCTGGCCTGGAAGCCGACTTCGTGGTGCTCGACCGCGAGGCCACGCCGCTGCTGGCGCGCAGGACGCGCCATTGCAATTCGCTGGAAGAACTGCTGTTCGCGCTGGCGCTGCTGGGCGACGACCGCACGGTTGCCGCCACCTATTCGGGTGGACGCCGGGTGCATGCACGCGCGTGAAACGGACGGGTTTCACAATATTGCCAATGGTGAACGAAGCAGTTAGAGTGGCGCGATTCGATCTCATCCAGAAAGCACACCATGCACAAGCTATTCCCCGGCGGCGCGCTGCTGGCGCTGGCCGTGGCCGGCGCCCCGGCCTGGGCCAAGGAGCCCGCCGCCAGCGCCAATGAAGCGGCCACCGCCCGCCACTACGCGGGCCTGATCGCGGGCGAGCAGCCGAAGCTGTCCGAGCTGACGCTGTTCTTCACCCAGATGCCGAAGGGCGGCGACCTGCACCACCATTATTCGGGTTCGGTGTACGCCGAGACCTATACCGAATTCGTCGACAAGCAGGGCTTCTGCATCGACACCCAGACCTGGCGCATCGAGACCGACAAGGCCACCGTCGCCGCCGAGCGCGCGAAACCGGCGGCGCAGCGGGTCTGCCGCTCGGGCGCCGAGGTGCGCGCCGACGAAGATGCCTGGCGCGAAGTGGCCAAGCGCTGGTCGAACAGGGATTTCTACAACCACACGCATCTGCAGCCGGCGCCCGACCAGCGCTTCTTCCAGACCTTCGGCTACTTCGGCCCGGTGGCCAACGACAACCTGCGTGAAGGTCTGCTTGAGATCAAGGGGCGCGCGATCGCGGAAAATGTCGGCTACATCGAAACGATGTTCCTGCTGTCGCCCTTCATCGCCAACCCGGATTTCGACAGCCAGACCTGGACCCATGTGAACGACGACAAGGCGCTCGACGATGCGCTGCGCGCCAAGCTCAAGGCGTTGGACCAGGACGCCGCCTTCAACAAGTCGATCGACGACTTCGTCGCGCAGATCCATGCGGCCTCGGAAGGCATCGACGACGAGCGCTTCACCATGCGCTACCAGAACTACACGCTGCGCCTGTTGAACCCGTCACAGGTGTTCTCGGCCATGGTGTCGAGCTTCAAGGCGGCGAGCAAGGGCGGGCGCATCGTTGGCCTGAACATCGTGGGCCAGGAAAGCACCCACGTGGCGATGCGCGACTACGTTCTCCACATGAAGATGTTCCGCTTCCTGAAGTCGGTCTACCCGGACGTGAAGGTGGCGATGCATGCGGGCGAACTGGCGCTGGGCGACGTGCCGCCGGAAGGCCTGAAATTCCACATCGACCAGGCGCTGGCGGTGGCGGGCGCCAACCGCATCGGCCACGGCCTGGACCTGGCGCACGAGGCGAATGCCCTCGGCATCATGAAGACCATGCGCGAGAAGGACATCCCGGTCGAGATCAACCTGACCTCGAATGCCTTCATCAGCGGCGTGTCGAGCGCGAACCACCCGCTCAACCTGTACCGCAAATACGGCGTGCCCTACGTGATCTCGACCGACGACGCCGGCGTGACCCGCCACACGCTGTCGCATGAGTACGTGCAGTTCGCCAGCCAGTTCAAGCCGAGCTACGCGGAAGTGAAGAAGGCCTCGTACAACAGCATCCGCTACGCCTTCCTGCCCGTGGCGGAAAAGCAACGGCTGACCCGCCAGCTGGACCAACGTTACACCGAATTCGAAGCAAAGATCGCGGGGCTGAGCGCCCTGGCGGTCCGCGCCAAATAAAGTGTGACTTGCGCGGCCCGGCGCCCGCCGGGTCGCCATCTTGTCATCATCCCCCGCGACTCCCCGGCACTAAGTTAATTAAAAATTAACTTATGTCGTCTTCACGCTACAAAAATCTTCGTTCCCACGGCGCTTCGACGGAATTTTTATCAAAAAAATTCCGCGCAAGATTGCCGCACATATAATCCCGCCTTGTCATATTTGGGCCGACAGCACTCTGATTATGTCGCGTACAGACAACACTTACACAGCGATTTATACGTAAAAGCTCTGAATAGCCAAGCCAAAACGAATTTGTCGGGTTGTTCAAAGCTCATGCATATTGGGCGGGATTGCGCTGTATCTCACTACTCTGTCGTGTAACTTTGTTGAAACATTGTAACGATAAAATCGCAGCCGCTTGCCGGCTGAAGCGCTGGCCGCATCAAGCAAAAAATACAAGCAGTACATCGTAGGGGAGGGCGTCCGCCCGGGCGTCCAACAATAAATTGAAGTTCTTTTTGGGGTAATCAATGATCACTCAACAGCAGATCCGGCTCACCAAATTGGCGCTGGCTTTGTCGGTTGCATTGGCGGCGTCGCCGTCGTTTGCACAGAACACCACGTCCGCCATCGGCGGCCGCATTTCGAACGCTGCGGGCGCACCGGCGGCCGGCGCACAAGTGCAGATCGTGCACGTCGAGTCGGGTTCTGTCAGCAATGTCGTCACCGACGCCGAAGGGCGCTACACCGCGCGCGGCCTGCGCGTGGGTGGTCCCTACACGATTACCATCACCAAGGATGGCGTCACCGAGACCCGTAACGACGTCTACGTCGAACTGGCCCAGACCGCGACCGTCGACGCGACCGTCGGCATCCAGACCGTGACCGTGGCCGGCTCGGCTGTTCGCTCGGAAATCTTCTCGAGCAATAACATGGGCGCGGGCACCTCTATCAGCAATACCCAGCTGCAGACCCAGGCGTCGATCAACCGCAACCTGCAGGACTATGCCCGTGCCGACCCGCGCGTGTCGCAGACCGACAAGGACCGCGGCGAAATCTCGGTCGCCGGCCAGAACTCGCGCTACAACTCGATGACCATCGACGGCGTCGCCATCAACGACACCTTCGGCCTGGAATCGAACGGCAGCCCGACCGCGCGCCAGCCGATCTCGATCGAAGCGATCCAGTCGGTGCAGGTCAACGTCGCCAACTACGACGTGACCCAGAAGGGCTACACCGGCGCCAACATCAACGCCGTGACCAAGTCGGGCACCAACACCTATCGTGGCGGCGTGTACTACGTGTTCCGCAACGACACCATGGCGGGCGATCGCTACGACGTGGTCACCGACACCTACAGCGAACCGCCGAAGTCGAAGGAAACCACCAAGGGTGTGTGGGCATCGGGTCCGCTGATCCAGGACAAGCTGTTCATCTTCGCCCTGGCCGAAAACTTCGAGAGCTCGCGTTCGAGCCCGGACTTCGGACCGATCGGTTCCGGCGCCGGCACCACCGTCGGCATCACCCAGTCGGCCATCGCCGGCGCGCAGCAGATCGCCCAGGGCTATGGCCTCGACATCGGCACCCCGGCCGTCCCGACCGGCGCCATGCTGACCTCGAAAGAGCGCATGGTGAAGTTCGACTGGAACATCACCGACGACCACCGCGCCAACCTGCGCTACGCCAAGACCACGCAGGGCGAGCCGTTCTTCCCGGGCTTCTCGAACACCGGCGTCGGCCTGTCGTCGAGCTTCTACAACCAGGGCAAGGAAATCGAGACCGTCGTCGCCCAGGTGTTCTCGGACTGGACCGCGAACTTCTCGACCGAGTTCAAGTACTCGACCCGCGACTACGATTCGGCCCCGGTCAACGCGACCCGTACGCCATCGATGGCCCTGCAGTTCTCGGGCGCGCTGCCGCCAGGCGCGCCGGCCGGCCTGGCCAGCGGCAACCGCTTCCTGAACTTCGGTACCGAGCGTAGCCGTCACAACAACGTGCTGGGCAACAAGACCACCGACCTGTACGCCGGCGCGAACTGGATCGTGGGCGACCACGAACTCAAGTTCGGCGCCGACCACACCAAGACCGAGATCTACAACGCCTTCCTGCAGGGCGTGTTCGGCGAATACACCTTCGCCTGCCTGGATTCGGCCGATGCGAACTTCTACAGCTTCGGCGCGCTGCCGAGCTGCGCGCGCGCGACCAATGCGCAAGTCGAAGCCGCCGTGCTCGAGAACTTCCGCCGCGGCCGTCCGCTGAGCTACAGCGTGCAGCGCGGTCTGCCGGGCGCATCGATCGAGGACGCGATCGCGCGCTTCGACACCAAGAACACCGGTCTGTTCCTGCAGGATACCTGGGCCGTCAACGACCAGCTGACCCTGACCTACGGCGTGCGTTACGACCGTAACGACATCAACAACCGTCCGCTGTACAACGCCGCCGCGGCCCAGCCGCTGGTCGCAGCCAACCCGGCCACCGGCGTGCGCCAGTCGGGCGGCTTCGGTCTGGACAATACCCGGACCATCGACGGCACCGACCTGGTCCAGCCACGCGTCGGCTTCAACTACCGCTTCGACAATTCGCCGCGCCCAACCCAGCTGCGCGGTGGTTTCGGCCTGTTCCAGGGCGCCGCCGCCGCCGTGTGGATGTCGAACCCGTTCTCCACCTCGGGCGTCGCCACCGCGACCATCAGCTGCTCGGGCGTCGGCGCAACCCGTTGCCCGACCACCGGTGGCCTGTTCAGCACGAATCCGGACAACCAGCCGAACGTGTCGGGCGCCGTGCCTGCCGCCAACGTCGACTTCCTGGATCCGAGCTTCCGCCAGCCGGCGATCTGGAAGACCAACCTGGCCTTCGATACCGAACTGCCATGGGGCGGCCTGGTGTTCGGTGGTGAGCTGCTGTACACCAAGAACAAGCACGCCATCTATTACGAGCACCTGAACCTGGGCGCCCCGACCGCGATCGGCTCTGCCGATGGCCGTCAGCTGTTCTGGAATGCAGCGGGCCTGAATCAGGCCAGCTATGGCGTGTCGAACAATGCCGCGACCCTGATCAGCAACAGCGGCGCAACCAACCGCGCGCTGAGCAACCGCAGCTTCAACAACGTGCTGGTGGCGCGCGATACCGACAAGGGCGACGCGAAAGTGGTCACCATGTCGCTGTCGCAGCCGATGACGAAGGGCCTCGGCTGGTCGGTGTCGTACACCTACACCGATGCGACCGAAGTCTCGCCGCTGACCTCGTCGGTGTCGAACTCGAACTTCAACGGCCGTTCGGTGTTCAACCCGAACGAAGAAGTCGCCGCGACCTCGAGCTACGCCATCAAGAACCGCGTGAACGCGTTGCTGAACTTCCAGAAGAAGTTCTTCGACAACTACAACACCCGTTTCGGCGTGTTCTACGAAGGTCGTGAAGGCCGTCCGTACAGCTGGACGTTCAACAACGACATGAACGGCGACAACCTGTCCGGCAACGACCTGATGTACATCCCGACCGCGTTCGGTTCCGGCGAAGTCGTGTTCTTCGGCGACACCGCGGCCAACCGTTCGAACGAGCAGCGTTTCTGGGACGTCGTCAATGCCAACAAGGGCCTGCATGGCGCCGCCGGTGGTGTCGTAAAGCGTAACAACAGCACCTCGCAATGGGTCAACACCTTCGACGTGCGCATCAGCCAGGAAATTCCAGGCCTGTTCAAGCGCAACAAGGCAACCTTCACGCTCGACTTCATGAACTTCGGCAATCTGCTGAACAAGAAGTGGGGCCGTACCGAAGAAGTCGCGTTCCAGTCGGCCGGTGGCCAGGCGCGTAGCTTCGTCGACTTCGCAGGTACCGATGCACAAGGTCGTTACGTCTACGTCGTGCGTAACGACGTCGAGCGTCAAGACCTGAAGCAGTCGAAGGGCGAGTCGCAGTGGGCGATCCAGGCAACCCTCAAGTACGAATTCTAAGCACGTCGAATTCGTAGCATGAGCATGTCGAAACGGCCGGTGGCAACACCGGCCGTTTTTTCTTTTAAAAAGGTAGGAGCCCAGCCAGCGTAAGGATTTTCCGCGCACGAGCCGCGTGGGATAATGTTGGCTGTCGAGTTCGCTCGAGCTCCGTTTTTCCGGATCCGCCGTTCGCGCCGGTCCGCATCCACTAAAGGTGTTCCGATGATCGTTTCGCGCCGCGCATGCGCCAGTCTTTCCACCCTCACCATGGCGCTGCTGCTGGCCGGCTGCGTCAGCGCGCCCCAGGGGCCGGTGACCCTCAATCTCGTGTCGCTGAACGACTTCCACGGCAACCTCGAACCGAGCCGCTACGTCCTGAAGCATGCGGACGGCAGGGAAGAAGTCATGCGCGCCGGCGGCGCCGAAGCGGTGGCCGCGGCCCTGCAGGCCTGGCGCAAGGAAGACAAGGACCTGCTGCTGGTGTCCACCGGCGACATCGTCGGCGCCAGCCCGGCGCTGTCGTCGCTGTGGGCCGACGAGCCGACCATCGAAGTGATGAACATGCTGGGCCTGCGCGCCAGCGCGCTTGGCAACCATGAATTCGACGGCGGCCGCAAGGAACTGCTGCGCCAGCAGAAGGGCGGCTGCGATTCGCCGCATCCGACCCGCGCCTGCAAGTTCACCCCGGACTTTGGCGGCGCCAGATTCACCTACCTGGGCGCCAACGTGATCGACGCGGCCACCGGCAAGCCCGTGATCCCGGGCTTCAAAATCGAGGAAGTGAAGGGCATCAAGGTCGGCCTGGTCGGCGTGGTGCTGAAGGACACGCCGAACATGGTGGTGGCTTCCGGCGTGGCCGGCCTGCGCTTCGATGACGAGGCCGAGGCGATCAACCGCACGCTGCCGGCCATGCGCGCCGCCGGCGCGCAGGTCATCGTGGCGCTCGTGCACCAGGGCGGCCGCACGGTGGAGTCGCCGCTGCAGGCCGGCTGCGCGCAGCTCAAGGGCGACATCGTCGACGTGGTGAAAAAAATCGACCCGTCGGTCAGGCTGGTGCTGACCGGCCACTCGCACCAGGGCTACCTGTGCGAGGTCGACGGCCGCACCGTGACCCAGGCCGACACCGCCGGCCACCTGCTCACCCGCGTGTCGATGCAGGTCGAGCCGGCGACGGGGGCGATCAGCAACCTCGAGGTGAAGAACGTGGTGATGAAACCGGGCGCGTACCCGGCCGACCCGAAGATGACGGCCTTCGTGGCGCAGGTGAAGGAGCGCAGCAAGGAAGCCCTGAATCGCCCGATCGCCCGGGTGGCCGGCGCCCCCGTGCTGCGCAAGACCAATGATGCCGGCGAGTCGGTGCTGGGCAATATGATCGCCGATGCGGCGCTCGATTCGGCCCGTCACCTGGGCGCGCAACTGGCCTTCATGAACAATGGCGGCATCCGCCGCGACCTCGAGGCCGGGCCCGACGGCATGGTGGCCTTCGGCCAGGCCCAGGTGGTGCTCCCGTTCGGCAACACGACGGTCGTGATGGACCTGAGCGGCGCACAGATCCGCTCCCTGCTCGAACGCCAGTGGGCCGACGGCGTCGATTCGAATTCGTCGGTGCTGCAGATTTCCGAGGGCTTCACCTATGCCTGGGACCCGAAGCGTCCGGCAGGCAGCCGCCTGGTGCCGGGCAGCCTCAGGTTGAACGGCAAGGAGATCCAGGACGGCGCCACCTATCGCATCGCCACCAACAACTTCCTGGCCGAAGGCAGCGACGGTTATCCGGAGTTCCGCCACGGGACGGCGCGCGTCGACACCGGCATGCGCGACCTGGACGGCTTCATCGCCTGGCTGAAGAAGATCGAGGGGCAGGGCGCCGCCATCGCCCCCGGGGTTGCCAACCCGGCGCCACGCATCCGCAAGGTCAACTGAAACGACAAGGAATCACCATGAAAAAACTCGCATGCGCGCTGGCGCTGACCGGCGTCTTCGCATCGGTGGCCGCGCCCGACGCCGCCGCCTGGGGCCGCGACGGCCACCGCGCCATCGGCGCCATCGCCGACCGCCTGCTCAAGGGCAGCAACGCGCACAAGGAAATCGCGCAGCTGTTGCAGCCGGGCGAATCGCTGGCCTCGGTCGCCAACTGGGCCGACTGCGTCAAGGGCACGTTCTGCGGCCCGCAGACGCCCGAGATGGTCGAGTATGTGGCCGGCAATCCGCGCCACGGCGAATACCACTACACCAATGTCCCGTTCCAGCTGGACCACTACCATGAGCATGGCGTGGGCACGAGCGAGGTCGACATCGTGCAGACGCTGGAGCAGTGCATCGCCGTCCTGCAGGGCAAGGTTGACCCCGCCCTGAATCCGCACAAGTTCACCAAGCGCCAGGCCCTGATCCTGCTGGCCCACTTCGCCGGCGACATCCACCAGCCGCTGCACGTGGGGTCGGCGTTTGTTTCCAGGGACGGCAAGTTCGTGGTGCCGAAAAACCGCGCCGAGATCGACGAGACCCTGGTCTTCGACTCGCGCGGCGGCAACAACCTGCTGCTGGATAACGCACGCCTGTCCGCCCTGTCGGACGGCGTGATTCCTCCAGGGGAGCCGGTGGTCGTCAAGGAAGGCGTGCCGGCGGCGCTGACCAAGCCGTTCCACTCCTACTGGGACAGCACCACGGTCGACTATGCGTTCCGCCGCATCAAGACGCGCACGCCGGAGCAGTTCGCCGACGTGGCGGTCGCCAGCCAGCCCCAGCTCAAGCGGGCGCAGGGCGACGTCTCGACCTGGCCGGTGCAGTGGGTCGAGGACGGCCTGGTGTCGGCCAAGCTGGCCTACAAGGACGTGGTGCCGGGCAGCCTGACCCCGCAGACCGGCAAGAAGGGCGAGACCTACTACACCTTCGCGCTGGAGGTGCCGCAGCACTATCCGGTGCCGAGCTCCGAGATCGCCAAGACCCAGCTGATCAAGGGCGGCTACAACCTGGCGGCGATGCTGCAGGCGATCTGGCCGTAACAGCTACATGCGCGCATGGGCGATGAAACGCCTACTTCGCCTGGCCGGGCAGGCCAGGCGATCGCTTCACCGCGTCGAAGAACACGCCCTTCCAGAGGACCACGATGTGGTCGTGACCCTTGACCAGCGCTTCCGTGCAGGACAGGTCGATGACCGTCACGGTCAGGGGCAGGCCCAGTTTCCACGATGAGGCATGCGCGTCTTCGCGCAGGTAGCGCACCGCGTCTTCATAGTGGCGCGTGAACTCGGGCTCGTCGCACACTTCGCCATCCATCGACACCATGCCCGGTTCGACCACGAAGAGCTTGCCGACCAGGCGCGCGGCCTGCCGGTCGTCGAGCGCCGTGACGTTCGAAGCATCCAGCATCCGGGTGATGCGCCATTGTCCCAGGATGTCATCGTTCGGCCTGATCGGCCCGGCGGCGAGTGCAGGCAGGAGCACGCTTGCAGCAAGTGCGAGGATTGCGGCAGGCCGCAGGCAGGCGAGGGTGCGTAAGCTCATGCGGGATCCTGGTTCGATCGGGATGGCGCCAGGAACGGCGCCGCTTCTTCGGCACGGCGCGAGACCAGGCCGCGTGCGACCACCAGCCTGCCATCGATCGTGGTCTTGGTCAGTTTCTTGATATTGATGGCGGCCCCCGCCATATCGCCCTTTTCGACGAGCTTCCACGTGCCCCTGCTGCCGCGCGCGCCGGCGTTGTAGGCCAGGCTGACCAGGGCATCGAACTGCGCCTGGGTGAGCGGCTGCCTGCGTACGCCGTTGCGCACTTCGCGTTCGGCCCGCGCGACCCGGCGCGCGAATTCGGCATCCATCTCGGCCTGGCTGACGGGGCGTCCCAGTTCTTCTTTGGTGCATGGCCCCCGGTGTGCAAGAATGCCCGGACCCCAGGTGCAATGGCCTACCCCCGGTCGCCCGCCGTCGTCATAGTAGTGATAGACGTCCACTTCTCGCTTGCGCATGCGGGCACGCGCTTCAGTGCTCATGCCGAGATGGTCGTTGACGCCTGCCGTGCCTTGTCGTGTGTTTCCGTTCCCCATGATCGCTCTCCGCCAATCCGCGGATCTTCAATTTACCGGCTGGCCGTCCGAGGTCGGTTGAGTGCACTCAACCGATCGGCGCCGGGGCCGCTGAATAATGAGCGCTCTCATCAGAAGGTTGACATGGCAATCGACGTGTATCTGCAAATCGACGGCATCAAAGGCGAGTCGCAAGACGACAAGCACAAGGACTGGATCGAGTGCGTTTCGGTGAACTGGGGGATCCGCCAGCCCCGCAGCGCCACCGCGTCGACCAGCGGCGGGCACACGGCCGAACGCGCCGAACTGCGCGAGATCGCGCTCAGTAAGCTGGCCGATCTGTCGAGTCCCATCCTCATGCAATATTGCGCGATGGGGAAAACAATTCCCAGAGCAAAGCTGGAATTCATGCGGGCCGATGGCAGCGGCAATCCGATCCGCTACTTCGAAATCGAACTCGAGAACGTGCTGATCGGCGCCGTCGAGCCCAGCATCGAACCGGGCGCCATCCTGGATGAGCACGTCAGCCTGAAATATTCCAAGATCAAATGGCGCTATACACAGCAGAAAATCGCCGGCGGCGGTGGCGGCAGCACGGTCGGTGGCTGGGACCTGGCCGCCAACCGCATCGCGGCATGATTGCGCGCCTGCGCGGTGGCCTCGGCTAGAATCTGGTGAACCCGACCAGACCCCGAGGCCCCATGCATCCCACCTTCAAGGCCGCCATTGCGGCTGTATGCCTGCTTCCCTCCCTCCACGCCGGTGCGCAGTCGTCCGAGCCGGCCGACTTGCCGCTGTGGGAATTCGGTCTCGGCGCCTTCGGCCTCACCGCGCCTGCCTATCCCGGCGCCGAAGATCGCAACAACCGCGTGTTGCCCGTGCCCTACCTGCTGTACCGCGGTGAAATCCTGCGCGCCGACCAGTCGGGCATCGGGGCGCGCCTGTTCCGTTCCGACCGGCTCGAGTTCGACGTGGGCCTGGCCGGCGCCTTGCCGTCCGACTCCGACGACGTCGACATCCGCGCCGGCATGCCCGACCTGGGCGCCCTGTTCGAGTTCGGGCCGCGCCTGAAGATCCGGGTGGCCGATTTCGACGGGGGCAGCCAGATGCGTAGCCGCCTGCGCGCGGAACTGCCGCTGCGCGCCGTGATCGAGGCAAGGGGAGGGCTGCGGCGCCAGGGCTGGACCTTCGAGCCCAAGCTGGCGTATGAGACGCGCGGCGAGCGCCGCTTGTGGAGCGTCGAGGGCAATGTCTCGGTCGTGTTCGGCGACAAGCGCATCAACCGCTATTTCTACGAGGTGCAGCCGCAGTACGCCAACGCCGCACGCGCCGCTTATGACGCCGACGCCGGCCTGATGCTCACCCGCGTCGGGCTGTTTGCCACGCGCCAGTTGAATCCCGACCTGCGCCTGTTCGGCTTCGTGCGTTTTGAATCGTATGCCGGCAGCGCCAACCGCGACAGTCCGCTGCACCTGAAGAACACCGGCACCTCGGCCGGCATCGGCTTTGCCTGGACCCTGGCGCGCTCGAGCCGCCGCGCGGCGGGCTACGAGCCGGTCGATCCGGTCACGCCATAAAAAACGCCGGGACCAGCCCGGCGTCAAACGGAGACACGAATCGTCGGCGTCAGGCGGCCTGGCGCATCGCCAGCGCCGGACGGCCGGCATGCTTGAGTGCAGGACGGCCGCCCGCTTGCGGCTCGAAGCGGAAGGTCGACACCAGCTGCGCCAGCAATTGCGCCTGTTCGCGCATCGAGGTCGAGGCCGCCGCCGCTTCTTCCACCAGCGCCGCGTTCTGCTGCGTCACCTGGTCCATCTGGGCGATCGCCTGGTTCACCTGTTCGATGCCGGCCGACTGCTCCTGGCTGGCCATGGCGATGTCCGACATGATCGCGGTGACGCGGCCGATGCTGTCGACGATTTCCTGCATGGTGTGGCCTGCGTCCGACACCAGGCGGCTGCCTTCCTCGACCTTGGCGCTCGAGTCGCCGATCAGGGTCTTGATTTCCTTGGCCGCCGCCGCCGAGCGCTGGGCCAGGTTGCGCACTTCGCTCGCCACGACCGCGAAGCCGCGGCCCTGTTCGCCGGCGCGCGCCGCTTCCACGGCGGCATTCAGGGCCAGGATATTGGTCTGGAACGCGATGCCGTCGATGACCGAGATGATGTCGACGATCTTCTTCGACGAATCGTTGATCGCGTCCATGGTCTGCACCACGCGGCCGACGGTCTCGCCGCCGCGGCCCGCCACCTGCGAGGCGGTCTGCGCCAGCGTATTGGCTTCGCGCGCATTGTCGGCGTTCTGCTTCACGGTCGAGGTCAGTTCTTCCATCGACGACGCGGTCTCTTCCAGCGCGCCGGCCTGCTGCTCGGTGCGCGACGACAGTTCGAGGTTGCCGGCCGAGATCTGGTCGGCGGCTTCGACGATGGTCTCGGTGCCGCTGCGCACCTGGCCGACGATGCCCACCAGGTTGTCGTTCATGTCCTTCAGGGCGCCCATCAGCGCGCCGGTCTCGTTCCGCCCCCGGGCGACGATCCGGCTGCTCAGGTCGCCAAGGGCGACGGTCTGGGCGACGGCCACGGCTTCTTCCAGCGGCGCGGTGATGCGCCGGCCGATCCACCAGGCGAAGGCGGCGCCGGCCACCAGGGCGATCGCGGCCAGGGACATCTGCAGGTTCAGGCTGGTCGCGAAGCCATCGTGGATCAGGCCGGCGTCCACTTCAACCACTTTCTTCTGGTACGCGACGATCGCGCGCAGGCTGTCGATATACGATTTCACGCGTGGCAGCATGTCGGTGGCGAGGAACTGACGCACCGCTTCGTCGTCGCCGGCGGCCTTCTTTTCGAGCACGCTCTTGCGCGCGGCGCGGTAGCCTTCGCGCTGTTCGTCGACCTTGGCGAACAGGGCCATTGCTTCGGCGTCGCCCTTCAGGTTCTCGACCAGTCCCTTGTGCAGCACGTCTGAGCGCTTGGACGAGGTGGCGATATCGTCGAGGAAGAATTTCTCGTCGCCGGGATCGACCATCTTGATCGCGGCGATGGTGCGCGCCGCGTTGGTTTCGATGATGGCCTGCCATTCCTGCAGCATGGCGAGACGCTCCATGCTCTCGTTGGTGAGCTTGTCGGTCAGGTTTTCCGCCTTCTTGGTCTGGATCAGGCCGATGCCGACCAGCAGCACCATTGCCGCGAGCAGGGTGGCGAAGCCGCCCAACAGGAGGCTGCGCAACTTGATATTCTCGATTGTCATAACTTTCCTATAGCAAAAATTCTAACCGCAACGACGACAAACATTTAGTTGTCGTGGGGAAAGTAGGTATTTTCTCAGACTCTAGGACAAATGCCGAGAAGCATTGCATTTTGTATGCAAAATATCGACGAAGTGTGGCGGCAAGGTGACGATCAGATGTCACCCCAGTCCATGGCGGCTGGATGCAGGCGGTGCGCCGGCGCGGGAAGGGGAATCGAGGAGGAGGAGGAGGAGAAGGCCGCCTGCCCGCGAGCGCGGGCAGGCGAGGCGGTCGCTCAGCGCGACTTGACGAAGGGCTTGCCCAGCGCCTTGGGCGCCACCGACTTGGCCATCAGGCCGGCCAGCACGACCACGGTGACGATGTACGGGATCATCTGGATCAGCGAACCCGGGATGCGGCCCACGACCGGCAGGTCGACGCCTTCGATCTGGATCTGGACCGCGGCGAAGAAGCCGAACATCATGCAGCCCAGCACCGTGTGCAGCGGACGCCAGTTGCCGAACACCAGGGCGGTCAGCGCCAGGTAGCCGGCGCCGGCCGACATGTCGCGCAAGAAGAAGCCGCTCTGGACGATCGACAGGTAGGCGCCCGAGAACGCGCACAGCACGCCGGCGATGATCATCGCCGTGTAGCGGGTGCGCTGGACCGGGACGCCGGCGGCGTCGGCCGCGTGCGGGTTCTCTCCGCAGGCGCGCAGGCGCAGGCCAAAGCGGCTGTGGAACAGCACCCAGTGCACGATCGGCAGCAGGGCGAAGGCGAAGTACACCAGCGGCGAGTGGCCGCCGATCAGGCGCGTCCAGACCCAGCCCAGGCCGGGAATGTCGGCCACCAGTTCCGACCCCGGCAGCACCACGGTCGACAGGCGCGCCTCGCCCAGGTCCGGCGTGCGGCCGCCCTGCTGGAAGAAGTACTGGGCCACGACGAAGGTCAGGCCGCTCATCGCGATATTGATGGCGATGCCCGCCACCAGCTGGTTGCCCTTCTGGGTGATCGCGACGAAGGCCTGGACCAGGGCCAGCGCGACTGAGGCGAGGATGCCGGCGGCGATGCCGATCCACGGGTCCTGGTAGGTATAGGCGACGCCGGCCGAGACGAAGGCCGAGGCCAGGATCTTGCCTTCGAGGCCGATGTCGACCACGCCGCTGCGTTCGGCGAACAGGCCGGCCATGGCCGCGAAGATCAGCACCGGCGCATTGCGGATGGTGGAGACGACGATGCTGGCGAACTGGAAGTCTTCCATGGCTTATCCCTTGCGTGCGCTGTTGCCGCGCGTTGCGTTGATCAGTTTCAGCAGCGCCGGCGCGTACATGTTTTCCATGGCGCCGCAGAACAGGATGATCAGGCCCTGGATGAAGATGAAGGTCTCTTGCGGGATGTTCGGCTTTTCCAGCGACAGGTCGAAGCCGCCCTGGATCAGCGCGCCGAACAATACCGACGACAGCAGGATGCCGACCGGATGCTGGCGGCCCATCAGCGCGATCGCGATGCCGATGAAGCCGGCGCCGGCCGGGAAGTTCAGGCTCAGGTAGTGGGTCGAACCGAGGATCGAGTTCACCGCCGCCAGGCCGGCCAGGGCGCCCGAGATCAGCATCGCGACGATGATGGTGCGGCTGATGCGCACGCCGGCATAGTGGGCGGCGTGGGCGTTCAGGCCGGTCGCCTGCAGCTTGTAGCCCCAGCTCGAACGCGACACCGCCACCCAGTAGATCGCCAGCGCGACCAGGGCGAGGATGAAGGCCAGGTTGAGCGGGGTGTTCTCACCGAAGAACGGCAGCCAGGTCGACAGCTGCGGGATCGCCGCGGCGTCCGAGAACACGCGGCTGGCCGGGTTCTGGTCGCCCTCGGGGATCAGGTACTTGACGATGATAAAGTTCATCAGGCCGGCGGCGATGAAGTTGAACATGATGGTCGTGACCACCACGTGGCTGCCGCGCTTGGCCTGCAGATAGCCCGGCAGGAAGGCCCAGGCCGCGCCGAACAGGGCGCTGGCGACGATCGCCAGCGGGATCAGGAGCCAGCCGGAGAGGGTGGAATCGAACGCCAGCATGGCCAGGGTCAGGCCCAGCCCGCCCAGGTACATCTGGCCTTCGGCGCCGATGTTGAACAGGCCCGCCTTCATCGCGATCGACACGGCCAGGCCGGTGAAGACGAAGGTCGAGGCATAGAACAGCGTGTAGGAGAGGCCTTCCGGATTGATGATGGCGCTGCCCACGAGGATCTGCAGCGATTCGACCGGGCTCTCGCCCAGCAGGTGGATGACCAGCGCGGCGACCAGCAGCGCGGACAACAGGTTCAGGACCGGCAGGACGAAGCCCGAAGCCCAGCGGGGAAGTTCAGTCGTTTTCATGATTTGTGCATCCCGCCCATCAGGAGGCCGATGCGGGTGGTGTCGAATTCGTCAATATGGAGTTCGCCGGTGACGCGGCCGCCCGACATCACGACGATGCGGTCGGCCAGCGCGCGCACTTCTTCCAGCTCGGTCGACACCAGGAGGATGGCCACGCCTTCGTCGCGCAGGCGCAGCAGCTGGGTGTGGATGCTCTCGATGGTGCCGATGTCGACGCCGCGGGTCGGCTGGCCGACCAGCATCAGCTTGGGCGCGGCGGAGACTTCGCGCGCGATCACGACCTTCTGCTGGTTGCCGCCCGAGAGCAGGCCGATGCGCACATCGGGATCTTTCGGACGCACGTCGAAGGCCTCGAGCAAGTGGGCGCAGCGCCTGGCGATGGCGTCGAAGTCGAACAGGCCCAGGCCTTTGGTGACCCGGTCCTGGTAGCCGAAATAGGTGTTCTGCATGACCGAGAAATCCTTGATCACGCCGTCGCGCAGGCGGTCTTCCGGCACGTGGCCGATGCCGAGGTCGCGGAAGGTCGCGGGCAGGCCGTCGGCGTTCGCGCGGCCGGCGAAGGGCAGCGGCGCGCCTTCCATCGTCACGGTGCCGGAGGTCGGCAGGCGCATGCCCGCCAGGATTTCCATCAGCTCGCTCTGGCCGTTGCCCGAGACGCCGGCGATGGCGACGATCTCGCCGGCGCGCACGTCGAGAAAGACGTCGGCCAGCAGCTGGACGCCATTGGCGTCCTTCAATTCCAGGCCCTCGACCTGCAGCACCGGCGCGCCGGGCGCGTGCGGTTTGCGCGGCAGGTTGCCCTCGATCGGGCGGCCCACCATCATGTTCGCAAGCTGCTCTTTCGAGGTGTCGCGGGTGGCGACGGCGCCGGCCACGCGGCCTGCGCGCATCACGGTCACCTGGTCGGTGATCTCCATGATCTCGCCCAGCTTGTGGGTGATCAGGATGATGGTCTTGCCCTGTTCCTTGAACAGCCGCAGGATGTCGAACAGCGAGGCGATCTCTTGCGCGGTGAGCACCGCGGTCGGCTCGTCCAGGATCAGGATCTCGGCGCTGCGGTAGATCTGCTTGAGGATCTCGACGCGCTGCTGGGCGCCGACCGACAGGGTCGAGATGACCGCCAGCGGATCGACGTCGAGGCGGTAGCGGGTGCAGATCTCGCGCAGCTTGGCCTCGATTTCAAGGCGCTTCTTCGACAATTTGAAGCCGCCCTCGGCGCCGAGCATCACGTTATCGAGCACGGTCATGTTCTCGACCAGCATGAAGTGCTGGTGGACCATGCCGATGCCCAGGTCGATCGCTTCCTGGCTGGAGCGGATCTTCCGTTCGACGCCATCGATGACGAGCTGCCCGCTGTCGGCGTGGTAGTAGCCGTACAGGATGCTCATCAGGGTGGATTTGCCGGCGCCATTTTCGCCGATCACGCCATGGATCGAGCCCTTGGCGATCGAGAAGCTGACGTCGGCGTTCGCCTGCACGGGCCCGAAGGCCTTGCTGATGTTGCGAAATTCTACGGCTGGCTGCATTGCGGTCTGTCGTAAATATGAAGTGTCTTTATCATTCAAAAGCGCGCCGGGCCGGTTGGAGCCGGCGCGGCGCGCTTTGAATGGAAATGAAAGGATCAGACCGGGCAGCTGCTGCCTGCGCGGTAATCGATGACCTTGATCTTGCCGTTGATGATGTCGCTGCGCACGGCGTTGACGCGCTTTTCGATCTCGGGCGTGACGACCTTGCGGTTGTCCTTGTCCAGCACCCAGTCCACGCCGCCTTCCTTCAGGCCCTTGTGGTGCACGCCGGACTTCCAGGTGCCGTTCTTGACGGCCATGAAGGAGTCGTACACCGCCACGTCGACGCGCTTGACCATCGAGGTCAGCATGGTGCCCGGATGCATGTAGTTCTGGTTCGAATCGACGCCGATCGCCAGCTTGCCGCGCTCCTTGGCCGCCTGCAGCGTGCCCATGCCGCTGCCGCCGGCCACCGCGAACACGACGTCGACGCCGCGCGCGAACTGCGCGCGCGCCAGCTCGCCGCCCTTGGCCGGGTCGTTCCAGGCGGCGGCGGTGGTGCCGACCATGTTCTGGACGACCTCGACCTTCGGCGCCTGGGCCTTGGCGCCCTGGCCGTAGCCGCAGGCGAAGGCGCGGATCAGCGGGATGTCCATGCCGCCCACGAAGCCGAGCTTCTTGGACTTGGAGGCCATGGCGGCGGCGACGCCGACCAGGTAGGAGCCTTCCTGTTCCTTGAACATCACCGATTCGATGTTCGGGCCTTGCGCCACGCTGTCGATCAGCACGAAGCGCACGTTCGGGAACTCACGGGCGACTTTTTGCACGGCCTGGGTTTGCGAGAAACCGATGGCGGCGATCATGTCGACCTTCTTGCGAGCCAGGCCGCGCATGACCTGCTCGGCCTGGGTATCGCTATTGGCCTGGACTTCGAACACCTTGACGCCGGTCTCTTTCGAGAAGCGCTGCAGGCCCTCGAACGCCGACTGGTTGAACGATTTGTCGAATTTGCCGCCCGCATCGTAGACCATGCCGAGCTTGGGCTGCGCGATCGGGCCTGCTGCCGGCGCTGCGACCGCACTGCCTGCGACGCACAGCGCCGCGATGGTCATGCTGAATTGCTTAAATTTCATCAATGGGCTCCTGGAATAGCGATATTGTACATGCGGCATTGTGGCCGATGGTAGGGCTGCGCAATTGCGACCTCGAGCGGCATGGCGGGGGCGACACATCGCGCTGTGCGATTGTGTCAGTCCGGCGATCCGCAGGAGGTTACGGTTTGTATCTGGCGATCATTTTCTCAGCAGAAGGGCAACCGTGTAGCACGGCCACAACAGGCTGGAGAGTCGATCTGGCTGATGTGAGCAAAAACATGCGCAAACTCACGCCATCCCAGCGCAAGCTGTCAAATATGCATCAACCTGCAAGTTGATGACAAATACGATTTTACTTGCCAATTTATTCGTTGGAAATATAACTGCTGCCAACTTTAGCAATTATTTTGTGGCAAGGGCGAAATCGGCGGGCGTCGGGACCGCCTCGGCGGGTGGTTCGGCGGTGGCGACTGCGTCGGCGACGGCCGCCGCGGCGGCCGGCGTTACCGGCAGGCTGAACTGGCGCGTGAGGAAGCCGGCGATCATGTCCTGCGTCGCTTCCAGGTAAGGGATGTTCATGTGGTCGGAGCCGGGCACGACGTCGTCGGCCACCAGCTGGCCGAGCTTGGCCACCAGCAGGTCGGTATGCGTGTGCGGCACCACGTCGTCGCTGGCCGCGCGCAGCACATAGGTGGGCGCCTTGAGCGAAGGCGCGTACTTGATCGACTCGAAGCGGTGCTGCAGCATGTATTCGATCGGCATCACGCGGAAGCGCCGCTTGGCGATCGCCAGGATCGAATCGTAGGGCGTGATCAGGACCACCGAATGGGCGGGGCGCTCCTTGGCGACCTGCACCGCGACGCCCGAACCCAGGCTGCGGCCGACCACGGCGATGCGGTGCGGATCGACCTGGCCGCGCGTGGCGAGCCAGTCGTACAGCAGGCAGCCGTCTTCGATCATGTGGATCTCGGCCGGCACGCCCTGCGACTCGCCATAGCCGCGGTAGTTCAACGCCAGTACGGTCATGTTGGGGAACAGCTTGCCGGCATCGCGCACGACCCAGGACACTTCTTCGGAACGGCCGCCGAAATACAGCACCGCCGGGCGCGGACCGGGAATGGTCGGGGTCATCAGCCAGCCCGAGAGGCGGGTGCCGTCGTTGGCGCGCAAGACCACGGGACGGGTGCGGTGGCCGCTGCTGCGCGGGCTTTTCACCTCGCGCTCGAGCGTGGGATTGAAGACCAGACGGCGCTGGTTGGCGGCGACCGCCGCCGTCAGCCCCAGCCACAGCATGCTGGCAACGCCCGTGATCCCTGCCGCCATTTTCTTCGACATATCCATGACTGACAGTCTACGCCAGCCGCTGAGTTTTGTTTCGTCTGACACCTCTCACTGTTGGTCGGGCCATGCGAAATGGGTCAGAAAGTTGTTTTAAGCCAACATCGGGCGCTGCCGTCGTGCGGGGGTTCCGCTGGCGCGCTGGCGTGCCGATCAGGCGATTGCGGCAATTGCGGTTACGATGGGCATTCACATTCATCCCATGCCCCCTGGAGACGCCGTGCACTATCTGCTCACCTATGACCTCGCCCCCGACTACCTCGAACGGCGCGGCGAATTCCGCGATCGACACCTGAAGCTGGCCTGGGAAGCGCAGGAGCGCGGCGAGCTGGTCCTGGCCGGCGCGCTGGCCGAACCGGCCGATCATGCGGTGCTGGTGTTCGATTGCGCGAGCGCCGAACCGGTCCAGCTGTTCGCGGCGCGAGACCCCTACGTCACGCACGGTCTGGTGCGCGCCTTCCACGTGCGCCAGTGGAATACGGTCGTCGGCGACCTGGCGGGCAATCCCCTCAAGCCTGCCTGAGTTCTTGCCGGATCAACACACGACATGGAGTAAGATTCCCGGCTTGTAGAACATTGCCGGGGAATCCATGCAATCTGCTGTCAATCTGTGGCCACTGCTCGGCGTGGTCGTCGTCGTCGCCGGCTTCCTGCTGCGCGCCAATCCGGTGCTGGTCGCCGTCGCTGCCTGCGGCGTGACCGGCGTCGCGGCCGCCATGCCCGTCATGGCCCTGCTCGAGTCGCTCGGCGCCGCCTTCGTCAAGACGCGCAACCTGCCCCTGATCCTGCTGCTGCCGCTGGCCGCGATCGGGCTCTTGGAGCGCTTCGGCCTGCGCGAACGGGCGCAAACGGTGATCGCGAAAGTGCGCTCGGCCACCGCCGGCCGCCTGTTGATCGTGTACCTGTTTGCGCGCGAGAGCACCGCCGCGATGGGCCTGACCAGCCTGGGCGGCCATCCGACGATGGTACGACCGCTGGTCGCGCCGATGGCCGAGGCGGCCGCGGAAACGCAGCACGGCAAGCTGCCCGAGCGCGTGCGCCACCGCATCCGCGCCATGTCGGCTGCCACCGACAATATCGGCCTGTTCTTCGGCGAAGACATCTTCGTCGCCTTCGGCGCCATCGTCCTGATGCACACCATCCTGCAGGCCGAGGGCATCGAGGTCGATCCGCTGCACATCGCGCTGTGGGGCATCCCGACCGCGATCACGGCCTTCGTGATCCATGCCTGGAACCTGCGCCGGCTCGACGCCGAGATCGGGCGCGAGATCGAGCGTGAGCGCGCGCGTGCGGCGCCGCAGGAGGCCGCATGACCCTCACCATCGACCACTTCTACATCCTGGTGGGTCTGCTGCTCTCGAGCGTGGCCATCATGAACCTGGTGGACCGCAGCAATCCGCGCCGTGTCACCACCGCGCTGTTCTGGGGGCTGTACGCCATGCTGTATCTGGCCGGTGAGCGCATGCCGCCGGCGGCGGTCGGCGCGCTGATGATCGTCATGGCCTTGCTGGCCGGCTTTGGCGGCGTCAAGGCCGGCGCGCCGAAGGCGCTGGGACCGCAGGAGCGCCGCGCCAGCGCCGCGCGGCTCGGCAACCGCATCTTCATCCCGGCGCTGCTGCTGCCACTGGTGACCGTGATCGGCGCCACCGTGCTCAAGGACGTCCAGATCGGCGGCTTGCCCATGCTCGACCCGGCCCACCTGACCCTGGTGAGCATGGGCTGCGGCGCGGTCGTGGCCCTGATCGCCGCCTGCTGGCTGACGCGCGCCACGCCGCTGCAGGGCGTGCGCGAGGGGCGGCGCCTGGTCGACGCCATGAGCTGGGCGGTGGTGCTGCCGCACATCCTGGCGGTGCTCGGATTGCTGTTCTCGGAAGCCGGCGTCGGCAAGGCGGTGGCGCACCTGGCGACCACCTATATCGGCATGGACTCGGCATTCGTCGCGGTGGCGGTGTACTGTATCGGCATGGCGCTGTTTACCATCGTGATGGGCAACGGCTTCGCCGCCTTCCCGGTGATGGCGGGCGGCATCGGCATCCCGGTGCTGATCGGCGTGTATGGCGCCAATCCGGCCGTGATGGCGGCGATCGGCATGTTCAGCGCCTATTGCGGCACCCTGATGACGCCGATGGCGGCGAACTTCAATATCGTGCCGGCGGCGCTGCTCGAGCTGCCCGACAAGAACGCGGTGATCCGCGCCCAGATACCGAGCGCGCTGCCGATCCTGATAGCGAATATCTTCCTGCTGTATTTTTTGATGAACTTGTGAGGCCGCGATGATCAAGACCGTACTGCTTACCGGTTTCGAGCCGTTCAATGGCGCCAGCATCAACCCGGCATGGGAAGCGGTGCGCGCGCTCGAAGGCTGGGAGGGCGTGGTGGGCGAGCATCGTTTCCGGGTCGAGGTGCGCCAGCTGCCCTGTGTGTTCGGGCAGGCGATCGAAGACCTGGTGGCGGCGGTCGACGAGCTGCATCCCGATGTGGCGATCGCGGTCGGCCAGGCCGGCGGCCGGCCCGACATCTCGGTCGAGCGCGTGGCGATCAACGTCGACGATGCCGCGATCCTCGACAACGGCGGCCAGCAGCCGGTGGATGCGCCGATTGCGGCCGAGGGTCCCGCCGCCTATTTCTCGACCTTGCCGATCAAGGCCATCGTGCGCGCGCTGCGCGAGAAGGGGCTCGTGGCCGGCGTGTCGCAGACCGCCGGCACCTTCGTGTGCAATCACGTGTTCTATGGGTTGATGCACCACGTGGCTGGACAGCCGCAGCCGCAGCCGATCAAGGCGGGCTTCATCCACGTGCCTTTCCTGCCGGAACAGGCCGCGGCGCGGCCCGATGCGCCGCCGTCGATGGCGCTGGACGACATCATCGCCGGCGTCAAGCTGGCGGTGGAGGTGACGGTGAGCGTCGACGCCGATGTCCGTGAAGTGGGCGGCGCCACGCATTGAGCGTCGTGCCGGCCTGCTGGCCGCAACCGTGAGTACGAGAAATCCGACAAGCGAACGGCCTTCCCGCTGGCACTATTGTCGAGCAGTCGGTGAATAGAATAAGTTCACCGAAGCTCAAGCGAAAGATGATGTCGTTTCAGAAAGTAAATCCGTCAAGAAGGCGAAGGGAAGGCTGTTACTGTGGGCGAAGCAGCGCCGCCAGCGGCCGGCGCAAGCACGTGCGCAGCCAGACCTGCGCCGGTCATCCTCCCGGCGCGGGCAGCGCCGAACTGGAGGTGACCTGCCGGCGAATCCGGCGCGAGCCGCCGGGCTGATGCGGCCGCCCGCCCGCCGTCAGGGACAACCTCAGGGACGCGGCTGGGCCAGCAGGAACCGCAGCGGGATGCGCAGCGGGATGTCGAGCCTGGCCGACCACGCCCGCTCGCTGTGATCGGTGCCCGGGAACACCCGCTGCATGTAATTCGCATCGGTCTAACCGCGTTCGCGGATGACGTCAGCGCCGAAGTCGAAGCTGGGGCCATACAGCGCGTCGAGCGCGTCGGTGCCGCGGTCCAGGTATAGCGGTGGCCGGCCGGATCCGGCAGGTGCGCGCTCAGGCAGGCAAAGGTGGCCGTCGGGATCGCGGCGTTGCGCTCGAACGTGCCGATCCAGTTGCGGCGTCAGGGGAAGAAGGCGGATTGTATCAACGGCAGACGCCGGGACGCCTGTCGAGCGATCCGGCGGCCGCTGCCGCAAATTGCATCAGCGCAATTTGATATGGCTGACCGCCTTCTCGTCACGCAGCACGAACGCCGCATCCTCGAAACTCGGCGGCCCGAAACGGCCGCGCGCGTCGCGGCTGAAGGCATACCGTTCCTTCGGGATGCCCAGCGCATTGCGATCGAGCTTTCCGTTGTCGTTCTCGTCCTGGAACGACAGCACGGCCCAGGCGCCGGGCGGCACGTCGTCGACGGTGACCACGGTTTCGCCCATGCGCGCCGCGGCCGATGCGGCATATGGGCAGTCCTTCAGGAAGGTCGCCTTGTCGCAGATCGCGACCCGCACCGTGCCCTTGTTGCTGGTGATGCCCTGGACCCTGACCTCGATCGCCGCGGCCGAAGCAAGACCGGCGGCGCCCATGCTCGAGGCCAGCAGGAGGGATAGACCCAGGGTACGAAAGATCGATTGCATGAAGACTCCATCAGGTTAAGTGTGAATCGTGTTTGACCGCCGGGCGGCAGCGCCGCGCAACCGTGCGCATGCGCCGCCATGGTAGGCTGTTGATATCCCGTCATCATGCCCTGGCCGCCATCATTATGCTTTCCAACGCGCTCATCGTCCTTGCCACCATCGCGTTCATGGAAGTGTTTTCCATCGTCGCGCACAAGTACGTGATGCACGGCTTTGGGTGGGGCTGGCACCGCTCGCACCACGAGCCGCGCACCGGCTGGTTCGAAAAGAACGACCTGTACGCCGTGGTGTTCGCCGGGGTCGCCATCGCCCTGATCTGGTTCGGCACCCGCGGCCATCACCCGCTCGAGTGGATCGGCGCCGGCATGACCGCCTACGGCGCCCTGTACTTCATCGCCCACGACGGCCTGGTGCACCAGCGCTGGCCGTTCCGCTATGTTCCGAAAAGCGGCTACCTCAAGCGCCTGTACCAGGCCCACCGCATGCACCATGCGGTGGAAGGCAAAGAGGGCGCCGTGTCCTTCGGCTTCCTGTACGCACCGCCGGTCGCCCGCCTCAAGCGTCAGCTGCAGGCGCAGCAGGGCCAGGTGCGCCGCCCGCGCGGCCCGGACGCAGCCACAGACCGCGCTGCCGCGGCGCCTTCGCTGCACGAGCAGGGCTGAGGCGCGACGCCAGCGCCTGGGCCCCGCCCAGCGCCAACAGCCGCAGCTTGGCCGCCTTCGAGGTGCCCACCCGCTCGTCCCAGGCATGGGGTCCACGCCGCTTGACCTCGATCCCGATCTGGCGGTAGACGTTGCGCGCGGTGGCGATCGCCCAGGCCGAGCGCAGGGGCAGGGCGGCGATGCCCAGCGTGGCCGACGCGTAATACGGCTCGGCATGGTCGACCAGGCGCGCGGCGACGCTCGCCAGCGCCGCGCGGTGGCGCGGCAGGGCCACGTGGTCGGGCGGGATGCCGGCCTCCATCAGCCATTCGGACGGCACGTAGCAGCGCCCGATCCTGGCATCGTCGATGATGTCGCGCGCGATGTTCGTCAGCTGGAAGGCCAGGCCCAGGTCGCAGGCGCGGTCCAGCACCAATTCGTCGCGGGCGCCCATGATCGAGGCCATCATCAGGCCGACCACGCCGGCCACGTGGTAGCAGTAGCGCATGGTGTCATCGATGGTGCGGTAGCGCGTTTCGCCCACGTCCATCGCGAAGCCGGCCAGGTGGTCGAAGGCATAGCGCGGCGCGATCGCGTGGCCCAGCGCCACTTCCTGGAACGCGGCGAACGCCGGGTTGCGCATCGGCTCGCCCGAATACGCGCGCCGGGTGTCGTCGTACAGGCGGTCGAGCTCGAAACTGGCGCCGTAGGCGCTCGGCGTGGCGGCGGCAAAGCCCAGTTCCTGGCCGTCGACCACGTCGTCGCAATGGCGGCACCAGGCGTACAGCATCAGCACGCTGCGCCGGGTGGCGGGCGGGAACAGCCTGGCGGCCGCCGCGAAGCTCTTGGACCCGACCTCGATGGTCTGGGTCGCGTGTTCCATCAGCTTGGTGCCGGCGTACGCACTCATGGGTGCACCCCGGCATGCAGGCCTTCCAGCATCAGGCCGGCGGTCGCCTTGGCCGAGCCGATCACGCCCGGCACGCCGGCGCCGGGATGGGTGCCGGCGCCGACCAGGTACAGGTTGGGCAGCTCGGCGTCGCGGTTGTGCGGGCGGAACCAGGCGCTTTGCGTGAGGATCGGCTCCAGCGAGAACGCCGAACCCAGGTGGGCGTTGAGCTCGTCGCGGAAGTCGTGCGGCGTGAAGATGCGGCTGGTCACCAGCTGGCTGCGCAGGCCCGGCATGTAGCGCCGTTCGAGGTAGTCGAAGATGCGGTCGCGGTAGCGCGGGCCTTCGGTCTCCCAGTCGATCGGCGCGTTGCCCAGGTGCGGAACCGGCGCCAGCACGTAGTGGCTGCCGCAGCCGGGCGGCGCCAGCGACGGATCGGTGACGCAAGGAGCATGCAGGTACAGCGAGAAATCGTCGGCCAGCGTCTTGCCGTTGAAGATGTCCTTGATCAGCTCACGGTAGCGCGGCCCGAAGCACACCGTATGGTGCTGCAATTGCTCGTGGTGCTTGTCGAGGCCGAAGTACAGCACGAACAGCGAATTGCTGAAGCGCTTCTTCTTGAGCGCCTCGCCCTGGCTGCTGCCGCGCCCGTGGGTTTTCAGCAGGTCGGCATAGGTATGCACGACGTCGGCGTTGGATGCGACGGCGTCGGCCATGAACCAGCGGCCGTCTTCGAGCCGCACGCCGCTGGCGAGATTGCCGGCGGTCTCGATGCGCGCCACCGATGCATTCAGTTCCAGCTTGCCGCCCATGTCCTCGAACAGCCGCACCAGGCCTTTCACGAGCGCGCCGGTGCCGCCGCGCGGGAACCACACGCCCCAGCGCCGTTCCAGTGCGTGAATGAGGGTGTAGATCGACGACGTGGCGAACGGGTTGCCGCCCACCAGCAGCGAGTGGAAGGAGAAGGCCTGGCGCAGCTGCTCGTCCTTCACGAAGCGCGACACCATGCCGTACACGCTCTTCCAGGCTTCGAGCCGCGCCAGTTGCGGGCCGGCCTGGATCATGTCGCGAAAGGACAGGAACGGCACCGCGCCCAGCTTCAGGTAGCCCTCGTCGAACACCGCCTTCGAATACGCCAGAAAGCGCCGGTAGCCGGCGACGTCCGCCGGGTTGCGCGCATGGATCTGGCGGTCCAGCGCCTCCTGGTCGTTGGCGTAGTCGAAGTGGCTGCCGTCTTCCCAGCACAGGCGGTAGAAGGGCGCAACCGGCAGCATCTCGACGTAGTCGCCCATCTTCTTGCCGCACAGGGTGAACAATTCCTCGATCGCCGACGGATCGGTGATGACGGTGGGGCCGGCGTCGAACACGAAGCCCTGGTCCTCGTAGACGTAGGCGCGGCCGCCCGGCTTGTCGCGCCGTTCGAGCAGGGTCGTTTGCATGCCCGCGGCCTGCAGCCGGATGGCGAGCGCCAGGCCGCCGAATCCGGCGCCGATCACGACGGCGCGTTTCGGTTCGCGTCCCGGCTTGAAATTCATCTGGTTCATTCTGCGATCCCGATTTGATGTGGTTGTGTCTTGCGGACGGCGGAAAAAGCCGCCAGCACCGGCACCGGCGGCTTGCCGGTCAACAGGCGCGCCTTGTCGGCCAGGGTCGGACGGCCGGCGTAGAAGCGCGCGATCAAGGGCGCGGGCAGGCCATAGAAACGCTGCATCACGCGCCAGCGGTGATCGGGGCTGCCGGCCAAGAACAGCATGCGGTTGAGCATGCGGAAGAAGCGCTGGTCATCCCAGGCGTGCCGCGCCTGTTCGCGAATGGCGGCGAACAGGCTGGGCGGCGACAGGTCGGGCAGGCCGGCGATGCGCTCGGCCAGCCGCACCGCGTGCGGCAGCGAATAGCCAGTGGTCGGGTGGAACAGGCCGGCGCGCAGGCCGACGCTGGGCTGGCCCTGCAACGCGTCCCAGAAGCGGTCGAAGTCGCCGGCCAGCACGATCGGCAGCGAGCCGTGTTCTTCGCGCAGCACGTCGCGCACGCGCCAGCCGCGCGCGTCCACATAGGCGGCGATGTTGGCGCGCAGCCGCTCCGGATCCCAGGCCGCGCTGTCGACGTAGTGCGTGTCTTCGACCAGCACGCGGTCGGGTCCGAAGGGCAGCAGATAGACGAAGCGGTAGCCGCCCTGCTGGGCCACGCTGGCGTCCATGATCACCGGCGCGCTCAAGCCGTGGGCGGCGTCGAGCCGCAATTCCTGGCCCAGGAAGGTCTGGTAGCCGAGCGCGAGGTGGCTGCTGGCGCGCATGCCGCGGCCGTCGATGACGGCGTGCGCGCGCACCGTTTCGCCATCGGCCAGGCGCACGCTGGTCGGCGTCACCTCGTCGATCCAGACGCCGGTGCGCAGCGCCGCGCCCAGGGCCGGTGCGACCACGCGGGCCAGGTCGTGCGAGGCGATGCTGGCGTAGCCTCCTTCGAGGGTGCGGGCGAGGTCGGGAAACACCACGTCGTAGCGCGGCCAGCGGTGCGTGACCAGCGGCGCGATCCAGCGCAGCTGCGCGGCATCCAGATCGCTGTCGTGGAACGACCAGGTATGGTTGCCGCCCAGGCGCTTGCCCTGTTCGAGCACCAGGATGCGCAGCGCGGGACGCTCGGTGCGCAGGCGCCACGCGATCAGGCTGTTGGCCAGGCCGCCGCCGGCCAGGATCAGGTCGTAGTCGACCCCGCTGCGCTCATCCATGGCTGGCCAGGCGTTGGGTCGCGGGTGCGAGGCCGAGCGCGGCCTCGATGAGGTCGGCCGCGCGCGGCGCGCCGCCGGCCTGGCGGATCTGCTCGGCCAGCGGTTCCATGCGCTGCCGGAAGCCTGGCTCGTCCAGCAGGCGGCGCAGCTTGCGCGACAGCTCGGCGCTCGTCGCGAAGCGCGGCGAGGCGCGCAGGCCGACGCCGGCATATTCCACGCGGGCGGCGGCGCCCGGATGGTCGAAGGCGATCGGCAGCGCCAGGATCGGCGTGCGGGTGGCGATGGCTTCCATCACGGTGTTGGCGCCGGCATGCGAGATGACGGCGTCGGCGCGCGCCAGCACGGCCAACTGGGGCACGAAGGCGTGCACGCGGGTGTCGCCGATGCGTTCGAGCGCGCGCGCCTGGGATTCGTCCAGGCCGCCGCAGTGGGCGACCAGCAGTTGCGCGTCCTGGCGTGCGCAGGCTTGCGCGATGCGCTTGAACAGGCCGAAGCGCTGGCTGACCAGGGTGCCGAGCGAGGTGTAGACGAAGGGGCGCGTGCTCGATGCGCTCGGCAGCAGCGCGGCCAGTTCGGCCGGCGTGTGGGCCGGCGCCGCGGCTGCCCCGTGCAGCGGGCCAACGTGATGAAAATGCGGCGGCAGCGCGCGCCGTGGAAAATCGAAGCCCGGCACGACCTGCCCGATCTGGGCCAGCGGCGACAGGCATTCGTGCAGTTTTCCGCGCGGGCGCACTCCCAGCTGGCGGGCCGCGGCGGAGATGGCGCGCTCGTGCGGCCGCATCATCCAGTCGTAGACCATGGTGCTGCCTTCGACGATCTTGAAGGCGCGCTCGCTGTCTTCATGCATGAACGGCATGACGGGCAGCGGCATGCCGGGTTCGCGGTTGACCGGCAGCGCGCAGGCGACCGACACGAACGGCATGCCGAGGCTTTCGGCCACCAGGCCGCCGGCCGCTTCCATCTGGTCGGCGATAAGAAAGTCGACCTGCAGACCGCACAGGGCTGCCGGCAGTTCACGGCACAGCATCGTGGTGCTGGCCGCCATGTCGAGGATCACGCGGCGCAGGCCCAGCGGCGAGCCGGGATTGGCGACCCGCGCCAGCATGGCCGGCAGCGAGCCCGCCGGGTGCGTGTCGCTGCCGATCGCGTGGAAGCCGATCCGCGCATCCTTGACGTAATCGATGGCGTCCGGACGATGCACGAAGGTGACGCGGTGCCCGCGCGCGACGAGTTCGAGCGCCAGCTTCGACAAGGTATTGAAGTGGCTGTAGAGGGCCGGGGCCACGACCGCGAAATGCGCCATGCGAACCGCCGGCCGCTCAGTTGAGGCGCAGCTCGGCCAGGTGCGCGCCCGGACGCGGCTCGCGCGCCTTGGTCAGCTCGGGCGCGAAGCGCTTGCCCGCGCCTTCTTTCGCGAACAGGCTGGACACGAAGCCGCGCGTGCGGCCGTGGGCGCCGATGGCGGCGCCGAGGCAGCGGTCGGCTTCGACCAGGCAGGCCGCCAGGCGGCGCTGGGCTTCGTCGCGGCCCAGCGTGTTGATCAGGGTGGCCTTGCCGACGTCCTTGCCGGTGTCCTTGCCCGTGACCGCGCTGTCGTTGCCGGCGCCGTCGAGGAAGTCGTCCTTGATCTGGAAGGCCTGGCCGGCCGCCAGCGCGAAGGCGCGCAGCTGCTGCGCGACAGCGTCGTCGGCATGGCAGACGATGGAGGCCATGTCGACCGCCACGCCAAGCAGCAGGCCGGTCTTGAGTTCATTGGTGGTGGCGATCGCTTCGGGCGAACGCGCGCCGCCGTGCAGGTCTTCGAACTGGCCGCGCACCAGGCCCTGGTCGCCGACCGTCTGCGCCAGGGTCGCGACCAGGCGCGCACGGGTGGCGGGGGCGATGTCCTGGGCCTGCGACAGCACGCCGAAGGCGCGGCTGAGCAGGGCCACCGAGGCGAGGATGGCGACGTCTTCGCCATACTGGATGTGGATCGCAGGCTTGCCGCGCCGCAGGCTGGCGTCGTCCATGCACGGCAGGTCGTCGAGGATCAGCGACGCCGCGTGCACCAGTTCGACCGCGCAGGCGACGTCGATCAGGGCGGGCGAATTGCAACCCAGGTCGCGCGCGACCAGCATCAGGAGCAGGGGACGCATGCGCTTGCCGGCGCTGAGCGCGGACGAGCGCATGGCCCTGGTGAGCTGGTCGTGAGGGCTGCCGGACAATAGCTGGTCAATCCGTTCGTCCACCGCCCGGCGCAGCGATGCGATGTCATCGAAGGCAGCGGCGTCGCCGGTTTCCACGCCGATCCCATCGTACCGCCGCGTCGCTGTAGTCATACGGAATCCTGTAGAAATTGATGAACTTGGTAACTATCATACCGGAGGTAAAGTTGAGAATTAGTTAATTGAACTCAATCGTGCGGGGTTTGCTTGCGCAAAAAATGTGCAATTTACGCTGTTGCTCGTGGGAAGGCGGTGCAAAGACGGTTCAGCCTGCTTGGGTAAGCCGACCGCGGCGGGGAACCCATCCGGCCGTCAGGCCGGCGGCTCTTCGGGGAACAGGATCTTGAGGAAGGCGCGCACCACCGGCGCATCGTCCTGGGCCGGGTAGCTGATGTACAGGTTGGCCGATGGCGCGTGGGCGTGGATCGGCAGGAAGCGCACGCCCGGCCAGCCGATGCGGCTGGTGGTCTCCGGCATCAGGGCCACGCCCAGGCCGGCGCCGACCATGGCCAGCAGGGTCTGGGGCTCGGCCGCCTCCTGGAAGATGGTGGGCTGGAAGCCGGCGTTCACGCAGCACTGGAGCAGGTAGCGCGGCTCGGCCGACTGGTCCAGGTGCAGGGTCAGCATGGGTTCATCGGCGATCTCGGGCAGGGCGATCGACGCGCGCCCGGCGAGCGGATGGCGGGCATTGACGGCCACGCAGAACTGCTCCCTGAAGCAAAGTTCCTGGCGCAGGTTGGCCTGCTTGAGCACGTCCTGCTCGATGCGCGGCTCGCGCCAGAAGCCGACGTCGATCTGCTTGCTGCGCAGCGCTTCCCACTGGTCGTTCGGGCCCAGCTCGTGGATGGTCCAGCTCACGCGCGGAAACTGGCTCTGGAACTGCTCCAGCAGGCCGGGGATCGGGCCCCACATCGCCGAGCCGACGATGCCGACCCGCAGCCGCCCGACCTCGCCGCGGTCGATCTGGCGGATCGTGTCGATGGTCATGCGCATCTTGCCGAGCAGCTCGGCCGCCTCGACCATCAGCGCGCGGCCGGCCACCGTCAGCTCGAAGCTGCGCGTGGTGCGGGTGAACAGCTTGACCCCCAGCTCGCTCTCGAGCTTCATGATCTGCTGCGACAGCGGCGGCTGCGAGATGTGCAGGCGCTCGGCGGCGCGGCTGAAGCTTTTTTCTTCGGCCACCGCCAGGAAGTACTTGAGCTGTTTCAGGTCGATCGACATGGGGGCCGGTGGTTGGTTGTCGTCAGGCGCTCTTGTGGTGCAGCGCCACAGCCAGGCGCGCGCCGACCAGGGCGTTGTGCTTGACCAGCGCGATATTCGTGGCCAGGCTGCGCCCGCCCGTCAGCTCCTTGATGCGGGCCAGCAGGAAGGGCGTGACCCGCTTGCCGGTCACGGCCTGCTGCTGCGCTTCGCGCAGGGCCTGGCGGATGATGGCGTCGATCTCGTCGGGCGCCATCGCCGCCTCGGGCGGCACCGGGTTGCTCACCACCACGCCGCCTTTCAGGCCGAGCTGCCACTTGGTGCGGATGAAGGCGGCCTGGCTCTCGGGCGAATCGAGCTGGAAGTCGGCCTGGAAGCCGCTGTCGCGCGTGAAGAAGGCGGGAAAGCCGGGCTGGCCGACGGCCAGCACCGGCACGCCTTGGGTCTCGAGGTATTCGAGCGTCAGGCCGATGTCGAGGATCGACTTCACGCCGGCGCACACCACGGCCACACTGGTGCGGGCGAGTTCCTGCAAGTCGGCCGAGATGTCGAAGCTGGTCTCGGCGCCGCGGTGCACGCCGCCGATGCCGCCGGTGACGAAGACCTCGATGCCGGCCAGTTCGGCGCAGATCATGGTGGCGGCGACGGTGGTCGCGCCCAGCCGGCCCTGCGCCAGCACGTAGGGCAGGTCGCGGCGGCTGACCTTGATGGCGTCCGGCGACGAGCCCAGCGTTTCGAGCTGGTCGCCCGACAAGCCGACGCAGATCTTGCCGTTGATGATGGCGATGGTGGCCGGCACGGCGCCGGCGTCGCGGATGACCTGCTCGACTTCGCGCGCGGTGTGCACGTTCTGCGGGTAGGGCATGCCGTGCGAGATGATGGTCGATTCGAGGGCGACGATCGGCTTGCCGGCGGCGCGGGCGGCCGCCACTTCGGGCGCGAACAGGAGGAAGGATTGCATGGTCGGGTCTTTATTCAATCGGTCACGAGGTCCTGGGCCGGGGCGTCGAACAGCCCCGGGGCCAGTTGCGGGCAGACGGTCTGCGCGCAGGCGATGGTCATGGCGGCCAGCATCTGGCCGCGGCGGCAGGCCAGCGCCAGGTCCAGGCCCGGCTGGCCATGGTACAGGGTCCAGCAGACGGCGGCGGCGAAGGCGTCGCCGGCGCCGGTGACATCGACCACGTCGGCCGCGTCGACAGCCCCGCCTTCCAGCAGCTCGATGCCGGCCGCGGTCGTGAACATGGCGCCGCGCACGCCGCGCGTGACGATCACGTCCTCCACGCCGTCGCGCCGCAGCTCGGCGCAGGCCGCGGCGATGTCGGCGTCGGTCGCCAGCGCCCGGCCGGCGCGCGCCGCCAGCTCGCCCAGGTTCAGGATCAGGAGGCGCAGGCCGCTCAGGTCGCGCGGCAGGCGGTCGATCTTCGGTTCCGAGACGGCGACGATCACCATCGGCACGCCGTCGCGCCGGCTGCCTTCGAGCAAGGTGGCGACCGCCTCGCGCGGCAGGTTCAGGTCGGCGACGATCAGGGCGGCGCCGGCGCGCTGCTGTTCGCGGGTCGCGAGAAACGCAGGCGTGAGCGACGCGTTGATCTCCATGTCGGCCAGCGCCACGCACATGTCGCCGTCCTGGTCGAGCACCGCGGTATAGGTGCCGCTGGCGGCGCCGTCCACGCGCAGCGCGCCGCGGGTATCGATGCCGGTTTCGTCGGCATAGGAAAGCAGGGCGCGGCCGGACGAATCGCCGCCGACCGCCGTGATCAGCGCCGTGGGCGCGCCCAGGCGCGCCAGGTTCTCGGCGATGTTGCGGGCGACGCCGCCGAAGGATTCGGTCTGGCGCGCCGGGTTCGAGGTGCCGAGCGCCAGCCTGGCCGTGGTGCGCAGCTTGCGGTCCAGGTTGGCCGCGCCGATGCACAGCACCGGCCGGTGATCGGGCAACACGTAGGCGCGACCGAGGATGCGGCGCTCACGCACCAGGGTGGCGATGTAGTTGGCGACCGCGGAGCGCGACAGGCCGAGATGGCTGGCCAGGTCTTGTTGCGAGATGAAGGGGTTGGAACGGATCAGCTCGTATAACTGTTCTTTTTTCGGCATCGCGCTCGGGTGCGCCATCAGGCGGCCAGGACAATTGTTTGAAGATGCTAGACAATTGTTTAAACCTTGTCAACGAGTCTTTGTTCCAGTGTAAGCAGCTTCCTGGCGGCGTGCCTGATTTATCTTTAAAAGATATAAATCGGCAAGAAAAAGTGTATTTGCCATACATATCGGCATTCATGCATAGTTATAATATCTGGTTGTCCACGCCGCACGCACGCGCTGGGCGCCTGCCTTTCTCGTCCGCGCCCCCACATCACCCAGTTTTCAACAAGGAATATCATGTCCAGCAATACCCCATTCGAAGCCGCCGACGTCATCCGCGCCCGCAAGCCGGGTTTCACCCCGCGCGTGGCGCTGATCCTCGGTTCCGGACTGGGCGTGCTGGCCGAACAACTGGTCGACGCGGTGTCGATCAGCTATGCCGACCTGCCGGGCTTCCCGATCTCCACCGTCCACGGCCACGCCGGCGAACTGGTGCTCGGTACCCTGGCAGGCGTGCCGGTCGCCTGCATGAAGGGCCGCGGGCACTTTTATGAAGGCTACGGTCCGGGCGTGATGACCTCGGCCATCCGTACGCTCAAGGAAATCGGCAGCGAACTGCTGTTCGTGACCAACGCCGCCGGCTCGCTGCGCGTGGAAGCCGATGCCGGCAGCCTGGTCGCGATCACCGACCACATTAATTTCTTGCCGGGCAGCCCGATGGCCGGCCCGAACGACGAACGCTTCGGCCCGCGCTTCTTCAGCATGTCCAACGCCTACGATGCGCAAACCCGCGAGCAGATCAAGCTCGTCGCCGCCGAGAAGGGCATCACCCTGCACGAAGGCGTGTATCTGGCCGCGGCCGGCCCGCACTTCGAGACCGTCGCCGAAATCCGCTCCTTCAGGACGCTGGGCGCCGACGTGGTCGGCATGTCGCTGATCCCGGAAGTGATCGCCGCGCGCCACTGCGGCCTGAAGGTCGCCGCCGTCTCGGCCATCACCAACCTGGCCGAAGGCCTGTCGCCGTTCGCGCTGTCGCACGAGCAGACCCTGAAGTACGCGGCGGTCGCGGCCAAGGACATGGTGACCCTGATCCACGCCTTCATCGAGCAAATGAGCGAGCGCCCGGGCGCGACCCCGCGCGCAGAAGGCTAACCCACACCGAAAAGAGCGAAGACATGTCACGCGCATTCATTCTCCTGCTGGATTCCTTCGGCCTCGGCGCCTTGCCGGACGCCGACAAGTACGGCGACGCGGGCGCCGACACCTTCGGCCATATCGCCGCATGGGCCGCGAAAGAGGGCAAGCCGATGTCGCTGCCGAACCTCGAGAAGCTGGGACTCGCGGCGGCCGCGCACAAGGCCAGCGGCGCATGGGCGCCCGGCTTCGACCTGCGCGAGGGCTTCAGCGGGGCCTGGGGCGTCGCCCGCGAACAGTCGACTGGCAAGGACACGCAGAGCGGCCACTGGGAAATCGCCGGCGTGCCGGTGCTGTTCGACTGGGGTTACTTTCCCAAGACGGTGCCGTCGTTCCCGGCCGAGCTGACCGACAAGCTGCAGGCGTTGACCGGCGTGCCGGGCTGGCTGGGCAACTGCCACGCCTCGGGCACCACCGTCATCAACGAGCTGGGCGACGAGCACGTCGCCACCGGCAAGCCGATCCTGTACACCTCGGCTGACTCGGTGCTGCAGATCGCGGCGCACGAGGAACACTTTGGCCTTGAGCGCCTGTATCAGGTGTGCGAGGCCGCCTACGAGCTGGTCAAGCCCTACAACATCGGCCGCGTGATCGCGCGTCCTTTCGTGGGCGCGAACGGCGACTACAAGCGCACCGCGAACCGCCACGACTATGCCGTGCCGCCGGTCGCGCCGACCCTGCTCGACCATGTGAAGGATGCGGGCGGCGAAGTGATCGCCCTCGGCAAGATCAGCGACATCTTCGCGGCCCAGGGCGTGACGCGCCTGGTCAAGGGCCCGGACAATATGGCGCTGTTCGACCGCCTGCTGGAAGTGGCCGATGAAGCGGGCGACAAGTCGCTCACGTTTGTGAACTTCGTCGACTTCGACATGCACTTCGGCCACCGCCGCGACGTTGCCGGTTACGCGAACGCGCTGCACGAGCTGGACGCGCGCCTGCCGGAATTCATGGCCAGGCTGAAGGATGGCGACCTGGTCGTGATCACCGCCGACCACGGCTGCGACCCGACCGCGCCCGGCTCGGACCACACCCGCGAACACATCCCGATGATCTTCTTCGGCCCGAACGTGAAGGCGCGGGAGCTGCCGACCGCCGACACCTTCTCGAGCATCGGCGCCACCCTGGCGCACCACCTCGGCGTCAAACCACTTTCGAACGGAACCGCACTGCTATGACCCAGCCCCTGGATTTCAAACGTAATGCCGGCATGGCGCTGGACCTGGGCCTGGTGGGCAGCCTCAAGGTCAACCGCAATGCGGCCGACCACCGCGCCGCCAGCCTGGCGAATCGCCGCACGGTCAAGAAGGAATACCAGGCCGCCTGGCTGGTGCGCGCCATCGAGTGCATGGACCTGACCACCCTGAGCGGCGACGATACGCCGGGCCGCGTCGAGCGCCTGTGCATGAAGGCGATGCGCCCGCTACGGGCCGACCTGATGCAGGCCCTGGGCCTGGAGACCCTGTCGACCGGCGCCGTCTGCGTGTACCACGAGATGATCCAGCCCGCCGTCAAGGTGATCCAGGGCCGCCTGCCGATCGCCGCCGTGTCGACCGCGTTCCCGGCCGGCCTGTCGAGCATGGAAACCAAGGTGCGCGAGATCGAATTGTCGGTGGCCGCCGGCGCGACCGAGATCGACATCGTCATCACCCGCCAGCACGTGTTGACCGGTAACTGGCAGGCGCTGTACGACGAGATGGTGGCGTATCGCCAGGCGTGCGGCGAAGCGCACGTCAAGGCGATCCTCGCCACCGGCGACCTGGTGACCCTGGAAAACGTGGCCAAGGCATCCATGGTGTGCATGATGGCCGGCGCCGACTTCATCAAGACCTCGACCGGCAAGGAAGGCGTCAACGCCACCATCCCGGTGTCCCTGGTGATGGTGCGCGCGATCCGCGACTACCACGAGTTGACCGGCTTCCAGGTGGGCTACAAGCCGGCCGGCGGCGTGTCGACCGCGAAGTCGGCGCTGCAATACCTGACCGTGATGAAGGAAGAACTGGGCAACGACTGGCTGCAGCCGCACCTGTTCCGCATCGGCGCTTCCAGCCTGCTGACCGACATCGAGCGCCAGCTGGAGCACTACGTGACCGGAAACTACTCGGCCGCCCATCGCCACGCGCAACCTTAATACCGGACTTCGTCATGCCAACAATCAAAGAGATTCTGAACACCATGGATTACGGTCCTGCACCAGAGAGTACCAAGGAAGCGCTCGCGTGGCTGGACCAGCATGGCCGCCGTTTCGGGCTGTTCATCGACAACGCCTGGAGCGATGCCGGCGCGACCTTCGCCACCAACAATCCCGCCGACGGCAGCGAGCTGGCGCAGGTGACGCAAGCGACGCCGGACGACGTCGAGCGCGCCGTCGCCGCCGCGCGCCGCGCGCAGCCGGGCTGGGTCGCCCTGGGGGGCCATGGCCGCGCGAAAATCCTGTACGCGCTCGCGCGCCTGCTGCAAAAGCACGCGCGCCTGTTCGCGGTGCTCGAAACGCTGGACAACGGCAAGACCATCCGCGAAACCCGCGACGCCGACCTGCCGCTGGCCGCACGACACTTCTATCATCACGCCGGCTGGGCGCAACTGCAGTCTGAAGAATTTCCGGAGTACCGCGCCGTCGGCGTGGTGGGCCAGATCGTGCCGTGGAATTTCCCGCTCCTGATGCTGGCGTGGAAGATCGCGCCGGCGCTGGCCGCCGGTAACGCGGTCGTGTTCAAGCCGGCCGAGTACACGCCCTTGACCGCGCTGCTGTTCGCCGAGATCTGCCAGCGCGCCGGCGTCCCAAGCGGCGTGGTCAACATCGTCACCGGCGACGGCCGCGTGGGCGAGGCGATCGTCAACCATCCGGGCGTCGACAAGCTGGCCTTCACCGGCTCGACCGAAGTCGGGCGCCTGATCCGCAAGGCCACCGCCGGCAGCGGCAAGAAGCTGTCGCTGGAACTGGGCGGCAAATCGCCGTTCATCGTGTTCGACGACGCCGACCTGGATGCGGCGGTCGAAGGCCTGGTCGACTCGATCTGGTTCAACCAGGGCCAGGTCTGCTGCGCCGGTTCGCGCCTGCTGGTGCAGGAATCGGTCTACGAGCGCTTCATTGGCAAAGTGAAGGCGCGCATGCAGAACCTGCGCGTCGGCTCGCCGCTCGATAAATCGAACGACATCGGCGCGCTGGTCGATCCGGTGCAGCAGCAGCGCATCCACGGTCTCGTGGAATCGGCGCGCGCCGAAGGCTGCGAAGTGTGGCAGCCGGACGTGGAACTGGCGGCCACCGGTTCGTGGTACCTGCCGACGCTGATCACGGGCGCCTCGACATCGGCGGCCGTGGCCCAGGCCGAGATCTTCGGCCCGGTGCTGGTGGCGATGAGCTTCCGCACCCCGGCCGAGGCGGTCCAGCTGGCCAACAATACCGTGTACGGCCTGGCGGCCTGCGTGTGGAGCGAGTCGATCAGCCTGGCGCTGGACGTGGTCCCGCAGATCAAGGCCGGCGTGGTGTGGATTAACACCGCCAACCAGTTCGACGCGGCGTGCGGCTTCGGCGGCTACAAGGAATCGGGCTATGGCCGCGAAGGCGGCAAGGAAGGCATGGTCGAATACCTGGTGCCGCTGGCCGAAGATGCGCGTCCATCGGCGCCGGTCGTCGCCGCGAAGGCGAAACCCAGGCCGGCGCCGGACGAGAGTCCGTTCGCCGTCGACCGCACCGCCAAGCTGTACATCGGCGGCAAGCAGGTCCGCCCCGACGGCGCCTACAGCCGCGCCATCCACGGCGCCAACGGCGACTTCCTGGCGGACATCGGCGAAGGCAACCGCAAGGACATCCGCAACGCCGTCGAGGCGGCGCACAAGGCGTCCGGCTGGGCCAGGGCCACCGCGCACAACCGCGCGCAGGTGCTGTACTACATCGCCGAGAACCTGGCGATCCGCGCCGACGAATTCGCGCAGCGCATTGCCCGGCAGACCGGCTCGAACGACGCGGCACGCGAAGTGGCGGCCTCGATCGAGCGCCTGTTCTACTGGGCGGCGTGGGCCGACAAGTACGACGGCGCGGCGCACCAGCCGCCGATGCACGGCATCACCGTGGCGCTCAATGAGCCGGTCGGCGTGATCGGCATCGTGTGCCCGAACGAGAATCCGCTGCTGGGCTTCATCTCGCTGGTGGCGCCGGCGCTGGCGCTGGGCAACCGCGTGGTCGCGGTGCCGTCGGAGCAGTATCCACTGTCCGCGATCGACCTGGTCCAGGTGCTGGATACCTCGGACCTGCCGGGCGGCGCGGTCAACATCGTCACCGGGTCGAGCGACGAGCTGGCGCGCACGCTGGCCTCGCATGGCGACGTCGATGCGGTGTGGCGCCATGATGGATCGCAGGAAGGCTGCGCCGAGGTCGAGCGCTTATCGAGCGAGTCGCTCAAGCGCACCTGGACCGGCGGCGCCAGGGGCCGCGACTGGTTCGACGCGAAGCAGGCCTGCGGCCGCGCGGTGTTGCAGCACGCGAGCCAGGTCAAGAATGTCTGGATTCCGTACGGCGTGTAATCGGCCCGGAACCCCGAACCCTGTCATTCCCGCGCAGGCGGGAATCCAAGTCAGGTAGCGTACCGCGAACGACCTGGATTCCCGCCTGCGCGGGAATGGCGTTTTCAAGCGATTAGCGAAAACGGACACACTCATGTTCCTCCCCCAAGAAATCGTCCGCAAGAAGCGCGACGGCGGCGTTCTCTCCGCCGAAGAGATCCGGTTCTTCGTGCGCGGCATCCCGGACGGCAGCGTCACCGAAGGCCAGATCGCGGCGTTCGCGATGGCGGTCTATTTCAACGACATGACGATGGGCGAGCGTGTCGCCTTCACCCTGGCGATGCGCGACTCGGGCCAGGTCATGGAATGGAAATCGCTGGACTTGCCCGGCCCGGTGGTCGACAAGCATTCGACCGGCGGCGTCGGCGACGTGGTTTCGCTCATGCTGGGACCGATGGTCGCGGCCTGCGGCGGCTTCGTGCCGATGATCTCGGGCCGCGGCCTGGGCCACACCGGCGGCACGCTCGACAAGTTCGATTCGATTCCCGGCTACAGCACCGTGCCGGATCCCGACAAGTTCCGCCAGGTGGTGCGGGACGTGGGCGTGGCCATCATCGGCCAGACCGCCCAGCTGGCCCCGGCCGACAAGCGCTTCTACGGCATCCGCGACACCACGGCAACCGTGGAATCGGTGGCCATGATCACCGGCTCCATCCTGTCCAAGAAGCTGTCGGCGGGCCTGGACGCGCTGGTGATGGACGTGAAGGTCGGCAGCGGCGCCTTCATGCCGACCCCGGAGAAATCGCTGGAGCTGGCCGAATCGATCGTCAGCGTCGGCAACGGCGCCGGCACCCGCACCTCGGCCATCCTGACCGGCATGAACGAATCGCTGTGCCACGCGGCCGGCAACGCGGTCGAGGTGCGCGTCGCGATCGACTACCTGAGCGGCAAGTCACGCCCGGCACGCCTGCACGAAGTGACGATGGCGCTGTGCGCCGAGATGCTCGTCATTTCCGGCCTGGCGTCGACCGAACAGGAAGCGCGCGCCAGGCTGCAGGCGGCCCTGGATTCGGGCCAGGCCGCCGAGCGTTTCGCGCGCATGGTCAGCGCCCTGGGCGGCCCGGCCGACCTGATGGACAAGCCCGATGCGTACCTGGAAACGGCGCCGGTCATCGTGCCCGTCCCCAGCCTGCAAGCCGGCTATGCAAGCGCGGTCGACACCCGCGGCCTGGGCCTGACCGTGGTGGCGCTGGGAGGCGGGCGCGTGCGTCCGCAGGATGCGATCGACTTCGCCGTGGGCCTGACCGGACTGGTGGAACTGGGCGAGGCGGTCGCCCTCGGCCAGCCGCTGGCGACCGTGCATGCACGCACCAGGGAAGCGGCCGAGCGCGCCGTCCGCCAGGTGCAGGCCGCGTACCGCATCGCCTTTGAAAAGCCGGCTGTCGAGCCGATGATCCACCGCGCCATCCGTCCCTGAGCCGAGGACCAGCACATGCAATACGCGAACCTGATCGATGAAGCGCGCGCCGCGCGCGAGCTGGCTTATGCCCCCTACTCGAAGTTCAAGGTAGGCGCCGCGCTGGCGTGCAAGGATGGCCGGATCTTTCGCGGCTGTAACGTTGAAAACGCATCTTATGGCCTGTGCAACTGCGCCGAGCGCACCGCCTTGTTCAGCGCCATCGCCAGCGGCTACCAGCCGGGCGATTTCGCGGCCCTGGCCGTGATCGGCCAGACCGAGGGCCCGATCGCGCCCTGCGGCGCCTGCCGCCAGGTGATCCTGGAGCTGGGCGGCAACGCACTGCCGGTGGTGCTGGCCAACCTGAACGGCGACGTATTCGAGACCACCGCGGCGGCGCAGTTGCCGAATGCGTTCGGCGGACGCGACCTGGGCGCCTGAACAGGCCTTGCGATCCGGGATTCGGCTACCACTGTTCGGGTCCTGGCGGCCCGTTCCGAATCTTCGGGGGGCCGCCCGTGATTACCACATCAGGTCGTCCGGGATCTTGTAATCCGCGTAAGGATCGTCTTCTTCGACCTCCTGCGCTTTCTTCTTGATCTGCACCACGATCGAGGCGTCGCGCTGGGCGATCTTTTCGCCGATCACGCGCGGCACCAGTTCGAAGCTGCCATGCATGTGGACGATCACCAGGCGTCCCGCCACCAGGTGTTCCACGATCTGCGACGTCACGTGGATGCGCTCGATTTTGGTGCCGAAGGTAAAGTTGTAGGGCACGTCGCCCTTGCCCTTCGACTGCTTGTTCTGCTGCACCAGTTGGGCGATCTGCGCCAGGATGGCTTTCTGGGTCGCCGCGGCGTCGCGCTGGGCGTTCAGTTCGCGCGCGCGTTCCGCGTTCTTGCGCTGCAACTCGAGCGCGGCTTCGCGCGCCTGGTTGACCTGTTCCACGCCGGTGCGCAACACTTCCTTGTGTTGCTTGCTCTTGTCCTGGTTGACTTGCTTGACCTTCTTCTTGTCGACCAGCCCGGCTTTCAATAACTGCTCTTGCAGCGAGACCATGTTGTGCTTCCTTGAAATGATGAATGCCGCTCGCGGCGGAGCGGCGACCGTCGTCAGCATAGCAAACTCGCCGTCCGCGGGCGAGCCTCGGGCCTGCCGGTCGAGCGCATTGTCATCGCCCCGCGGGGTGGGCAGGCCTTTCGATGGCAACCCAGTTCGGGTTGGTGCTTGAAATTTGGACAACTGATCCACAATATAAGGGATAGCGATTCTTCAACCAGGAGCCCAGCATGAACCCGTCAGACGAAAAAACCTTGCAGGATTTCCTCGGCCAGCTGGTCCAGGCCAGGGGCGTGACCAAGGATCCCGATGCCGATGCGCTGATCCAGCGCGCCGTGGCCCAGCAGCCGGACGCCGCCTACCTGCTGGTGCAGCGCGCGCTGCTGGTGGAGCAGGCGCTGGGCAATGCCAAGGCCCGTATCGCCGAGCTCGAAAACCAGGGCGCCAGAGGCGGTGGGGGATTCCTCGACGCAAACCAGTGGGGCAACTCCGCGCAGGGCAATCCCTCGAATCCGGTCCCGGGCGTCAAGCAGGGGGCTTACCAGCAGAATGGACCGACCGGCTCTGCTGCGCAGACCCAGCCGGCGAAAAGCGGCGGCTTCCTGGGCGGCGCCGGCGGCAGCATGCTGGGCACGGTGGCGGCCACGGCGGCCGGCGTGGCCGCAGGCAGTTTCCTGTTCCACGGCATCGGCAACCTGCTGGGCAATGACGGGCAGGGCGCGTCGAACCACTTGTTGGCGGACAATGCGGCCGACGGCGGCGGCGCCGAGGCGGCAGGGGGCGGGGCGCTGGCGGACCAGGCCGGCATCGGCGCCATCGACGAACCCGGTGGCGCCGACGACACCCTCGCCGACAACAGCAACGAGGATAGCCTGGGCGGCTTCTTCGACGGCGACGGTTCCGACGAAGGGCTGTTCGGCTAGATGCCTGCCAGCAAGCCGCTGGTGCCGCCAGCAGGATCAAGAAGATCCACGATACACCGCCGCAGCCTTGAAGCGCCTCACATCTGCTGGAACAGCGCGCCGTGGTTGCGGCTCACTTCGAGCTCGTCGGGATAGCCGCGCAGGCGCAGCATCTGGCGTCCGCGCAGGTCGCGCCGCACCTCCGCGATCGCATCCACGCGCACCAGGGTCGAGCGGTGGATGCGCCAGAACTCGTCCGGGTCCAGCTCTTCTTCCAGTTCCTTGAGCGGCTTGCGGATCAGGTGCTGAGCGGTGGCGGTCTGCACCCGCGTGTACTTGTCGTCCGACTGGAAGAACAGCACTTCGCGCGTGCTCACCATGCGCAGGCTGTTGCCGGCCTGGGCCTGGATCCAGCGCAGGAAGGCCGGCCTGGCCGCGGCGGCTGCCGCCGCCCCGTTCTGCGCCAGCAGCTGTTCACCCAACTGCGCCAGCTGCGCCAGGCGCGCCAGTTGCGCGCCGATGTCCTGCGGCGTGTGCTCGAGCCCGCGGCGCAGGCGCGCCACCGTGGTTTCCAGGCGCGCCAGGGTGACGGGCTTGAGCAGATAGTCGATGGCGCCCTGCTCGAAGGCTTCGACTGCATACTGGTCGTAGGCGGTGACGAACACGATGTGGCAGCGCTCGTACATCCGGCGCGCCGCATCGATGCCGCCCATGCCCGGCATGCGGATGTCGAGGAAGGCGATGTCGGGCTTGTGCTCGAGCGCCAGCGCCACCGCTTCGGCGCCGTTGGCCGCCTCGGCCACGATGCGCAGCGCCGGCCATGCCTCGTGCAGGCGCGCGCGCAGCTGGTCGCGCATGGGCGCTTCGTCGTCGGCGATCAGGGCCGTCGGGTGCATGGGCGCCATCAGCCGTCTTCCGTCATGCGATAGGGCAGGCGGATCGACACGCAGGCGCCGCCGCCGGGCAGGGCTTCGATCACGAGTTCGGCATCCTTGCCGTACAACAGCGCCAGCCGCTCGCGGATGTTGGCCAGGCCGAGGCCGCTGCCGGCATGCAGGTTGAAGCCGACGCCGTCGTCGCACACGTCGACGCACAGGGTGGCGCCGTCGACCCGCGCGCGCACCGTGATCGTGCCGCCGGCGACCTTCGGCTCCAGGCCGTGCTTGATCGCGTTTTCGATCAGCGTCTGCAGCATCATCGGCGGGAATGGCGCGCTGCCGAGGAAGTCGGGCACCTCGACGCGCACCGCCAGCCTTTCCTTCATGCGCGCCTGCATGATCGCCAGGTAGGCGCGCGACAGCTCGACCTGCTTGCCCAATGTTCCACCGATCCCGCCGGCGCCCTTGGCCGAGCGCATCTGCGGCAGCGAGGCGCGCAGGTATTCGATCAGGTAGCCGTGCACGCGCGCGGCTTCCTTCGGGTCGGTCTCGATCAGCTGGCCGATCAGGGCCAGGGTGTTGAACAGGAAGTGCGGCTCGACCTGGGCCTGGAGCGTGGCCATCTGCGCCTCGGTCAGGCGCCGCTCGAGATTGGCGACGTCGGCCTTGGTCGAGGCGTCGCGCGCCAGCAGCTCGGCGCGACGCTTGCCGCCGGCCAGTACCTTGACGCCGAACGAGATCAGGATGAACCAGATCGCCGGCTCGGTCAGCTTGACGAACAGGCCGGTCACGAACGCCAGGAACCAGACCAGGTACAGCTGGCGCCACTCGATCAGCGCCAGCCAGTCGAAGAAGCGCCACCACAGCACGCCCGCTTCGCGCATGGCGTCGCGGACGAAGTCGAGTGCGCGGTTGATCTGGGCGGCGGCCATCGTATTACTCTTGCGTGTAGTGCTTGATGCGGCGCGGTTCGCGGCCGAAGATGGCGATGGCGAGGAATTTCAGCAGCAGCAGGCCGACGAACAGCGCCAGCACGATCGGCACGATGGTGATCAGGGCCGCCAGCGCGATCGCGATCAACAGCAGCACCGGCCACGGCATGCGACGCAGCGAACGGGCGCCCGACTTCGCCAGGCGCCAGGTAGTGCGGCCAGCGACTTCCATATTGCGCAGGATCGATTGGAAGCGACTGGTGGGCGTATGAATGGTTTTCATGCGTGCAAGTCCTTTCTAACAATAATGACCCTACTGTAGGGATGCACCCATGTTACGCCAAGAGCGATCCGACGAACGGTGCGATTGCGGGGACGGGCGGTCGTGCGGGCGGACGAACGGGGACGCTGCCGGACCGTCAAGATGCTGGTTTGCTTGCTGTAGCAGTTGCGTTATTGCTCGATCAGCTTGAGCGCCTCTTGCCGCATCACGTCGAGCATGCCGGCCTCGGGCGTGTGCGCGCAGGCGGCCACCGTGGCGTTCAGGATCGGTTCCAGGGGCGGGAAGGACTGGCGCGCCGCGCCGTCGCGGTGCAGGCTGTAGATCAGCGTGCCGATGCTTTCATACGTCACCGGCAACTCGCGCAGGCTGCGTTCCGGGAAGGTGGCGGCCTGCCAGGCGGCATCGACGTTGAAATCGGCGCAGCTCTTGGTGGCGATGGTGGAGAGGTGGTCTTTCTTGAACCTGAAGATCACCAGGCCGTTTTGGTGCGCGCCGTTGGCGGCGACGTCCAGCCGCCTGGCCATGGCCAGCGCCAGCGTATCGAGTTCGGCCGAGCGCGACGATTCGCGCACCGCCGCCACCCGTTTGCGGCCCTTGTCGTCGAGGGCCAGTTCGATCGTCACATTGCCCTGCACGCCGCGCCGCGCGAGCGCCTCCGGATAGCTGGCGTCGGTCGCATGGATCGTGATCTCGCGCCAGGTCGGCAGCGTGGCCTGGGCCGCGGCCGATTGCGGCGCCATGGCCAGCAGGGACAGCGCCAGGACCGGGCATGACGCCACGGCCTTGATCGTGGGACCGGGCCTTGCCATCAGCGCGCCGTCCTGTCGTTCCAGTAGTCGCGCAGCAGGCCATAAAAGACGGTGTCGGCATACTCGCCATGCACCAGCCAGCGCTGCGGCATGAAGCCCTCCTTGCGGAAGCCCAGTTTTTCGAGCACGCGGCCGGAGGCTGCGTTGCGAGGATCGATGTCGGCTTCGACCCGGTTCAGGCCGACCTCGCGGAAGCCATGGTCCAGCACCGCCTGCAGCGCTTCGAAGGCGTAGCCCTTGCCCCAGTGCGCGCTGCCCAGCGCGTAGCCGAGTTCGCAACGCCGGTTCTGGTTGAAGAAGTGGTGCAGGGCAACGGTGCCGATCAGCTCGCGGTTCGACGCCAGTTCGATCGCGAAGCGCAGTTCGTTCTCGTCGCGGTAGGCCTCCAGCGCGCGGGCGATCGCGGCCTGGGCGAAGGAAATGTCGGTCCACGGCTCGGCGCTCCAGTAGCGCATCACGGCCGGGTCGGAGAAGATGGTGTACAGGGCCGGCGCGTCGCTCGCGGCCAGCGGGCGCAGCACCAGGCGTTCAGTGGTCAGGACAGGGGTGAGATAGGTTGACATGGTTCGCATTGCCAGTGTGATAAGCGCTAGCATACCACTGCCGTGGCGCTGGCAGAGAAGGCTGCGATCCACAGCTGCAACCCGGGGTTATTTCCTGATAACACGATGCGTCGTGCATGGTTTTGCGATCGCGCATGCCCGCGGCCGCGTGCTTGTTGCAAGGCTCGCTGTTCTTGTTCAAACTTAAGTGCTTAAGTGCTTAAGTGCTTCAGGGCGCCATCGAGACGAGGAGCGCAATATGCATCAATCCAGGCCTGCAACGATGTCATCCTTCTGGATGCCATTCACCAACAACCGTGACTTCAAGCGCGATCCGCGTCTGCTGGTCTCCGCCAAAGGCATGTATTACCGCGACGTCGATGGCCGCGAGCTGCTCGACGGCGCCGCCGGCCTCTGGTGCGTGCCGTGCGGCCACGGCCAGCCGAAGATCGCCGAAGCCATCGCCGCCATGGCCGGCCAGCTCGACTACGCGCCCACGTTCCAGATCGGCCACCCGGCCGCCTTCGAGCTGGCCGAACGCCTGATGGATTTCAGCGGCCGCCGCTTCGGCCACGTGTTCTATACGGGGTCGGGATCGGAAGCGGTCGACACCGCGCTCAAGATCGCGCTGGCCTATCACCGTGCGCGCGGGGAGGGTGGGCGCACGCGCCTGATCGGCCGCGAGCGCGGCTACCATGGCGTGGGCTTCGGCGGCGTCTCGGTCGGCGGCATCGGCGCCAACCGCAGGCATTTCGGACCCCTGCTGCCGGGCGTCGACCACCTGCGCCACACGCACGACCTGGAGCGCAACGCCTGGTCGCGCGGCGAACCGGAACACGGCGTCGAACTGGCCGACGACCTGGAACGGCTGGTGGCCCTGCACGACCCGTCGACCATCGCGGCGGTGATCGTCGAGCCGGTATCCGGTTCGACCGGCGTGCTGATTCCCCCCAAGGGCTACCTCAAGCGCCTGCGCGAGCTTTGCGACCGCCACGGCATCCTCCTGATCTTCGACGAAGTCATCACCGGCTTCGGGCGCTTGACGACGCCGTTCGCCGGCGACTGGTTCGGCGTCGAGCCCGACCTGATGGCCACGGCCAAGGGCATCACCAATGGCGCGGTGCCGATGGGCGCGGTGTTCAGCAAGGCCTTCATCCACGATGCCTTCATGGAAGGGCCGGCCGGGATCGAGCTGTTCCACGGCTATACCTATTCCGGCCACCCGCTGGCCTGCGCCGCCGCGCTGGCCACCCTGGACGTGTTCCGCGAGCAGGCGGTGCTGGACAACGCGGCGCGCATGCAGCCGTATTTCGAGGAAGCCCTGCAATCGTTGCGCGGCCTGCCGCACGTGATCGACCTGCGCTCGATCGGCATCATCGCCGGCATCGAGCTGGCGCCGATCGAGGGACAGCCCGGCGCGCGCGGCTATGCGGCGCTCAAGCAGGCCTTTGCCGAAGGCCTCTTGATTCGCATCACGGGCGACATCATCGCGCTGTCGCCGCCGCTGGTACTGGAAAAACAGCACGTCGACGAATTGTTCGGCAAGCTGGCCACGGTCCTGACACGACTGGCCTGAATGCGTGGCCTGAAAACGCAGAAGACGCGCCCTGCCGCGCACCACAAGAAAGAGAGACCGATGACCGCCATCACCGACGTCCTGGATTCGTCCGCATCCGAAGAATATGTCCCCCTGGCCGGCGAGCCGGCCGCGCCGACCGGCAAGCAGGTGGCCGTGGTCGGCGCCGGCGTGGCCGGCATGGCCTGCGCCATCCGGCTGGCGCTGCTCGGCAATGGCGTCGTGCTGTACGAAGCGCGCGCGCCCGAGCGCATGGGCGCGCATCTGCATGAACCTGCGCCGGCAAGCGCCTCCGACCAGGCGCTGTTCGAGCGCCTGGCGGCGCAGGGCCGCATCCGTTGCGAATATGGGCGCAGGCTGGGCGTCGACCTCGAGCTGGCCGACCTGCACCTGTGGCACGACGCGATCTTCCTCGGCATCGGCCTGGCCTCCAGCCGGGTGCTGGCGCTGTCCGGCAGCGACCCGGCGGGACTGGTCGACGCCGGGCGCCGGCTCGCCGCCGTGTATGCGCTGGACGACCTGCTGGCGCTGCCGGTGCCGCAGCGCGCGATCGTGATCGGCGCCAGCCGCGGCGCGGTCGGGATGGCGGCGCGCCTGAAGCAGCTGGGCGCCCAGGACGTCACCCTGGCGCTGCGCCACGCCCTGGCGCCCGACGGCCCCGAAGAAGAAGTCGCGCGCGCCTGCTTCGTGCGGGTGCGCGGCTGGGTCGCGCCGCTCGAGGTGCTGCGCGACGTGCGCGGCGCGGTCGAGTCGGTGCGCTTCGAGCAGACCCGCCTGCTGGGCGACCGTGTGGTCGACACCGGCGGCTTCACCGAGATCGCCGCCCACGCCGTGTTCAAGGCGGTGGGCCGCGCCGCCGGGGCCGAACGCGACACGCAGGTAGCCCAGCAGTCGCGCGAGGGCGACCGGATCGAGGTCGACGGGTGCTTCCGCACCGCGCTGCCGGGCATCTATGCAGGCGGCGACTGCGTGGCGGCGCGCCTCGAACGGACGCAGGCGCGCCGCCATGGCCTGCAGGCGGCGCAGGCGATCCATGCCGACCTGCAGGCCTGAGGGGTTCACCTCACCGAGGGTCTCACGTCACTGAGGGTCTCACGTCACCGAGCGTCTCACGTCATATTCTCACGCCGTATTGACGTTTGCGTTACACTCGCGCGCATCGATTCTGCAGTTTAACTTCGCATGCGCACCGTGACTCATCCAACCTTTACCGACAACGACCTCTGGAACGACGACCTCGCTCCGACCACCGCAGAGCAGCGCACCTGGCGCTGGTACCACTTCGCCGCCCTGTGGGTGGGCATGGTGATGTGCATTCCCGCTTACACGCTGTCGGCCAGCCTGGTGGAGGCGGGCATGTCGGGCTGGCAGGCGGTGCTCACCGTGTTCGTGGCGAACGCCATCGTGCTGGTGCCGATGCTGCTGATCGGCCATGCCGGCGCCAAGTACGGCATTCCCTACGCGGTGCTGGCGCGCACCTCGTTCGGCACCAGCGGCGCCAAGCTGCCGGCGCTGATGCGCGCCATTGTCGCCTGCGGCTGGTACGGCATCCAGACCTGGTTCGGCGGCAGCATGATCTATACCTTGCTGGGCGTGATGAACGGCGCTCCGATCGGCGGCGAGCCGCTTGGCTGGCTGGGCATCAACCTGGCGCAGCTGGCCTGTTTCCTCGCGTTCTGGGCGATCCAGCTGTACTTCGTGGTGCACGGCATGGAATCGATCCGCCAGCTCGAGACCTGGACCGCGCCGCTCAAGATCGGGATCTGCTTCGTGCTGCTGTGGTGGGTGCACCGGCAGGTCGGCGCCGACGGTTTCGGTCCGCTGCTCGAGCAGCGTTCGCAGTTCGTGCCGGGCGGGTCGAAGGAAGGGCAGTTCTGGTCCACCTTCTGGCCGTCGCTGACCGCCATGATCGGCTTCTGGGCGACCCTCGCACTGAACATCCCCGACTTCACCCGCTTCGCCAGGTCGCAGCGCGACCAGGTGGTCGGCCAGGCCGTCGGCCTGCCGCTGCCCATGGGCCTGCTGGCGGCGCTGGCGGTGATCGTCACCTCGGCCACCGTGGTCCTGTACGGCGAGGCGCTGTGGGACCCGGTCGACCTGGCCAGCCGCATGACCGGCATCGCGGTGCTGGTGGCCCTGATCGTGCTGCTGGTCGATACGGTCAGCGTGAACCTCGCGGCCAACCTGGTCGGCCCGGCCTACGATTTCTCGGCGCTGGCGCCGCGCCGCATCAGCTATCGCACCGGCGGCTACATCACGGCCGGGCTGGCGCTGGTCATGATGCCGTGGAAGATCCTCGAGTCGACCCAGAACTACATCATGACCTGGCTGGTCGGCTACTCCGCCTTGCTCGGACCGATCGCCGGCGTGCTGATCGTCGACTACTACCTGGTGCGCAAGACCACGCTCGACGTCGACCAGCTGTATCGCCACGACGGCATCTATTCCTATCGCAGCGGCATCCTGAGCGGCTGGAACAACGCGGCCCTGGCGGCATTCGCGCTGGGGGTGCTGCCCAACATCCCGGGCTTCCTGAATGCGGCCTTCCCGGCCAGCTTCCCCGACGTCGGCGAGGCCTTCAAGACGATCTACACGTATGCGTGGTTCGTCGGCGTCGCGATCGCCGCCGTGGTCTACGGCCTCATGATGAAGGGGCGGGGCGTGCGGTGACATCGGCGCCGGCGATCCGTGGTGGCTGCAGCCGGTCACCGCGGGCGACAGGTCGGCGCAGAAGCCGCTGACGACGCCTACGCTGCCGGCGTTGCCGTCCGAGTAAAGTGGCGCAGTAAGTCGAGCAACACCGCGCCGGCGACATCGGCATCGTCGGCGCTCATGGTCTCGAGCGGATTGTGGCTGATGCCACCATTGCCGCAGCGGACGAACAGCATCGCGACCTCGGTCAGCTGCGCCATGCGCATCGCGTCATGGCCGGCGCCGGACGGCAGTTGGAACGCCGGCAGGCCGGCGCGTTCGACCGCGGCCGCCAGCTGTCCCATCAGCCGCGGCGCGCAGGGCACGGCGTCGATCTCGAGCAGCTTGTACAGTTTTTCCTGGATGCCGCGCCGCGCGCAGATGGCGCTGATGCCTGCCAGGATGTCGTCCACCGCCGCCAGCCGGGTCTCGTCGTCGGCGGCGCGGATGTCGAGCGACAGGCGGCAGGCGCCGGGCACGACGTTCACCGAGCCGGCCGGCACCTCCAGCTGGCCGACCGTCCCCACCAGCGACGTCGGACCGTGACAGCGGCTTTCCACCAGCAGCACAATTTCAGCAGCGGCGGCGGCGGCATCGCGCCGCATGCCCATCGGCGTGGTGCCGGCGTGGCTGGCCACGCCCTTCAGTTCGACCAGGTAGCGCGAGCTGCCGGCGATCGCGCTCACCACGCCCAACGGCAGGCCGCGCTCGAGCAGCACCGGTCCCTGCTCGATATGCACCTCGATGAAGCCGAGCACGCCGGCGGGATCGCGCGCGATGGCGGCGATGGCGGCCGGATCGTGGCCGGCGGCCGCCAGCGCGTCGCGCATCGGAATGCCGTCGGCGTCGCGCGCATCGAGCAGGGCCGGATCGAAGCCGCCGGCCACGGCGCCGCTGCCGAGGAAGGTGCTGCGATAGCGCACGCCTTCTTCTTCGGCGAAGGCGATCACCTCGAGATCATAGGGCAGGCGCTCGCCGCGCTGATGCAGCCGGGCGACCAGCGCGATGGGCAGCAGGATGCCGAGCCGGCCGTCGTACTTGCCGCCGTTGCGCACGGTGTCGTAGTGCGAGCCGGTGATCAAGGTCTGCGCGCCCGGCCGTGCGGCGGCGTAGCGGCCGACCACGTTGCCGACGGCGTCGACGTGGACCGCCATGCCGGCGTCGCGCATCCAGCCGGCGATGGCCGCGGCGGTGCGGCGGTGGGCCGGCGTCAGGTAGGAGCAGGTCAGGTCCGCATCGCTGTCGCTGATGGCGCCGAGGGTTTCGCACCAGTCCATCACGGTGACGCCGACGGAGGGTTCGATGCCGAGCAGGGCGTTGAGCCGGATCTCGGCGATGCGGTGCACCTGGCGCAGCGCTTCGCGCAGCTCGTCGTCCAGCGCGTTGTCGAGGCGGCGCACGAAGGTGTCGATGATGCCCTGCCGCGCCAGGCCCCGACCGGTCGGGCCTTTCACGGCCAGGATGAAGGGAAAGCCGAAACGTTCGTTGTACTGCGCGTTGAGCGCGTGCAGCCTTGCGTATTCTTCGGGCGTGCAGCGGTCCAGATTTGATGCGGCCTGTTCGCCGCTCGATTCAAGCGTCAGCTGGCCGGCGATGGCGGCCTTGCCGGCCAGCTCGGGATGGGCGCGCAGCAGCGCCAACCGTTCGTCGCCGGTCGCGCCGTCGACCGCCGCCTGCAAGGCCAGCTTGAGCGCGGCCAGGGTGGAAAAGGGGCTGGCCGCGGCGGCGCGCTGCGCGATCCAGGGAGAATGCTCGTAGATGCCATGCAGCGCTTTGGTGAAAGCGTCGGCGTCGAGTCGGTTCAGCTCCTGGATCGTCAACATCGTCTACTCCTGGCTATTGTTGATTGAGGGCCCTTGCCGCGCTGCTCACCTGGTCGCGCAGCCATTTGTGTTCGGTCGACTGGTGCACGCGCTGGTGCCACAGCTGGTAGAAGCGCATCGGCGGAAACTTGACCGGCACCGTGAAGCTTTTCAGCGGCAGCGTCTTCTCGAAGGCGCGGATGAACTGGCGGCCGGTCGTCAGCACCAGGTCGCTCTGGGTGAGCATATACGGAATCACGCCGAAATAGGGCGACTCGACCGCCACCCGGCGCCGCAGGCCGTGGCGTTCCAGCCAGGCGTCGATCACGCCGTGGTAGCCCGGCAGCATCTGGGTCGGGGCCACGTGGGGCAGGTCGAGGTAGTCCTCGAGCGTCATCGCGTCCGGCGCCGTGCGCCTGGCATACGGGCTGTCGGCGCGCATGGTGCAGATGATCGGATCCTCGAACAGCTTGGACATGTGCAGGTGGGCGGGCGGCTCGTCCCAGTTGGCGATGACCAGGTCCATGTCGCCGTCGGACAGCATGCGCAGGTAGTCCAGGCCAGGGCCGAGGGCGTGGATGACGACGCGGCTGGCGGGCGAGCCGCGCCGCAGCAGCGCCACCACGTTCGGCAGGAAGCGCGCGTCGAGATAGTCGGGGGCGGCGATGTGGAAGGTGCGCGCCGCCTGCTCGGGCACGAACGGCGCCTTGCGCACGAACAGGCTCTCGGCCTCGTCGAGGATGCGCTTGGCCGGTTTCAACAGGCTCTCGCCGTGCTGGGTCGGCACCATGCCGCGCGCGCCGCGCACCAGCAGCGGGTCGCCGGTCAGCTCGCGCAGTTTACGCAGCGACGCCGAGATCGAGGGCTGCGGCTGGTTCAGCTTGAGCGCCACCCGCGACACGTTCTTCTCCACCAGCAGCAGGTAGAGGATGCGGATCAGATGCAGGTCGAGGTTGCGGGGCAGGCTGGACATCGCAGGCGGCCGAGGTGGCACGTATATCAAGAAAGATATGTCGAATATACGCTAAATTTCATGTCGCAGAAATTGGAATCGGCGTATCTTCGATCCATCTCAGCCGTACCGCATTCATGAAAGAAGCCCATGTTCGATACCGGATACCTGGCGCCCTATGCCCTGGAGTGGTTCAACCTGCTGCTGCGCTGGCTGCACATCGTCACCGGCATCGCCTGGATCGGCGCCTCCTTCTATTTCGTCTGGCTCGACAACACCATCAGGCCGCCCGCGCCCGGCTCGGAGCTGGAGCGCAAGGGCGTGTCCGGCGAACTGTGGGCGGTGCACGGCGGCGGCTTCTACAACCCGCAGAAATACCTGGTGGCGCCGGCCGAGCTGCCGCCGGAGCTGCACTGGTTCAAGTGGGAAGCCTATTCCACCTGGCTCTCGGGCTTTGCGCTGCTGGTGGTGGTCTACTACCTGAACGCGAAGGCGATGATGGTCGACCGCAGCGTGGCAGACCTCACCAGCTGGCAGGCGGTCGGCGTCGGCATCGGCAGCCTGGTGGCCGGCTGGATCGTCTACGACCTGCTGTGCCGGACGAAGCTGGCGCAGCACCAGCTGGCGTTCGGCGCCGCCATCTGGCTGCTGCTGGTCGGCAGCAGCTGGGTGCTCACCCACCTGCTCAGCGGCCGCGCCGCCTACCTGCACGTGGGCGCGATGATCGGCACCATCATGGTGGCCAACGTGGCGATGCTGATCATTCCGGGCCAGCGCAAGATGGTGAACGCCATGCTGGCGGGCGACAAGCCCGACCCGACCCACGGCATCAAGGCCAAGCAGCGCAGCGTCCACAATAATTATTTCACCCTGCCGGTGCTGTTCATCATGATCAGCAACCACTATGCGATGACCTACAATCACCCGCACGCCTGGGCCGTGCTGGGCGTGATCATGCTGGCCGGGGTGTTGATCCGCCACTTCTTCAACCTGCGCCACAAGGGCCGCACCGCATGGCGCTATCCGGCCGCGGGCGTGGCGCTGCTCCTGGCGCTGGCGGTCGTGCTGGCGCCGCCGCCGCGGGCCAGCGCCGATCCGGCGGCGGCGGCTGCCGCCGGTCCTGACGCCGCCGCGCGCTTTGCCACGGTGCGCACGATCATGGAACAGCGCTGCGTGTCGTGTCACGCGCAGCAGCCGACCCAGCCCGGTTTCGCGGCGGCGCCGGGCGGCGTGATGCTCGACACGCCGGAGCTGGTGAGCCGGCATGCGGCCCGCATCTACCAGCAGACGGTGCAACTGAAGGCGATGCCGCTGGCGAATCTCACCCACATGACCGATGCCGAACGCGCCCAGGTGGGAGCCTGGTTCGAGGCCGGCGCCATCACGAACGCAGAAACAAACGCAGACGAGGCCCCATGAACAATCCCTTGCACGAGCGCGTCACCGGCTGGATCGACGCGCACTTCGACGAACAGGTGGCTTTCCTGCAGGAGGTGGTGCGCATCCCGACCGATACCCCGCCGGGCAATAACGCGCCGCATGCCGAGGCGGTGGCGACCACGCTGGAGGCCGCCGGCTGGCCGGTCGAGCGCCATGCGGTGCCGGCGCAGCAGGTGCGCGACCATGGCCTGGAGAGCATCACCAACCTGATCGTGCGCCGCCGCTACGGCGCCGGCGGCCCGACGCTGGCGCTGAACGCCCACGGCGACGTGGTGCCGCCGGGCGAAGGCTGGACCCGGCCGCCGTACGGCGCCGTGATCGAAGATGGTTACCTGTACGGGCGCGCGGCGGCGGTCTCGAAGAGCGACTTCGCCACCTACGTGTTCGCGACCCGCGCACTGGAGGCGCTGGGCCTGCCTTTATCGGGCGCGGTCGAACTGCACTTCACCTACGACGAGGAAGTCGGCGGCCTGCTGGGGCCGGGCTGGTTGCTGGAGCAGGGCCTGACGCGGCCCGACTACGTGATCGCGGCCGGCTTCGGCTACGGCATCGTCACCGCCCACAATGCCTGCCTGCAGCTGGAAGTGACCGTGCACGGCAGGGCGGGGCATGGCGCGATGCCCGAGATGGCGGTCGACGCCCTGCAGGCCGCCACGACAGTGCTCAATGCGATCTATGGCGCGCTGCCCGGCCTGAAGGAGATCCGCAGCGCCGTGCCTGGCATCGGCTCGCCGACCATGATCGTCGGGCGCATCGACGGCGGGACCAACACCAATGTGGTGCCGGGGAAGGTCGTGCTGCGCCTGGACCGGCGCATGATTCCCGAAGAAGACCCGGCGCTGGTCGAGGCGCAGGTGCGCGCGCTGATCGAGGAGGCGGTGCGCGGCGCGGGCGGCATCCGCCTCGAGATCCGGCGCCTGCTGCTGTCGCAGGCGCTGCGGCCACTGCCGGGCGTGGCGCCGCTGGTGACGAGCCTGCAGCGTCATGGCCGCGCGATCATGGGCGAGGAGATTCCCGCGCACGGCACGCCGCTGTATGCGGATGCGCGGCTGTATGGCGAACATGGCATCCCGGCGGTGCTGTATGGCGCCGGGCCGCGCACGGTGGAGGAGTCGAACGCCAAGAAGGCCGACGAGCGTCTGCTGCTGGAGGATTTGCGCCGCGCGACCAAGGTAGTGGCACTGACCTTGCTCGACTTCCTGGGCCCACGGCCCTGAAACACCGCCGGCCCGATTCTATTCCTGGCTCAAAAACGTCGTTCCCGCGGAGGCGGGAACCTAAGTCTCCAGCTATGCCACTTCGCTTGACAATATGGCGTGCTAAATAACTTGGGTTCCCGCCTGCGCGGGAACGACGTGTCAGCGGTGCGGGTTACTTCTGCTTGAGCGAGCGCTCGAACAGTTCATAGATCCGGCGGTACTGGTCATACCACGCCTCCGGCTGCACGTAGCCGTGACGCTCCAGCGGATAGCTCGCCAGTTCCCACTTGTCCTTCTTCATCTCGATCAGGCGCTGCGCCATGCGCACCGAGTCCTGGTAGAACACGTTATCGTCGATCATGCCGTGCGAGATCAGCAGGTGGCCCTTCAGGTTGTGCGCGTATTCGATCGGCGACGACTTCTTGTACGCTTCCGGGTCGATGTCCGGGGTGTTCAGGATGTTGGCGGTGTACTCGTGGTTGTAGGTGGTCCAGTCGGTCACCGGGCGCAGCGCGGCGCCGGCCTTGAAGGTGTCCGGCGCGCGCATCAGGGCCATGAAGGTCATGAAGCCGCCGTAGCTGCCGCCATAGATGCCGACGTTGGCGGCGTCGCCCTGGTGCTGGTTCACCATGTACTTGACGCCGTCGATGTAGTCTTCCAGTTCCGGATGGCCCATCTGGCGGTAGATCGCGGTGCGCCACTTGCTGCCGTAGCCTTTCGAAGCGCGGAAGTCCATGTCCAGCACCACGTAGCCGTTCTGCACCAGCAGGTTGTGGAACATCTGCTCGCGGAAGTAGTTCGGATAGCGGTGGCTGACGTTCTGCAGGTAGCCGGCGCCGTGCACGAACATCACGACCGGATACTTCTTGCCCGGCTCGAGCTGGGCCGGACGATACAGCTTGGCCCAGACCGGGTCGCCGCCGGCGCTGGAAGGCACGGCCACGTACTGCGGCTGGATCCATTCGCGCGCCCTGAACTCCGGCGTGCGGGTGTCGGTCAGCTTGCTCGCTTCGCCGCCCCTGCCGCCCGACAGCGGCACGGTCGCGATCTGGATCGGGGTATAGCTGGACGACCAGTGCACCAGCAGCTTGTTCTCGTCCGGCGACAGGGCGAATTTCTCGACGCCGTCGAGCTTCGTCACTTCGCGAACCTCGGGCGCGCCATTCGCGCCATTCGCATTCACGGCGCAGACTTCGTAGTCGCCCGGGTTGTCGCGGTTGCACAGCATGTAGGCGGTGCTGCCGTCGTAGGTCCAGCGCACGTCGCTGGCTTCCCACTTGCCGGTGGTGAGGGCGCGCGGGGCGGCGGCGCTCAGGCTGTCCCTGGTGTACAGGTGCGAGTAGCCGCTTTCCTCGGACAGGTACCACAGCGTGCGGTTGTCCGGCAGCCAGCCGAATTCGACGTTGTCGTAATTGACCCAGGCGCCGTCGGTCAGACGGTGCAAGGGTTGCAGCTTCGCGGCGCCCAGGTCGACGCTGGCGATCCAGCGGTCCTTGTTGTCGACCGCGCGCAGCATGACGGCGACCCTGGCGCCGTTCGCGCTCCAGTCGATCGCGTTGCGGCCACCCGAGACCACCACCGGGCGGTTGCCCTTGAGCGGATCTTTTTTGGCGGCGGCGCGCAGTTCGGCCAGTGGGTCGACGTTGACGCCCGGGAGTGCGTCGAAGGCGATGTCCTGCACCTTGTTGGTGCGCAGATTGACCAGTTTCAGTGCATGCGGCACCGGCATGTTGCGGCCGACGCGGGTGCGCACGTCTTCGGTTTCCTCGTAGCCCGATTCGTTCACGTAGCGCGGCATCTTGCCGGCGCGGCCCTTGTCGGCGCCTTTGGCGGCGGTGACCACCAGCAGCCAGCGGCCGTCGGGCGACAGCGAGCTGCCTTCGATGGTGACCTTGTCGCCCAGGTAGACCGGGCTTGGCGCCATCGAGGCGTCGGCGCGGCGCAGTTCGTCGGTGCGCGCGCGCAGGGCGTCGCGGTCATCCTTCTGGCGCTTGAGGTGCTCGATCAGGCGCAGCTCGGTCGAACGGTAGGGATCGTCTTCGGGCGCGTTCGGGTCCTTGGCGGCGCGCGGCAGGGCGGCCGGGCCGGTCACGCGGCTGGCGCGGTCCCACACATACCAGTCGTTGCCGATGCGGTACTGGACCGCGGCTTCGTCCGCCGTGTACTGGGCGGCGGTGATGCGGCTGGCGCCGCGCGTGACCTGCACCAGCTGGCCCGACTTGAGGTCGCGCTCGAACAGGTCGTTGTTGCGCAGGACCAGCATGCGGCTGTTGTTGCGGTTGTAGACCACGTCGGCGCTGTCGATCTTCGGCAGCTCGGCGTCCGCGACCAGCCGGGCCTGGCCGGCCGCGACCTCGAACACGTCGCGCACCGGCGAGCCGGTGCGCTTCTGCTTGTAGTACACCTGCTTGCCGTCCCAGCTGAACCAGGCGTCTTCCACCGGGGTGCCGATCCAGTCTGGATGGCTCATGGCCTGGTCGAGGGTGATGGGGGTGGATGCCGCCGCCGGCAGCGCGATCAGTGCGGCGAAGGAGGCCGCAAACAGGGTAAGTGCAGGTGTTCGCATGGGGGAGTCTGATGAGTGAAATGGCTTGTTTGCCAATGGTGCTTGCCAAAGATGCTTGCCAGAAATGCGCATGCATTCTAGCGCAGGCACTCGCCGCGACCACGAATCATGACAGGTTTTTTTTGCTGTAAAGACAAGCGCCGGCGGTACGTCAGTACGGCCGGCGCTGGATGCGGATGGCTTATCGCGGCCGTGGTGCGCCGCAATGAAACCTTGCTTTACATGGCCCTGAACGGGCCTTTTGGCGGGCGCGGCAGGAACATGGCGACCCGGGCTGCCACGGCCACGACGGCCAGGGCGATGGTGAGATATTCGAGCGGGTGCATGATCAGCCCCGCATTGCCGGCGCGTAGCCGCCGTGGGCGACGTAGAGTTCTTGCGAGAAGCTGCGGATGGCCGAGATGGCTGTCGCGAAGAAGCGGGTGCGTTGGATGGCTGCAGTCATGATTGTTCCCCTGAGATAGATACTTCGATGTTGCGTTGCAGTATAGGGGCGTCTTCGTCATAAGCAAACTTTAGATTTGTGATTCCAGCGATACGCTTGGTGAATGATTGTTAAGTTGCTCTCATGCAAGATATTCGTGGTGCGAATATCTTGCACCCCGGGTTTCGCATAAGAAGGGCACTGGGCATCACCGGTGCTCGCGCCTGGTGCGGAACTTGCATATAGTATGCGCATGAAATCGCGAGACAGTGCATCACCACACCTGCGGATCGTCGTCGTGCTTTCCGCAACCGCACCCGGCACCGACCCTGACGCCGCCCAGGCCGCGCAGGCGCGGCGCAGCACGGCGCTGCGCATCGGCCTGCTCGAATCGGGCTACGACCTGATCGCCTCGCTCCCGGCCGACGTGTTCCTGCCCGAGCGCATCGCCCAGCTGCAGCCCGACCTGATCATCGCCGACAGCGAGTCCGACGCGCGCGACGTGCTCGAGCACATCGTGATCGCCACCCGCGACGCGCGGCGGCCGATCGTCCTGTTTACCGAGGACGATGCGCCGGCCAGCATGGACGCGGCGATGGACGCCGGCGTCTCGGCCTACATCGTGGCCGGCCTGCAGGCCGAGCGCGTCAAGCCGGTGCTGGACGTCGCGCTGGCGCGCTTCCGGCGCGAGCAGAAGCTGCTCGATGAGCTGAGCGACACGCGCCAGAAGCTGGCCGAACGCAAGACCGTCGACCGCGCCAAAGGGCTGCTCATGACGCGCTACAGCCTGACCGAGGAGCAGGCCTACCAGCGCCTGCGCACGCTGGCGATGAACAAGAACCTGAAGCTGGCGGAAGTCGCGCAGCGCCTGATCGACGTGGAAGACCTGCTGGGTTAGGCCCGCACCTTCCATCCATACAACGACAAGGAGACGTATGACATTGGCAGGCAGGGGAGCCTGGATCGCCGGCACCGACCGCCCCGAGATCGAGACCGTCCGCATCGGCTTCATGCCGCTGGCCGATTGCGCGCCGCTGGTGATGGCGTCGGTGCTCGGCTTCGACGAGCGGCATGGCGTGCGCTTCGAGCTCACCCGCGAGCTGTCCTGGACCGCCATGCGCGACCGCCTGATCGGCCAGCAGCTCGACGCGGCCCATGCGCTGTACGGGATGGTCTACGGCATCCAGAACGGCATCGGCACCCAGCAGTGCGATATGGCGGTGTTGATGAACCTGCACCAGAACGGCCAGAACATCACGCTGTCGCGCGCGCTCGCCAACGCCGCGCGCGACCCCGGCCTGCTGCGGCGCGAGATCGACGAAACAGGGCGCAAGCTCACCCTGGCCCACACCTTCCCGACCGGGAACCACGCGATGTTCCTGTACTACTGGCTGGCCGCGCATGGCATCGACCCGCTCGTGGACTGCCAGGCGGTGACGGTGCCCCCCAGCCAGATGGCGGCCAGCCTGGCGGCCGGGCATATGGATGGTTTCTGTGCGGGCGAGCCGTGGGGCCAGCGCGCGCAGCGCGACGGCGCCGGGGTCCAGGCCGCGTCCAGCGAACAGGTATGGCCGAACCATCCGGGCAAGGCGCTGGGCACGCGCGCCGACTTCGCGGCCAGCCATCCGAACACCTGCCGCGCCATGATCGCGGCGCTATTGGAAGCCGCGCGCTGGCTCGACGCCTCGCGCACCAACCGCGAAGCCGCGGCCGAGGTGCTGGCCAGCCCCGCCTATGTCAATGCGAGCCGCGACACGCTGCAGTTCTGCCTGGCCGGCCGCCATACCGACGAGCATCGTGGGCACGGCGGCTGGCGCGGCCACAACGGCTTGCGCTTTCATGCCGACGGCGAGGCCAACTTCCCGTGGCTGTCGGACGGCATGTGGTTCATGACCCAGCACCGGCGCTGGGGCCTGCTGCGCGAAGCGCCCGCCTACCAGGCGCTGGCGGCCCAGGTCAGCCGCATCGACCTGTACCGCGAGGCGGCCGAACGCACCGGCACGATGCTGCCCGCCTCCCCGATGCGCAGCTCGACCCTGCTGGGCGGCCGCGTATGGGACGGCAGCGACCCGCAGGCCTGGGCCGGCGCACCTGGCGCATCCTGAACGCGGTGCACGCAGGTGCATCATCGTGGGGAGCGCTGCACTGCAATGCAGCATCCTGGCGCCGCATCCAGGTCCGACCTGTCGGCGTACGCCCGTGAACCCCGGGTGGCACGCCTCTTGCTCATACCCATGACAGGATCAATGGCGATTCTCTTCAAGACTCTCACTTAGCGCCGGCCCAACGCGGGGACGGCAACAGGACAACGGCGTCCGCAGCTACTGCCCACGGCAGCAAGCGCGGACGCCTTTTCGTTTTCAAAGGAAGAACAATGGCCAGCAAAGCGGACAGCATCAAGCTCTTTTCCTTCCAGGGCGCGCCCATGCGCGCCTTCCACCTGACCTGGGTCGCCTTCTTCGTCTGCTTCTTCGCCTGGTTCGCCTGCGCGCCGCTGATGCCGGTCATCAAGGGCGAGTTCGGGCTCTCGATGGAGCAGATCGCCAACATCAATATCGCGGCGGTCGCGATCACCATCTTCGTGCGCCTGCTGGTGGGGCCACTGTGCGACCGCTACGGCCCGCGCAAGACCTATACCGGCTTGCTGCTCCTGGGCGCGATTCCCGTGCTGGGCGTGGCGCTGGCGCAGAGCTACGAAGCGTTCCTGCTGGCGCGCCTGGGCATCGGCGCGGTCGGCGCCAGCTTCGTCATCACCCAGTACCACACCTCCGTCATGTTCGGACCGAAGGTGGTCGGCACCGCCAACGCGACGGCGGCCGGCTGGGGCAATGCCGGCGGCGGCGCGGCGCAGGCGGTCATGCCGCTGATGCTCACCGCCATCGTGATGCTGGGCGTGAGCCAGTCGCTGAGCTGGCGCCTGGCGCTGGTGGTGCCCGGCGTGATGATGATCGTGATGGCCTTCTTCTACTGGCGCTATACGCAGGATTGCCCGGCCGGCAACTACGACGAGCTGCGCAAGACCGGCCGCATGCCGGAGGGCGGCGGCAAGGGCGGCTGGGCGAGCTTCGTCGCCGGCTGCCGCAACTACCGCGCCTGGCTGCTGTTCGTCACCTATGGCGCCTGCTTCGGCATCGAGATCTTCATCCACAACATCGCCGCCGTGTACTACGTCGATCACTTCGACCTGACGCTGGGCCAGGCCGGCATGGCGGCCGCCAGCTTCGGTCTGCTGGCGCTGTTCGCCCGCTCCCTGGGCGGCTGGCTGTCGGACAAGGCCGCGCTCTCCGGTGACCTGAACCGCCGCGTGACCGTGCTGTTCGTGCTGATGATCGGCGAAGGCCTCGGCCTGTTGTGGTTCGCCCAGTCCGAGGGCGTCGTGTTCGCCGTGATCGCGATGCTGGTATTCGGCCTGTTCACCCACATGGCCTGCGGCGCCACCTATGCGCTGGTGCCGTTCATCGCACCGAAGGCGCTGGGCGGCGTGGCCGGCATCGTCGGCGCCGGCGGCAACGTCGGCGCGGTGGCGGCCGGCTTCCTGATGAAGGGCACGGGCGACATCAAGCAGACGCTCACGATCCTCAGCGGCCTGGTGCTGGTCGCCAGCGTCTGCGCCATCGCAGCCCGATTCAGCAATACCACCATCGTCGGCGCCGGCAGTGCGCCGGCAGCAGCGTAACGTCCAACAGGGAGCAGAAAATGCATATCGTCGTCATCGGCCACGGCATGGTGGGCCACAAATTCCTCGAAACCCTGGCCGCCAGCGGGCGGCAAGACTTGCGCGTCACGGTGCTGGGCGAAGAGCCGCGGCCGGCCTACGACCGCGTTCATTTGTCCGAATTTTTCGCCGGCAAGAGTGCGGACGACCTCTCGCTGGTGACGCCGGGCTTTTTCGAGCGTGCGGAAACCGAACCGGGCATGGTGCTGCGCCTGAATGCCAAAGTGGTCGGGATCGACCGCGCGGCGAAGACGGTGACCCTGGCCGACGGTTCGGCTGTCGCTTATGACCGCCTCGTGCTGGCCACCGGCTCCTATCCCTTCGTGCCGCCGGTGCCGGGAGCCGATCGCAAGGATTGCTTCGTCTATCGCACCATCGAAGACCTGGAGGCCATGCAGGAAGCCGGCGCGCGTTCGAAGTCGGGCGTCGTGGTCGGCGGCGGCCTGCTGGGCCTCGAATGCGCCAAGGCGCTGCGCGACCTGGGCCTGAAAGCCCACGTGGTCGAATTCGCCCCGCGCCTGATGGCGGTGCAGGTCGACGATCCCGGTGCGCGCGTGCTGCGCACCCGGATCGAAGAGCTGGGCGTCGGCGTCCATACCGGCAAGAACACGCTGGCCATCGTCGATGGCGAGGAAGCGACCCACCGCATGCAGTTCGCGGACGGCACCCACCTGGACACCGACATGATCGTGTTCTCGGCCGGCATCCGCCCGCGCGACGAGCTGGCGCGTGCATCCGGGCTCGAGACCGGCCCGCGCGGCGGCGTCGTGATCGACGACCGCTGCCAGACCTCGGACCCGAACGTCTATGCCATCGGCGAATGCGCCTCTTGGCGCGGCCAGCTGTATGGCCTGGTCGCGCCGGGCTACGACATGGCGCGCACCGCGGCGCGCCATCTGCTGGACACGGAGTGCGGTTTCGTCGGCGCCGACATGAGCACCAAACTGAAACTGATGGGCGTGGACGTGGCCAGCATCGGCGACGCCCACGGCGCCACGCCGGGCAGCCGCAGCTATCAATTCCTCGATGAACGTCGCCAGACTTACCGAAAGATCGTCGTGTCCAGCTGCGGCAAATACCTGCTGGGCGGCGTGCTGGTGGGCGAGGCGTCCGCCTATGGCGAGCTGCTGCAGACGATGCTCAACAAGATCGAGCTGCCGGAAGCGCCGGAATACCTGATCCTGCCCGACGGTGGCGGCGCGCGCCCGGCGATCGGCGTCGACAAGCTGCCCGCCACGGCCCAGGTCTGCTCGTGCAACGACGTCAGCAAGGGCGCGCTGTGCGAGGCGGTGGCCGGCGGCGCGACCACGATCGGCGCCCTCAAGAGCTGCACCTCGGCCGGCACCGCCTGCGGCGGCTGCGTGCCATTGGTAACCCAAGTCCTCAATGCCGAGCTGAAGAAACTGGGCGTGGCGGTCAACAATCACCTGTGCGAACACTTCCCCTATTCGCGCCAGGAGCTGTACCACCTGGTGCGCGTCGGGGAAATCCGCGACTTCGGCGCGCTGCTGGCGCGCCACGGCAAGGGCCTCGGCTGTGACGTCTGCAAGCCGACCGCCGCCAACATCCTGGCCTCGGTGTGGAACGATTTCGTCCTGACCCCGAAGCACGCCAGCCTGCAGGATTCCAACGACTACTTCCTCGGCAACATCCAGAAGGACGGCACCTATTCCGTGGTGCCGCGCATGCCGGGCGGCGAGGTCACGGCCGACGGCCTGATCGCGGTGGGGATGGTGGCCAAGAAGTATGGCCTGTACACCAAGGTCACCGGCGGCCAGCGGGTCGACCTGTTCGGCGCCCGCGTGGACCAGCTGCCCGCGATCTGGGAAGAGCTGATCGCGGCCGGCTTCGAATCGGGCCACGCCTACGGCAAGTCACTGCGCACCGTCAAATCCTGCGTCGGCTCGACCTGGTGCCGCTATGGCGTCGGCGACAGCGTCGGCTTCGCCATCGCGCTGGAGAACCGCTACAAGGGCTTGCGCGCGCCGCACAAGATCAAGTTCGGCGTCTCGGGCTGCACCCGCGAGTGCGCCGAAGCGCAGGGCAAGGACGTCGGCCTGATCGCCACCGACAAGGGCTGGAACCTGTACGTGTGCGGCAATGGCGGCATGAAGCCGCGCCACGCCGAACTGATCGCCTCGAACCTCACGGAGGAAGAAGTGGTGCGCCTGACCGACCGTTTCCTGATGTTCTACGTGCGCACCGCCGAGCGCCTGCAGCGCACCAGCACCTGGCGCGAGAACCTCGAAGGCGGTCTCGATTACCTGAAGGCGGTGGTGGTCGACGACAGCCTCGGCATCGCGCAGGAACTCGAAGCGCAGATGCAGCACGTGGTCGACACCTACGCCTGCGAGTGGAAGGAAGCCGTCACCGATCCGGAAGTGCGCCGCCGCTTCCGCCACTTCGTCAACAGCACGCAGGTCGACGAAAACGTGGTGTTCGTGCCCGAGCGCGGCCAGGTGCGTCCGGCCACCTTCGACGAACGCCGCCGCGTCATTCCCATCGCCACCGCAGCCTGAAGGAGCAACCATGCACCGTGATCTTCAACCAGATACCTGGACCGCCGTCTGCACCGTGGACGAGATCGTGCCCGATACCGGCGTGTGCGCCTTGCTGAACGGCCGCCAGGTGGCGGTGTTCCGCGTCGGCGACGCCGAGCCGCGCGTGTTCGCCATCGATAACTACGATCCGAACTCGCAGGCCGCCGTGCTGTCGCGCGGGCTGGTGGGCAGCATCGGCGAGCGTATCGTGGTCGCCTCGCCGATCTACAAGCAGCACTTCGACCTGCAGAGCGGCGAGTGCCTGGAAGCGCCGGCGCAGTCGGTGGCCAGCTATCCGGCGCGGATCGAGGCCGGACAGGTGTGGGTCGCCGTATGAGCCCGACCATCAAGCCTTCGCTGGTCGTGGTCGGCAACGGCATGGCCGGCATGCGCACCGTCGAGGAGCTGCTGGCGCTGGCGCCCGATCTGTACGACATCACCGTGTTCGGCGCCGAGCCGCGCGTGAACTACAACCGCATCATGCTGTCGCCGGTCCTGGCCGGCGAGAAGACGGCGGACGAGATCGTGCTGCATCCGCGCGGCTGGTACGAGGAGCACGGCATTACCCTGCATGCGGGCGATCCGGTGGTGGCGATCGACCGCAAGCGGCGCATCGTGCGCGCGCACTCGGGCAAGGAAGTGGCCTATGACCGCCTGCTGCTGGCGACCGGCTCGCAACCCTTCATCGTGCCGGTGCCGGGCGCCGACCTGCCTGGCGTGGTGGGCTTTCGCGACCTGGACGACGTCGACGCCATGCTGCAGGCGGCGCGCGAGGGCCGGCATGCGGTCGTGATCGGCGGCGGCCTGCTCGGGCTGGAAGCGGCCAACGGCCTGCTGCGGCGCGGCATGGACGTCACCGTGGTGCACCTGACCGGGAGCCTGCTCAACCAGCAGCTCGACGTCGACGCGTCGCTGCTGCTGAAAGGCGCGCTGGAGCGGCGCGGCCTGCGCATCCTGCTCGGCGCCGAGACCGAAGCGATCCTCGGCGCCGGCAAGGTGGAAGGCGTGCGCTTCGCCGACGGCCTGGAAGTGCCGGCCGACCTGGTGGTGATGGCGGCCGGCGTGCGTCCCAACGTGGCGCTGGCGCGCGCCGCCGGCCTGCACGTCGAGCGCGCCATCGTGGTGGACGACACCCTGCAGAGCTACGACCCGCGCGTCTACGCGGTGGGCGAATGCGTCCAGCACCGCAAGGCCACCTTCGGCCTGGTGGCGCCGATCTGGGACCAGGCGCGCGTGTGCGCCGCCCACCTGGCGGGCCTGGGCCATCGCCGCTACGTGCAGCAGGCCACCGCGACCAAGCTGAAGGTCACCGGCATCGATGTGTATTCGGTGGGCAACATCGTCGGCGGAGCGGGCACGCAAGACCTGGTCCTGCGCGACCGCCGCGCCGGCATCTATAAACGCCTGGTGCTCGAGGGGAACCGCATCACCGGCGCCGTGCTGTATGGCGACGTGCTCGATGGTCCCTGGTATTTCGACCTGATCCAGCGTGGGGCCGACGTGTCGGCGCTGCGCGATCGATTGTTGTTCGGCCCTGCACTGTGTGAAGCGCAGGCCGCCTAGAGAAAGCTACCCATGTCGCACATGCCGATCCCGCTGCAACAAGTTCGCACCACCTGTCCCTACTGCGGCGTCGGCTGCGGCGTGAAAGCCACGCCGCTGGACGACGGCGGGGCGCTGATCGAGGGCGACGCCGACCATGCGGCCAGTCGCGGCCGCCTGTGCGTCAAGGGCTCGGCCCTGGGCGAGACGCTGGGCCTGGATGGTCGCCTGCTCTATCCGGCCGTGCGCCGCGACGGCGCCATGGCGCGCGCCAGCTGGGAGGAGGCGCTGGACACCGTCGCCGCCGGCTTCGGGCGCATCATCGCCGAGCACGGACCGGACGCGGTGGCGCTGTACGTCTCGGGCCAGATCCTCACCGAGGATTACTACGTCGCCAACAAGTTCATGAAGGGCTACGTCGGCAGCGCCAACATCGACACCAACTCGCGCCTGTGCATGTCGTCCGCCGTGGCCGGCCACAAGCGCGCCTTCGGCGAAGACGTGGTGCCGGGCTGCTACGAGGATTTCGAACTGGCCGACCTGATCGTGCTGGTCGGCTCGAACGCCGCCTGGTGCCATCCGACGCTGTTCCAGCGCATCGTCAAGGCGAAGGAGGCGCGTCCCGGGTTGCAGATCGTGGTGCTCGACCCGCGCCGCACGGCCACCTGCGAACTGGCCGACCTGCACCTGCCGCTCAAGCCGGGCAGCGACGTGCGGCTGTTCAACGGCCTGCTGGCCTATCTGGCGTGGGAGGGCGCGGCCGATCATGATTTCGTCGCGGCGCACACCGAGGGGCTGGAAGCGGCGCTGGACGCGGCCGGGATCGATGGCCAGGCGGACCCGGTCGATGGGGTGGCGCTGGCCTGCGGCGTCGATCCGGCGCAGCTGCGCGCCTTCTATGCGCTGTTCGCGCGCACCGAGAAGGTGGTGACGGCGTTTTCGATGGGCGTGAACCAGTCCTCGAGCGGCACCGACAAAGTCAACAGCATCATCAACTGCCACCTGATCACCGGCCGCATCGGCCGGCCCGGCATGGGCCCGTTCTCGCTGACCGGCCAGCCGAACGCGATGGGCGGACGCGAAGTGGGCGGCCTGGCGAACATGCTGGCGGCCCACCTCGACCTGGACAACGCCGACCACCGCGAGGCGGTGCGCGGCTTCTGGGGGGCGCCGCGCATCGCCGCCAGGCCGGGCCTGAAGGCGGTCGACCTGTTCCGCGCGGTGGAGGCGGGCAAGGTCAAGGCGGTATGGATCATGGCCACCAATCCGGTGGTCAGCATGCCGGACGCCGACCAGGTGCGGCGCGCGCTGGCCGCCTGCGAACTGGTGGTGGTATCGGACGTGGTGGGAAACACCGACGTCGCGCCGTACGCGCACGTGGCGCTGCCGGCGCTGGCCTGGGGCGAGAAGGATGGCACGGTGACCAACTCCGAGCGCTGCATCTCGCGCCAGCGCGCCTTCCTGCCGGCGCCGGGCGAGGCGCGCGCCGACTGGCAGGCGCTGTGCGACGTGGCCCGGCGCATGGGCTTCGCCGGCTTCGACTACGAGGGCGCACACGCGATCTTCGACGAGCACGCGCGCCTGTCCACCTGGAAGAATGGTGAAGAAGGCTATCGGCGCGCCTTCCGGCTCGATCCGCTGGTCGGCATGGACCGCGCGGCCTATGACGCGCTGCAGCCGGTGCAATGGCCGCTCAGTTCGCCGACCGAGGGCGCCGCGCGGCTGTTCGGCGACGGCCGCTTTTCCCACCCCGACGGCAAGGCGCGCTTCGTCGCGACCACGCCGCGCGCACCCGTGCACGCGCCGGGCGGCGAGTATCCGCTGGCGCTCAACACCGGGCGCCTGCGCGACCAGTGGCACACGATGACGCGCACCGGCAAGTCGCCGCGGCTGGCCGGCCATGCGCCGGAACCGTTCGTCGACCTGCATCCGCACGACGCCCTGCTGGCCGGCGTGCGCGAGGGCGAACTGGCGCGCGTGAGCTCGCGGTGGGGCGCGATGGTGGCGCGCGTGGCGCATGGCGGCGGCATCGCGCGCGGCGCGGTCTTCGTGCCGATCCACTGGAATGGGCAAACCGCGTCCGACGCCCGCGTCGGCGCCCTGGTCAACCCGGAAGTCGACCCGGTGTCGGGCGAGCCCGAGTTCAAGCACACGCCGGTGCGGGTGGAGCCGTTCGGCGTCGCCTGGCATGGCTTCATCCTGAGCCGCACGGAACTGAACCTGGAGCGGGTGGCGCACTGGACACGCGTGCGCGGCAGCGGCTTTTTGCGCTACGAGCTGGGTGGCCGCGAGCCGGTGTCGCCCGCGCTGGCGCGCACGCTGCTCGGGGCGGACGACGACGCCGACTGGATCGAGTACGAGGACAAGTCGGAAGGCACGCTGCGCGCGGCGCTCGTGGTCGATGGACGCCTGGAAGCCTGCCTGTTCGCGTCGCGCCGGCCCGATCTGCCGGCGCGCGCCTGGCTCGGCGGACTGTTCGCGCAACCCGCGCTGAGCGCGCGCGAACGCGCGACCTTGCTGGCAGGCCGCGCGCCGGCGCTGGGGCCGGACCCGGGGCCGACCGTCTGCTCCTGCTTCGGCGTCGGCCGCAACACGATCTGCGCGGCGATCGACAAGCAGGGCTTGACGACGCCGGCCGAGGTGACCGCCTGCCTGCGGGCCGGCGGCAACTGTGGATCGTGCGTGCCCGAGATCAGGGCGCTGCTGCAGGAGGTGCGCTCAGCCGTGGCGTGACCGGATCACGCTGCTTGTCATGACGCGTCATCGCGGCACTCCGGATGCAGGCCGCGCGAACGCACCACCGGCGCCTCGTTGCCGAACAGCGGCAGCTCGATATATGGCCGCTCGGTGGCCGACACCGCCAGCACATAGGCCTGGCGCTCGAGCCGGTGCTGCAGCACGACCTGCGCCACGTAGGCCGGGGCCAGCACGCGCTGGGCCTTGCGCTTGCCCAGGTCGAGGTAGCCGAAGCGCATCGTGGCCGATTGCACGACGTCGTTCGGCAGCCTGTCCTTCGACTTGCCCAGCACGCTGGCCAGGCGCCCGGCCAGCTGGCGCGCCGCCAGTTCGGCCTCGATGACGGGCGCGCTGTCGAGCACCTCGGCGTCGCTGTGGCGGATGCGCAGCGCGAGCGCGTCGACCGTGCCGTCGCCGGCCAGGCGCAGCGCCACCGAGGCGGCGCCCAGCACCGGAATCCCGTCCACCGCATGGCGCCAGGCGCCGGTGGCGCGCACCAGCAGTGTGTCCGACAGCTTCCGGTCGCGGTCGCTGCCGCGCGCCTTGGTCTGCCACAATCGCTCGAAGGCGAGGCTGCCGCGCTCGCCGACCCAGGCGCCGATGTCGATGCGCTGCGCCGCCTGTTCCAGCTGGCGCACGAGCACCGGCGTTTCTTCGAGGCGCTGCCACGGCGCCTGGAATGGCGCCAGGCCCGACACGTACTGCAGCGCGCCCGAGGCGTGGTAGACCACGGCGCGCGCGCCATCGGGCAGGTGCACCACGCTGCGTTCGCCGCGGTCGGCCAGGTTGGCGCGGTCGTGGCGGCAGATGTCGGCTTCGTGCAGCGCGGTCAGGAAGCGGTTCATGCCGGCGCGTGCGTCGTCGCGGGTGAGCGGGGTGAGCGCGATCACGTCGGCGCGGCCGGGGACCGCATGCGCGCCGGTCTTCGTCAAGGTATCGATCAGGGTTTGCTGGTTCATGGTTCAGCCCTCCGTCCACTTCCACAAGAGACATGCCTGCTGCGCCGGCGCCAGGTCGGGACTCACGCTGCCGTGTCCCCACAGGTGGTCGCGATTCAGGGCGGATAGATCCCAGCGGATGGCGCCGCCGTTCCAGGTGGCGGCGTCGCCCACGCAGACGGTGACCGGATGGTTGTCGACCCACCAGTCGGACACGCCGTCGTGCCAGGCGCTGGAGACGGTGTCGCCGTCGACCAGGTTGTCGGCCACGTCCTCGCCGCATTCGTCGGTGGTGATGCCGTCGAACATATCGCCCCAGGCGCCGCAATAGATGTGCAGGCGCGCGAAGATGTTCCACAGGCCGGTGACGGCGCCCAGGTTGACCGTGTGGCAGGAATAGGCCATCACCCATTCGCTGTTCCAGTCTTCTCCGAGTTGCCACCGATCGGACCAGGTGCACCATTCGCTGTGGGCGATGTCGTACAGCATGCGCGCCCGGCCGTCGGCTTCGGAGTTGCCATGCGTCTCGATCCAGAACAGGTCGACGTCGTCGACCCAGTTGCGGTCGCTGCCGCCCTGGTCGACGTCGCGGATGTCGGTCTCCCAGACGTCGGTATTGGCCCAGTAGAACGCGCGCGTGTGGCCGGCCGAGCGCAGCTTGCTGTCGAAACCGTTGCTTCTGTTAAAGGTGTACGTCAAGTCTCCCGCCGTGCTCACGCCGGCGGCGCGCGCATGGTTGAAATACCGGATTGCTTCTACGCCGAACCTTGCCATGAGGTTCTCCTTTCGTATCGGAAAGCCATGCCGCCGCACCCTGGTGGGTACGGCGGGGTAGCTAGCGATAACAGTAGTCGGAGCGGACGCGGCGGCTCTGGCGAAGATCAGTCTTCGCGAGAATTGCGTATCCGGGAGGCAGCAACGCCGCAGGGCTTTTTACAGTCAGCTCGAACTTGCTCATTGTTGCGCGGTCTTATGCAATATGAGCAAGCTTGTTTCGATCAGAGTCGCCGCCAAGGCGCTT
>NZ_JBNDJE010000007.1:0-169588 GCF_050434805.1 Massilia sp. UYP11
GATGCAAAGACGCCCATCCTCGCACTCAAGGAATGGCAACAAAGACGGCCGGAATTATTCGTTAAGCGGGTTTATGAACAGGCGGGACTTGACACTTAGGGGCAAACGAATCGGTTAGTCTGCCAAGCTCCCACAGGTCAGCGGTCGTATTCAAATTGGTGTGGAGCTTGTTGTCGCTGGGGCGTATTCCTGGACGGTCAACCCAGTGCCAACGTCTGTGCCGGGCGCAACGATGTAGCTGCCTTCCGGAACCTACCTGTGTTGCGAAAGCCCTTCAAGGTACGAGATCGCTAAATGAGGGAGCGAAGAATTTCCGCCGCATCGACTGGATGCGGCGGGGTCTCGATATGTTCCGAACTTCTTTATAGTTGGAATCCGTAGCGAGAAGCCGTTGTTCCAATCTTAATTAAATGGTTCCGAACTTAATTACGACGAAACACGGCCCTGGCGTCAGGCGAAATTCTTGTTCACGAATTCCCAGTTGGCGACATTCCAGAACGCGTCCAGGAACTTGGCGCGTGCATTGCGGTAGTCGATGTAGTAGGCGTGTTCCCATACGTCGGCGGTCAGCAGCGGCACGTCGGTGGTGGTCAGCGGGGTGGCGGCGTTCGAGGTGTTGACGATGTCGACGCTGCCGTCGGCCTTTTGCACCAGCCAGGTCCAGCCCGAGCCGAAGTTGCCCAGTGCCGACTTGTTGAACTCTTCCTTGAACTTGTCGAACGAACCCCACTTGGCGTTGATCGCGTCCAGCGCCTTGCCGGTCGGCGCGCCGCCGCCGTTCGGGCTCATGCAGTTCCAGAAGAAGGTGTGGTTCCAGACCTGGGCCGAGTTGTTGAACACGCCGCCGGTCGACTTCTTGATGATCTCTTCCAGGGACAGGTTCTCGAACTCGGTGCCCTTGATCATGTTGTTCAGGTTGGTCACATAGGTCTGGTGGTGCTTGCCGTGGTGGTATTCCAGGGTCTCGGCCGAGATGTGCGGTTGCAGGGCGTCTTTTGCATACGGCAGCGGCGGCAGGGTGTGTTCCATGTGTGCGTTCCTTAGTGGTTGGGAAAGGTTGCTGTTCTTATAGCGTCGCTATTCTAGCCGGTCTGCTGCGCGGTTGCAGACAAGTATCGCCATCCGCTGTGCCGTCACTCCAGCACGGCCTGGACTTGCGCCACGCCCACCTCGGCGCTGCCATTGGCCAGCCGCACCGTCAGCGTGTCGCGCGCGTGGATCTGGGCCGGGTCGCGCACGATCTTCCCCTTGCCGTCGCGCACGATGGCATAGCCGCGCTCCAGCGTGCGCTGCGGGTCGAGCAGGTCGAGCTGGGCGGCCAGGGCGTTGAGCGCCTCGCGCCGCGCCCTGAGCTGGCTGGACAGGCTCGCGTTCAGGTGGCGGCTGTCCGACGCCAGCCGGGCGCGCAAGGAGCGCATGTCGGGGCGGTGACGCGACCAGCGCTGCTGCAGCTGGGCCAGCAGCAGGCCGTGACGATTCACCGGCAGCTTGACCGCGTGCGTCATGGCCGTGGCCAGCGACAGTAACTTGAGGCGCTGGTGGCCGATCTGGGCCGAGGGGCTGAGCAGCCGCCGGCTCAGGTTGTCGAGGCCCTGGCCGGCGTCGTGCAGGCGGCGCTCCATGGCGCGCTGCAGGTCGAGGGCGTCGCCTTCGAGCGAGGCCAGCCAGTCGGCGCGCGGCGTCGCGGCCAGTTCGGCGGCGGCCGTCGGCGTGGCGGCGCGCACGTCGGCGGCGAAGTCGGCGATGGTGACGTCGGTTTCGTGGCCGACGCCCGAGATCACGGGGATCGCGCAGGCGTCGATGGCACGCGCCACGCATTCCTCGTTAAAGCTCCACAAGTCTTCGATCGAGCCGCCGCCGCGGCAGACCAGCAGCACGTCCACCTCGGCGCGGCGCGAGGCCGTCATGATGGCTTCGGCGATCTTGTCGGCCGCGAACTGGCCCTGGACCGGGGCAGGGTAGAGCACGATCCGCACGTGCGGGGCGCGCCGGCGCAGGGCGGTCAGCACGTCGCGCAGGGCAGCCGCCTGCGGGCTGGTGACGATGCCGATGCTGCGCGCGAACAGCGGCAGCGCGCGCTTGCGCTCGGCGTCGAACAGCCCTTGCGCGGCCAGCTTTTCCTTCAGGCGCAGGAAGGCCTCGTAGAGCTGGCCCACGCCGGCGCGGCGGATCGCCTCGACGTTGATCTGGTAGTCGCCGCGCGCGCCGTACAGGGTGACCAGGGCGCGCACCTCGACCTTGTCGCCTTCGCGCGGGGTAAAGCCGGCCAGTTGCGCGCGGCTGCGGAACATCACCGCGCGCACCTGGGCCGCATCGTCCTTGAGGGTGAAATACCAGTGGCCGGAGGCGGCCCGGGTGAAGTTGGAGAGCTCGCCGCCGATCCACACCAGCGGGAACGAGCGCTCCAGCAGGCGCGCCACTTGCTGGTTCAGGGCGGTGACGCTCAGGACGGCGGGGGTGGCGAAGGCGGGATCGGCGTCGTTCGGTGCTTGCATGGCGCTCTGGCGAAAATGGCGAAAGCGAGCATTATCCTCTATCGGCTGGGGCAGATGGTGCGCGGCCCGTGACCGGCAGCGGGAAGGGAAGCGAGGTCAATGTTGCTGTTTTTCAATGCAAACTGTTGAAATCCCTTATGAATCAATCGCTTAGTATCTGACTAATGTCGATTTCGGGCCATTTATCCACAAAAACTGTGGGGAACTCATGTGATCCGTGGGAGCGTGCGTAGCAATTGGGCAGGAGAAGTAGAATTGTTACAAATCAATGACTTAAGTTCGTGACCGGAATCTTGATCACAAAGTTGTCCACAGAATCTGTGCAAACTTTTCGGGTGCGGTGAGGGACCGCAACGTGGTCGATCGGCGCACGATCGCGCCGGAGGGACCGGTTTCTGCGCTGCCTGTTTTTGAGGCAGCCTGAGGTAATTCCAATGAAATCAAGCACTTGACTAGTAAAGTTCGATCTTCCGCACATTCTTATCCACAAAAATTGTGCAGATAGCGAATATTGTATGCACAGGGCCGTCGCAAGCCAAACAATCGGGGCAGGAATGCCCATCCAGGCACGGTTTATTGGCAAAAAATGCCATATGCTAATATTTTGTGCAGCAGCGTTTTATTGATATAAATCAAAGGCTTACTTTCGCGAAGTGCGCATTGCTCACACTTTTGTCCACAAAAAGTGTGCGGAACCTCAAGCAAGCGCAGGCGAAGTACAGCTGAGTTTGGCTGCCTGCGATTTAGGCTTGATCATTTATTTGTATGGAATCAATCACTTAGTCGAGTCCGGCGCCCCTTGCGCACAATTTTGTCCACAGAATTTGTTCGCAACTACACCGTGCAAGTGGACAAGCCATCAAGCCAGAGCCTGCTTGAGCCAAGTCATGAGACTGCCATTTTCTTGCGCAGACGCAGAAAGCCCTTACAAATCAAGGTGCTTGTTCCACCTCGCGGCCATTGCGCACAATTTTATCCACAGAAGATGTGAAGAACTCTACTTGCCGCTTCGCTGCCAACTTGCTACATTGCCGAATTGATTTTTTTCATCTCTGGAGTCTCTCTTGCTCGCCATTTTCCAAGCCGCAGGCTGGCCCATCTGGTTCCTGCTGGTCGCGTCGATCGTCGCCGTCGCCCTCATCGTCGAACGCCTGATCACCCTGCGCCGCGAGAAGATCCTGCCCCGCAACCTGCTCGATGAAGTCATCCGCGTCTATCGCAGCGGCAAGGTGACGCCCGAGGTGGTCGACAAGCTGGAACAGAATTCGCCGCTGGGCGCGGTGCTGGCCGCGGCGCTGCGCAACGTCGACGCCCCGCGCGACGTGATGAAGGAATCGATCGAGGAAACCGGCCGCGGCGTGGCCCAGGGCCTGGAACGCTTCCTCACCACGCTCGGCACCATCGCCTCGCTGGCGCCGCTGATGGGCCTGTTCGGCACGGTGGTCGGCATGATCGAGATCTTCGGCGCCGCGACCCCGACCGGCGGCAATAACCCGGCCCAGCTGGCGCACGGCATCTCGGTGGCGCTGTACAACACCGGCTTCGGCATCGCGATCGCCATGCCGGCCCTGGTGTTCTACCGCCACTTCCGCAACCTGGTCGACACCTATGTCGTCGACATGGAACTGCAGGCGGTGAAACTGGTCGACGTCGTCCACGGTGCCCGCAAATGATGGACTTTCGCCGCGGCCGCAGGCGCGAGGAACCGGAGATCAACCTGATCCCGTTCATCGACGTGCTGCTGGTGATCCTGATCTTCCTGATGGTCTCGACCACCTACAGCAAGTTCACCGAGCTGCAGATCACGCTGCCGACGGCCGAGGCCGAGAAGCAGGCGGAAAAACCGTTCGAGATCAACGTGACGGTCGACGCCAAGGGCAACTACACGATCAACAATACGCCGGTGACCTTCCACAGCGTGGCCGGCCTGGCCCAGGACATGCAGAACGCCGCGCGCAGGCCCGACGGCCAGGTGGTGGCCAGCCCGGTGGTGATCGTCAATGCCGACCAGTTCGCCATGCACCAGATGGTGATCAATGTGCTGGAAGCGGCGCGCGTGGCCGGCTACGACAAGCTGACCTTCGCGGCCCAGACCGGCGCCGCCAAATAATCCCGGGGCGCGCCGCGCGCGCCGCGCCGGCTGTTCATTTTCTTCCCGCATGGCTTCCCGACTCGAATCGACCCTGACCCGCGCCTGGCTTCGGCGCGGGGTCCTCGCCTGGCTGCTGCTGCCGCCGGCGCTGCTGTTTCGCCTGCTCGCCGGCCTGCGCCGGCTGCTGTTTCGCGCCGGCCTGAAGCGCGCGGAGCGCCTGCCGGTGCCGGTGATCGTGGTCGGCAATATCTTTATCGGCGGCACCGGCAAGACGCCGCTGACGATCTGGCTGGCCGAGAGCCTGCGCACGGCGGGCTTTCGCCCCGGCGTGATCTCGCGCGGACACGGCGGCCACGAAGGCGCGCCGCTCGAAGTCACCCCGCAGTCCGATCCGCGCGCCGTAGGCGACGAGCCGCTGTTGATCGCGGCCCGCGCCGGGTGCCCGGTCGTGGTCGGCCGCCGCCGCGTGGCAGCGGGCAAGGCCTTGCTGCAGGCGCATCCCGCGGTCGACGTGCTGATCGCCGACGACGGCCTGCAGCACTACGCGCTGGCGCGCGACGTCGAGATCGTCCTGTTCGACGGCCGCGGCGTCGGCAACGGCTGGCTGCTGCCGGCCGGCCCCTTGCGCGAGCCGCCGTCGCGCCGGCGCGACTTCACGGTCGTCAACGCGCCCGAGATCACCCCGAGCCTGGCGCAGGCGGTCGGCGGCCAGCCGTGGCGCATGCACCTGGCGGGCGAGCATGCCGAGCCGCTGCAGGGCGGCGCACGGCTGCCGCTGGCGCGCCTGGCCGGCAAGCGCATCGTGGCCGCCGCCGGCATCGGCAATCCCGGGCGCTTCTTCGCCATGCTGCGCGCGGCCGGGCTGACGGTCGGCGAGCTGCCTTTGCCCGACCATCACGACTTCCTCGACGACCCGTTTGCCGGGGTCGATGCCGATGTCATCCTGATCACCGAGAAGGATGCAGTAAAATGTCGGCAAATTGATCATCTGAAGAACGATCCACGGCTGTGGGTCGTGCCGGTCACGGCGCAGCTCGACGCGCGCCTGGCCGAACAAATCGTGGAGAAATGTCGTGGACGCTCGCTTGCTTGATATCCTGGTCTGCCCGTTGTGCAAGGGTCCGCTTGAACTCGACAAAAAGGCGCAGGAACTGACTTGCCGCGCCGACCGCCTGGCCTATCCGATCCGCGACGGCATCCCGATCATGTGGGCCGACCAGGCGCGCAAGATCGAACCGGCCTGACGCTGCCCGATGAGCTTTACCGTCATCATCCCGGCGCGCCTGGCGTCGACCCGTCTGCCGAACAAGCCGCTGGCCGACCTGGGTGGTAAACCAATGGTGGTGCGCGTGGCCGAACGCGCGCGTGCATCCGGCGCGGCGCGCATCATCGTCGCCACCGACCATGAAGACATCGCCGGCGCCTGCGCCGCGCATGGCGTCTCCGCAGTGCTCACGCGCGCCGATCACCCGTCCGGCACCGACCGCATCGCCGAAGTGGCGCAGGTGCTGGGCCTGGGCCCGGACGACGTGGTGGTCAACCTGCAGGGCGACGAGCCGCTGATCGATCCGGCGCTGCTCGCGGCTTGCGCCGCCCGCATCGACGCCGACACCCCGATGGCCACCTGCGCGCATCCGATCCTGGACGCCGCCGAGGTCTTCAACCCGAACATCGTCAAGGTGGTGCTCGACAAGCGCGGCCGCGCGCTGTACTTCTCGCGCGCCACCATTCCGTGGCACCGCGACGCCTTCGCGGCCACCCGCGACGCCCTGCCGCTGGACCGGTTCGACGGCCACCCGCCGCTGCGCCACATCGGCCTGTATGCCTACAGTAACGCCTTCCTGCAAGCCTATCCGAGACTGGCGGTCTCGCCGCTCGAAGGCATCGAGGCGCTCGAACAGCTGCGCGTGCTGTGGCACGGCTACCCGATCGCCGTGCATGTCACACAAGACGCGCCACCCGGCGGCGTCGACACGCCGGATGACCTGGCGCGGGTACGCCTGCATTTCCCATTTTGATGTTAACCCCAGGGGAGTGATGGGGCCGTCTGCGCAGGATCAATAATCCTGTTCGCAGCGCCCCAAAACTGGCTTGAAAGCCAACTTCTGTGGTAACTTCCGTGTCAAGAAGGCTTGGCAGCATCAAACATAATTTATACAATCCCCAGCAATTTTCATTATTTTCTAGAATCTCAGGAAACTCATGCGTCTCATTCTGTTAGGAGCACCCGGTGCCGGTAAGGGCACCCAGGCAAACTTCATCAAGGAAAAGTTCAACATTCCGCAAATCTCGACCGGCGACATGCTGCGCGCCGCGATCAAGGAAGGAACCGAACTGGGCCTGGCTGCCAAGAAGGTCATGGATGCCGGCCAACTGGTGTCGGACGACATCATCATCGGTCTCGTCAAGGAGCGCCTGAAGCAGTCGGACTGCGCCAACGGCTATCTGTTCGACGGCTTCCCGCGCACCATCGCCCAGGCCGAGGCGATGAAGGACAGCGGCGTGAACATCGACTACGTGCTCGAGATCGATGTGCCTGACGAACTGATCCTCGAACGCATGACCGGGCGCCGCTCGCACCCGGCCTCGGGCCGCGTGTACCACGTCAAGTTCAACCCGCCCAAGGTCGACGAAGTCGACGACGTCACCGGCGAGCCGCTGATCCAGCGCGACGACGACAAGGCCGAGACCGTGTCCAAGCGGCTGGAAGTCTTTCACAACCAGACCGAAGTGCTGCTGGGCTACTACGGCAAGTGGGCCGAATCGGGCCTGCCGGGTGCGCCGAAATACCGCAAGATCTCGGGCGTCGGCCCGGTCGAGCAGGTGCGCGACGCCGCGTTCGCGGCGCTGTCCGAGTAAGCGCCGCCCCCGCGAGGCAGGTCGCAGTCCCCGTCGTGACTGCCGCTGGCAGTGACGACTTCTCGCGTGACATCAGTGCTGCCAGTGGCAGCACTGATGCGTTTACGGTATTGGTCATCATGATTATGTGAGAAATTGTTTCTCGTGCGCCGTACGAAGGTTGACAAGACGATAATGGGTCATCGATCAAGTCAATCCGGAGAGAGGTGCACCATGAACACGTCGAAAACCATTCTTGCCGTCCTGCTCGCCGTCAGCGCCATCGGCGCCGGCGCCCAGACCACCGGCGTCGCCCAGGGCCAGCCGGCCACCGGCGCGACCTATCGTCCGACGCTCGACGGCCAACAGACCTCGACGCCGGCCCCGACGATCGACATGCGTCCCATGACCCAGGAAGAAAAGGCCACCGGGCGCCAGGAACCGTCGCGCCTGAAGGACATCGACCCGGCCATCCACCCGGCGCCGCAGAACGTGCGTCCGCAGCCGACCCCGACCCCGACGCCGCGTGTCGGCGGGGCGGTGCTGCCGAGCGCATCCGTCACCCCATCGGCGCCCACGGTCGCGCCATCGACCGCCCCGGCCGGCCCGACCGCGAGCCCGGTCAGCGCCTGCACCGGCGCCACCTGCACCGACGCCAGCGGCGCCACCACGTCCGGCCAGGTCGGCAACGCCAGCGTCAACAGCGCCGGCCGCCTGTGCAACCGTACCGGAAATACGATGCAGTGCTTCTGAAAGCCTGCGCGGCGCCATGGCGTTTCCCCTTGAAAGTTCGCTACAATGCAGGTTTACGTTTACGTTAACGTAAGCGCAGGCATGAGACATGCGGCAACGTGCGGCAACCAGAACTTTTATAAGGGACACACCATGCAGATCCAGAACAACGTCTTCATCGTCACCGGCGGGGCCTCGGGCCTGGGCGCGGCCAGCGCGCGCATGCTGGCCGACAGCGGCGCCAAAGTCGTGATCGCCGACCTCCAGGAGGACGCCGGCCGCGCGCTGGCGCAGGAACTCGGCGGCCAGTTCGTCAAGTGCGACGTCACCCAGGAGGCGGACGGCAAGGCGGTGGTCGAGGCGGCGGTGGCGCTGGGCACCCTGCGCGGCCTGGTCAACTGCGCCGGCGTGGCGCCGGCCGCCAAGACCGTCGGCAAGGACGGTCCGCATCCGCTCGACCTGTTCCAGCGCACCGTCAACATCAACCTGGTCGGCACCTTCAATATGGCGCGCCTGGCGGCCGACGCCATGGCCAGGACCGAAGAAGCCGAATACGGAGAGCGCGGCGTCATCATCAATACCGCTTCGGTCGCGGCCTACGACGGCCAGATGGGGCAGGCGGCCTACGGCGCGTCGAAGGCGGCCGTGGCCGGCCTGACCCTGCCGATGGCGCGCGACCTGGCGCGCAGCGGCATCCGCGTGATGACCATCGCACCGGGTATCTTCGAGACCCCGATGCTGATGAACATGCCGCAGGAAGTGCGCGATTCGCTGGGCAAGATGGTGCCGTTCCCGCCGCGCCTGGGCCAGCCGAAAGAGTATGCCCACCTGGCCAAGGCCATCATCGAGAACGTGATGCTCAATGGCGAAACGATCCGCCTCGACGGCGCGATCCGCATGCAGCCGAAGTAGTCTCTCATCGCTCGGTAATAGCTCAGGCATTGTCCTGGAAGCAAGCTCGCGCGACATGAGGTAGCATGTCTGCGATCTCGGGCGCGTTGCCGCTGTCGTGCGACGGCGCGCCCGTCTGCTTTTGGGAGAATCGATTGAAACAGTTCAACACGCTTGCCCGCGCATTGGTACCTGCGCTGGCCCTGGCCGGCGCTTTTTACCTGCCTGCCGCCGCCCAGGATTCGCTGCAGGCCGCGCCCGAGGCGGCCACCGGCTATGCCGAAAAACCCGGCTGGCCGGCCCGGAAATACATGGTGGCCGCGGCCAACCCGCTGGCGGTGGAAGCCGGCTACCAGATCCTGCGCCGCGGCGGCAGCGCGATCGACGCGGCGATCGCCACCCAGCTGGTGCTGACCCTGGTCGAACCGCAATCGTCGGGCATCGGCGGCGGCGCCTTCATGGTCCACTACGACGGCAGGCAGACCCAGGCCTTCGACGGCCGCGAGACCGCGCCCGCCAGGGCCGACGAACACCTGTTCGAGCGTCCGGACGGCACGCCGCTGTCGCGCACCGAGGGCGTGGTCGGCGGCCGCTCGGTCGGCGCCCCGGGCGTGCTGCGCATGCTCGAACTGGCCCACCGCCAGCACGGCAAGCTGCCCTGGAAGACGCTGTTCGAGCCGGCGATCCGGCTGTCGGAGCAGGGCTTCGCGGTCAGCCCGCGCATGCACAAGATGCTGGCCGGCGAGACCCACCTGCGCAAGGACCCGGTGGCCGCCGCCTACTTCTACGACCAGAGTGGCCAGGCGTGGCCGGTCGGCCATGTGCTCAAGAACCCGGCGCTGGCCAGGACGCTGCGCGCGATCGCCGAGGGCGGCGCCGACGCGTTCTATACCGGCCGCATCGCGCGCGCCATCGCGGACAAGGTCGCGCGGCATCCGACCAATCCGGGCCTGCTCACGGCGCAGGACATCGCCGACTACCGGCCCAAGGTGCGCACGCCGGTCTGCAGCGATTACCGGCAATATACGGTGTGCGGCATGCCGCCGCCGTCGTCGGGCGGGATCGCAGTGGCCCAGATGCTGGGCATGTTCGAGACCTTCGACATGAAGGCGCTGGCCCCAAAGGACGGCGTGCCCGGGGCCGAAGCCGTGCACGTGTTCTCGGAAGTGGGCCGCCTGGCCTACGCCGACCGCAACCGCTACGCGGCCGACACCGATTTCGTGCCGCTGCCGGGGCGCGGCATCCCGAGCCTGATCGACAAGGGCTACCTGAAGCAGCGCGCCGCCCTGATCGGCGAGCGTTCGATGGGCGAGGCCAGGGCCGGCACCCCACCGGGCATGGAAGTCGCGTGGGGCACGGACAATGCGATCGAGACGCCGTCGACCTCGCACCTGTCGGTGGTCGACGCCGACGGCCGCGGCCTGGCGATGACGACCACCATCGAGGACGCCTTCGGTTCGCGCCAGATGGTCGACGGCTTCATGCTCAACAACCAGCTGACCGATTTTTCGTTCAGCGCGCGTGACGCCGACGGGCCGGTGGCGAACCGGGTCGAGGCCAATAAGCGGCCGCGCAGCGCCATGTCGCCGACCATCGTGTTCGAAAAGGACAGCGGCAAGCTGGTGCTCACCGTCGGCTCGCCGGGCGGCCCGGCCATCATCAACTACGTGGCCAAGGTGCTGGTCGGCACGCTCGACTGGGGCCTGGACGTGCAGCAGGCGATCGCGCTGCCCAATTTCGGCAGCCGCAACGGTCCCACCGAGCTGGAGCGCGGGCGCTTCCCGCAGGCCACGCAAGACCTGCTGCGCGCGCGTGGTCACGCGATCCGGGTCAGCGAGCTGACCTCGGGCCTGCACGGCATCGAGCGGATCCGGGTGCACGGGGTGCCGATCTGGTTCGGTGGCGCCGATCCGCGCCGCGAGGGAGTCGCCAAGGGCGACTGACGCGCGGCCGCCGGGTGGGGGCAAGGAAGCGACAATTGGCGAGAATTTGTTGCGATTCCCGCCCCATATTTGCCTCAAGTCAAGCAGAGTTTGCTAACCTGTCGCCGTGGACAGCAAACAGAAAACCGGATCGATCCAGATGAGAGCGGGAACGCGCGGCGCCGCCGCGCGCGCCGGCTTTCACGCCGCATGACCATGCCGCGCCGGTGCCTGCCTGTCTTGCTGTCGCTCGTCTTGCTGTCGTTCCTGCTGGCGGCCTCGGCGCCGCTGCGCGCGGCGGCGCCCGAACCGACCCTGCGCTTCGAGCACCTGTCGGTGCAGCAGGGCCTGGGCCAGGAATCGGTGCTGTCCATCATCCAGGACCGCGACGGCTTCATGTGGTTCGGCACCCAGTCCGGCCTGTCGCGCTACGACGGCTACCGCTTCGTGCACCACCGCAGCGAGATCGGCGACCCGCGCAGCCTGGCGAGCAACTGGGTGCGGGTGCTGCACCTGGACCGCCACGGCCGCCTGTGGCTGGGTACCGACGGCGGGCTGAACCGCTACGATCCGGTCACCCGCAGCTTCACCCTGCATGCGCCGCACGAGCCCACCCGGCGCGGCACCGGCAACCGCCAGATCAAGGCATTGACCGGCGACGGCGGCGACGGGCTGTGGATCGGCACCGCCGACGGCCTGCAGCACTTCGATCCCGACACCGGCAAGTTCACGGTCTGGCACCACGTGCCGAACGACGAGCGCACCCTGCGCGACGACGGCATCCAGGCGCTGGCGCTCGACGCCGACGGGCGGCTGTGGATCGGCACTGCGGCGGGCCTGGACAGCCTCGCCCCCGACCGCCGGACGATCGAGCACCATCCTTCGCAACCCGGCCTGCCGCCGGGCCCGCATTCGCGGCCGGTGCACGCGCTGCTGGTCGACGCCGGGCAGCGGCTCTGGATCGGGCGCGACGGCGGGCTGGAACGGCGCGAACTGCGCGGGCCCGGCGCCGGCAAGCTGCGCCGCTTCGGGCCCGCCGACGGCGTCGGGGACGCCTGGATCACCGCGCTGTACCAGGATCCCGACGGCACGGTGTGGGCCGGCACCCATGACGACGGCCTGCTGCGCTGGCGCGCGGCGGACGAGCGCTTCGAGGCCTTTCGCAACGTCGTCACCGACCGCCACAGCCTGGTCGACAACCACGTCTCGGCCCTGTACCGCGACCGGACCGGCACCTTCTGGGCCGGCACCTGGTATGGCGGCGTCTCGCGCGTCGACCTGGGCAGCGGCGGCTTCGCGCGCATCAATGCGCGACCGGGCGTGGCCGGCGCGGCGGGCGATTCGCTGGCGGACAACAAGGTGCGCGCGCTGCTTGAGGATGGGGAGCGGCTGTGGGTCGGCTCGGCCACCGCCTTGCACCGCCTCGATCCGCGCACCGGCAAGGCCGAGGTGTTCCGGCACCGCAAGGACGACCCGAACAGCCTGATCGACGTGCCGGCGTCCGCCATCGTGCGCGACGGCGCCGGCCTGCTGTGGATCGGCAGCCGCGCCGGCGTCACCTCGTTCGATCCCCGCACGCGCCGGTTCCGGCGCCAGGTCCTGCCGGGCGACGCCGACGCCAACAACGTGCGCTCGATGCTGCTCGACCGCGCCGGCATGGTCTGGATCGCGACCCACGGCGGCATGCACCGGCTCGACCCAGGCACGCGCGCGGTGACCAGCTACCGCCACGATCCGTCGAAGTTCACCAGCCTGTCGGACGACATCGCGCGGCCGATGCTGGAAGACCGGCATGGCCGCTTCTGGGTCGGCACCTTCGCCGGCCTCGACCTGCTGGATCGCGCCAGCGGCAGGTTCCGGCATTTCAGGCACGATCCCTACGACCCGAACAGCATCAGCCACGACGAGGTGCACCACCTGATGGAAGACAGCCGCGGCGACATCTGGATCGGCACCGCGGTGGGACTGAACCGCATGGTCACCGGGCGCGACGGCGCGCTCAGCTTCACCCGCTACACCACGCGCGACGGCCTGGTCGACGATTCGGTGGCGGCGATCGTGGAAGACCAGGACGGGCGCATCTGGGCCAGCACGGCGAGCGGCCTCTCGCGCTTCGACCCGGCCAGCGGGCGCTGGCGCAGCTACACGGCGGCCGACGGCATCACCGAGGGGGCCTTCTTCGACGCCGCGGTGGCGCGGACCAGGGACGGGACCCTGTACTTCGGCGGCTTCAACGGCATCACCGCGTTCGACCCGCGCGCGATCCGCGACAACCGCATCGCGCCGCGGCCCGTGATCACCGGCCTGCAGGTCTTCAACCGGCCGCTCGAGCAAGCCTTCCCCGGCCTGCTGGCCGGACCGATCGAGACCGCCAGCGCCGTGACCCTGCCGGCCGACGCCGCCGTGATCACCCTCGAATTCGCGGCGCTGCACTTCGCCGCGCCCGAGCGCAACAAGTTTGCCTACCGGCTGGACGGCTTCGACAAGGGCTGGATGAGCGCCGACGCCGACCAGCGCTTCGCCACCTACGCCAACCTCGACCCCGGAACCTACGTGTTCCGGGTGCGCGCGGCCAACAAGGATGACGTCTGGAGCGAGGACGTGGCGGCGCTGGCGCTGACCATCGAGCCGCCGCCCTGGGGTACGCCGTGGGCCCGGATCGCCATGATCCTGCTGGTGTGCAGCGGCGCCTACGTGGGCCTGCGCATGCGCCTGTCCAGCCTGCGCCGCCACAAGGACCGGCTGGAGCACCAGGTGAGCGCGCGCACCGAGCAGGTGGAGCAGCAGAACCGCATGCTCGAGCTGCAGACCCAGGAACTGCGCGAGCAGGAGCGGCGCGGACGCCACCAGAGCAACGAACTGGCGCGCGCCTACCGCGCGCTGCAGGAGAACGAGGAAGTCCTGCGCCAGGCCAAGGAGCGCGCCGAGGACGCGACGCGCCAGAAGTCCGAGTTCCTGGCCAATATGAGCCACGAGATGCGCACCCCGCTGGCCGGCGTGATCGGCATGCTCGGGTTCGCGCTGCGCGACGCGGCGCTCAGGGACAACACGCGCGAACAGATCCTGCGCGGCCAGGCCAACGCCGAAGCGCTGCTGGCGATCATCAACGACCTGCTCGACTTTTCGAAGATCGAGGCCGGCAAGCTGACGGTCGAGCGCATCGACTTCGACCTGCACGAGAAGATGCGCAGCGTGGCCAGCCTGTTCCAGGAGCAGGCCGCGGGCTACAGCCTGGACTTCTCGGTCCGGGTCGACGACGACGTGCCGCGTTTCCTGGTGGGCGACCCGACCCGCGTGCGCCAGGTGCTGGTGAACCTGATCGGCAACGCCTTCAAGTTCACCAGGTCGGGCAGCGTGACGGTGCAGGTCGAATGCCGGCCGGGCGACCAGGACCGCCCGCCGGGCATGCACATGATCCGCTTCACGGTGCGCGACACCGGCGTCGGCATCCCGGCCGATGCGCTGCCGCGCCTGTTCCAGAAGTTCGAGCAGGCCGACTCCACCACCACGCGCCGCTATGGCGGCACTGGCCTCGGCCTGGCGATCTGCCGCCAGCTGGTGGAGCTGATGGGTGGCACCATCGGCGTCAACAGCCAGGAAGGCAAGGGCAGCGTGTTCAGCGTGCTGCTGCCGCTGCCGGACGGCGCCCCGCCGGTGCAGGTGGAGCATGCGCCGCGCGCGCCGCACAGCCACCGCCTCAGGATCCTGTGCGCCGAGGACTTCCCGACCAACCAGATCATCGCGCGGCTGATGGTCGAGGAGATGGGCCACGCGATCGACATCGTCGACAATGGCCTGGAAGCGGTGGCCGCCTGCGCGCGCAAGCGCTACGACCTGATCCTGATGGACGGCCGCATGCCCGAGATGGATGGCGCCAGCGCCACCCGCCTGATCCGCGCCGGCGGCCCGCCGGATGCGCCGGTAGCCGATCCGCACCTGATGATCGTGGCGCTCACCGCCAACGCCACCGACGAGGACCGCACGCGCTACCTGGCCTGCGGGATGGATGCTTTCCTGACCAAGCCGATCGACCAGGCGGCGCTGCACGTCCAGCTGGCGCGCGCGATCGAACGCCAGCTGCAGCGCGGCGTGCCGCTCGAGCCGGCGCCGGCGCAAGGCGCGTCCGACAGCCGCGCGCAGGCGATGGCGGCGCTGGACGCGATGTTCGAGGTGACCTTCGACGAGCCGGCGGCGGCGCGCCAGCGGGAGCCGGCAGCGGCGCCTGCGCAAGCGGCGCCTGCGCAAGCGGCGGCGGCGCTTGCGTCACCGGCGGCCGCGCTTGACGACGCGTTGGCGGTGCGCCTGCGCGCCGCCTTCCGCGCCGACCTGCCGCGCCGCCGCCGCGAGCTGGCGGCCGCGGTCGCGTCGGACGACCTGGACGCGGCCGGCCGCATCCTGCACGGCCTGCGCGGCAGCGCCGGCCACCTGGCCGAGCCGGCGCTCGAGGCGCTGTGCAAGGCGCTGGAAGCGGCGGCCGACGCCGGCGACCACGCGCGCCTGCGCGCCGGCCTGCCGCAACTGCACGCGCTGCTCGACGCCTTCGCGTCGCGCTGATCCCGCAGGCAATCTTGCATTTTTGCAACCGAGCGACCGCACCTGCCTATAATGCAGGTATTGACCGATCTGGCGGAGAGCGAATGAAGGTGCTGGTAGTGGACGACGACATCGTGGCGCGCATGATGCTGATGCATCTGGTCGACAGCTGCGGCAACCACGCGATCCTGGAAGCGGAGGACGGCGCCGACGCCTGGCGCCAGCTGCAAGCCGGCCTGCGGCCCGACATCGTGTTCTGCGACCTGCGCATGCCGCACCTGTCCGGCCTCGAGCTGCTGCAGCGGGTGCGCGCCGGCGCGGACACGGCCGCGCTGCCCTTCGTGCTGGTGTCGGCCGCGGCCGACGCCGCGACGCTGGACGAGGCGGCGGCGCTGGGCGCCAGCGGCTACATCGTCAAGCCGTTCCGCCACGAAGACGTGCGCGGGCAGTTCGAGCGCCTGTTTCCGGCGGCCGCCGGCGCCGGAGCTCGGGACGACGCGCCGGACGATGCGCCGGACGAAGAACCAGACGAAGCGCCGGACGAAGCGCCATTCGACGTGGCGCGCCGGCTCGGCATCGATCAGGCGCGCCTGCGCCTCTACCTGGACGGCCTGGCGCGCCAGCTGCAGGTGGCCATGCACGAGCCCCCGGCCGGCGACGAAGGATCGGCGGCGCGCCTGAACCGCCTGCACGAAGGCTGCAAGACGCTTGGCCTGTACGGCGCCGCCGCGGCGCTGGCCAGGGTGGCGGTCGCCGGTTCCCCGGCGCCGCAGGACGTGGCGGCGGCGCTGGCGACGGCCAGCGCGGCGGTCGCGCGCCAGGCCGGTCGCGCCGCCCATGGCTGAGCGCAAGAGGCGCTGGCAAATCCGCTTGCCGATGGTTTGCTTTAGATTTAAAGTATTCCCGGATTGTCGCCCGAGCGCTTTTTGCCGTCGCCTCGTCTTACCCATCCGGGACCATTCATGAACGACGCCACCATCGCAACGCTGTTCCCGTCCGGCCACTCGGACGGTTTCGCCCGCGCCAACCTGCCGCCGGCGCACGCCTGGCCCGACTTCCTGTTCGACCTGCCCGAACTGCATTACCCGCCGCGCCTGAACTGCGTCGCCGACCTGCTCGACGGCGCCGTCAAGCGCGGCTGGGGCGGGCGCACGGCGCTGATCGGCGCGCGCGAGCGGCTCACCTATGCCGCGCTGCTGGATCGGGTCGACCGCATCGCGCACGTGCTGCGCCACGACCTGGGCCTGGCCAGCGGCAACCGGGTGCTGGTGCGCGGCGCCAACTGCCCGATGATGGCGGCCTGCATCCTGGCCGTGATCAAGGCCGGCTGCATCGCGGTGCCCACCATGCCGCTGCTGCGCGCGCGCGAACTCGGCGCCATCGCCGACAAGGCGCGCGTGAACGCGGTGCTGTGCGCCGGCGCCCTGGTGGACGAGGTCGACGCGCTGGGCCTGGCCGTGCCGGTGCTGGTGTATGACGCCCCCGTGCCGGATGCCCTCGAAGAACGCATGGCGCGCCATGGCGAGCCGTTCGCCGCCGCCGACACGGCGCAGGACGACGTCTGCCTGATCGGCTTCACTTCCGGCACCACCGGCGTGCCGAAAGGAACCATGCACTTCCATCGCGACCTGCTGGCGATCTGCGACTGCTTCCCGCGCCACGTCCTGGGTTCGCAGGCCGACGACGTCTTCGTCGGCACGCCGCCGCTGGCCTTCACTTTCGGCCTGGGCGGCCTGCTGCTGTTCCCGTTGCGGGTGGGCGCCGCCGGGGTGCTGATCGAGCGCCTGAGTCCCGAAAGCCTGCTGGCGACGGTCGCCGAACACCGCGCCACCGTGTGCTTCACGGCGCCGACCTTCTATCGCCAGATGGCGGCGCAGGCTGGCCGTTTCGACTTGTCCAGCCTGCGCGCCAGCGTGTCGGCCGGCGAAGCGCTGCCGGTGGCCACGCGCGAGGCCTGGCGGGCGGCGACCGGGCTGGCCATGATCGACGGCATCGGCGCGACCGAGATGTTGCACATCTTTATCGCGAGCGCGGGCGACGACGTCCGGCCAGGGGCCACCGGCAAACCGGTGCCGGGCTACCAGGCCTGCATCCTCGACGCCCAGGGCAGGCAGCTGGGGCCGGGCGTGATCGGCCGGCTGGCGGTGAAGGGGCCGACCGGCTGCCGCTACCTGGCCGACGAGCGCCAGCGCCATTACGTGCAGGATGGCTGGAACCTGACCGGCGACGCCTACGAGATGGATGCGGACGGCTATTTTCATTACCGCTCGCGCCTTGACGACATGATCATCTCGGCCGGCTACAACATCGCCGGCGCCGAGGTCGAAGAAGCGCTGCTGCACCATCCGGCGGTGGCCGAATGCGCCGTGGTGGGACGCCGCGACCCCGAACGCGGGCAGGTCGTGGAAGCCCATGTCGTGTTACGAGGCAGTCACGTGGGAACCGAGGAACTGGCCCATGAGCTGCAAGAATTCGTGAAGGGCCAGATCGCGCCGTATAAATACCCGCGAGCAATTCTGTTTAAGGAACAACTGCCGCGCACCGAAACCGGTAAACTGCAGCGGTTTAAATTACGCACGGATGCGGTTTGAGGGTTGAGATGGATGACGACAGGCACGTACGGGCTGCCGACGCCGACAGGGGAGGGGCGTCCGACCTGGACCTGGAAAGCCGCCTGACGGACGCGCACCACCAGTCGCTGCGACTGTGGCTGCGCATGCTGTCGTGCACGACGCGGATCGAGAACGAGATCCGCAGCCGCCTGCGCACCACGTTCGGGATCACCTTGCCGCGCTTCGACCTGATGGCGCAGCTCGAGCGCCATCCGGAAGGCCTGCGCATGGGCGAGCTGTCCCGCCGCATGATGGTTACCGGGGGCAATATCACCGGGATCACCGACCAGCTGGAGCGCGAACAACTGGTGGTGCGGGTGCAGGATGCGCGCGACCGGCGCGCGTCGGCGGTCAAGCTGACCGCAGCGGGCAGGGAGACGTTCGCCGCGATGGCGGCGGTGCACGAGCGCTGGATCGAGGAGATGCTGGCGGATGTGTCGGGCGAGGACAAGGCCAGCATGATCGCCTTGTTGTCGACCATGAAGCGGCGGCTGCGAGTGGAGGACGGTGAATAAGAGCCTATCCCGGTAGGTGGGAGTCGCCCCTGCCGCGCCTGGCGGGCGTGCGCGGCGTTGATCGTCGCGCAGTGGCAAACCCGTGGCTCGCCATGCGGCCTCCTCGCGCCTTGCTCACGCCCGCCATGCATCAGCATGCGCTTCCCCCCACCTACCGGGATAGGCTCTATGTGCCGCCGGGCGCCTGACTGTTGCATTGCCGAACTGACAGACCATGGCAACCGCTGGTACAATGCGCCTCGCGTGTCGCCATCGTACAATGGATAGTACAAGCCCCTCCTAAGGGTTAGATGCAGGTTCGATTCCTGCTGGCGATACCATTCTCCCCTCCAGCAGTTTCCCCAGAATATGTGAGAATTGGCGTCGGGCGCGCGCCCAGTCGGTACAATGTGCGCCTTACTCAATCAACTCATGCTTTTGCCCGGCACCGGGCCTCAGACCGAACATGGCAGTCATCTCCCTCACTTCCGCGCAACTGGCCTTCGGCCACGTCCCGCTGCTCGACCACGCCGACTTTTCGCTCGAATCCGGCGAGCGCGTCGGTCTCATCGGCCGTAACGGCACCGGCAAATCCTCGCTCCTGAAGATCATCTCGGGCCGCTCGAAACTCGACGACGGCCTCCTGGTCATGCAGCAGGGCGTGAGCATCGCCTACGTGGAACAGGAACCGGTGTTCGACCCGCAGATGACCGTGTTCGACGTGGTCGCGCTCGGCATGGGCGACCAGCAGGCGATGCTGACCGAATATGAAGAACTGACCGGCAAGTTCGGCCAGGGCGACGACGATGCGCTGATGGAGCGCATGCATGTGCTGCAGACCAGGCTGGACGCCACCGACGGCTGGAACCTGGCGAACAAGGTCGAGACGACGCTGGGCCGCCTGAGCCTGGCGGGCGAAGCGAAGATGGGCACTTTGTCCGGCGGTATGCAAAAGCGGGTGGCGCTGGCCGTGGCCCTGGTGTCGGCGCCGGACGTGCTGCTGCTCGACGAACCGACCAACCACCTGGACTTTACCTCGATCAAGTGGCTGGAGAGCTTGCTGCGCGAGTTCCGCGGCTCGGTCCTGTTCATCACCCACGACCGCAGCTTCCTGGACAATGTCGCCACCCGCATCATCGAACTCGACCGCGGCAAGCTGCTCTCGTTCCCGGGCAACTTCTCGACGTACCAGGAACGCAAGCGCGAACTGCTGGCCAACGAGGAAGTCGAGAACGCCAAGTTCGATAAATTCCTGGCGCAAGAAGAAGTCTGGATCCGCAAGGGCGTGCAGGCGCGCCGCACCCGCGACGAAGGCCGCGTGCGCCGCCTGGAAGCGCTGCGCCTGCAGCGCACCGCGCGCCGCGACCAGCAGGGCCAGATCAAGCTCGACGTCGCCACCGGCGAGCGCTCGGGCAAGATCGTCGCCGACCTGGAAGGCGTGTCGAAGCGCTACGGCGACAAGGTCATCGTCGACGATTTCACCGGCACCATCATGCGCGGCGACAAGGTCGGCCTGATCGGACCGAACGGCGCCGGCAAGACGACCCTGCTCAAGATCATCCTGGGCGAGGAAGCGGCCGACAGCGGCGCCGTGCGCCTGGGCACCAAATTGAACGTGGCCTATTTCGACCAGATGCGCACCCAGCTCAACGAAGAGGCGAGCCTGGCCGAGACCATCGCGCCCGGCAGCGACTGGGTCGAGATCAATGGCCAGCGCAAGCATGTGATGACCTACCTGAACGACTTCCTGTTCTCGCCGGAGCGGGCGCGTTCGCCGGTCAAGTCGCTGTCGGGCGGCGAGCGCAACCGCCTGCTGCTGGCACGCCTGTTCGCCAAGCCGGCCAACTGCCTGGTGCTGGACGAACCGACCAACGACCTCGACATCGACACCCTCGAATTGCTGGAAGAATTGCTGGAGGAATACACCGGCACCGTCTTCCTCGTCAGTCACGACCGCACGTTCCTGGACAATGTCGTGACCCAGGTCATCGTGGCCGAGGGCGGCGGCAAGTGGCGCGAATTTGTCGGCGGCTATACCGACTGGGAGCGCGTCAAGGCGACGGCCCCGGCGCTGCAGGCGGCTGCGCCGGCATCTGCATCGAACGCGGCCAAGGCCGGCGCCGCCAGGGTGGAAGAAGCGCCGGCCCAGGGCGCGGGCAAGAAGGTCAAGCTGAGCTACAAGGAACAGCGCGAGCTCGAAGAACTGCCCCAGCTGATCGCTTCGCTCGAAGACGAGCAGTCCGCGATCACGCAGCAATTGAACGCGCCTGACTTCTACAAGACGAATCCGGCCGACGCCAAGCGCATCAATGCGCGGTTTGCCGAGATCGACGACCTGCTGCTCGACGCGCTCGACCGCTGGGAACGCATCGAGGCGCGCGCCAGAGGCGAGTGAGCAGACCCAAGCAGACGTCAACAGACCTTCAATGAGGCAATGACGGGACGCGGCATCGATGACCGAACACGATGATTCACCTGCCGTCCCGCCACCGGCCGCACGCGCGGCCGAAAAACCCTTCCTCGAGCGCGCCGCCTGGGTGCGGATCCTGCCTTTCGGCACCTATATTTTCTTCATCGTCCTGGGCGACGTGCTCGAGCGGATCGGTGTCGGCCGCGCCGAGCTGCGCTGGCTATATCCGGTCCAGGTCGGCGCCGTGCTCGCGCTCCTGGCCGTGTTCTGGCGCAGCTATGACGAGCTGCACCGCTTTGCGCTGGCGCCGAGGCAGGTGCTGGCCGCCGGCGCCGCGGGCATCGTGGTGCTGGTCTTGTGGGTCCATCTCGACGCCCCCTGGATGACGATCGGCAGCGCGCCCGGCTACGACCCGCGCACCCATGGCCAGATCGACTGGCTGCTGGTGACGATCCGCATCGCCGGCGCCGCCCTGGTCGTCCCCGTGATGGAAGAATTATTCTGGCGCTCTTTCTTGATGCGCTGGGTCGAGCGATCCGATTTCATGTCGCTTGATCCGGCGCGAATCGGCTTCAGGGCTTTCGTGATTCCATGCCTGTTGTTCGGATTCGAACACCATCTTTGGCTGGCCGGCGTCATGGCCGGCGTCGCCTATGGCTTGCTGTATATGCGGCACCGCAAGCTGTGGTCGCCGATACTGGCTCACGCTGTCACCAATGGATTGCTGGGAGTCTGGGTGGTGCATACCGGAGGCTGGCAGTTCTGGTAATTCCATCGGCGCAGCATCTACCGGGAAATGTAGAACATGCCTTTCAACCCTGTATCGCATCGGCTTCGGACCGTGGCGGCCCTGGCGACGGTGTTGTGTTCTTTCCCGGCAGTGTCCGCGCCGAACGATGGGCAACAAGAAGACGGCCTGCGGCTGCTAGGCGGCATCGGTTGGGCCTACGATGACAATCTGTTGCGGGTGGCCGACGACGAGCAACCGTTCGACGGCCGGCGCAGCGATTCCTACCGCACGCTCGATGCCGGCGTCGTGCTCGACAAGACCGTCAGCCGCCAGCGCATCACGGCCACCGCCAAGGTGTCGAAGGTCAAGTTCGACCACTTCGACCAGCTCGACTACGATGGACGCGACCTGCAGGCGAGCTGGCTGTGGCAGGCCGGCAAGCAGTTCGAGGGCCGTGTCGAAGCGCTGTACATCAAGACGCTGGCGCCGTACACCGACTTCGACAGCGACGAGCGCAACCTGCGCCGGCAGCGGCGCCAGTTGCTCGATGCCGGCTGGAAGCTGCACCCGAGCTGGAAGCTGCGCGTCGGCGCCGCGCGCGACAAGTACACCTACGAGCTGGTGGCCCAGCGCTACAACGACCGCACCGAAAAAGCCTATGAGGTCGAACTCCAGTACCGGCCGAAAAGCGGCAGCACGGTCGGCCTCGTCGCGCGTCGCCTGGAGGGCACCTATCCGTACCGGCGGCCTTACAACGACAGCGTCCTCACCGACGATTTCACCCAGGACGAACTCAAGGCCCGGGTCGAGTGGCTGGCGGGCGGATCGACCACGCTGCAGGCGCTGGTCGGCTATGCGCGGCGCGACCAGCCGTCGTACGGCGAAGGCAGCACCGGCGGCGTCAATGGCCGTGTCACCTGGCTGTATGAGCCGCGAGGCAAGATCAGCTACGGCGCGTCGCTGTGGCGCGAGTTCGCGCCGATCGAAAGCACGCGGGTCAGCACGACCCTGAACAAGGGGGCGAGCCTGCAAGCCACCTGGCGCGCGACCGACCGCATCAGGGTGGACGCCCGCGCCGCCTACGAAAAACGCGATTACACGGCGCGCTCTGCGTTTGCCGGCCTGGAAGACCTGAACGACGCGATCCGCAGCGCCACCGTGCGGGCGTCATGGCAGGTCCGCCGAAAGGTGCAAGTGATAGCCGGCTACGCCTACGAGTCGCGCACGGGCTCGCAGGCGCTCGGCACCGGCAAGTTCGACGCCAATATGGTGCAGCTGAGCGCCAATGTGCTGTTCTGATGATGGACGTGGCGGCGCATGACGGTCAACGACATTCCCATCATCTCTTTCTTCCAGCGTGTGCTCGATCCGCTGATCGTGATGGGCAGCCTGTACCTGGCGACCCTGGTCTTTGGCGAACCGTTCTCCGGCTATTGCCTGGTGCTGATGATCCTGGCCTTCCTGATCTCGTCGGCCGTCTACCAGCAAATCGATCCCTACCGCACCTGGCGCAGCGGCCGCATGCTGGCCTATGCGCGCGACACGGTGTTCGGCTGGTGCCTGACGCTCGCCGTGCTGTACTTCGTCGGCTCGGCCAGCGGCATGAAGGTCTACTACGACGAGCGGGTGTTGCTGGCCTGGGCGGTGGCGACGCCGTTGACGATCCTGGCCAGCCACATCGCGGTGCGCTTTGCCACCACGGGCCGCAGGCATGCCGGGGAACTGCGCTCGATCGTGGTGGTCGGCGCCAACGCTGCCGGCATCAGGTTCGCCGGCGTATGCGAGCGCCATCCGAACCTGTTCATGCAGGTGCAGGGCTTTTTCGACGACCGTACCGACGGGCGCAAGCCGCCTGGCCTGCGCTATCCGATGCTGGGCAAGATGGCCGACGTCGCCGCCTACGTGCGGCGCAAGAACATCAAGATGATCTTCATCAGCCAGCCGGTCTCGGCCCAGCCGCGCATTCGCCAGCTGGTCGACGAATTGAAGGACACCACCGCCTCGGTGTATTTCTTGCCCGACGTATACGTGTTCGACCTGATGCAGGCGCGTTTCGATACCGTGGGCGGCATGCCGGTGATCGCGATCAGCGAAACGCCGTTCATGGGCTTCAACAGCGTGCTCAAGCGCGGCACCGACGTCGTGGTCAGCGTGCTGGCCCTGCTGCTGCTGGGACCGCTGATGCTGCTGATCGCGCTCGCCGTGAAGCTCGACTCGCCCGGACCCGTGCTGTTCAAGCAGCGCCGCTACGGCCTGTATGGCGAAGAGATCCATATCTATAAATTCCGCTCCATGACGGTGCTGGATGACGGGCCGACCATCGTCCAGGCCAGGCCCGGCGATTGCCGCATCACACGGCTCGGCCACTTCCTGCGCCGCACTTCTCTCGACGAATTGCCTCAATTTATCAATGCACTGCAAGGACGCATGAGCGTGGTCGGACCGCGTCCGCATGCGGTCGCGCACAACGAGGAATACCGCAAGCTCATCAAGGGTTACATGCTGCGCCACAAGGTCAAGCCGGGCATTACCGGCTGGGCCCAGGTGAACGGTTTGCGCGGCGAGACGGCCACCCTCGACAAGATGGAGGCGCGGATCCAGTACGACCTCGATTACTTGCGCAACTGGTCGCTGTGGCTCGATCTGTGGATCATCCTCAAGACCGTCAAGGTCGTTCTCACGCGCCAGAACGCGCATTAGCCGCGCATCGCGCGCCAATCCCTGTGCGAGAAAAGTGAACCGTTGGGCTTCGCGCGCATCGAATGGCAGGGTGGCGGCGATTCCAACGGCGCTTTCGAGCCAATTAATTTTGGCCTGGAAACGGATGAGCGCCAATCGACGAGCTCTTTGATCTGGACGACTGCCGACGAGCTTGCGCAGCCATCCGGGCTGGGTAGAATCGTTAATCAGAATGCAAGAACAATGGCCGATGTCGCCGCTGCGATCGGGGCGGCGAGGCATCGACATTGATCACGGGAGGCCATGTGCACGACAAGCCACGCATCTACGTTGCCGGTCACCGCGGCCTCGTCGGCTCGGCCATCGTGCGTGCGCTGCGCGCCGCCGGCAAGTCCGAGATCGTCACCCGCAGCCACGCCGAACTCGAGCTGACCGATCAGGCGCGGGTACGCGAATTCTTCCACAGCGAAGGCATCGACCAGGTCTACCTGGCCGCGGCCAGGGTCGGCGGCATCCACGCCAATAACACCTATCCGGCCGAGTTCATCTACGACAACCTGATGGTGCAGGCAAATGTCGTGCACGAGGCCTGGCGCGCGGGCGTGCGCAAGCTGCTGTTCCTGGGGTCGTCCTGCATCTATCCGCGCATGGCGGCGCAGCCGATCCGCGAGGAATACCTGATGAACGGCATGCTCGAGCCGACCAACGAACCGTACGCCATGGCCAAGATCGCCGGCATCAAGCTGTGCGAGAGCTACAACCGCCAGTACGGCACCGACTATCGCAGCGTGATGCCCACCAATCTGTACGGTCCCGGCGACAATTACCACCCCGAGAACAGCCACGTCATTCCCGCCCTGCTGCGCCGCTTCCATGAGGCCAGGATGAGCGCCGCCCCCGAGGTCGTGATCTGGGGCAGCGGCAAGCCGATGCGCGAATTCCTCTACGTCGACGACATGGCGAGCGCCAGCATCCATGTGATGGAGCTGGCGCCCGAGGCGTATGCGGCCGCTACCGATCCCATGCATTCGCACATCAATGTCGGCACCGGCCACGACGTGACCATCGCCGAGCTGGCGCGCCTGGTGGGCCAGACCGTGGGCTACCGGGGCGCCATCGTCTTCGACGCCAGCAAGCCCGACGGCACGCCGCGCAAGTTGCTCGACGTCTCCAAGCTGGCGGCGCTGGGCTGGCGCGCCAGTACGCCGCTGGCCGAGGGCCTGCAGCGCGCCTATCTCGGGTATCTCGATCACCTCGCCGGCGGCGCCGGTATCGACGCACGATGTGAACTGCACAACAGAGCAGATGGCGCAAGCGGTCCAGAATGGCAGATTTCCCCCCGGACGGCGCATGCCTGAGGGGCAATCCTGTCCAACCACGCCGGAGAACACCATGCAGAGCCCGTACCAGAACGCCACCGACTTGCCGCTTTCCTCCGCACCGAGGCTCACCCCGCTGCGGGCCGCGTGCGCGGCCCTGGTCCTGGCCGGCGTTGCGCTGGCGGGCTGCAACCGGGACCAGCCGGCGACCGAGGCCAGGCCCGGCCAGGCGCTGGCCAGCGTGAATGGCGAAGAGATCACGCTACTGCAGCTCAATGAAGAAATGCAGCTTGCCGGCGTCCCGGCCGCCCAGCAGCAAACCGCCAGCAAGCAGTTGCTGCAAGCCCTGATCGACCGCGAACTGCTCGAAAGCGTCGCGACCAAGGAAAAGATCGACCGCGATCCCAAGGTGATGCAGGCGATCGAGCGCGCGCGCTCCCTGATCCTCGCCCAGGCCTATATGCAGAAACGGGTGGGCGACGCCGGGCGGCCCACCGAGGCCGAGATCGAGGACTACTTCAACAAGCATCCCCAGTTCTTTGCCAATCGCCGCCAGTTGGCGATGAACCAGCTCGTGATGCCGGCGTCCGCCGTGACGCCCGCGCTGCGCGCCGTCGCCGACAAGGCCCGGTCGCTCGAGGAAGTGGCGGCCTATCTCGACACCAGGCAGGTCGCCTACGGCCGCGCCCAGGTCACCCGCAGCACCGCCGACCTCAAGCCCGAGCTGGCCGCGAAGCTGCTGTCGATGCCGAAGGGCCAGCTGTTCCTGGTGCAGGAAGGGCAGCGCGCGCTCCTGACCGCGGTCGACGAAGTGCGCGACGCGCCGGTGTCGCTGGCGATCGCCGCGCCGCAGATCGCGCAATACCTCGCCAACCGCAAGAACAAGGAACTGGCCGAGGCCGAGATCCAGCGCCTGCGCGCCACCGCGAAGATCGACTACCTGAACAAGGACCTGGCGCCCGACGCCGCCGCGCCCGGTGCGCTGCCGGCCGCGGCGCCGGCCGCGCTGGCGGGGCTGCCGGGCGCGGCGCCGGATACCGGACCGGGAGCGGAGCCGGCCGTGGGTGACGGCAACGGCGACAGCGACATCGGGCCGACGTCCGGCGCCGTGGACGAGAACGCGCGCGCCGACAAGGCGGCGCTCGATCGCGGCGTGGCCGGCCTCGGGAACCTGTCCCGCTAGGTAGGGGGAAGCGCATGGCGACATGCGCGTAGGCGACATGCGCGTAGGCGACATGCGCGCCTGGAGCGACTCCCACCTGCCGGGATCGGTTTCAAGCAGGGCTTTCGAAAGATTTCCCAACGACGTGCCTGGAGACTGACGATGAAACGCTGGATCAAGTGGATAACGGGGGTTGCCTTCATGCTGGGCATGAGCGTGGCCGGTGCGACCGAGGTACTCCTGGGCGCCGGCGACGTGGTCAGGCTGTCCGTGTATGGCAGTCCCGACCTGTCGATCGAGACCCGCGTCAGCGAGAGCGGCCACATCACGTTCCCGCTGCTGGGCCAGGTGGCTGTCGGCGGCCTGTCGGTGGCCGCCGCCGAAAAGAAGATCGCCGGCCAGCTCGAGAAGGGCGGCTACATCAAGCGGGCCCAGGTGAACATGCTGGTGACCACGCTGGCCAGCCAGCAGGTGTCGGTGTTGGGCCAGGTGAACCGGCCGGGCCGTTATCCGGTCGAAGGCAGGCGCAAGGTGCTCGACATGCTGGCGCTGGCCGGCGGCATCCACGGCGATGGCGGCGACATGATCAGCCTGGTGCGCACGCGCGACGGCAAGACGACGCGCGAGACCATCGACGTGGTCGACATGGTGCGCAAGGGCGAGCTCGACAAGGACTACGAGGTCGCCGGCGGCGACATCATCTTCGTGGAACGGGCGCCGCGCGCCTACGTTACCGGCGAAGTCAGCCGTCCGGGCCCGTTCCGCCTGGAGCGTGGCATGACGGTCCAGCAGGCGATCTCGGCTGGTGGCGGCCTGAGCCCGCGCGGCAGCGACAACGGCATCAAGGTTACGCGCCGCGACGCCAGCGGCAAACCGGTCACGCTGGACGTCGAGGCCAGCGATACGGTCCAGATCGATGACGTGATCGTGGTGCGCGAAAGCTGGTTTTAGGATGGACGGCGCGTGATTCGGTCCACTGGAGCGCATCGCTCCACGCGGTGATGGTTGGCCCCATGGGTTGGCCCCATGATCATCCGGCGCGTCACCGGCGCCGCATGCCGGGGTGGACGGCCTGTGATTCGGTCCTGGACCGAATCGCCTCATGCGGTGATGGCTGGCAGCTCGATCATCCGGCGCGAAAGCGCAGCCGTGACGATCGACGGTGGACGGCAAAGCCGTCCACCCTACGGGATGCTGGCGGGATGTGATTCCGGACCCCATGCAGAGGTGAGACATGAGCGTGTATCAATTTCTGTTGATCTTGCTAGCTCGTAAGAAAATCATCCTGGGTACGCTCCTGTGCACGGTGCTGCTTGCCCTCGGCTGGAGCATGGTGCAGCAAAAAACCTATGCAGCCACGGCATCGGTGTTGCTCAACTACAAGGGCGTCGATCCGCTCACCGGCCTGACGATGCCAGGGCAATTGATGCCAGGGTATATGGCGACCCAGATGGACATCATCGGCAGCAAGAACGTGGCGCTGCGCGTCGTCGACACGCTGCGGCTGGCGTCCAGCCCGGCAGCCCTCCGGCAATTCCAGGAAGCCAGCGAGGGCAGGGGGACGGTGCGCGACTGGCTGGCCGACCTGCTGCTCCAGAAGCTCGAGATCATGCCGTCGCGCGAGTCGAGCGTGGTCGAGATCAGCTTCAGCGGCGCCGACCCCGTGTTCGCGGCCGCGGTCGCGAACGCTTTCGCCGAGGAGTACCGGCGGGTCGGCGTGCAGCTCAAGACCGAGCCGGCCAAGAACGCCTCGCTGTACTTCAACGAGCAGACCAGGCAGTTGCGCGACAACCTCGAGGCGGCCCAGGCGCGCCTGTCGAAGTACCAGCAAGAAAAAGGCATCGTCAGCCTCGACAACAACCGGGTCGATGTCGAGCTGTCGCGCCTGAATGACCTGGCAGCCCAGCTGGTCGTGGCCCAGGCCGCGGCCATGGAAGCGGGCTCGCGTGAAAGGGCCGCCGGCGCCGCCGTCGATTCGCCCGACGTCGCCGACAATGCCCTGATCCAGAACCTGCGCATGAACCTGGCCAGCGCCGAGGCCAAGCTGGCCGAGGCCGGCGCACGCTTCGGGCGCAACCACCCGCAATACCAGGCCGCGGCCGCCGAAGCCGGCAAGCTGCGCGCCGAGCTCGGTAGCGCGCTGGGCAGCGTCACCCGCAGCGTCGGCGCCAATGCCGAAGTCTACCGCCAGCGCGAAGCCCAGCTGCGCAGCGAGCTGGCGGCGCAGAAGGCGCGCGTGCTGGAGCTGAACCGCACCCGCGACGAGCTCGGTCCCTTGCTGAAAGACCTCGAAGGCGCGCAGCGCGCCTTCGATTCGGCCAGCCAGCGCCATGCACAGACGCGGATCGAGGCCCAGTCCGAGCAATCCGATGTCTCGGTGCTCAACCCGGCCGTGCCACCGACGACGCCGAGCGGTCCGCGCATCCTGCTCAATACGCTGGCTGGCATCGTGCTCGGCGCCGTGCTCGGCGTCGGCGTGGCGCTGCTGCTGGAATTGCTGGCGCGCCCGGTGCGTTCCAGCAACGACCTGCACGACCTGCTGGGCATTCCGGTCCTGGGCGCCATCGCCTGGCAACCGCCGCCGGCGCGGGCCGGCCCCATTCGCAGGCTGATGGCGCCGGTGCGCCAGCCGCGCCTGAACTGAGCTGAACTGAGCTGAACTGAACTGAACTGAACTGAGCTGAGCTGAACCGAGCCGAGGACGCGCCATGAACTCATCCGTGCTATCCGCCCTGCACAGCGGCCCCGGCCGCGACGCCAGCATGGGAACGCTGCTGGTCGATGCGGGCAAACTCAGCGTCGATGACGCCGAGCGCGTGCTGCGTGTCCACGAAGACCTGGGCATCCGCTTCGGTGAAGCGGCGCTGCGCCTCGGCCTGGTGAGCGAGGACGACATCCAGCAGGCGCTGGCCCGCCAGTTCGCCTATCCCTATGTGCAGAAAGGGCAGGCCGGGCTGTCGCCCAGGCTGGTCGCCGCGTATGAGCCGTTCGCGGCCCAGGCCGAGGCCTTGCGCGCGATCCGCAGCCAGCTGATCCTGCGCTGGTTCGCGCGCGGGCGGCGCGCGCTGGCGATCGCCAGCGCCGATCCGGACGACGGCGCCAGCCTGTTCGCGGCCAATCTGGCGCTCGTGTTTTCCCAGCTCGGCGAGCAGACCCTGCTGGTGGACGCCAACCTGCGCGCGCCGCGCCAGCATGAGCTGTTCGGGCTCAGGCCGCGCCAGGGCCTGTCCGACCTGCTGGCGGGGCGGGCCGACCTGGACGCCATACTGCGCGTGCCGTCCTTCGCCGACCTGTCGCTGTTGCCGGCCGGGACCTTGCCGCCGAATCCGCAAGAACTGCTGGCGCGGCCCGGCTTTCGCAGCCTGTCGGCGCAGCTGGAAAGCCGCCACGACGTCGTGCTGGTCGATTTGCCGCCCTTGAGCGCCGGCGCCGACGCCCTGGCGGTGGCGGGCCGCGCCGGCGGCGTGCTGCTGGTGGCCCGCAAGCACCGCACCCGCATCGCCGACGTGGCGCGCATGGCCGAGCAGATGGCCGAGGCCGGCGCCGAAGTGGTCGGCTCGGTGGTGATGGAGTTCTAGCATGGCGACCGGGCGCGAGATGGACCCGCGGCACGGTCCGCAATCCGGCCCGCATGCCGGCTCCGGCTCTGGTCCCGGCCCGGCCGTCGGCCTGCGCCAGGCCCTGCCCGAATGGTGGCCGGTCATGCTGGGCCTGGCCCTGCTGTTCGGCCCGACCTTCCACGACCTGTTCACCGGCGCCTGGATCGGCGAAGAGCAGGGCCACGGGCCGATCATCTTCTTCCTGTCGCTGTGGCTCATCTGGCGCAAGTGGCCCGAGGTGAGGCAGGCCACCGCACCGGCGCGGCCGCACCCGTCCGGCTGGGCGGTGCTGGCTTTCGGCCTGGGCATCCACCTGCTGGGCCGGTCGCAACAGATTCTGATGTTCGAGGTGGCCTCGATCGTGGCGGTGCTGGCGGCAACCGTCCTGCTCAAGCTGGGCGCGCGGGCCCTGCGCGTGCTGTGTTTTCCGTTCTTCTTCATGCTGTTCATGGTGCCCCTGCCGAGCGAGCTGGTGGCGGCGGTGACGATGCCGATGAAGATGGCCGTCTCCTGGGCCACCGAACACCTGCTGTTCGCGGCCGGCTATCCGATCTCGCGCTCCGGCGTGGTGCTGCAGATCGGCCAGTACCAGCTGCTGGTGGCCGATGCCTGCGCCGGCCTGCAGACCCTGCTGACGCTCGAGGCGCTGGGCCTGTTCTACCTGAACCTGATGCGCCACCCTTCCGCCTTTCGCAATGTGGCGCTGGCGATCCTGATCGTGCCGGTCTCGTTCACGGCGAATGTGATCCGCGTGATCGCGCTGACCCTGATCACCTATTATTTCGGCGACGCGGCCGGGCAGGGCTTCCTGCACGACTTTGCCGGCATGGTGCTGTTCGTGACGGCGCTCCTGATGATCCTGGCGCTCGACTCGGCCCTGCAATGGTCGATCAAGTCCCGGGAGGGGCGGCGTCATCCCGGCGACCTCCGGCCGCACTCGCCGCACTCGCCGCACGCGCCATACTCGCCGCACTCGCCGAACCCACCCGGTCCAATCCGCGGGGGCGTCCGATGAAGCCGGCGCGCCGCCGCCTGGCCGTCAGCATCGTGCTGGGCCTGGCCATGGCCGCCACCTCGGCGCTGACCGGGGCCTTGATGCCGACGCCGCGCGCGCCGCTGCCGCACGAGCGCTTCAGCCTGGAGCAGATGATTCCGCAACGCTTCGGCGCCTGGACGGTCGACCCGGGCGTCGTGCCCCTGCAGCCCAATCCGGAGCAGCAGGGCGTGCTCGCGAAGATCTACGACCAGACCCTGTCGCGCACGTATATCGACCCGCGCGGCCAGCGGGTGATGCTGTCGATCGCCTATGGCGGCGACCAGAGCAAGGCATTGCAGCTGCACCTGCCCGAGGTCTGCTACGTGGCCCAGGGCTTCGAGCTGGTCGAGGACAGCGAAGACCTGCTGCCCACCCGCCATGGCCGCTTGCCGGTCAAGCGCCTGGTGGCGCGCCTGAGCGAGCGTAACGAGCCGATCACCTACTGGATCACCATCGGCGACAAGGCGACCAAGGCCGGCATCCAGCAAAAACTGCGCCGCCTCGCCTATGGCCTGTCGGGCGAGATCCCGGACGGCATGCTGGTGCGGGTATCGACCATCGGGTCCGACCGGCACGCCGCCTGGCGGGTGCAGGACCGCTTCGTGGCCGACCTGCTCGCGGTGCTGGCGCCGGCCGACCGCGCCCGCCTGATCGGCGCCGACAGCGCGTCCGCCGTGGCGGGCGCGGCCCGCGCTGCCGACGCCGACGTCTCAGCCCGCGCCGCCGGCAGCGCACCCCACTGACACGGCGACGGCGCGGCGATGAACGACATCCTGCCCTATCTCTATTATTCGCTGCCGTGGCTGTTCGTCGCCGGCCTGTCGGTCGCGGCCGTGCTGGGCATCGGCGTCGGGATGGTATGGCCGCGCTTCCTAGTCTATCCCTATCTGCTGGTCTTTTTTTGGGTCAACTCCACCAGCTATGGCAACCTGGCCGTGTTTGCGTCGCGCAGCATCTACAGCCGCGGCTCGGGCATGCTGTTCTTCGGCGTGGTGCTGTGGTACGTGCTCGGCGCCTGGCTCTGCGCCCGCATCTCCGCCAGTTTCATGGACACCTACGCGAACCACCTCGCGACCGGCCCGCGGCGCGCGGGCGCGCCGGCCTGCAATCTGCGGCCCTGGTTCCTGGCCTGGGCCGCCCTGCTGGCCGCCCACGTCGGCGTCGGGCTGGCCACCGGGGTGCCGCTGGCCGCGTCGCTGGCGCCGTCGGGGTTTTCGAATATCGTCTGGATGGCGCCGCTCGTTTCGCTGATGCTGCTGGCCTTTCGCACCCGTGAGCAGGCGCGCGAACTGGCGCGCTTCATCATGCTGGCCGGTCTCGCGCGCGCGCTGTTCGGCCTCGGCCGCTGGGCGGTATCGGGGGGCGATCCGAACAACGTGTATGCCAACATGAATGCGATCCCGATCCGCCTGACCTTTTTCGACATCAACGACAGCCTGCTATGCGTCCTGGCGTTCGCGATCGCCGCCGTCGCGCTGTTCCAGGCGCCGGCGGGCGCGGCGGGTACGGCGATGCCGGCGCAGGGCCGGGCGTGGCGCGCGCTGGCGTGGGCCACCCTGGTCGCGACCACGCTGTGCGTGGTGCTGTCCTATCGCCGCACCGCCTGGGTCGGCTTCCTGCTGGCGTACGCGGTCGTGCTGCTGCGCTTTCCGCCCGCGCGCCGCCTGCAGCTGGGCCTGGCCGCCGTGCCGCTGGCCGGCGCGGCCATGGCCTTCGTGGCGGGGCGGCGCCTGGGGCAGACGCGCGCGGCCGGCGCGGGGGGAGGCGCGGTGGAAGGCGCGGTGGAAGGCGCGGTGGAAGGCGGAGGCGGCGCGCTCGGCGGCCTGTTGCACGACATGCAGTCGCGCCGCTTCGGTCCCGAAAGCGAGCGGGTGCTGGAGCTCAAGCTGGGCTTCGCCGATTTCCTGGCGCACCCGCTGGCCGGCATCGGCGCCTGGGGCCGCTATCACGGCTACCAGGCCATCTCGTGGCAGGGCAACCCGGACGGGGGCCTGTTCCTGCACAGCGGGGTGCTGCACATCGCGCTCAAGAGCGGCCTGGTGGGCATGGTGCTGCTGGCCGGCACCATCGCCGCCTTCATCGTGGGTGCGCGGCGCGCGCTGCGCAGCCTGCCGCCCGAGCTGCTGGGGCTGGGCGCGGCCGGTGCGGCGGGACTGGCGTTCATGATTCCCGACCTGCTGATCGGCACGCCGTTCCCGCAGGTGCGCACCACCCAGATGCTGGCGCTATGCCTGAGCCTGCCTTACCTGGCGCTGGCGGCCGCGCAGGCAGCGCCGTCGCGGCCGGCCTGGCGGCCGGCGCCGCGGCGCGCATCGGGCCGGCAACCGGCGCCAAGCGCATGAAGCTGCGCCTGGCCCGCAACGCCTGGTCCAACCTGCTCGGGGCGGCGGTCCCCGCGCTGGTGATGCTGGCCACGGTGCCGCTGGTGGTGCGTGGCCTGGGCGAGGCCGGCTATGGCGTCTATTCGCTGGTGACGGCCATCGTCGGCTACTTCGCGGTGATGGACATCAACCTCACGGCCGGCTCGGTCAAGTACATCGCCCAGCACCGGGCCAACGGCGACGCGCGCCAGGTCGCCGAGACCCTGTCCTTTGGCCTGGCCACCTACGCCGCCATTGGCCTCGTCGGCGCGCTGGGCATCTATCTGTGCGCAGCCTGGCTGGTCGATGCCGTGTTCGCCGTGCCGGCGGCCCTGCGCCCCGAGGCGGGCGCGACCCTGCAACTGGCCGCGCTCGCTTTCCTGTGCGGCCAGCTGCAGAGTTACCTGAACAGCGTGCCGCAGTCGCTCATGCGCTACGATATCTCGGGCCGGCTCGAGATGGCGTTCGGCGCGCTGGTGCCGCTGGCCACGGTCGGCGTGCTGGCCCTGGGCTTCGGCCTGTTCGAGGTGATCCTGCTGCGCGTGGTCGCCAGCAGCCTGCACGCCCTGCTGCTGTGGCGGGCGATCCGGCGCCTGCTGCCGCACTGGCGCTGGCGCTGGCCGGCCGCAGGCGTACGCGCGGCCCTGCTGCGCTTCTCGGGCTGGACTTTCCTGTCGCGCTTTGCCGCACTGTCGTACGCCCACGCCGACAAGCTGGTGATCGGGGCCCTGGTCGGCGTCGCGGGCCTGGCGTATTTCACGGTTGCCGCCACCCTGGCCAACCGCGTGCTGGGGCTGAGCTTTCGCCTGTCGGCGGTGGCCTTTCCGGCCGCCAGCGCGCTCGCGGCCAGGGGCGAGCTGGCGCGCCTGGACGCGGTCTACCTGAAGGCGACGCGCTACGTGGTCTACCTGAACGCGGCGATCCTGCTGCTGCTGGCGGTGTTCGCCTATCCGATCCTGCTGTACTGGATGGACGCCGCCTTCGCGCGCCACGGCGCCGCCATCCTGGCGCTGATGGCCCTGGCGCAATTCGTCGATTCCCTGACCAGCCTGCCGTCGCTGGTCAACGACGGCATGGGCCACCCGCGCGTCTCGGGCCTGTTCGCCGTGGTGCGGGCGCTGGCCGGGCTGGGCGCCGTGTATGCCGGCGTGGCCGCCTGGGGCATCGTCGGCGCCGCCTGGGGCCACCTGGCCGCCTCGCTGCTGTGCGCCACGGCGTTCCTGGCCTACGTCCATGGCCGCACGGTCCCGACCCCGCTGCGCCGCCTGCTGGTCCATGGCTATGCGCCGGGGCTGGCCGGGATCGCCCTGGTCGCCGTCGCCGCCGGCGCGGCCGAGACCCTGCTGGACGACAGCCTGCGCGCCTTCCTCGCGATCCTGGCCGCGACCGTGCTCCTGCTGGCCCTGCATGGGACGCTGTTCGTGCTCGAGCGCGGCGACCGCGACCTGGCCTGGGCCCGCCTCAAGACGCGCCGCCAGCCGGTGCGCGCCCGGGCCGGCTGAGGGCCGCCGGGGAGGGGTGGAGCATGCGCATCCTGATGGTGTCCGAGGATTTGCCGGGCGAGCAAGTGGGCGGCCTGGGCAAGCACGTGGTGACGCTGGCCAACCGCCTGCTGCAAGAGGGCCATGCCGTCGAGATCCTGGGCCGCAGCGACCGGCCGGGCGCCGATCCCGCGCGCCAGATCGGCTTCGGCGGCCGTTTCCGGCCCGGTTTCGCCATCGCGCGCCCCGGCTGGAAAGAGGCGCAGCTGGGCGCGTTCAATCCGCTCAAGCGGCCCTGGCTGGCGCGCGGCATCGCGCGCGCCATCGATGCCCACGCCGCCGGCTTCGACGTGGTTCACTACCACGGCCACCTGCCGATGACGGGCCTGTACGTCCGGGACGGCATCAACTTCGTGCAGACGCGCCACGACCAGGGCAGCGAATGCCTGACCCACCTGCGCTTCGTCGACGGCGCCGTGTGCGAGCGGCTGGCCCCGGGCGCGTGCACGGCGTGCAGCGCGCGCCACGCCACTCCAGGTCCGGGATCGGTGCGCACGGCGCTGACGGCGCTCGCCGTGAGCGGCTACCGCAGCCAGGCTGCGCGCGCCTTCGCCCGCCACAAGACGGTGTTCGTGTCCCACTTCCTGCGCCGCCGTTTCCTGCGCGCGGTGCCCGACGCCGACCTGTCGCGCAGCCGCGTGATCCACAACCTGGTCGACTACGCCTTGCTGCGCGCCCTGGCCCTGGCCGCCCCCGGGCCGCAGGCGGGCGAGGTGGTGCTGGCCGGGCGGATCGACACCGGCAAGGGCGTGGCGGAATTTCTCGACGCCGCCGCCGGCCGCCTGCCGGCGCATGCGCGCCTGACCGTGGTCGGCGACGGCCCGCAGCGTGCGGCGCTGGAGCGGCGCCACGCCGGAGCGCAGGTGCGCTTCCTCGGCTGGCAAGACCATGCGGCGACCCTGGTCCTGGCCGCGCGCGCCCACCTGTGCGTGGTGCCCTCGGTTTGCGAGGAGGCCTGCAGCACCACGGTGCTCGAAGCGCTGGCGCTGGGCCGCGGCTGCCTGGCGCTGGCGCGCGGCGGCACGCCCGAGCTGGCGCAGTACGTCCAGTATCCGGGCCAGCTGGCGCTGGCCGCCACCATGCCGGCGCTGGTCGCGCGGCTCGCGCGCCTGCTCGCGGCGCCGCCGATGCGCGTCGCCCCGCCAGCAGGGTTCGGGGCCGACGCCGCCCGCCTGCTGCCCACCTTACTGGAGCTGTATGCCGAACCAGCCGACCTTCTCGATCGTCACCTGCACCTGGAACAGCGCGGCCACGCTGGCTAACACGCTGGCGTCGGTCCAGGACCAGACCTGCCGCGATCTCGAGCACGTCTTCGTCGATGCCGGCTCGAGCGACGCCACCCTGGACATGATCGCCGCCTATCCCGGCAACAAACGCGTGCTGCGCGAGGTGCGCGGCGGCATCGGCCACGCCATGAACCGGGGCGTCGCCGCGGCGGGCGGCCGCTACGTCGCTCATCTGCACTCGGACGACTACTACGCCGGCCCGGCGGTCCTGGCCACGGTCGGGCGGCGCATCGAACAGGCGCGCTCCGGCGGCTGCCCGCCGGCCTGGGTGGTCGGCAACATCCAGGTGCTCAAGGAAGGCCGCCTGCTGCCGCCGAACCCGATGCCGCCGTTTTCCTACCGCGCCTACGCCGCCGGCCGCGCCTGGGTGCCGCATCCGGCCGTGTTCGTGCGGCGCGACATGTTCGCGCTGGTCGGCGGCTTCGACGAACGCCTGCGCTATGCGATGGACGTCGACCTGTGGCTGCGGCTGGGGGCGCTCAGCCAGCCGGCGCTGGTGGACGCGGTGCTGGCCGTGTTTCGCGACCATGCCGGCAGCGTCTCGTCGCGCAACCGGATCGCGGCGCGGCGCGAGGAATTCGCCGTGCGCCGGCGCCATGCGGGCAAGGCGCCGCTATCGTTCGGCATCTTTTGCCTGCGCTACCTGAAGCGCATGCGGGCCTTGCGGCGGCTTGAACGCGGCGAAGATGGCCAAGCCCAAGCCTAGGGGGCTGCCGCGCAGGCCGCTGGTTACCGCACTGTTCTCCATACCGGGCACGACAGTTACAGCACAGAACATCCTGCTCGCCACAGGTCGAATCGTTCGTGTTGGATTTGTGCGAACGACGGGCGCCAAAACAGGCAAACCAATAATTTCCTTAGGGAATTTGATTTTGTTCAAAAAAACCTGCGATAACATTGTTTTCCTCAAGCAAGCATCCCCGATGCCTGCGGCAGATGTCGTGCCAGCGCCCGAGCGCGGTGCGATTCTGGACAATCCTCGTTCTCTCGGAGCTTCAGCATGAATTTTCACCGGAAAGGCCTGGTCTGCGCGCTGGCGCTGACGTCGCTCTTGTTGTCCCTGAGCGCGCGCGCGGACTGGGCCCGGTCCCTTGACCCGCTGGTGGTCCAGCCCAGCCCGAACTTGAACCAGGTCCAGGCGCAGAATCCGCCCGGATTCACCTGGGCCCGCCACGCCAGGGGCCCTGCCGCCTACGAGCTCGAGATCACGCCGGAAGGCGGGGCGCCGGGCAAGGTGATCACCGAACGGAACTGGTACCTGCCACCGAAAGCCATGGCCTTGGGAAAGTACAGCTGGCGCGTGCGGCCGGTCGGCAGCAATGACTGGTCGATGCCGCGCGGCTTCTCGATCACCAGCAGGTCGAACCTGTTCGAGGTGCCGGACAACGCCACGCTGCGCGCGCGCATCACGGCCAGGGCGCGGCCGCGCGGGCTGCCGTCCTCGTTCACGCCGTACGCCAGCTGGAACGCTGCCCGCCGCGCCGAACTCGACCCCTACGTCAGCCGCATGATCAACGAGATCAAGCTGCAGATCAAGGCGGTGCCGCCCCTGACCGATGGACGCTGGCCGATCGTGATCAGTTCGCCGCTGACGGCCGCCATGGCCAGCCAGCAGACCGACATCCGCCAGCGCATCAACGAGGCCAGCCGCCAGCTCGAAGCCGCCGCCCTGATGTGGCGCATGAAGGGCGACCGCCTGTTCCTCGACGAGGCGCTGCGCCGCGGCGACCAGATCGCGGCCCTCGACCCGGCCGGGCCCACCAGCTACGCCAACCAGGACCAGGCCACGCGCCAGATCGCGGTTTCGCTGATCAAGGCGGTCGACATCCTGGCCGCCGACCTGGACGCGCCGCGCCGCGCGCGCTGGCTGAACACGGTCAGGACCCGCACCGAAGTGATCTACGGCAATCTGGCGGGCGATAACGGCCGCCTCGACCAGTATCCGTTCGATTCGCACGGCAACACGAGCCTGGTCTTCCTGGCGCTGATCTCGACCCTGGCGCTGGGCGACATTCCGGAGGCGCAGAAGTGGTTCGACTTCTCGTTTCGCGCCTATGCCAACGCGCCGTCGCCCTGGAGCGGCCAGGAAGGCGGCTACGCCAACGGCACCGCGTATGCCGAATACGCGGCCGGCTACCTGGTCGCGCTGTGGGATCCGATGTCGCAGGCGTCCGGCGTGAATTTCTATGCCAAGCCCTGGGCCCAGGGCCTGCTCGACTTCGCCACCCAGTTCACGCCGCCGGGCGCGCGCGTACACGCCTTCGGCGACGGCTCCGAGACCAGGCCCGACCCGCGCGTCTGGCACGCCTTCGGCTCGCGCATGGTCTCGCCGCGGGCGGCCTGGTACGTCGCCAGCCTGGGCGGCGCCGAAGACACGCTGAGCCTGCTGCAAGCGCCTTACCCGATGCCGGTCAAGGACACCAGGTCCAGGACGCCGCCAACCAACTCGGCCTATTATCCGAGCATCGGCTGGGCGTCGATGCATACCGACATCGGCTCGGCCACGCGGTCCTCGCTGTACTTCAAGTCCAGTCCCTACGGCTCGTTCAACCACAGCCATGGCGACCAGAACGGCATCCTGCTGTCGAGCGCGGGTCAGCCGCTGCTGGTCAAGGCCGGCTGGTATGACTGGTACGGTTCGCCCTACTGGACCGACTGGTATCACCAGACCCGCTCGCAGAACGCGGTCACCTTCGACGGCGGCAAGGGCCAGCTGGTGACGGGCTATCGCGAACAGCTGCAGCGCAACGGCAGGATCACCGGCTTCGCCGCCCAGCCCGCCTATGATTTCGTCGAGGGCGACGCCACCGCCGCCTATGGCGGCCAGCTGACCATGGCCAGGCGCCAGGTCTGGCACCTGCGCAACGCCGGCAATGCGATCCTGGTGCGCGACCGCCTGGCCAGCACGGTCGCCCGCACCTACGAGTGGAATGTCCACACCCCGGTCGTCATGACGGTGGAGAACGCGCAGAATGTCACGGTGTCGGCCGGCGGCCAGTCGCTGTGCCTGCGCTCGCTGAACGCGCAAGCCAGCTTCGCCAAGTGGACCGGGCCGGCCGCCAAGGCGAGGGTGATCGAGGACCACGGCGCCTTCTACCTCAAGAACGATGGCAAGTCCACCGCCGAGTTCCTGGTGCTGCTCGACGTCGGCTGCAAGAGGCCGCGGGTGGACATCGCCACCTCGGGCACGGTGCGCACCGTGACCGTCGCCGGCCAGAGCGTGACGCTGAATTAATAGTCGGGCACCAATAGTGCGGCATTAAAAACGCTGCACTAATAGTGCAACATTAATAGCTCAGCATTAATGGCTTCATGTCTCGCTGGCGCGGCCCGTGCGTGCGCCGTGCTAGCCTCGTCGCGCATGAGCAAGGCGCTCGCCGGGCCACCGATGAGACAGGCATTCCTGATCTGCGCGCACAAGGACCTGGACCAGCTCAACCGGCTGGTGGAGCAATTGTGCGATCCCGATTTCCTGGTCTATGTGCACCTCGACCGCAAGAGCGGTCTCGACCCGGCGCGCCTGCATCCGCATGCCCGCGCCGTGCGCGAGCGCGTCGCCGTGCGCTGGGGCCAGGTATCCCAGGTCGAGGCCACCCTGACGTCGGTGCGGCAGATCCTGGCCGAGGCGCCGGTCTTCGACAAGCTCGTGCTGCTGTCGGCCCAGGATTTCCCGCTATTGCCCAATCCGCTATTGAAGGCGGCCCTGGCGCGGCTGCGCGATCGCGAGCTGATCGAGACCGCGCCGATCGCGCCCGACGGCTGGCGCGTGATGCACCGCTATGCCTATTTTCATCGCGCTGGCGGCCACCCGGCCGAGCGCCTGGCCTGCGTTGCCGCCAACCGCGTCCTGCGCCTGCTGCGGCGCACGCGCCGCTTGCCCGGCGGGTTCACGCCGTATGGCGGATCGTGCTGGTGGGCGCTGTCGCGCGACTGCCTGCGCGACATGCTGGCCCTGGCCGATGCGCATCCGCGCCTGCTGCGCTTTTGCCGCAGCGTGCAGTCGCCGGACGAGCTGTTCTTCCAGACCCTGGTGATGCATTCCCGCCACGCCGGCCGGGTGCTGTCAAACAACTTTCGCTACATTGCCTGGCCGGACGGCGGCGCCTGCCACCCCAGGGTGCTGGACGAAGGCGACCTGGAGCGACTCAAGGCGTCCGGCGCCCACTTCTGCCGCAAGCTCGACAGCCATGCCAGCGCCGCCTTGCTGCCGAGGCTGCTGGCGTGGAAGGACGGCCGCGCCGCGTAGGCCGCGCCGCGTAGCTCGTTGGTCAGAAAGTGATCCTGATCTCGCGCGCGCTGAAGGTCGCTTCGCCGTGGTGCACGGCTTCGATATTGTTTCCGTCGGGATCGATCACGAAGGCGCCGTAATAACCCGGGTGGTAGGGACGTTCGCCCGGCGCGCCATTATCCTTGCCGCCGGCCGCCAGCGCCGCCCGATGAAAGGCGTCGACCATGGCGCGGTCGCGCGCCTGGAAGGCCAGGTGATGGCGGCCGGTCAATTGGCCCTGGGCTGCTGAGCTGTCGGGCGTCGAGACGAACAGCTCGTCGGCCCAGAAATAATCATCGCCCGAGCCGGCCAGCGGAATGCCCAGCACTTCGAACACGGCCGTATAAAACCTGCGTGACGCGGGCAGGTCGCGCACCACCAGCTGGATGTGGTCGATCAGGCGTCCGCGGTAGATTTCCATCGTTTCCATCGGGGTCTCCTCGAAGCGTTGGCTGGGCAGCCGATTATACGAAAGCCGGCCCGGCGTGCGCGCGCCGATACCTGATGGAATGGCTGAGCGTGGCGACACGCATCTTGCATGGATGGCATGATTTGTCCGACATCAAAACCGGACAAAGGGTGGCGCAATGCAATTGTGGTGGACAGAAAGCTGGCTGACGATACAGCGCGAATTTTCCGACCTGGGCAATGCCGAAGACGTGACCGTCATCGTGGTGCGCCTGCTGGTCGCCGCTCTGGTGGGGGGCATACTGGGCTACGAGCGTGAATCGGTGGGGGCCTCGGCCGGCCTGCGCACCCATATGCTGGTCTCGGTCGGCTCGGCGCTGTTCGTGCTGATTCCACTGCAGGGCGGCATGAAGATCGAAGACCTGTCGCGCGTGCTGCAGGGCGTCACGGCCGGCGTCGGCTTCCTGGGCGCCGGCGCCATTCTCAAGCAAAAGGAGAACAACGACGTGCGCGGCCTGACCACCGCCGCCAGCGTCTGGATGACGGCCGCCATCGGCGTGTCCGCCGGCATGGGCCGCGAAGCCACGGCCATCCTCAGCGCGCTGTTCGGGCTGGTGATCCTGTCGATCCTGCGCGCACCGTCCAAGAAGGCGGGAGAATATGCCAAGGCGGACCGCGAGACCGAGCGCTAGCGTCGCGCATGCACCTCGCTCATGCAGCTCGCCCATGCACCTCGCCCATGCGCCTCCCATGCGCCCATCCCTGCGATAGCTGAACGTTTGCGCGCCGCGCCGGTCTAGTATCGTAGGTTCCCCCTGGGTACGAGGCGCCATGCGCAAGCCATTGTCCATCGCCTTCATCGTGCGCGACCCCTTGCCGCCGGTGCGCGCCGACCTGCTGACCCTGTTCGGCGCCGAGATGCCGCGCCATGGCGTCGGCAGCGAGCTGGTCGGCCAGTCCGGCGGCGCCGGCCCGGTGGGGTGGGGCGGCGGCGGGATGCACGTCGTCGGCAGCATCGAGAGCCGCTTTGCCAGCGTGTTGGCGCCCGCCTGGGACCTGGTAGGCCTGGCGCGCGCCTGGCGCCGCCGCAAGCCGGACGGCATCCAGGTGCGCGACAAAATCGCGTCCGCTCTGCTGGGGCGCCTGGCCGCCGCCGCGCTCGGCGTGCCATTCCTGTACTGGATGTCGTTCCCGATCGTCGAAGGCTTCGCGGCGCGGCGCGACGAGATCGCGCGCCGCGGCCGGGGGCCGCGCTGGCTGGCGCATGCGGCGCGCGCCGCCGCCTCGCGCTGGTTGCTCTATCGCCTGGTGCTGCCGGGCGCGCGCCATGTGTTCGTGCAGAGCGAGGCGATGGCCGACTGGCTCGCAGGCAAGGGCGTCGCGCGCGCGCGCATGACCGCGGTGCCGATGGGCGTCGATGCCGCGTTGTGCGAGCGCGGGTTGGTCGCGCCCAGCCTTGACCCGCGCCTGGACGGACGGCGCGTGCTGCTGTACCTGGGCCGAGTCGCGCAGGCGCGCGGCTCCGGCTTCCTGCTCGATGTCGTCGAACAGCTCGCTTTTGATGTGCCCGATATCCTGCTGGTGATCGCCGGCGACGCCCCCTCGCGCGACGAGATGGCCTGGATGCGCGCCGAGATCGCCCGCCGCGGGCTGGACGGGCGCGTGCTGCTGACCGGCTGGCTGCCGCGGGATGTGGCGCTCGGCTATGCGGTGCGGGCCGAAGTCGGCCTGTCGCCGATCCCGCGCGGGGTCCTGTACGACGTTTCTTCGCCGACCAAGCTGCTCGAATACCTGGCGCTGGGCATCCCCGGCGTGGCCAACGACATCCCGGACCAGGCCCGGGTGCTGGCCGAGAGCGGGGCCGGGCTGTGCGCGCCGATGGAGGCGCCGGCCTTCGCCGCCGCCGTGCGCCGGCTGCTGCACGAACCCGGCCTGGCCGCCGCCTGCGCCGCGCGCGGGCCGGCCTGGGTCAGGGCCCACCGCAGCTACGCGATCCTGGGGCGGGTGGTGGCGCAGGCTTACGCCGGCATCCTGGGCGGGCGGGGCGCCTGATGGATGCGCGCACGCTCGCCCTGGCGCTCAGGTCGCTCGGCCGCCTGCTGGCGCGCGGCCTGCCGGCGCGGCTGCTGGTGTTGCCGTCTCTTTTGCGCAACGAGCGCTCGGGCGTCGCCCTCAACGCCTACGTGGCGCGGCGCGCACGGCGCCTCGGCGTCGCGGCGCCGCCGGACGCGACCCGGCTGCATGCGGTGCCGCCCGGCGCCTTCCTGCTCGCCAAGCCGGCCCTGCGCCAGGACCCGGCGCGCCACCTGCGGCCGCGCCGCTTCGGCTCGCTGCTGCGCAACACGATCCGCACCAGCGGCACCTCGGGTTCGCCCCTGACCCTGGTGCAGTCGCTCGGCGCCGTGATCCGCGAGGAAGCCTTCGTCCAGCGCCAGCTGCGCTGGATCGGCTGGCGGCCGGGGCGGCGGCGGGCCTGGATCCGCGGCGACCTCGTGTGCGACGAACGGCCCGCCGATGGCCGCTACTGGCGGCGCGACCCGGTCGGCAAGCTGCTCGTGATGTCGTCCTATCACTTGTCCAACGCGACCATCGGCGCCTATGTGGCGGCGCTGGAAGCCTACGATCCGGTGGTGATCCACGCCTATCCGTCCTCGATCGGGGCCATCGCCCACTGGCTGGAAGCGGCCGGGCGCCGCTATGGCGGCCGGGCCCTGCGCGGCGTGATGACCTCGTCCGAGACCCTGGAGCCGGCCGTGCGCGCGGCCGTCGTGCGCGCCTTCGGCGTGACCGTGTTCGACTGGTATGGGCAGGCCGAGCGGGTCGCGGCCATCGGCACCTGCGAGCACGGCCGCTACCACCTGCTGACCGACTACGGCGGCGTGGAGTTGCTGGCGCTGCCAGACGGCAGCTGCGAACTCGTCGGCACCAGCCTGAACAACGCCGCGATGCCGCTGGCGCGCTACCGCACGGGCGACACCGTGCGCGTGGGCAGCAGCCTGGACCAGCCGGCGCCTTGCCCCTGCGGGCGCGTGTTTCCGACGCTCGAGGCCGTGATGGGACGCCAGGAGCGCATCCTCACCTTGCCCGATGGCCGCATGGTGGCGCGTCTGGACCGCGTGTTCCAGGGCAGCGACCTGCGCCTGCTCGAGGGCCAGGTGCGCTACCACGGCCAGGCCCGTTTCACCCTGCGCGTGGTCGCGGCCGACGGTTTCGGCGGGCGCGACGAGGCCGCCCTGCGCGAACGATTCCTGCAGCGGGTGCCCGGCGTGCAGGTCGCCGTGGAGCGGGTCGAGGCGATCCCGCGCGGCGCCAACGGCAAGTTCGAGTTCATTGCCGTCGACTGACGAATCGTGCGCTAGATCAACAAGTTGCCCTGTATGATCGTAAATATTGCCCCTTTCATAAGTACATATAGCGATGAACAGGATTGCGACACATTTCCCAGGGGCGCCTGCATGACCATGGCGCCCCCACGCGTGCTGATGGTCGGAACCGCGCTGGGGGGCAGGGGAGGCATCGCCAGCGTGGTCGAGGTGCTGCGCGCCGACGGCCTGTTCGAGCGCGAAGGCGTCGCCTATGTCGCCACCCACGCCGAGGGGCGCCGCCTGCATAAGCTCGATCGCGCGCTGCGCGGCCTGTGGCGCGCCGCGCGGGCCTGCCTCGGCGCCGGGGCAAGTCCGGCCATCGTCCACGTGCATGCCGGATCGCACGCCAGTTTCCTGCGCAAGTCGCTGGTGCTGCTCATGGCGCGCATGGGCGGCGCATGCACGGTGTTTCATCTGCATGGCGGCGGCTTTCGGCGCTATGCGCTGGCGGAGGCCGGGCCGCTGCTGCGGCGCTGGATCCGGCACACCCTGGAGGCGAGCTCGCGCGTGATCGCGCTGTCGCCCGGTTGGGCCGCCTGCGTGCGCGAATGCGCGCCGCGCGCGCGCGTGGTCGTGGTGCCCAATCCGGTGCGCCCGACGTCGGCCGCGGCGGGTGCACGGGCCGAAGCCGGCCGCATCCTGTTCCTGGGCCGCCTCGACCCGGCCAAGGGCGTGGACGAACTGCTGCAGGCTTGCGCCGCGCTGGCCGCGCGCCACCCGGGGCTGCGCCTGGTGCTGGGCGGCAGCGGCGACCTGGACTGGGTGCGCGGCCGAGCCGCCGAGCTCGGCATCGCCGGCCGCGTCGAGACGCCGGGCTGGCTGGATGCGGCCGCGCGCGACGCGCAGCTGGCGCGCGCCTGGCTGTTCTGCCTGCCGTCCCATGCCGAAGGCTTGCCGATGTCGGTGCTCGAGGCGATGGCGGCCGGGACGCCGGTGGTGGCGACACGCGTCGGCGGCATTCCGGAAGCGCTGGCCGACGGCGAACTCGGCCTGCTGGTTCCGCCGCGCGACGCGGCGGCGCTGGCGGACGCCATCGAACGATTGCTGGACGACGCGCGATTGCGTGCGCGCTTGGCGCGCGCGGCGCGCGCCGCCGCCGAACGGCACTACGCGGCCGGCGTGGTGTGCGGCACATTGGCTGCGCTGTACGCGCAATTGCTGGACGAAAAGACGCAATCCAGAAAACGGTGAAGGAAATTTGATGAACGCAACAGTACGCATGGCATGGCTGGTCAACCGGCTGCGCTGCATGTCGGTGCCTGAAATGGCCTACCGGCTGCGCCAGGCGGCGACGATCCGCCTGGGGCGCCGCTCCGTCGGCCTTGCCGCGCCGCCGCCGCTGCCGCGCACCCTGAGCCTGGGCGTGCGCGGCGCGCCGGCGCTGGAGCAGGCCGACGTCGATGCACTGCTGCTCGACGCCGAGCGCATCGAGGCCGGCCACGTGGTGCTGTTCGCCGAACGCCGCTTCGACGTCGGCGTGCCGACCGCCTGGAACCGCGATCCCGAGACCGGCGTCGTCGCGCCGTCGCTGTACCGCGGCGACATCGCCATTGGCGACCGCGAACTGGTAGGCGACATCAAGCACGTATGGGAATTGAACCGTCACCTGCACCTGGTGACCCTGGCCCAGGCCTGGGCCTTGACGGGCGATCCGCGCTGGCTGCAGGCCCTGGCGCAAAACCTGCGCAGCTGGTTCGAAGCCTGCCCGCCGCTCACGGGACCCAACTGGACCAGCTCGATGGAGCTGGGCATCCGCCTCGTCAACTGGAGCCTGATCTGGCAGCTGGTGGGTGGCGAGCGCAGCGCCTTGTTCGAGGGCGCCGCCGGGGAGCGCCTGCGCGCCGACTGGCTGGACAGCATCCATGCGCACTGCCGCACCATCGCGCGCCACCTGTCGCGCCATTCGTCGGCCAACAACCACCTGATCGGCGAACTGACCGGCCTGTACGCCGGCGCCGTTACCTGGCCGTGCTGGAAGGAATCGAAGGACTGGGAAGCCCAGGCGCAGCGCGAACTGGAGCACGAAGCGCAGGCCCAGTTCTCGCGCGACGGCGTCAACCGCGAGCAGGCGTTTTCCTACCATATGTTTTCCAGCGAATGCCTGTTCGTGGCCGGGCTCCTGGGCCAGGCCAGCAGCCAGCAGCGCAGTCAGCCCCGCAGCCAGTTCCGCAGCCAGTCGCGCGATCAGCCTCACGATCATTCGCACAGTCAGCCCCACAGTCAGCCTTTCTCGCGCAGTTACTGGGCCGTGCTGCAGCGCGCGCTGCGCTTCCTGCGCTCGGTGCGCGACGTCGACGGCGGCCTGCCGATGGTCGGCGACGCCGACGACGGTTGCCTGTTCCGCCTGCACGCCGGCACCGGGCGCCCGGGCCCGGACCGCGCCGCGCAGTTGCTGGCGCTGGGCGACACCGTGTTCGGCGGCCAGCACGACCAGCACCCGGGCGTGCGCTGGCTGCTGCACGCGTTGCCGGGCGGGCGGCCCGACTGCGATCCGCACGAAGCCGATTCCGGGTGGTCCTTCCCCGACGGCGGTTACTTGTTGTTCGGAAATCACTTCGGCGAAGCCAACGAGATCAAGGGCGTGCTCGACTGCGGCCCGCTGGGCTATCTCGGCATCGCCGCCCACGGCCACGCCGATGCGCTTGCCTTGAGCCTGTCGGTGGCGGGCGAAGCCTGCCTGGTCGATTCCGGCACGTATTCTTACTGGCAAGAACAGAAGTGGCGCGATTATTTCCGCGGCACCTCGAGCCACAACACCGTGCGCGTCGACGGCCTCGACCAGTCGACGCCCGGCGGGCGCTTCATGTGGCTGCGCAAGGCGCGCTCCAGCATCGAGCGCATGCCGGCGTCCCCCCACGAATTCGACTTCCGCGGCTCGCACGACGGCTATGCGCGCCTGCCGGACCCGGTGCTGCACCTGCGCAGCGTGCGCTTCGACGGCGCCAGCAACACCCTGACCGTGCGCGACGAGGTGGCGGCCAGGAAGCCCCACAAGGTCGAAACGTTCTGGCACTTCGCGCCGGGCCTGGACGTGCGCCTGACCAGCCACGGCCTGTCGGTGCGCGGCAAGCGCTTCGTGCTGCAGATGCAGGCCAGCGGCGAAGACCTGCACCTGGAACTGGTGCGCGGCGCCGAAAATCCGCCCCTGGGCTGGTATTCGGCCGCGTATGAATCGAAGACGCCGTGCGAAGTGCTGCGCATCACGACCGTATCGTCCGCCGTTCCCATCGAATGCAGGTTTACAATCACTTTTACCGATTAATAAATAATTAATCGCAGGAAACGTCAGACACCGGACCGGAGGCACGCATGAACGAGCGCGTCACGCTGTTTGGTTGTAATATAGATAACGTTTCGATGGAAGAGACGCTGGAGCGGATTGACGGTTTCGTGCGCACGGGGCGGCCGCACCAGCATGTGGTGGTCAATGTCGATAAGCTGGTCAAGGCCAGCCGCGACGAGGGCCTGCGCCGCATCATCAACGAATGCGACCTGGTGAATGTGGACGGCATGCCGGTGGTATGGGCCTCGCGCCTGCTGGGCAAGCCACTCAAGGAAAGGGTGGCCGGCATCGACCTGTTCGAGGCCCTGATGCGGCGCGCGGCGCAGAAACGCTGGCGGGTGTTCCTGCTCGGTGCGCGTCCCGACGTCGTGCGCGAGGTGGCCGCGACCTATGTCCGCCGCTATCCGGGCCTGGTGCTGGCTGGCCTGCATGACGGCTACTGGCAGGGTGAGGGCGCGGAAGCGCAGGTGGTGCGCCAGGTGCGCGAGAGCCGCGCCGACCTGCTGTTCGTGGCGATTTCCTCGCCCAGGAAGGAACGTTTCCTCGGCCTGTACCAGGCCGAGATGCGGATACCGTTCGCGATGGGGGTGGGCGGGAGCTTCGACGTGGCGATCGGCCGGGTCAAGCGGGCGCCGGCGTGGATGCAGACGGCGGGGCTCGAGTGGTTCTACCGCTTCCTGCAGGAACCGCGCCGGATGTTTCGGCGTTACTTTATCGACGACATGGCGTTTCTCTGGCTCTTGATCAAGGAAGCGGCCAGGAAGGATGAGTGACAGCGGGATCGCGGCGCAGCGTTGCGCCGACAGGACAACGGGCCGCAAGCGGTCCATGGAGCATCAAACTATGATTAACAGAGAGCGAAAGACATGAAGATTCTGGTTACTGGCGGTGTGGGCTATATCGGGTCGCATACCGTCGTCGAACTGCAGAGCGCCGGGCACGACGTGGTCGTGGTCGACAATCTGTCGAACGCTCAGCGCTCGGTCTGCGAGCGCGTCCAGCGCATCACGGGCAAGCCGTTCGCTTTCGTCCAGGCCGACATCCGCGACCGCGCGGCGATGGAAGCCGCGTTCGCCGAGCACAAGCCCGAGGCGGTGATCCACTTCGCCGGCCTGAAGGCGGTCGGCGAATCGGTGGCGCAGCCGCTGCGCTACTACGACAACAACGTCAACGGCAGCGTGGTGCTGTTCGAGACCATGGCCAAGTTCGGCTGCAAATCGCTGGTGTTCTCGTCCTCGGCCACCGTGTACGGCGATCCGGCCTCGGTGCCGATCCGCGAGGACTTCCCGCTGTCGGCCACCAATCCCTATGGCCGCAGCAAGCTGATGATCGAAGACATCCTGCGCGACCTGGCAAAGGCCGAGCCCGATTGGCGCATCGCGCTGCTGCGCTACTTCAATCCGGTCGGCGCCCATGAGAGCGCCCTGATCGGCGAAGAGCCGAGCGGCATCCCGAACAACCTCGTCCCTTACATCGCCCAGGTCGCCAACGGCCAGCGCGACAAGCTGTCGGTGTTCGGCGGCGACTACGACACCCCGGACGGCACCGGCCTGCGCGACTACATCCACGTGGTGGACCTGGCGATCGGCCACGTCAAGACCCTGGATCGCCTGAACAAGGGCCCGGGCATCGTCACCTACAACCTGGGTACTGGCCGCGGTAACAGTGTCCTGGAAATGGTGCGCGCCTTCGAAGCCGCCAGCGGGCGTCCGGTCCCCTACCAGATCGTCGACCGCCGTCCCGGCGACGTGGCCAAGTGCTACGCCGATCCATCCCTGGCCCGCGAGGAACTGGGCTGGACTGCCGAACGTGATGTCGCTCAAATGTGCGCCGACGTATGGCGCTACCAAACCACAGCCAAATAATGCAAAGGATAGTCTAATGAAAGCCATGATTCTCGCCGCAGGCAAGGGCACACGCGTCCGTCCGCTCACCTACGATCTGCCGAAACCCATGATCCCGATTCTGGGCAAACCCGTGATGGCTTACCTGATCGAACACCTCAAGAAAAATGGCGTGTCCGAAATCATGGTCAACGTCAGCTGGCTGCACGAAAAGATCGAAGAGTACTTCGGCGAAGGCGAACAGTTCGGCGTCCAGATCGGCTATTCCTTCGAAGGCTATACGAAGGACGACGGCGAAGTCGTCCCCGAACCGATCGGCTCGGCCGGCGGCATGAAGAAAATCCAGGAATTCGGCGGCTTCTTCGACGACACCACCGTGGTGCTGTGCGGCGACGCCCTGATCGACCTCGACCTCAAGGCCGCGCTGCTGGAACACCGGCGCAAGGGCGCGATGGCCACCGTCATCACCAAAGAAGTGCCATGGGACAAGGTGTCGTCCTATGGCGTGGTGGTCTCGGACGAGCAGGGCCGTATCGTCGAATTCCAGGAAAAGCCGAGCCAGGACGTCGCGAAGTCCAACTTCATTTCCACCGGCATCTATATCTTCGAACCAGAAGTCATCGACCTGATTCCGTCGGGCGTGCCGTTCGACATCGGTTCCGAGCTGTTCCCCCTGCTGGCCGAGCGCGGCCTGCCGTTCTATGCCCAGGGCCGTCCGTTCAACTGGCTCGACATCGGCACCATGGGCGACTACTGGGAAGTGCTGCAGTCGGTCATCACCGGCGAAGTCAACAATATGGACGTGCCGGGCATCCAGATCAAGCCCGGCGTCTGGGTGGGCCTGAACTCCAGCATCGACTGGGAAGGCACGACCATCGAGGGACCGGTCTACATCGGCTCCGGGGTGAAAGTCGAGGCCGGCGCCCGCATCGTGGGCCCCAGCTGGATCGGCCACGGCAGCCATATCTGCGAAGGCGCCGAGATCGTGCGCAGCATCCTGTTCGAATACACCCGCGTGTTGCATGATGTAACATTGAATGAAATGATTGTCTTTAAGGAATATAGTGTCGACCGAAAAGGCGAAATGAAGCACGCCTCCGAATATTCGTCGGAGGAATGGCTCAATGCACGCGATCGTCGCCGCTCACGGCGCAAGGACGTCGCGGATCACGACACCAACGAATTAGAAAAAGAGAAAGTCAGCGCATGAAGATCTATCCAGTCATCCTCTCCGGCGGCGCCGGCACCCGCCTGTGGCCGCTGTCGCGCAAGGTCTTGCCAAAGCAGTTGCTGCCGCTGGTGGCCAACAAGACCATGTTGCAAGAAACCGCCTTGCGCGTGGCCGGCTGGCCGGAGATGATGGCGCCGCTCGTGGTTTGCGGCAATGACCACCGTTTCATGGTGGCTGAGCAGTTGCGCGAAGTGGGGATCACGCCGCTGGGCATCCTGCTCGAGCCGGTCGGCCGCAACACGGCGCCGGCCGTGGCCGCCGCCGCCCACCACCTGCAGGCGATCGACCCCGAGGCGGTCATGCTGGTGCTGCCGGCCGACCACGTGATCGAGAACGGCGAAGCCTTCCGTGAAGCGGTCGACCGCGCCACCCGCCTGGTGGCCAAGGGCGCGCTGGCCACCTTCGGCATCGTGCCCAGGACGCCGGAAACCGGCTACGGCTACATCCGCCGCGGCGAACCGGTGGACGGGTGCGGCGAATGCTACAAGGTGGCGCGCTTCGTCGAGAAGCCCGACGCCGCCACGGCCGAAGGTTTCCTGGCCGAGGGCAGTTACTACTGGAACAGCGGCATGTTCATGTTCGCCGCGGCGCGCTATCTGCAAGAGCTGGAGCAGCACGCGCCGGCGATCGCCGGCGCCGCCAGCCAGGCCATGCACGCGGCCTACCGCGACCTCGATTTCTGCCGCCTCGACGACACCGCGTTCTCGGCCTGCCCGGCGGATTCGATCGACTACGCGGTGATGGAACATACCCGCGACGCCGCCGTGGTGCCGGCCGATATCGGCTGGAACGACGTCGGTTCGTGGTCGGCCCTGTGGGAAACCCAGGCCAAGGACGCCAACGGCAATGCCCAGCGCGGCGACGTCTACCTGGACGGCGTCAAGAATTCGCTGGTGCGCGCCGAGAGCCGCATCGTGGCGGTGGTGGGCCTGGAAGACGTGGTCGTGGTCGAGACCCAGGATGCGGTGCTGGTCACCTGCAAGAGTAAAGTGCAGCGCGTCAAGCAGGTGGTCGAACACCTGGCCTCGATGGAGCGCACCGAGCACCTGCACCACACCCGCGTCTACCGTCCATGGGGCCACTACGAGGGCATCGATGCGGGCGACCGTTTCCAGGTCAAGCGCATCACGGTCAAGCCGGGCGAGAAGCTGTCGCTGCAGATGCACCATCACCGCGCCGAGCACTGGGTCGTGGTGTCGGGCACCGCGCGCGTGACCTGCGGCGATACCGTCAGCCTGCTGTCCGAGAACGAATCGACCTATATCCCGATCGGCATGAACCACCGTCTGGAGAACCCGGGCAAGCTGCCGCTGCACATCATCGAGGTGCAGTCGGGCAGCTACCTGGGCGAGGACGACATCGTCCGCTTCGAGGACATCTACAAGCGCGCCTGACCCGATCCGCCGCGCGCCTGGAACTAGTGTCGGCAACGTGCAGTCTGACGTTGCATGAACAAGATCCTGGCGCGGAGCGGTGCGGCCGCCATCCTGGTTGCAGCCGCCGGCATGGCGGCATCGTCGGCAGTGGCGCAACGAGTGTCGCAAGATGCTACGCCACTGCTCGACCCAAGCCTGAAGGGCCAGCTCGAACGCTGGCTCGGCGCCGGCCCTCTTTATCTCGAGAACGTCTATACGCGGCAGGCGGGCGACGACGCGCGCGACTTCCATGCCGCCGCGGACGGACGCGGCAGCAACTTCACCTTGATGCAGGTCGCCAACGACACCGGCGACAGCTGGGTGGTGGGCGGCTACAATCCGCGCAGCTGGTCGTCCACGGATGGCTGGCACGTTTCCGAACGTGACTGGGAACGCACCGCTTTCCTGTTCAACTACAGCACTGCGGCCGTGTATCGGCAACTGCTGCTCGATAACGTCCTGCCCAGCCAGGGCGCGCGCCAGACCTATAACTCGCCCGAACACGGCCCCACCTTCGGCGCCGGACCCGACCTCTTCGTCGACGAGCGGCTGACGACCTCCATTTCGTGGCAGCTGAGCTACGGCGACCCCGCCTTCGAAGGGCGCAGCATCATCGACGGCACCTATGGCGGGCAATTCAGGCGCGTCGAGGCGCTCGAGACCTACGCGATTTCGCTCGTACCCGAACCGCCTGCCTGGGCGCTGCTGGCCGGCGGCCTCGGGGTGGCCACCTGGGCCGCCCGGCGCCGCCGCTGCTGACGTCCGCGTTATCCTCTTTACCGATTCCCTGCGGAAACCCGACGCCGACGCGTTGGTTTGCCGCTAAGCTAGAAATTACCCTCCGTGGCTAATTTCTGGTCATCATGTTGTCAATATCCGCAATTACTATCATTCTGTTAATGAATCTGGCGGGCACATCTTGTGCGATCATTAATGGGGAATCCATGACGACTTTTGCATCCTTCGCACCGCGGCGCACGCTGCTGGCGACCTTGCTGGCGGGCCTTGCCGCCGGCGCCCACGCCGCACCCGGCGACGTGGTGATCAGCCAGCTGTATGGCGCGTCGAACAACGCCGGCGGCCAGTGGAGCCACGACTTCGTCGAGTTGTTCAACCGTAGCGAGGCCCCGGTCCGGCTCGACGGCATGAGCCTGCAATACCAGTCCGCCACTGGCGCCAACTGGGGCGCGGTGACGGTGCTTCCAGACCTGACCCTGGCGCCCGGCCAGTATTTCCTGGTCCTGGGCCGCAATGGCGGTGGTCCGAATGCGGTGGGCGAGGGCGATCTGTTCAACAACGGCCTCGACATGGCCGGTGCCGCGGGCAAGGTGGCGCTGGTCAATGGACGCACGCAGATGTCCACGCCGGAAGGCGCCAACCTGGTCGACCTGGTCGGATTCGGCACGGCCAACCGCTTCGAAGGGGCGGCCGCGCCGGCGCCGTCGACCGTCAATGCGATCGCGCGCCTGGCCCAGGGCTGCCAGGACACCGACAACAACCGCGACGACTTCGTCGCTGGCCCGGTCAACGGTCCGCGCAGCACCCGTTCGCCGTTGGCTGCCTGCGACGGCGGCGGCGCTCCCGGCATCCAGCCGATCGTGCCGAGCTGCCCGGCGGCGCTCCAGGTCGCCCAGGGCAGCGCGTCCTCGGCCCAGCTGTCGGCGGTCGACGCCGACAGCATGGTGACGCGCGCCGCCATCGTGGCCGGCGCCGTGGCCGGCATTGGCCTGGCCGACTTCGCGCCGTCGAACGCCATCGGCGGCCCTGCCGCCGCGCGCCTCATGGTCGGCGACAGGCTGGCCGGCGGCCGCTATCCGGTCCAGATCGAGTTCGCCAACACCGAAGGCGACACCGAGCGCTGCACGGTCGACGTCGCCGTCGCCGGCCAGTTGCGCATCCCGACGCTCCAGGGTTCGGGGCCGGCCAGCGCCTACGTCGGCACCGTCCAGACCACGCAGGGCGTGATCACCGCCAAGGTCGGCGCCGGCTTCTTCATCCAGGACGCGCAGGGCGACGGCGATCCATCGACGTCGGATGGCCTGTACATCTATGGCAAGACCACGGACTTGCCGGTCGGCACGCTCGTGCGCGTGACCGGCACGGTCGAGGAATACCGCCCGAGCGGCGCGACCCGCAGCTACACCGAGCTCAAGGACGTCAGCAGCATCGTGTCGCTGGGCGCCGGCCCGGCCATCGTGCCGGCCAATATCACCCTCCCGAACGCGAACCTGGCGGACGTGGAAGGCATGCTGGTGCGCTTTGCAACGCCGCTCACCGTCAACGGCAACCGCAACCTCGGCGATCGTGGCGAGCTGATCCTGGCCAACGGCCGCCGCGAGAATCCGACCAACCGGTATCCGCTCGGCTCGCCCGAGGCGCTCGCGCTCGCGCGCGAACATGCGAGCAACCAGATCGTGCTCGACGACGGCATCTTCGTGGCGCCGGCCACCATCCCCTATCTGGCGGAAGACGGCACCGTGCGCGTGGGCGACACCGTGCACGACCTGACCGGCGTGGTCGACTATGGCGCGCTGGGCGGCGGCGGCGCCGGCTTCAAGCTGCAGCCGACCGTCGCGCCGAGCTTCGCGCGCGCCAACCCGCGCACTCCGGCCCCGGCCCTGCCGGGCGCGATCAAGGTGGCCAGCGCCAATGTGCTCAATTTCTTCACCACCTTCACCGATGGCCACGACGCCTGGGGCCGCAGCGGCCAGGGCTGCACCATCGGCAACACGACTTCCGCCAGGGAGTGCCGCGGCGCCGACAACAGCGCCGAATTCGTGCGCCAGCGCGACAAGATCGTCGCCTCGCTGGCCGCACTCGATGCCGACGTGGTCGGCCTGATGGAAATCCAGAACAATGGCGACGTCGCGGTCGGCTACCTGGTCGAGCAACTGAACGCCGCCACCACGCCCGGCGCCTATGCCGTGGTGCCGAAGCCGGCGGCGCTGGGCACCGACGCGATCCGGGTGGCGATGATCTACAAGCCCGCCAGGCTGAGCCTGGCAGGCAGCGCGCTGTCGGACGGCCACGAGATCAACAACCGCCCGCCGATGGCCCAGGCATTCAGGGCCAGGCAGGGCGGCGGCGCCTTCTCGGTGATCGTGAACCACCTGAAATCGAAGGGTGGCTGCAGCGGCGCCGGTCCTGGCGACACCGACCCGGGCAACGGCGAAGGCTGCTGGGACCGTACCCGTACCGAGCAGGCCCGGCGCCTCGCCGAGTATTTCATCCCGCAGGTAGTCAAGGCGGCCGGGGATCCGGACGTGCTCGTGATCGGCGACCTGAATGCGTACGCCTTCGAGACCCCGATCAATCATCTGACGCAGCAGGCCGGCATGGTCAACCTGCTCGAACGCTTCGTGCGTCCGCACGGCATGCCGTATTCCTATGTGTTCAACGGCCTGTCGGGCTACCTCGACCATGCGCTGGCGAGCGGCTCGCTGGCGCCGCAGGTGGCGGGCGCGGTCGAATGGCACAGCAATGCCGACGAGCCGGAAACCATCGACTACAACCTGGGCGATACGGCGCAAGACCCGTACCGCAAGAACGCCTGGCGCGCCTCGGACCACGACCCGCTGGTGGTCAGCCTGAACCTGACCGGCTCGCATACCGACGTGACGGCGTCGAGCAGGATCGTGATCGGCGGCTTCAGCATCCATCGTGCGACGGGCAAGACCACCGGCAACGTCACGGTCACCAACACGAGCGGCCAGCACCTGAGCGGTCCGCTGCACCTGGTGCTGCGCGGCCTGCCGACCGGCGTCACCCTCGACAACCCGGCCGGCATGCACGAGGGCGCACCGTACGTCACGCTGCCGCAGGCCGGCATCGCGCCGGGCGCCACGGTCACGATCGCCACCGCATTCACCAATGGCGCCAAGCGCAACTTCACTTATACGCCGCAGCTGGTCTCCGGCTCGCTCTAAAGGAAAACCGACATGTCGCACTTCACCTCATCCCTTGCACCCCTGCTGCTGCGCGCGCTGCTGGCGCTGTCGATCGTGTTCGGCGCCCCGGCGGCGCTGGCCGGTCCGCTGTACCGTGTCTCGCTCGATACCTCGGCCCTGGCCGGCGCCGTCGGCTACCTCGACCTGGGCCTGAACGGCCCGCTGGACGCGGCGCCGACGGTGGCCCGCCTCGGCAACTTCAGCGGCGCCTTCCTGGACGGCGGCGTCTTGCCGTCATCGGGCAACGTCAGTGGCGACGTCGTCAACGGCGTCGTGCTGCGCAATGGTCCGGACTTCAACTTCTTCGAGCAACTCGTCGCGTTCGGCGGCCTGTTCAGCTTCGACGTCGAGTTCGACCTGGGCGAGGGCGTCAACGGCACCCTGTTCAGCGTCGCCTTCATCGACGACGCCTACCATTACCTGGGCGCCGCCGGCAATGTGGTCGAGATGAACCTGGTTGCGGGCGAGCCGGTCGCGCTGCAACTGGTGGACCCGGCCTTCGCCAGCGTGGCGGAGGTGCCGGAGCCGGGCGCCTGGCTGCTGGTCGCGAGCGGCCTGTTCCTGCTGGCCGCGACGCGCCGCCCGCTCCCGCTCCCGCTCCCGCGGCGCTAACGCCGACGCCGGCGCGCCGAGCTCAGGACTGGGGCAGGCCGGCCTCGCGCGCGGCGCGGCGCTGGGCATCGATGCGCCAGGCTTCGGCATTGCCGTCGATGATGCGCAGGCTGACGCAGCCTTCGGCGGCGCAGTCGGGCGCGGGCATCGTCGCCGAGGCGAGGGTGGCGGTGGTGGCAATGAGCGGGGCGCCTGGCGCCGGGTTCGGTCCGGTTGCCGGCGTCCCGGCGAAGGCGGATGCTCCAGCAATGGTGGCAGCCGCCGCGGTGCGGGCCGTCGTGTCGAGGTCGTACTCGCCGCCGCAGGCAGCCAGCAGGGAGGTCAGGAAGAAGGCGATGAGGGGGCGCAGGAGGGTCATCTATGAACTCGAACAAGCTCGTCTTTAACGAAGCCATTGTAATAAGTAAAATTTCCCTGCGGTCAATTTTTGTGTCTGCGAACTTTTAGGCTCACAGCGGATGAGATACGGGATGTGAGCGGGATGCGCGACGTTCACTCCGTTTGCCTGTAATTGAGAAATATATCTACATGGAAATAGAAAATGTATTTAGGAAATAAATTAGGCTTGGTGGTGTTCCGTAAGGTGTGCGCAACAGGCGGACGATACATCCGGACACAGTTGGTCAATCCGATCCGCTTGACCAGCCTTACCGTGCGCGCGAAGATGGCGGCATGAAAAAACTCCTCCTTATCCTCGTGTTGGGCGCCACTGCCGCCTGCACCACCCAGGCCCACGATCCGGCCCAGCCGCCGGTGAAAGACGGCGCGGCGCCGGTCGTCGCGCTCCAGCCCGGCGCCACCGTGTCCGAGATCAAGCGTCTGATCGGCACGCCCACCTGCAGCGACAATGCGCAATGCCGCTCGCTCCCGGTCGGCGCGCTGGCCTGCGGCGGCCCGCAGGAATACCTGCCGTATTCGACCGCGACGACCGACGGGAAGGCGCTCCTGGCGCTGGCCGAACGTTCGAAGACCGAGCGCCAGGCCGAGATCCAGCGTACCGGCGAGATGTCGATCTGCATCCACCGCCCCGACCCGGGCGCCGTCTGCGTCGCCGGCGCTTGCCAGCTGGGTTCGCCGGCAGCCTGATTGGCTCCGCAGTCCGTCAATAGTCCGCCAAAAATAGCCCACCAAAAAAGACAAAGCGCGCCGGGGCGCGCTTTGTCCATTCGGCCGGGGCCATGGGCCCCGTCTCCTTCAATTACACGCCGACGTCCTTCTCCTTGACGCGCTGCGGACGCTCGGCCTTCGGCACCGGCTGGTTGGTCTCGACCTGCAGCACGGTGGTCGAGCCGATCGCGCCGCTGGCGTCCAGCAGGCGCACGCCGCCCAGGAAGCGCTTGCCGCTCGGCAGGCCGGACCAGCTCACCGCCACCGTCGCCTTGCCGCCGGCATACACGGTGGCCGGCACCATGGCGCGCAGGTTGCCGCCCTTGTCGGTGGTATTGACGACCACCGCATGCAGGCCATACGAGGTGGTGCCGCCGGAGGCGGTGCTGTAGCCCAGCGTGCAGACGCGGTAGTTGCCTGCCGGCGGGGCCGCCAGCGCGATCGTTTCGTCCGAGCCGTAGCTGGCGGAGTAGGCGACCAGCTGGCCGGCCGCGTTCACCATCACCAGGTCGAGGTCGTCCCCACCCTGGCCGCTGGTATCGCGGTCGAACAGCTCGAATTGCGCCGCCACCGTGTCGGCGGTGAAGGTCACCGGCAGCACGCGGGCGCCGTACAGGCCGCGGTGGCAGGCGTCGGCCATCAGGCTCAGCGTGTCGAGGCTGCCATCCGGCGCCGGCGCGATGGTGTTTGCCGTGCGCACGATTTCCTTCAGGCCGCCGACGGTCGCTCCCATCTTGCCGGCGAAGCCGGTGGTGATGGACAGGGCCTTGCTGCCGCTGGCGCGGTCGCTCGAGATGAACGTCGGGGCGATGATCAGCCTGCCCGAGCGGGCCACGACCGGGCTGCGCACGGTATGGCCGCCGCCGGTCCAGGTCAGCGAACCGAACTGCCAGGCGTTTTCGGGCGCGCCGTTACGGGTCAGGGTCACCGTGAACGACTTGGTCTGGCCCGGCTCGATCGCCAGCGTGGCCGGGGTCACGACGGCGCTATAACCCGGCACCGAGATCTGCGAGGTGAAGCTCGACGCGCTGGTGCTGACGTTGGTCACCGAACGGGTGACCCTCACCGAACCGAGCACGTTGCCGACGGAGATCGACGGCAGGTTCAGGTCGTAGCCGGGGATCTGGCCGCCCGCGCACTGGGTGGCGACGCCGGCGCCGCACAGGTATTTGCGGTAGTCGGCTTCGGCGATGTCGTACACCAGGCCCGGGTCGAGCGCGGCGGTCGGGTTGACGTGGCCCGCGCCCTGCGCGAACGGCAGCCCGCCGCGGATGTCGCCGGTCAGCGTATCCGGGAAGGTGTCGGTCGCGGTGGTCATCATTGCCGACTTGATCATCGCCGGCGACCAGGTCGGGTATTTCTGGCGCACCAGGGCGCTCACGCCGGCCACGTGCGGCGCCGACATCGAGGTGCCCTGCAACGACACGAACTCGACCGGCGGCACCAGGGTGCCGTTGACGATGTCGTCACGCTGTTCCTGGGTCAGGCCCGGCGTGCCGCCGGCGATGATGTCCACGCCCGGCGCGGTGATGTCCGGCTTGAGCACGTTGGCGTCGGCGCGGTTCGGGCCGCGCGACGAGAAGCCGGCCATGATCGGGGCATTCAGCCTCGATACGCCGACCACGAACTTGCTGATCGCGGCGGTGGCGCTGGCGGCGCTCGCGGCCGCGTAGCTGCGGATCGCCTGGCCGTCGGCCTGGGTGACGTGGACCGAGGGCACCGAGTGCCTGTCGGCGACCAGGCCGGCGCCGTTGTCGACCTGGATCATGCCGACGCCGCCGGCTTCGCGCACCGCGCGGCTCTTGTCGACCCGGTCGTTCTCGCCGCGGTTGCAGATCACCACCTTGCCGGCCACCTTGGCCGGGTCGAGCACGGGCTGGCCGCCGTTGAACGAGGCGCTGTAGCACAGGGCGAGGCGGTTGGCGTTGGCGCCCGGCAGGCCGACGCTGGAGGCGTCGACGACCGGCTCGGCCGGCAGCGGCGTGGTATTCATCGAGGCGCCGGTGTATTTCTGGCCGTTGCCCAGGGTGACCGTCGCCTGGAATTCGCGGTTGTGGGTCGAGGCGCCGACCGTGGTGTGCCACGGGCTGATGTGGGCCACCTGGTTGCCCGGTCCGTCGTTGCCGGCCGAGGCGACGGCCACGACGCCGGCGTTGGCGGCGCCGAAGAAGGCCTGCTCGACCGGATCGGTGACGCTGGTGCCGCCGCTGATCGAGAAGTTGATCACGTGGACGCCGTCGGCGACGGCCTTCTCGATCGCGGCCACGCTGTCGCCGACGTAGCAGCTGTTGCGGCGGCCGATCGCCACGCTGGGGTCGACATAGGTCCAGCACACCTTGTAGGAAGCGATGCGCGCCCGTGGCGCGACGCCCGACATTTCGCCGACGTTGACGCCGGCCATGGTCACGTCCACGCCATGGTTGCCGCCGGCGGTGGTCGAGGTGTGGGTGCCGTGGCTGCCCTCGCCGACGTCGCCGCCGAGCGAATCGCGCGGCGAGGAGCGGAATTCGCTCCAGTGGGCGGTGCGGCCGACGCTCAGGAACGTATTGTCGAAGTATTGCGCGCCGATCAGCTTGTTGTTGCAGTGGGCGGTGGTGAAGCCTTCGCCGGTCTGGCAATCGCCCTGCCAGCGCGCCGGCGGCGCCGAATAGGCCAGGCTGCCGCTGGTGTCGTGGGTCGGCTTGCCGTTGGCGTCCACGCGGTCGGCGTAGGACAGGTGCTCGGGCCAGATGCCGGTGTCGACGATGCCGATGATGACGTCTTCGCCGGCCTCGGTCACGCCGCCGAGCTTGGACCAGGCGCCGTTCGGGCCGGTCAGCTTGAGGAAGTCACGGGTGGACACGGTGGTCACTTCGCGCGGCACGTCGGGCGTGACCGCCAGCACGTCGCCGCGGACCATCAGGGCGCGCACTTCGGCGTCGGTCAGCATGGCGGAGAAGCCGTTGAGCACCACCTTGTAGTCGTGCACAACTGGCGCGCCGCCGATGGCGGCGCGCACGGCGGCCTTCTTCTGGGCCAGGTAGCCGCTGTAGAGCTGGACGCTGGCGCTGTTCAGGTCAAGGCGCTGGCCCTGGCGCGGCTGGGTGGCGGCCAGGCCGCTGACGCTGCCGTCATAGGAGGCGATCGGCTTGTCGGTCAGTTGCACGACATAGGGCCGGCGGACGTCGTCGGCCTGGACTGCCAGCGACAGGCCGCTCAGTGCGAACAGGATGGCGGCGGAAATTGGGCGAAGTTTCATGGATGCATGTCCTTGGATTCTGCGGGGTTCGGCGTTGGTGTGACGGTGTGCTCAGGCATTGCGGCGGCGGGCGCGGGCGGCAAGACCCAGCAGGCCAAGACCGAACAGCGCGAGGCTGGCCGGCTCCGGCACCTCGGCCAGCGCGTCTTCGAGCACCAGGTTGTCGATGGCGAACTGGCCGCGGTTGCTCTGGAATGCCGAGCAGTTGCCGGAGGTGTCGCAGGTAAAGCCGAACATGGCCATGCTCACGAAGGCGGTGTTGGCGAAGGTCTCGAACGGCGAATAGCGGCCGAACAGGAAGCCTTGCGCGCTGGGGCCGTCGAGCAGCAGGTCTTGCACCATATAGCCGCCGTCGGCCAGGAAGCCCTGCATCCGCAGCAGGCCGGAATAGATCGGATAACCGCCCAGGGCCGCATCCAGGCCGATGAAGCTGGCGTCGATCGACTTGACCATGAAGGAGCCGCCGGCGGCTTCGGAATCGACCCAGACGATGCTGTCGTTGAAGGCGCCGTAATAGCCGCCTTCGCCGTTGACCGGGCACGCCATGCCGACGCAGTAACCCGGATCGCTGGTGTCGACGATCGCGCCGACCAGGCTGCCCACGTCCGCCGGGTTGTAGGCTTCGAAGGTCAGCCTGTACCCTTGCTCCTGCCAGCTGTCGCCGCTGCCGAACAGCATGCCCGCGCCGGCGTCGAAATTGATGTTCGCGCCTTGGGCCGGAGCGGCGATCGCCGCGGCGCCGAGGGCGGCGGCGGCGAACTTGGTCAGGGAGGGTAATGCCATGTGCGATTTCCGAGTCATGATTTGCCTTTGTGGTTGGGATTTCTCTCGCCTGGGTAGGGCGGGGCACTGCGGGTGGCACCTGAGTTTCAGGTTGCCAAGAAATATATCAATGGCAGTAAGAAAAGTGTAAAAAAGTTTAACAAGCAATATTTTGACTTTCCACAACTTGCATTGATTAAATTCGGTTTCTCCTATGGGCAATCATTATTTCCGCCCTGTGGGCGCCTGTTTGAAATACGCATCAGCTGAATTTAGGCGAGGTTATTGGCCGAAATTAATCGGGTTGTTAATCCGGTTGCGTCTTGCATCGGGATGGTGTTTTTTTGAAAAGAACAGTTGTCGCCGCGCTCGGCAGCGTGTTACCTTTCACGGGCAGGATTTCAAAGAAGCAATCTAGGAGTCGCTTGATGGTTTTTGCTAAGAAACAGGGCGCCGTCGTCCGCATTGGGCGCAGCGCGGGCTTCACGCTGCTGGAGCTGCTGGTGGTGATCGTCATCATCGGCCTGCTCGCCGCCTACGTCGGACCCAAGTACTTCTCGCAGCTCGGCAAATCCGAAGTCACCGCCGCCCGCGCCCAGATCGACGCCTTCGACAAGACCCTCGACACCTACCGGCTCGACGTCGGCCGTTATCCGACGACGGAAGAAGGCCTGGCCGCCCTCATGACGGCGCCGCCGAGCGCCGGCGCCAAATGGAACGGCCCCTATCTGAAGAAGGCGATTCCGCCCGACCCCTGGGGCAATCCCTACCAGTACCGCGCCCCGGGCGCCCGCGGCGACTACGAAGTGCTGTCCCTCGGCAAGGATGGACAGCCGGGCGGGACCGGCGACAACGCCGACATCACCTCGAACTGACTTTTTTCCGCCATACCGCAACCTCGCCGGGCATCCCATGCAGTTCGCCGTTCGTACCCTCGCGCCCGATATGTCGATCTCGAACGTCGTCGTCGACGCGCTCGACGCCCAGGACGCGCGCCGCCAGGTCGAGGCGCGCGGCCTGTTCGTCAGCGCCGTCGAGCCGGCGCGCGGGGCGGCGCTGGCGCGCCCCGGCAGGGCCGGCAAGCTCTCCCTCGTGCTGTTCAGCCAGGAGTTGCTGGCCTTGCTCAACGCGGGCCTGGGCATCGTCGAAAGCCTGGAGGCCCTGCTCGAGAAGGAGGCCGCGCCGGCCACGCGCGGCGTACTGGAACGGCTGCTGGGCGGCCTGCGCGAAGGCAAGCGCTTTTCCAGCGTGCTGGCGGCCCAGCCGGCCCTGTTTCCGCCGCTGTACGTCGGCATCGTGCGCGCCGCCGAAGGCACCAGCGACCTGCCGCGCGCGCTGGCGCGGTATATCGACTACCAGCAGCGCATCGACACCGTGCGTTCCAAGATCGTCAGCGCCTCGATCTATCCGGTGATCCTGTTGATGGTCGGCGGCGGCGTCAGCGCCTTCCTGATCGGCTACGTGGTGCCGAAGTTCGCCGAGGTCTACCACGGGGCCGGGCGCGACCTGCCGTGGATGTCGCAACTGATGCTGGACTGGGGCCAGTTCGCTGCCGGCCACGGCAGCGCGATCCTGGTCGCCGCGGCGCTGCTGGTCGCCGGCCTGGTTGCCGGCGTGCGCCATTTGCTGCGCAGCGGCGGCATGGCGCGCCTGCTGGCCCGCCTGCCGGGCATCGGCGAGCGGGCCCGCGTCTACGAGCTGTCGCGCCTGTACCTGACCCTGGGCATGCTGACCGAGGGCGGCATCACCATCGTCGGCGCGATCGAGACGGTGCAGCCGATGGTGTCCAGCCAGCTGGCGCGCAACCTGGCCGCGGCGCGCGCCGCGATCGAGGCCGGCCAGCCGCTGTCGAACGCCTTCGAGGCGCAGGGCCTGACCACGCCGATCTCGCTGCGCATGCTGCGCGTGGGCGAGCGTACCGGCGACATGGGCCCGATGCTCACGCAGTCGGCCGCCTTCTACGACGGCGAGATCGGACGCTGGATCGACCGCTTCACGCGCACTTTCGAGCCGCTCCTGATGGCCGCCATCGGCCTGGTGGTGGGCGCCATCGTGGTGCTGCTGTACATGCCGATCTTCGACCTGGCGGGAGACATGTCGTGAACACCGCGATCGACGCCGGCCACGCCGAACCCTTCGACACGGCGCTGCTGGCGCGCGCCCGCGCCGCCGCCGCCGTCTCGCGGCGCGGCCTGGTGCCCGAGCTCGAAGCCCTGACCGGGCGCGACCCGCGCGAATTGGTGCGCGAGCTGGCCGCGCCGTTCGGCCTGCCGGTGATGGAGACCGGCGCGATGCTGGCGCTGGCTCCGGCCTTTGAACTGTTGCCGCTGGCCCAGGCGCTGTCGCGCCACTGCGCGCTGCTGCGCCATCCGGATGGGCGCCTGACCGGCGTGCTGGCCGATCCCTTCGACCTCGACCTGCAGACCTGGCTCGGGGCCCAGGCGCGCGCCAGCGCCAGGGAGCCGCTGGACCTGTGCCTGGCGTTGCAGTCCGACATCCAGGCCTATCTGTCGAAGCAGGAAGAGTCGGCGCGCGCCGTCGATGCGCTGGTGGGCGGCGCCCAGGACGCGCGGCGCGACGGCAAGACCGGCACCGTGCTGTCCTTCGCCTCGGTGTCGGAAGCGGGCAGCCCGGCCGTCAAGCTGGTCAACTCGACCCTGTACGACGCCCTGAAGGCCGGCGCCTCGGACATCCACCTGGAGAGCACCGCCGGCGGGCTGGCCGTCAAATACCGGGTCGATGGCGTGCTCGATCACGCCGCCACCGTGGGCGGCACCGAGCTGGCCGAGCACATCATCTCGCGCCTGAAGGTGCTGGCCGAACTCGACATCGCCGAGCGCCGCGTCCCGCAGGACGGCAGCTTCCGGGTCGAGGCGGGCGGGCGCGACATCGACCTGCGGGTCTCGATCATGCCGAGCATCCACGGCGAGGATGCGGTGATCCGCATCCTCGACAAGCGCGCCATGATCGAGGCCTATGGCGCGCTCACGCTCGAGGCGCTGGGCTTTGACGCCCCATCCCTGGCGACCTTGCGCCACCTGGCCCGGGAGGCCTACGGCATGCTGCTGGTGACGGGGCCCACCGGCTCGGGCAAGACCACGACCCTGTACGCGGCGCTGACCGAGATCCACAACGGCCGCGAGAAGATCATCACGATCGAGGATCCGGTCGAATACCAGCTGCCGGGCATCCTGCAGATCCCGGTCAATGAAAAGAAGGGGCTCACCTTCGCCAAGGGCCTGCGTTCGATCCTGCGCCACGACCCGGACAAGATCATGGTGGGCGAGATCCGCGACCGCGAGACCGCCGAGATCGCGGTGCAGTCGGCGCTGACCGGCCACCTGGTGCTCACCACCGTCCACGCCAACAATGTGTTCGACGTGTTCGGCCGCTTCACCCACATGGGCATCGATCCGTATGCGTTCGTCTCGGCGCTGAACGGCATCTGGGCCCAGCGCCTGATCCGCATGTGCTGCCCGCGCTGCGCCGAGCGCTATGAGCCGAGCGCGCAGGAGCTGGCCTCGGTGCACCTGGCGCGCGACGAGGTGGCGGACTACGTCTTCATGCGCGGCACGGGTTGCGGCGACTGCCGCGGCACCGGTTACAAGGGGCGCCGTTCGATCGCCGAGATATTGACCCTGAACGATGAGATCCGCGAACTGATCGTCGACAAGCAGCCGATCCGCCGCATCAAGGCCGCGGCCCACGCCAACGGCACCCGCAGCCTGCGCCTGGCGGCGCTCGACCTGGTGCGGCGCGGCGCCACCACGATCGACGAGATCAAGCGGGTGACCCTGCATGCGTAGACTGCGCTTTTCCCCTGGCTTTTCCGCGCCGTTGCCGCGCCTGGGGCAGGCACTGCGCCTGGGGGTGGCCGCGGGCGGCCTGGCCCTGGTCAAGACCAGCCGCCTGTTCGGCGGCGCGCCGCTGGCCCTGGCCGAGCAGCCGCTCGACCTGTTTGCCCCGGACGCGCTGGCCCGTGGCCTGCGCATGCTGCTGTCCGACCTGCCGGTCAAGGGCTGGCCGGTGAGCGTGGTGCTGGCCGACGAGCTGGTGCGCCTGTGGCAAGTGCCGCCGCCGCCGGGCGCGACCCGGATGGGCGACCTGGAGGCGGCCGCCGCGCTGCGCTTCCAGCACCTGTTCGGGGCCGCGGGCAGCGAGTGGACGATCAGCGCCGACTGGGATGCGGTCGATCCCTTCCTGGCCGCGGCGGCGCCCCGGGCCCTGCTCGACGCGCTGGCGGCGGCCGCCCGCGAACACGGCTTCCACCTGGTCGAGGTGAGTCCGCAATTCGTCGCCGCCATGAACGCCTGGCGCCGCGAACGGCGGAGCAGCGCCTGGTTCGGCCTGGTCCATGGTGGCGTGTTGTCGCTGGCGGCCTACGACGGCCGCAAGCTGGCGGCGGTGCGCAGCAGCCCGATCCCGGCGGGGGCCGACCGCCAGTGGCTCGAGTCTCATCTTGCGCGCGAAGCGCTGCGGGTCGGGATCGCACGGCCCGAGCGATTGCAGTTGAGCGGCGCCGCGCCCGCCGCCTGGGCCAGCAGCCCGGGGCGGCTGAAGTTCGCCTGCAGCCTGCTCGAGCAGGCGGACGACTGGTCGGAACTGGCGCGCCTGGCGCGCACGGGAGTAGCGGCATGAGGCGCACCCGCATCGATTTCGCGCCGCCGAGCCTGCGCCGCACGCTGTTTCGCGCGCCGCCAACCCTGGTCTATGCGCTGCCGGGCGTGCTGGCGCTGTGCATTCCGGCGCTGGTCATGACGCAGCGCTATGTTGAACGACAGGACGAAGTGCGCAGCCTACAAGCGGCGCTGGCGGCGCGCAGCGCGCCGGCGCCCGTGGCCGCGCCGCCGACCCCCAGGGTCGTGGTGTCGGCGGCCCAGGCCGGCGCCGTCAACGCCGCCATCCTGCAGCTGAACCTGCCGTGGCGCGACCTGGCGGCGGCGCTGGGCGAAGCCACGCCGACCACGATCGCGCTGCTGGCGCTGGAGCCGGACGCCAGGCGGCGCACGGTGCGCATCAGCGCCGAGGCGCGCTCGAGCGACGAGATGCTGGCCTATATCACGCGCCTGCAGGCCGAGGAATGGTTCAGCAGCGTGGTGCTGCTGCGCCACGAGGTGATGGAGCAGGACCCGAACCGCCCGCTGCGGTTCCAGGTCAGCGTGCAGTGGGGGGACTCTTGAAGGCGGGGGCGTTGCTGCTGCGCGCGCGCCTGCTGCTGGCGCGCGTCGACCCGCTGGTGGCGCTGGTGCTGGCGCTGCTGGTGGCCGGCGCCGCGGTCCAGCTGGCGCTGGTGCCGGCGCGCGCGCAACTGAACGAAGACTACGAGGCGGCGCGGCGCGCGGCGCGCACGCCGCTGCCGCCGCAGGCTGCCGCCGCGCCGGCGCCGCCCGACAACGACGAGAACCTGCAGCACTTCTATGCATCCCTGGGCGAGCGCCGCGGCGTGGAGCGCCAGTTGAAGCAAGTGTTCGCGCTGGCCGAGCGCCACGGCCTGGCGCTGCGCCAGGGCGAATACCGCGCCACGGACGAGCGCAATGCGAAGCTGGTCGCCTACCAGGTCAACCTGCCGGTCAAGGGCAGCTACGGCGCGATCTGGCAGTTCGCGATGGACGTGCTGCGCGCGATCCCGCATGCCTCGCTGGACGACGTGGCCTTCCGCCGCGACAGCGTGGGCGAGGCCGGGGTCGAGGCGCGCCTGCGCCTGACCCTTTATCTTGCCAATGAGTTCGCCGAGGGCGGCAAGCCATGAAGCCGCGCCACATCGTCATGGGCGTGGCGCTGGCGCTCGCCGCCGGCCTGGCCGTGTTTGGCGACAAGGCGCCGCAGACGGAACTGGCGGAACCGGTCGAGCGCGCCGCGGCTGCGCCGCCCGCAGCGCCGCCACGCAGCGCCGCGCCGTCCATCGGGAAAACCGGCGACGACGTCGCCATCGCGCGCCTGATCCCGCGCGAGACCCTGATCGGCGCCAGCGGGGATCGCTTCGGGGAGGGAGAAAACAGCCTGTTCGCGCGCCATGACTGGACGCCGCCGCCCCCGCCGCCATCGAACGAGCCGCCGCCCCCGCCGCCGCCGCCGAGCGCGCCGCCGCTGCCGTTCACCTACATCGGCAAGTCGCTGCAGGACGGCGTGTGGCAAATCTACCTGGCGCGCGGCGAACGCACCTATCTCGTCAACGATGGCGACACCATCGACGGCACCTACCGCGTGGACGCGATCCGTCCGCCGGTGCTGACCCTGACCTACCTGCCGCTGGAACAACGACAGCAGCTCAATATTGGAGTATTCGACTGATGGTGCGAACCCGGATCCAAGGCTTTGCCATGGTGCTGCTCCCACTGCTGCTGGCAGGGTGCGCGGCCCAGCGCGCCTACCAGGAAGGCAATGAACTGGTGGCCCGCGACCAGGTGGGCGCCGGCCTGGCCAAGTACCAGGAAGCGCTGGCGTCCGAGCCGGACAACCCGGTCTACCGGGCGGCCTACCTGCGCGCGCGCGACAACGCCACCGCGCGCCTGGTGGAGCAGGCCGGGCGCGCGCTGGCCGCCGGCGAGGTCGAGCTGGCGACCCAGGATTATCGCCGCGTGCTGGCGATCGACCCCGTCAACGACCGCGCCCGCGCAGGCCTGCGCCAGGTCGAGGCCGAGCGCCGCCACGCGGCCGCCATCGGCGAGGCGCGCGCCGCCCTCGGCAAGGACGAACCGGAAACCGCACGGCAACTACTGGCCGCGGTGCTCACCGAACGCCCCGCGCACGAGGCGGCGCGCCAGCTGATGCAGGAAGTCGACGACAAGGCGGCGGCCGCGCCGAAAGGCCAGGCGGCGCTGGCGGCCAGCTACCGCAAGCCGATCAGCCTGGAGTTTCGCGAGGCGCCGCTCAAGCAGGTGTTCGAGGTCATCGCGCGGCACTCGGGCCTGAACTTCATCTTCGACAAGGACGTCAAGGCCGATACCCGCACCTCGATCTTCCTCAAGGACAGCACGGTCGAGGCAGCGGTGTACTACCTGTTGATGACCAACCAGCTCGAGCGCCAGGTCATGGACGGCAACACGGTCCTGATCTACCCGAACGTGGCGGCCAAGGTGCGCGAATACCAGGAGATGACGGTCAAGACCTTCTTCCTGGCCAATGCCGAAGCCAAGAGCATCGCCAACACCTTCAAGACCATCCTCAAGGCGCGCGACGTGGTGGTGGACGAGAAGCTGAACCTGGTGATCCTGCGCGACAATCCGGAAGCGATCCGCATCGCCACCCAGCTGGTGGCCCTGCAGGACGTGCCCGAGCCCGAGGTCATGCTCGACGTCGAGGTGCTCGAGATCCGGCGCAGCAGCGTGATGGACCTCGGCATCGCCTGGCCCACCAACCTGTCGTTCGCGCCGCTGCAGACGCTGAACGGCGAGCCGCTGACGATCGACTCCCTGCGCACGTTCAACAGCAGCAATATCGCGCTGAGCGACATCGGCGCCACGGTCAACGCCAACAAGACCGACGGCGACACCAATACCCTGGCCAACCCGCGCATCCGCGTGCGCAACAAGGAAAAGGCCAAGGTGGTCATCGGCGACAAGATCCCGAACATCTCGGCCACGGTGTCCTCGGGCATCGGCGGCTTCGCGTCCGAAAACATCAACTACATCGACGTCGGCCTGACCCTGAACGTGGAGCCGACCATCTACCTCAACAATGAAGTGGCGATCCGCATCGGGCTCGAGGTCAGCAGCCTGGGCGAATCGGTGCGCACCACCAGCGGCACCGTGGCCTACCGCATCGGCACCCGTTCGGCCACCACCTTGCTGCAACTGAAGGATGGCGAAAACCAGGTGCTGGCGGGCCTGATCAGCAACGAGGACCGCAGCAGCGGCAGCAAGGTGCCGGGCATCGGCGACCTGCCGGTCGTCGGCCGCCTGTTCGGCAGCCAGCGCGACCAGCGCGACCGCACCGAGATCGTGCTGTCGATCACGCCGCGCATCGTGCGCGCCGTGCAGCGCCCGCCGGCGTCGGCGTCGGAATTCGGCGCCGGCACCGAGGCCAGCTTCCGCCGCCGCCCCGACAATCTGGTGCGGGTGCCTGTCGGGGCGGTGCGCGCGCCGGCGCCGGCGCTGGCGGTCCCGAATTCGCCCCCGACTGCCGCGCCGGTCGAGACGACCCCGGTCGCGCCGCCGCCGGTCGCGCAGCCGAGCGACCCCACCCCGAGCTTCTCGGTGCCGCCGTCGGCGCTGCCGGCCACGCCGCAACTGGGTTCGCCGCCGTCGGCGCCGCCCGGCGCGCCGGCGCCGCAGCCCGCGCCCGCTTCGGAACCGACGCCGGCGCCGGCGCCCGAACCCGAGGTGGTCCCGGCCGCCTATCCGCCGGGCGTCAATCCGCCGATCCCGCAGCGATGAACGCCCCGGCGCGATGCATGCACAAAGGCTTCACGCTGATCGAACTGCTGGTCACGCTGGCCATCCTCGCACTGCTGGGCACCCTGGTGCTGCCGGTGGCCGAGGTCACGGTGCAGCGCCGCGATGAACAGGAACTGCGGCGCGCGCTGCGCGAGATCCGCGCCGGCCTGGACGCCTACAAGAAGGCAGGCGACGAAGGCCGCGTGAGCAAGGCCGCCGACGCCAGCGGTTACCCGGAGCGCCTGGAACTGCTGGTCGAGGGCGTGCCCGACCTGCGCAGCCCCAAACAGGCCAGGATCTATTTTCTGCGGCGCCTGCCGCGCGACCCCTTCAATCCCGATCCCGCATTGTCCGACGCCGCCACCTGGGGCAAGCGCAGCTATGCCAGCGAGCCCGACGAGCCGAAGGAGGGCGACGACGTCTACGACGTGTATTCGACCTCGCAGCGCATCGGCCTGAATGGTATTCCCTACCAAAAATGGTGATTCCGATGAGAACACGATGCGGCTTCACGCTGATCGAACTGCTGGTGGTGCTGGGCATCGTGGCCCTGCTGCTGACGCTCGCCGTGCCGCGCTTCTTTCCCAGCATCGACGGCGCCAGGGAAACCATCCTGGCCGACAACCTGCGCAACACGCGCGCCGTGGTCGACCAGTACCGCTCCGACACCGGGCGCTATCCCGAGTCGCTCGAGCAACTGGTGGAAGAAAAATACCTGCGCGAGATCCCGCTCGACCCGGTCACCGAAAGCCGCGACACCTGGATACTGGAGGCGCCGCAGGATGGCGAGCAGGGGGGCTTTTCCAACCTGCGCAGCGGCGCGCCGGGCAACGACCGGCGCGGGCGTCCCTACGCACAGTGGTAATGAAAGCGCGCCACCAGGCCGGCTTCACCTATCTCGGCCTGATCATTTTTGTTGCCATCATCGGCCTGGTGGGCGCGGCCACGCTCAAGATCGGCTCGCTCCTGCAGCGCGCCGCGGCAGAGGAAGAACTGCTGGAGATCGGCGCCGCCTTCAGCGCCGCGCTGGACAGCTACGCCGCCGCCACGCCGCGCGGCGCTTCGCCCTATCCGCCGTCGCTGGCCGAACTGTTGAAGGATCCGCGCTCGCCCGCCGTGCGGCGCCATCTGCGCAAGGTGTACGTCGATCCGCTGACCGGCAAGGCCGAGTGGGGCATCGTCTACCTGGGCGACGGCGAGACCGGCGTGGTCGCGCTCCACAGCCTGTCGAACGCGAAGCCGCTGAAGGTCGCCAATTTCGACAGCCGTTTCAAGGGCCTGGACAACAAGGAACGGATAGCGGAGTGGCGCTTCGGCGCGAACGAACGCAGCCTGGCGCCTGTCGTCCCGGCGACGCAGTCGGGAGGGCCGGGCGCGCAGAGCGCGCCATCGGCGCCGCAGAGTGCTCCGATGCCGCCTCCGCTTCCGGCTCCGATTCCGGTTCCAGCGGCAGACGAACCCGCACCGCCGGAGCCGACCGAGGAGGCGGGCGAGGCGGGCGAGGCGGTTGATCGGGAGTGAGGCGCGTGATACTTTTGCACGACTGCCCGACATGACCGACAATCGCATGCGCCCGTATTTACACATTGCCCGGACGTCCTGGCGCGCCCTGACAGGCGCGCTGTTCCTCGTATTGGCATCGACCCTGGCGCTGGCCGCAGAAAGCAATGTGCAGCAAAGTCCGCGCGCCACGGTGTCGCTGGTGAGCGAATACGCCGCCGTCAGTCCGGGCCAGCAATTGCGCATCGGCCTGCGCCAGCGCCTGGCGTCGCACTGGCACACCTACTGGAAGAATCCCGGCGACGCCGGCTCGCCGCCGGGCATCGCGTTCAAGGCGCCAGCCGGCGCCACGGTGGGCGAGATCGCCTGGCCGGGCCCCGACCGCTTCATCATCGGCCCGGTCGCCAGCTACGGCTACGAGAACGAGATCGTGTTTCCGATGGCGCTCACGGTGCCGCGGGACGCGCGGCCCGGCAGCCTGCTGGTCCTCGAGGCCGATGCCGACTGGGTGGTGTGCGAAAAGGAGTGCATTCCCGAGGAGGGCAAGTTCCGCCTGGCGCTGCCGGTCGAGGCGCAGGCGCGTCCGGCCAACGCGGCGATCCAGGCCGCCTTCAGGAGCGCCGACGCGCGCCAGCCGCAGCCGACCGACTGGCGCGCCTCGGTGCGCGCCGGCGAATCCACCTTGCAGCTGGCGGTCGAGGGCGCAGGCATCTCGCCGGCCTCGGTGCGCTCGGCCCTGTACTTTCCGGATAGCTGGGGCGTCGTCGACCACGTGGCGGAGCAGGCGTTTACAGTGGAAGAGGGCAGGCTCACGCTGACGACGACCAAGGGCCAGGGCTACACGCCCGCGCCATCGACCGGCCTGCTGGCGATCACCGACGGCGGCGGACAGAAACGCTGGTTCGCGCTCGAACTCGCGCCGGCGGGCGCCGTTCCTGCTCCGGCTCCCGCACCCGCCGTCGGGGCGCCGGCCGCGCTTTCCTTGTGGCAGATGGCCTCGTTCGCCTTCCTGGGCGGCTTGATCCTGAACCTGATGCCGTGCGTGTTCCCGGTGCTGGCGATCAAGGCCACAGCCGTGGCCGGCATGGCGGGCGGCGACCGGCGCGCCGTCCGCCTGTCCGGCCTGTTCTACACCCTCGGCGTGCTGGCCGCCTTCATGGCGCTGGCCTTGGGCCTGCTGGCCGTGCGTCTAGGGGGCAGCGCGGTCGGCTGGGGCTTCCAGTTCCAGTCGCCGCTGTTCGTGGCGGCGATGTCATGGCTGATGCTGGCGATCGGCCTGAACCTGTCCGGCGTGTTCGAGGTGGGCGGGACGCTGGCGGCGAAGCTGGCGGGAACCGGCCAGGGCCTCGCCGAGCGCAAGGGCCATGCCGGCAGCTTCTTCACCGGTTTGCTGGCGGTGGTGGTGGCCACGCCCTGCACCGCGCCGTTCATGGGCGCCGCGATTGGCTCGGCGCTGGTGGCGCCCGCCTACGTGAGCCTGGTGGTGTTCGCGATGATGGGCCTCGGCCTGGCGCTGCCGTTCCTGCTGCTCGGGATGTTCCCGGCGCTCGCCCGGCGCCTGCCGCGGCCCGGCGCGTGGATGGTGACGCTGCGCCAGGCGATGGCGTTCCCGATGTATGCAACCGCCGCCTGGCTGCTGTGGGTGCTGGCCCAGCAGGCGGGCGAGGCCGGCCTGCGCATGGCCCTCGCCGGGCTGGTGCTGGTGGGCCTGGTGGCCTGGCTGGTCGGCCTCGGCCAGCAGCGTCCGAACTGGACGTGGCGGCCGCGCGGCGCGGCGCTGGCCGGTGTCGTCTCAGGTAGCGCCGGCATCGTCGGCCTGCTGGCGGCGCTGCATGGCGCCGGGCCGCCGGCCGCCGCGGCCCCGGCGCAATCCGCGCAGGCCGAACCCTACAGCGCCGCGCGCCTGGCCGCCTTGCGCGCCGAAGGCAAGCCGGTGTTCGTCAACATGACCGCCGCCTGGTGCATCACCTGCCTGGTGAACGAGCGCACGACCTTGTCGACCGCTCCCGTCCAGCAGGCCATGCGCGAGCGCGGCGTGGTCTACATGAAGGGCGACTGGACCAACCGCGATCCCGCCATCACGGCGTTTTTGCAATCGTTCCAGCGCGACGGCCTGCCGTTCTATGCCTTCTATCCGGCCGGATCGGCGCCGGTGCTCCTGCCGCCGGTGCTGACCCAGGCCATCGTCATCGAGTCGTTCGAGCAGTAATCATTTACTCACAAGGAGAGATCATGAAAGCTTCCCCTCGTCGCGCCATGCTGCGCACCACGGTATCGATGGCCGCCCTGTTGCTGGGCGCCGCTGCGACGCCCGCGCTGGCCGCGCCCGTCATCGGCCAGCCGGCGCCCGCCTTCACGGCGCTCGACAGCAAGGGCAAGCAGCACAGCCTGGCCGACTACAAGGGCAAGGTCGTGGTGCTGGAATGGACCAACCACGATTGTCCTTACGTGAAGAAGCATTACCAGGCGAACATGCCCGCCCTGCAAAAGCAGGCCAGGGATGCCGGCGTGGTCTGGCTGAGCGTGATCTCGTCGGCGCCCGGAGAGCAGGGCCATGTGGACGGCAAGAAGGCCGACGAGCTGACGGCCAGCCGCAATGCCGCGCCGGGCGCGGTGCTGCTCGACCCGCAAGGCACGGTCGGCAAGGCCTATGACGCGCGCACCACCCCGCATATGTACGTGATCGACGCCAAGGGCGTGCTGCGCTACGCGGGCGGCATCGACAGCATCGCGTCAGCCAGGCTGGAAGACATCGAGAAGGCCAGCCCGCTGTTCAAGACCGCGATGGAAGCGGTCGTGAAGGGCGAGACCGTGGCCCAGGCCACTACCCGCCCTTACGGCTGCAACGTCAAGTACAAGTCTTGAAGCGTGGTCAATCTCACACCGCGCGGCGCCGGAAGTCGCGCGGCCGGAATCCCAGCACGGCCAGCACGGCGAAATAGGCGAAGGCGCAGGCGCCGATGATGCCGAGCAGGGCGCCGATGCGCAAACCAGGCGTCGCCTTCATCGCCGCCCAGTCGAACTGCGCCTGGCCGAACCAGGCGAGAAGCCCCATCACGCCGACCGCGACGGCCAGCTTGAGGAAGAATGTGAGCCAGCCCGGCTGCGGCGTGTAGATGCCGCGCCGGCGCAGGCCCATGTACAGGCAGGTGGCGTTGATGCAGGCGCCCAGGCCGATCGACAGGGCCAGGCCCGCGACGCCGAGGTCGAACACGAACACGAACAGCACGTTCATCAGCTGGGTCGCGAACAGCACCATGATCGCGATGCGCACCGGCGTCTTGACGTCCTGGCGCGCATAGAAGGCCGGCGCCAGGATCTTCACCAGGATGATGCCGAGCAGGCCGGCGCTGTAGGCCATCAGGGGCGAGGCCGAGTTCGCCAGCGCCGCATCGTCGAATTTGCCGTAGTGGAAGAGGGTGGCGATCATCGGCTCGGCCAGCGTCGCCAGGCCCACCGCCGCCGGCAGCGCCAGCAGGAAGGTCAGGCGCAGGCCCCAGTTGAGCAGGGCCGCATATTCCTCGGTATTGCCTTCGCTATTGGCTTTCGACAGCGACGGCAGCAGGATGGTGCCCAGGGCCACGCCCAGCATCGCGGTCGGGAACTCCATCAGGCGGTCGGCATATTGCAGGGCCGAGACGGCGCCGGCCGCCAGGCTGGCGGCGATGCCGGTATTGATCAACAGGCTGATCTGGGCGGCGGACACCGCGAACACGGCCGGCCCCATTTTTCTGAGCATGCGCCGCACGCCGGCGTCGCGCAGGCCGTGCAGCGGGTTGATCGAAATGCGCGGCAGCATCCCGATCTTGACCAGCGACGGGATCTGGATCGCCACCTGCAACAGGCCGCCGACGACGACCGCGATCGCCATCGCATAGATCGGCTGCTCCAGGTAGTTGACGAGCACCAGCGAGGCGAAGATGAAGGACAGGTTCAGCAATACCGGCGTGAAGGCGGGAATCTTGAACTGGCGCCAGGTATTCAGGATGCCGCCGGCCAGGGCCACGAAGGACATGCAGGCGATGTACGGGAACATCATCTGCGTCATGATCACCGAGGCGTCGTAGGCGCCGGGCGTCTCGCGCAGGTCGCCGGCCAGCAGCGTGATCAGGAGCGGGGCGCCGACGATGCCGACGATGCTGGTCAGCACCGTGGCCCAGATCAGGGCGGTGGCGACGTGGTCGACCAGGGTCTTGGTGGCCGCCTCGCCGTGCTGGGTTTTGTATTCCGACAGGATCGGCACGAAGGCCTGGGAGAACGCGCCTTCGGCGAACAGCCGGCGCAGCAGGTTCGGCAGGCGGAAGGCGATGATGAAGGCATCGGTATAGGCCGAGGCGCCGAAGGCGCGCGCGAACAGGCTTTCGCGCAGCAGGCCGGTGACGCGCGACAGCATGGTCATGCTGGAAATGGCGGCGAGGGTTCTGAGCAGGTTCATGGCGCAAGATTATACTTGGGCAACTCGCTGGAATCCGCTATGTTTCAACGTGCTGCCCTATAGGCCCGCAAGGACGGTAAACCGACAGTCCTCGAATTTTGAATTGCTCCGAATTGAAACCTTCGCTATAATCGTGGGCTGTACTGAATTCTGTTAGCAGACACTAATCGTTGGGCAGGCACCGCAAGCCAACCCCGGCGCCAGTTTGACAGTCGCTAATGTTTGCAAACGCAACTTGACCCCGATTTAGGAAATTCCATGGCAAATACCGCACAAGCGCGCAAACGCGCTCGTCAAGCAGTTAAGCAAAACGCACACAACTCGTCGCAGCGTTCGACCCTGCGCACCGCAATCAAGGCCGTCCGCAAAGCCATCCAGGCTGGCGACAAGGCTGCCGCGACCACCATCTTCCAGCAATCCGTGTCGAAGATCGACAGCATCGCTGACAAGAAGATCATCCACAAGAACAAGGCAGCGCGCCACAAGAGCCGCCTGGCTGCTGCCCTGAAAGCACTGTCGGCTTAATAGCCCGCGTGCGACGCGGCCCGTGGGCCGCGACGGCAAAGTTCTGTGCAGTTGGAAAGACCCGCCCGACTTCGGTCCCGGCGGGTTTTTTTGCTTGGCGCTGCATTTTCCCACGCTTCGGCCCGGCAAGCTTGTCAAGCGCTTAAAAACTGGTAACCCGTGCAAAGCTCGGGCATAATATGGCGCGTCTTATGTCTTATAGAAGACCTCGGCGCCAGGCCGCGACGCCGCAGGGGGGTGGTGTTGAACACCCCTTCGCGATCTGCCCATCCGGGGTTGGGAGGGGTAGAATGTCCGGCGTCAGCGCGGTGCGCCAAGGCGGAGCGCCAGGGTCTTGGCCTGTGGCCAATTGTCAGTTTTATACTCGCGACAGCGTTCGCGACTACCGAGGAAAATGTGCATGAGCAGTGATCAGACCATCATCTACACCCTGACCGACGAGGCGCCGCTGCTGGCGACCCACGCCTTCCTGCCTGTGGTCAGCACCTTCACCAAGCCGGCCGGCATCACGGTCGAGGCCAGCGATATCTCGGTCGCGGCCCGTATCCTGGCCGCCTTCCCGGAGAACCTGACTCCGGAGCAGCGCGTGCCCGATGCGCTGGCCGAACTGGGCAAGAAGACGCTCACGCCGGACGCCAACATCATCAAGCTGCCCAACATCAGCGCCTCGGTCACGCAGCTGATCACCGCGATCAAGGAACTGCAGCAAAAGGGCTACAACATCCCCGACTACCCGGCCGACCCGAAGACCGACGAAGAAAAAACCGTCAAGGCCAAGTACGGCAAGTGCATCGGCTCGGCGGTGAACCCGGTCCTGCGCGAAGGTAACTCGGACCGCCGCGCGCCGCGCGCCGTCAAGGAATACGCGCGCAAGAATCCGCACTCGATGGCCCCATGGTCGCAGGCCTCGCGCACCCACGTCTCGCACATGACCCATGGCGACTTCTACCACGGCGAGAAGTCGATGACCCTCGACGCGGCGCGCGAAGTCAAGATGGAACTGATCACCCGGAGCGGCAAGAACATCGTCCTGAAACCGAAGGTCGCCCTGCAGGCCGGCGAGATCATCGATTCGATGTTCATGAGCCGCAAGGCCCTGCTGGCGTTCTACGAGCAGCAGATCGAAGACGCGCACCAGACCGGCATGCTGTTCTCGCTGCACGTGAAGGCGACCATGATGAAGGTCTCGCACCCGATCGTGTTCGGCCACTGCGTGCGCATGTTCTACAAGGAAGCCTTCGAGAAGCACGGCGCCCTGTTCGACAGCCTCGGCATCAACGTCAACAACGGCATGGCCGACCTGTACAACAAGATCGCCGACCTGCCATCGTCGCAGCGCGAGGAAATCGTCCGCGACCTGCACGCCTGCCAGGAACACCGTCCTGAACTGGCCATGGTCGACTCGGCCAAGGGCATCACCAACTTCCACTCGCCGAACGACGTGATCGTCGACGCGTCGATGCCGGCGATGATCCGCGCCGGCGGCAAGATGTACGGCGCCGATGGCCGCCTGAAGGAAGTCAAGGCCGTCATCCCGGAAAGCACCTTCGCCCGCATCTACCAGGAGATCATCAACTTCTGCAAATGGCATGGCGCCTTCGATCCGAAGACCATGGGCACCGTCCCGAACGTCGGCCTGATGGCCCAGCAGGCCGAGGAATACGGCTCGCACGACAAGACCTTCGAGATCCCGGAAGACGGCGTGGCCAACATCACCGACCTCGCCACCGGCGAAGTCCTGATGAGCCAGAACGTCGAGACCGGCGACATCTGGCGTATGTGCCAGGTCAAGGACGCGCCGATCCGCGACTGGGTCAAGCTGGCCGTGACGCGCGCCCGCAACTCGGGCATGCCGGCCGTGTTCTGGCTCGACCCGTACCGTCCGCACGAGAATGAGCTGATCAAGAAGGTCAGGCTGTACCTGAAGGATCACGACACGAGCGGCCTGGACATCCAGATCATGGCGCAGGTGCGCGCGATGCGCTACACCCTGGAGCGCGTCTCGCGCGGCCTGGACACCATCTCGGTGACCGGCAACATCCTGCGCGACTACCTGACCGACCTGTTCCCGATCATGGAACTGGGCACGTCCGCCAAGATGCTGTCGATCGTGCCGCTGATGGCGGGCGGCGGCATGTACGAGACCGGCGCCGGCGGTTCGGCGCCAAAGCACGTGCAGCAACTGGTCGAAGAGAACCACCTGCGCTGGGATTCGCTGGGCGAGTTCCTGGCCCTGGCCGTCTCGCTGGAAGACCTCGGCATCAAGACCGGCAACAACAAGGCCAAGCTGCTGGCCAAGACCCTGGATGCGGCCACCGGCAAGCTGCTGGACAACCGCAAGTCGCCATCGCCGAAGACTGGCGAGCTCGACAACCGGGGCAGCCAGTTCTACCTGTCGATGTACTGGGCGCAAGAGCTGGCCGCACAGACCGAGGATGCCGAACTGGCCGCCAAGTTCGCGCCGCTGGCCAAGCAGCTCAGCGAGAGCGAAGGCAAGATTGTCGCCGAACTGCTGGAAGTGCAGGGCAAGCCGGTCGACATCGGCGGTTACTACAAGCTGGACGAGGCCAAGGTGGGCGCGGTGATGCGTCCGAGCGCGACCTTCAACGCCGCGCTGCAATCGCTGGCATAAGCGGCCTGCCGCGATAATGAAACCCGCCGTACCGTCAGGTCGGCGGGTTTTTTTACATCGTTACTTCGGTAAATTCCCCAGGCATCAACGGGTGCGTCGCCAGCGAAAACGGGCCGATACTGCTGCGCACCAGGCGCAGCGTGGGAAAGCCCACCGCCGCCGTCATCCGCCGCACCTGCCGGTTCTTGCCTTCTTCCAGCGTGATCGCGATCCACGCGGTCGGCTTGTCCTGGCGCGCACGGATCGGCGGATCGCGCGGCCACAGCCATTCGGGTTCGGCGATGCGCACCGCGCGGCAAGGGCGGGTAGTGAAGTCGCCCAGGTCGAGCGGGGCCTGCAGGCGCGCCAGCGTGGCGGCGTCGGGCACGCCATCGACCTGCACCAGATAGGTCTTGGCCTCCTTGTGGTCGGGGTGGGCGATCTTGTGCTGCAGTTTGCCGTCATCGGTCAGCAGCATCAGGCCCTCGCTGTCGGCGTCCAGCCGGCCGGCCGGATAAATGCCTGGAATAGCGAGATAATCGGCCAGCGACGCGCGGCCCTCCTGCGGCGAGAACTGGCACAGGACCTGGAACGGTTTATTGAAAAGGATCAGGGGCATCGAAAAATAGCTAATATGCGCATTGGCGCGGACAGGGAGAGCGCCGGGTCAATAGCGTGCCGATATGGCAGAATACTGAGGCATAATGAAAACACGCCATCTTATGGGCACGTCGAAAAACCTGCTGCGCGTTGCATTTTCGGTCTGCGATGCTCGCTGTACTCTAGTACAGCTGCGCTTCTCGACCGAAACTGCTGCCGCTCGCGACGGTTTTTCGAGGTGCCCTTATGTCTTATAGAAGAGTGGCGAACCATGGGCAGGCCGGGGCGATATTGTAATCGAGTCCGTCCCACCGGCCGCCATCCACCTGGGAGAACACGCGATGCACCAGCCGAAGTACCAGCATATCACCGTCCCGGCCGACGGCCGCAAGATCGCCGTCAACGCCGACTTCACCCTGGACGTCCCGTCCAATCCGGTCATTCCCTATATCGAGGGCGACGGCACCGGCGTGGACATCACGCCGGTCATGATCAAGGTGGTCGACGCGGCGGTGGAGAAGGCCTATGGCGGCGCGCGCAAGATCAGCTGGATGGAGATTTTCGCCGGCGAGAAGGCGACGCAGCGCTACGGTGCGGACACCTGGCTGCCGGACGAGACGCTCGAGGTGCTGAGGGACTACGTGGTCTCGATCAAGGGCCCGCTGACGACGCCGGTGGGCGGCGGCATCCGTTCGCTCAACGTCGCGCTGCGCCAGGAGCTCGACCTCTACGTATGCCTGCGTCCGGTGCGTTACTTTGCCGGCGTGCCGTCGCCGCTCAAGCAGCCGGAAAAGACCGACATGGTCATCTTCCGCGAGAACTCCGAAGACATCTACGCCGGCATCGAGTGGGAAGCCGGTTCCGCAGGCGCGAAGAAACTGATCGCCTTCCTGGCCGAGGAAATGGGCGTGAACAAGATCCGCTTCCCGGACACCTCGGCGCTGGGCATCAAGCCGGTCTCGCGCGAAGGGTCCGAGCGCCTGGTGCGCAAGGCGATCCAGTACGCCATCGACAACGACAAGTCCTCGGTGACCCTGGTCCACAAGGGCAATATCATGAAGTACACCGAAGGCGCGTTCCGCGACTGGGGGTATGCGCTGGCCCAGAGGGAATTCGGCGCCGAGCTGTTCGACGGCGGCCCGTGGTGCAAGGTAAAGAATCCGAAGACCGGGCGCGACATCATGATCAAGGATTCGATCGCCGACGCCTTCCTCCAGCAGATCCTGCTGCGTCCGGCGGAATACAGCGTGATCGCCACGCTGAACCTGAATGGCGACTATATCTCGGACGCGCTGGCCGCCCAGGTCGGCGGCATCGGCATCGCGCCGGGGGCGAACATGTCCGATTCGGTGGCGATGTTCGAGGCGACCCACGGCACGGCCCCGAAATACGCGGGCAAGGATTATGTGAATCCCGGTTCCCTGATCCTGTCGGCCGAGATGATGCTGCGCCACATGGGCTGGAGCGAAGCGGCCGACCTGATCATCACGGCGATGGGCCGGGCGATCGCCTCGAAGAAGGTGACCTACGATTTCGCGCGCCTGATGGAAGGGGCGACCCAGGTCTCGTGCTCGGGCTTCGGCGAGGTCATGATCGAGAACATGTAGGTGTCATTCAATTGGATGAGGAGAGGTCGTGAGCGAAGAATCGATCACCCAGGCCAGATACGAGCGAATCGGACGCTTTATTGTTGCTTTCCAGCGCCATGCCGATCCGGAGCAGCTGCGCGCGGCGGCCGCGACCGCTGCGCTGGCGCCCGACCTGGCCGAACGTACGGCGTCGCTGCTGCGCCGTTACGATGAGGCGCTGGAGGCGCTGGAGGCGCTTCAGCGCAATAGCCTGGCGGGCATGCCGGATACGGTGAGCGACGACCAATTACAGGCGATCCTGGCCGACGTGCAGGCGTTCGTGGAACAGAGCGGCTGGACACATGGGGAAGGGCGCGGGCGCTAGGCGAAAAAAAACCCCGCTGGTCGCGGGGTTCTTCGCTTCCGGGAGGGGAGTGATTACATACCCTGGATGTTGGAAGCTTGCTTGCCTTTAGGGCCTTGCGTGACTTCGAATTGGACTTTTTGACCTTCTTTGAGGGTCTTAAAACCGTTCATGTTGATCGCGGAGAAGTGAGCAAACAGATCCTCGCCGCCGTCATCAGGAGTGATGAAGCCAAAGCCTTTGGAATCATTGAACCACTTAACAGTACCAGTTGCCATAAAAGAACTTTCAAATTTAACAAATCACACGAGCCATAAAAGCAAGAAGCCTCTTGCCCCTCCTCAGCCTGCTTATTTCTTATCAACAAGTACATAAGTACAATGTCAACAACTGCATTGTTGGTGGAATAATTACTGAAGTCAAGCGCTTTTACATGCCTATTGCCAAATATTTCCGGCCTAACCCATCCACGGTCTTGATTTCGGCAATCGGAACGCCATCTGCGCAAATATCTGAAAACGCGTAAGATGGAAGCACCAGAAAACGAGCTGATGTTTACGCTTGGCACCAACCCCGGAAGTATTAGAATAACCCCATGGCAACGAAGCACGATACTGAACAACTGCTTGAGCGGCAGACCGTCAAACCGCCTCCGCTGTACCAGGTGGCGCTGCTGAACGATGACTACACGCCGATGGAGTTCGTGGTCGCCGTGATCCAGGAATACTTCAACAAGGATCGCGAGACCGCAACCCAGATCATGCTCTCTGTTCACCGGCATGGTAAAGGGGTGTGTGGGGTGTTTTCCAAAGATATAGCGTGTACCAAAGTGGAGTTTGTCTTAACGCATGCGCGCAAGGCCGGGCACCCCCTGCAGTGCGTGATGGAGGAAGTATGATTGCGCAGGAACTTGAAGTATCCCTACACATGGCCTTTGTCGAGGCGAGACAGGCACGCCACGAATTCATCACCGTGGAACACCTGCTGCTCGCGCTACTCGATAATCCATCGGCCGCCGAAGTCCTGCGTGCGTGCGCGGTCAATATTGAAGACCTGCGCAAGACCTTGACTAATTTTATCGGTGACAACACCCCGACCGTGCCTGGCACGGGCGAGGTGGACACCCAACCGACGCTCGGCTTCCAGCGCGTGATCCAGCGCGCGATCATGCACGTGCAGTCGGCCTCGAACGGCAAGAAAGAAGTCACCGGCGCCAATGTGCTGGTCGCGATCTTCGGCGAGAAGGATTCGCACGCCGTCTACTACCTGCACCAGCAGGGCGTGACCCGTCTCGACGTCGTCAACTTCATCTCGCACGGCGTGCGCAAGGACCAGCAGATGGACACCCAGAAGGCGTCCGAAGGCGTGGAAGAAGCGCAGGTCGAAGGCCAAGCCAAGGAGTCGCCGCTGGACCAGTTCACGCAGAACCTGAACAAGGCGGCCGCCGACGGCAAGATCGATCCGCTGATCGGGCGCGAGGAAGAAGTCGACCGCGTGATCCAGATCCTGTGCCGCCGCCGCAAGAACAACCCGCTGCTGGTGGGCGAGGCGGGCGTGGGCAAGACCGCGATCGCCGAAGGCCTGGCATGGCGCATCGTGCAAGAAGACGTGCCCGAGATCCTGCAGAACGCCGTCGTGTTCTCGCTCGACATGGGCGCGCTGCTGGCCGGCACCAAGTACCGCGGCGATTTCGAGCAGCGCCTGAAGGCCGTGCTCAAGCAGATCAAGGACACGCCGAACGGCATCCTGTTCATCGACGAGATCCACACGATCATCGGCGCCGGTTCGGCCTCGGGCGGCACGCTCGACGCGTCGAACCTGCTGAAGCCGGCGTTGGCCAATGGCCAGCTCAAGTGCATCGGCGCGACCACGTTCACCGAATTCCGCGGCGTGTTCGAGAAAGACCATGCACTGTCGCGCCGGTTCCAGAAAGTCGACGTCAACGAGCCGTCGGTGGAGCAGACCGTGGCGATCCTGCGCGGCCTCAAGTCGCGCTTCGAAGAGCACCATGGCGTGAAATACTCGGCGTCGGCGCTGTCGACCGCGGCCGAACTGGCGGCGCGCTTCATCAACGACCGTCATTTGCCGGACAAGGCGATCGACGTGATCGACGAAGCGGGCGCGGCCCAACGCATCCTGCCGAAGTCGAAGCAGAAGAAAACCATCGGCAAAACCGAGATCGAGGACATCATCGCCAAGATCGCGCGGATTCCCCCGCAAACGGTCAACCAGGACGACCGCAGCAAGCTGCAGACGATCGACCGCGACCTGCGCAACGTCGTGTTCGGCCAAGACCCTGCGATCGAGGCGCTGTCGGCCGCGATCAAGATGGCGCGCGCGGGCCTCGGCAAGACCGACAAGCCGATCGGCTCCTTCCTGTTCTCCGGTCCGACCGGCGTCGGCAAGACCGAGGTGGCGAAACAGCTGGCCTTCATCATGGGCATCGAGCTGGTGCGCTTCGACATGTCCGAGTACATGGAGCGTCACGCCGTGTCGCGCCTGATCGGCGCGCCGCCGGGCTACGTCGGCTTCGACCAGGGCGGCCTGCTGACCGAGGCCATCACCAAGAAGCCGCACACCGTGCTGCTGCTGGACGAGATCGAGAAGGCCCATCCGGACATCTTCAACATCCTGCTTCAGGTGATGGACCATGGCACCCTGACCGATAACAACGGCCGCAAGGCGGACTTCCGTAACGTGATCATCATCATGACCACCAATGCGGGCGCCGAGAGCCTGACCAAGCGGTCGCTGGGCTTCGTGGATTCGCGCGCGACCGGCGACGAGATGGCCGACATCAAGCGCATGTTCACGCCGGAGTTCCGCAACCGCCTGGACGCGATCATCAGCTTCCGCGCGCTGGACGAGGACATCATCCTGCGCGTCGTCGACAAGTTCCTGATGCAGCTCGAAGAACAGCTGCACGAGAAGAAGGTCGAGGCGATCTTCACCGAGAAGCTGCGCAAGTTCCTCGGCCACAAGGGCTTCGACCCGGCGATGGGCGCGCGTCCGATGTCGCGCCTGATCCAGGACATGATCCGCAAGGCGCTGGCCGACGAGCTGCTGTTCGGCCGCCTGGTCAACGGCGGCCGCGTGACGGTGGACCTGAACGAGAAGGACGACGTGGTCCTCGAGTTCCCGGAAGGCGACGCACTGCCGCCACCGGCCCCGGCCGAAACGGTCGAGATCGAGTAAGACGAGCGCCGCAAGGCGCTCCGAGCAGGAAGCCCGCGTGCACGTGTGCCGCGGGCTTTTTTTATTGGCGCTGTACCCATTAGCTGTTGATGACCCCGAATGCGATGCGCAGCAATTGCTCGACAGAAGGTACCCGCCCACCATCGAGCGCCCAGTGCCAGCCCAGGTAATTGGGCAGGCGGCGCGACGCCACGCCATGAAAGCGCGCCAGCCATTCCTTGAAGCGCCGGTGATAGGCGTTGACATTCTGCACATGGATGGCGCCTTGGGCGCCCTTGCGCACTCGTTCACCGGCGCTGAGATTGACGGCCTGGTGCGCAACGCCATGCGCACGGGCGAAGGCGGCATAGGCGGCGTTGGCGTCCGTTACCAGCAGCGCCTGCGGGTCGAGTTTCGGCCGCAGGTGCCTGACCAGCTGCGCCGCTTTCAGGGCGCCGCGTCCGGTCACGGCGTCGATGGTCTGGCCGCTGCGGTCGCGCGCCACCAGGATGCAGTCAAGGTGATGCGAGATCCCGCGCAGGGCAGCCCTGCCGCCGCGCTTGCGCGGCTGGCGATCGAGCTTGCGCGAACCCTTTTGCGATTCGAGCAGGAACATCTCGTCGGCCTCGACGATGCCGATCAGTCGTGCCGGGCGGTCGTCCTTGACCCGATCGAGAAAGCGATGACGCCAGCGAAATGCCGTGTTGCGGTGCACGCCGACACGCTTGGCCGCAGAGCGGACCGAGCGGGAATCGAGCACCGCTTCCAGATAGGCGAGCCACTTGCCCTTGAGCCTGAGCCGCGCCAGCGGCGTGCCGGTCAGGTCGTTGAAGGTGCGGCCGCACGCGCAGCAGCGATAGCGTTGCAGGTCGTTGGCCTGGCCGTGCCGGTGGCAGCGTTCGCAGGCGCAGTCCGGGCAGCGCCGCCCGGTTGACCGGATCTCACCGATGAGGGCGGTCACCCGGTCCAGTCCGGCTGCCGGATGCAGGGCGGCGAGCACCTGCCGGCGCTGTGGCTGGTTCAACTTTGGCAGCTGGGTGAACAACCGTGCAAACTGCGGCGCTTTCATCGTACGCTCCCGATCGATGACGACCGGGATTGGACCGCGGATCAGCTCAGCAGTTCAGTGCTCATCCACAGCTAACGATTACAGCGCCTTTTTATTTGTACATTCTATTTGTACGGCGAGCGCGCCGGGTGGTCATTCCTGGAAGATTGGTTCATGACGGTGTCATATAGCATTCCTACAATGCACGCATCGTTGCCCAATCTCATCATGGACCGCCCATGCGACTCGCACCGCTCAATACCTTCGCCAAGCTCACCGGCGCCTTCGGCATCCTCTCCCTCGTCATCGTGACCATCGCCGCCGTCGCGGTCTGGCGCATGCACGCGGCGGACGTGATCACCGCGAACCTGGTCGACGACAAGCTGGCCAAGCAGCAGCTGGTGTCCGACCTGCTCGGCATCGAGCGCCTGAACGGTTCGCGCACGGTGTCGATCGCGCGCAGCGACAGCCTGGAACTGGCCGATTACTTCCAGGCCCAGTTGGAGCAAGGCCGCGACGACATCGCCGCCATCGAGGCGAGGCTGGCCAGGCTGCCGGTGTCGGCGCGCGAGCGCGCACTGCTGCAGGACGCGGCCGGCCACAAGGCTGCGCTGGGCACGGTGCAGGACGCGCTGTTCAAGGCCAAGGACCTGGGGCAGACCGGCCGGGTCGAGGAGATCCTGACCAGGCAATGGGAGCCGGGCTACCAGGCCCGGGTCGGCGCCTTCGAAGCCCTGCTCGCCTACGAGAGCAGCGAGGCGCACCGCCTGGCCGACGAAACGGCCGCCGCGTCGCACTTCAGCAAGACCCTGCTGCTGGGACTGGGCAGCGCGGCGTTGCTGGTCGGCGCCGGCCTGGCCTGGGCCTTGAGCCGCAACCTGGTGGCGCCGCTGCGGCAGGCCGCCATGCTGGCCGAGCAGGTCGCCAGGGGCGACCTGCGTCCGACCATCGGGCACCGGCGCAGCGACGAGATCGGCCGCCTGTTCGACGCCCTCAACGGCATGACCCATGGCGTGTCGGGCACCGTGTCGCAGGTGCTGGCCGGCGCCCAGGCGATCGATGCGGCCTCGAGCGAGATCGCCGAAGGCAACCAGGACCTGTCGTCCCGCACCGAGCGTCAGGCCGACGCGCTGCGCCAGACGTCAAGCGCGATGGACGAGCTGAGCGAAGCGATCGCCAGCAACGACGCCAATGCGCGCCAAGCCAATGCCTTGGCCCAGGCCGCGTCCGGCGTGGTCGCCGAAGGCGCGCGGGCGGTCGAGCAGCTGGTGGCGCGCATGGGGGCGATCAAGGCATCCTCCGCGCGCATCGTGGACATTACGGGCATGATCGACAGCATCGCCTTCCAGACCAATATCCTGGCGCTGAACGCGGCGGTGGAAGCGGCGCGCGCCGGCAGCGAAGGCCGCGGCTTCGCCGTGGTGGCCAGCGAGGTGCGCAACCTGGCCCAGCATTCAGCCGGGGCGGCCAGGGAAATCAAGAAGCTGGTCCAGGAGTCGTCAGGCGAGATCGAGGCCGGCACCGGCATGGCCGAATCGGCCGGCTCGACCATGCGCGCGATGCTGCGGCACGTGCACGAGGTGGCCGGCATTCTGGCCCGGATCCATGCCGCCAGCGCGGACCAGGCCCTGGGTGTCACCCAGGTCAGCAAGTCGATCGCCGAGATCGACACGTCGACCCAGCAGACCGCGGCGATGGTGGAGGAAGCCGCGGCGGCGGCGGCGTCGATGCGCCGGCAGGCGGCGGAACTCTCGGCGCTGGTGGCGACCTTCAAGCTGCGCAGCGCAATGGCCGCGCCCACGACCGGGCCGTTGCACGCGTAGGGTTGGCGGCTACGCCGCCGACGCGGTGATGGTTGGCCGCGAGATCATCCGGCTCGATATCGGAGCCGGTAACGATCACCGCGTCGGCGGCAGCGCCGCCAACCCTACGCTGCTCAGATCGCGGCCAATGCGCGCCGCAAGTCCTCGCGCTGGTCGTCGACATGCTCGATGCCCACCGACAGGCGGATGAGCCCATCGCCTATGCCCAGCTCGGCGCGACGTTCGGGCGGAATGCTGGCGTGGGTCATCAGGGCCGGATGCTCGATCAGGCTTTCCACGCCGCCCAGGCTCTCGGCCAGGGTGAACACCTCGCAGGTTTCCAGGAAGCGGCGCGCGCCGGCGACGTCGGTGTCGAGGTCGAGCGCGACGATGCCGCCGTAGCCGTGCATCTGGTGGCGCGCCAGCGCGTGCTGGGGATGCGATTCCAGGCCCGGGTAGACCACCTTGCGTACTTTCGGCTGCTGCTCGAGCCAGCTGGCCAGCAGCAGGGCGTTGGCGTTGCTGCGCTCGACGCGCAGGGCCAGCGTCTTGATCCCGCGCAGCACCAGGAAGCTGTCGAACGGGCCCTGGATGGCGCCCACGGCGTTCTGGATGAAGCCGAGTTTCTCGGCCAGGCCGGTCTGGGCGTCGCCGGCGCCGACCACGGCCACGCCGCCGATCACGTCCGAGTGGCCGTTCATGTACTTGGTGGTGGAGTGCACCACGATGTCGAAGCCGTGCGCCAGGGGACGCTGGTTGATCGGGCTTGCGAAGGTGTTGTCGCACACGCTGATGATGCCGCGCGCGTGGCAGAGGCCGGCGATCGCGGTCAGGTCGGCGAGGTTCAGCATCGGGTTGGTCGGGGTTTCGACCCACACCATGCGCGTCTCGGGCTTGATGGCGGCGGCCAGCGCGTCGGGGTCGGACAGGTCGACGTAGCTGAACGACAGGCCGGCGCTGTCGCGGCGTACGCGCTCGAACAGGCGGTAGGTGCCGCCATACATATCGTCGCCGGCCACGATGTGCGAGCCGCTCGGCAGCAGTTCGAGCACCGCCGCGATCGCGGCCAGGCCGGAAGCAAAGGCGAAGGCGGCGCGGCCGCCCTCGATGTCGGCCACGCAGCGCTCGAGGGCCCAGCGCGTCGGGTTGTGCGAACGGCCGTAGTCGAGGCCCTTGTGCACGCCAGGACTTTCTTGCCGGAAGGTCGAGGTGGCGAAGATGGGCGGCATCACGGCGCCGGTGACCGGTTCGGGCGCCTGGCCGCCGTGGATCACGCGGGTGGCCAGGTGACGCTTGAATTCGATGGGAGTAGTCAAGACAGGGTCCTTCGCAAATGATTGAGCAGGTCGTAGCGCGTGATCAGGCCATAGAAGGTCGGCCCGTCGGCGATGACGGCGGTCAGGCCGCGGTCGAGGATCTCGCGCAACTGGCCCATGCTCGCCGCCGGATGCAGGGTTTGCAGCTCGGACGTCATGGTGCCGGACACCGGCGCATTGAAGCGCGCGGTATCCTGCGTCACCTGGTGCAGCAGGTCGGATTCGTCGATCAGGCCCAGCAGCCGGCCGCCGGCGTCGACCACCGGCAGTTGCTGCAGGTCGCTCGAGCGCATGCGGTTGAAGGCGGTGAGCAGGGTGTCCTCGGGCGCGAGCGTGATGACTTCGCCGGCGTCGTGGCGGCGGCCGATCAGGTCGCGCAGGTCGCCCATTCTGGGGCGCGTGATCAGGCCCTGGTCGACCATCCAGCCGTCGCTGTACACCTTGGAGAGGTAGCGCGTGCCGGTGTCGCAGACGAAGGTGACCACGCGCCTGGGGCGGGTCTGCGCGCGGCAATAGCGCAGCGCCGCCGCCAGCAGGGTGCCGGTGGAGGAGCCGCCCAGGATGCCTTCGCGCTGCAGCAGCAGGCGCGCGGTGGAAAAGCTTTCTTCGTCGCTGATGGTGTATGCGGTCTTCACGCGCGACAGGTCGGCGATGCCGGGGATGAAGTCCTCGCCGATGCCCTCGACCGCCCACGAGCCCGCGTGTTGCGAGACGTGGCCGGTCTCGACGTATTCGGCCAGGATCGAGCCTTTCGGGTCGGCCAGGACGAATTCGAGCAGGGGCTGGGTTTTCTTGAAGTAGCGCGACAGGCCGGTGAGGGTGCCGCTTGATCCGACGCCGACCACGATGGCGTCGAGCTTGTGGTTGGTCTGGTCCCAGATCTCGGGGCCGGTCGTGGTTTCGTGGGCGCGCGGATTGGCCGGATTATTGAACTGGTCGGCGAACCAGGCGCCGGGGATCTCCCTGGCCAGGCGCGCCGCGTAGTCCTGGTAATACTCGGGGTGGCCCTTGCCGACGTCGGAGCGGGTCAGGTGGATCTCGGCGCCGAGCGCCTTCAGGTGCAGGACTTTTTCGGCCGCCATCTTGTCGGGCACGACCAGGACCACCCGATAGCCCTTGATGCGCGCCACCAGCGCCAGGCCCAGGCCGGTATTGCCGGCCGTGGCCTCGATCACGGTGCCGCCGGGCTGCAGCAGGCCGTCGTGCTCGGCCTGCTCGATCATGGTCTTGCCGATGCGGTCCTTGATGGAGCCGCCCGGGTTCTGGGATTCGAGCTTGAGGAACAGCTGGCAGGGACCGGTATCGATCCGGGTGACTTCCACCAGCGGGGTATCGCCGATCAGCGAAAACAGTGCAGCTTGCGATGCATGTTGCATATTGCCTCCGATGGGTCGGCACGCGCGGCGCAGTGAACGCCAGTGAGGGCGGGTGCCCGGCGGCCGGCATGCTACGACGTCCCGGCGACGATTCAGCGCCAGGCCTTGGTAAGGAACCATCATACGAGGTTTTGCCGGGAGCTGCACTTGAGGTGGTCAAAGTTTCATCACGACGCCGTGCGACCCGGTTGCCGGGCTGGGAGAGGGCTGGCGGCCTGGCAGCTCAGGCTCGCTGGATCAGCGCCGCGCCGACGATACGGTCGAGCGCATCGGTGTTGCGCAGCGCCAGTTCGAGGTTCTTCTGGGCAATGCGGGAATGTTCCTTGACCAGCGCCTCGACCCGGGCGCCGGCGCGCGCTTCGATGGCGTCGACGATGTCGTGGTGCTGCATCTGCGCCAGCTTCATGTTCATTTGCGAGCCGGGCAGTACGGCCTGGGCGATGACGAACGCGTTCGGCGACGCGAACGGCATCGACGCGACCCGCAGCAGCGCGCGCTGGACCATGCTGCTGGCGGAAGCCTCCAGGATCAGGTCGTGCAGCCGTCCATTGAACACGGCGTACTGTTCGAGTTTCTCGATCTCGGGCAGGTCGCTGTCGACCGTCGCATCCAGGCGCTCGACGCAGTCGCGCATCTGCTGCAGCACGAAACGCGATACGCCGCGCTCGGCCGCCAGGCGCGCGGCCAGCGCCTCGATCGTCCCGCGCACCTCGATCGCGTCGGCGATGTCGTGCTGGGAAAAAACCCGCACCACGTAGCCGGACGGCTGCGCCGCGTCCAGCAGGCCTTCTTCGGCCAGGCGCTGCATGGCGGCGCGGATCGGCGTGCGCGACACGCCCAGGTGCTCGGCAACCTCGACCTCGGACAGGCGCTCGCCCGGGACGAAATGGCCGCGCAGCACCGCATCGCGCAAGCCCAGGATCGCGCGCTCGGTCTGCGAGGCGTCGCGGCTGGCCGCCGGCTGGCTGCCCGCTGGGGCGCTCTTCAGGTCGTGCGGGGTGGGCGTGGTCGGTTCGTTCATGGGGCAGGCAGGTGGGTGGTTCAGGCTGGGCGTTCCGCGGCCAGCAGGCGGTCGATGACGCGACGCGATTGTACGCCACCGGCATCGATATTGAGCATCAGGAGCTTGCGTTCGGGATGCTTCAGGAGGTTTTCCTGCTGCCGCTCCAGCATCTCGCGGTCTTCGCCGAACACCTTGCCCTGGCCCTCGCGGATCGAGGCGGTCAGTTCCTTGTCATGCGGCTTGAAGTTGCGCGCCATGCCCCAGAAATACCAGTGCGTGGTCTCGGTCTCGGGGGTGATGAAGTCTACCACGATGGACCCCGCCTTCTCGTTCTGCGGGGCGTCGATGCCGCCCTTGCCGGCCAAGGCCACGCCGACCTCGATCAGCACGTGGCTGGGCGGCGTGAAATGGCAGACCTGCCAGCGGTCGACCGCCTGGTCGTCCGGCAAGTCGTTGCCGCGCAGCGCCATCTTCCAGAAGGGCGGCGCAGTGATGTTTTCCATATGGCGGCTGGTGATCACCTCGTCGCCCTCGACCCTGGTGGTCACCGGCGCTTCGTCGATTTCCTTCTGGCCGATGCTGGAGGCGTGGACATAGGTTTCGTGGGTCAGGTCCATCAGGTTGTCGACCATCAGGCGGTAATCGCATTTGATGTAGTACAGGCCGCCGCCATACGCCCAATCGGGGCTTTCGGCCCACGCCAGGTGGGGCAACTTGGCCGGGTCGGCCTGCGCCGGATCGCCCGGCCAGACCCAGATGAAGCCATAGCGCTCGATGACAGGGAAGCTCTTGATGCAGGGGAAGCCGCGCACGCGCTGGCCCGGCATGGCGACCGTCTTGCCGTCGCAACCCATTTCCAGGCCGTGATAGCCGCACACCAGATTGCCGTCTCGTACGAATCCGAGGGAAAGTGGCGCCCCGCGATGAGGGCAGAAGTCTTCCAGCGCCTTGGCGGCGCCTTCGACGCCGCGGTACAGCACCATTTTTTCGCCGCAGATCTGGCGGCCCAGCGGTTTATCGGCGATTTCCTCCGGCATGCAAGCCACATACCAAGCGTTTTTTGGGTACACGTACGGTCTCCGTTCATTAGTCGTGCCGCTAGCCAAAGGGGGGGCACTGGTTTCAGTTTGTATACATAGTGTATACAGCTTTTTCGCGTTTTTCCATATCGAGGGATGTATACCGAGAAAATATGCCAATTCTCTGCAAAATTGTGGTCATATTTCTAAAGCATGTATACAATTGGATCACACCAGCCCGGTTCTGCATACAGGCGGTGCAGTTCCCGGAGATGCCGCTGCATGGCTGACGCGAAGATGCAAGCAAGACCGCGCAAGACGGTCGCTGAAGCCCCCCGCAGCATGTCGTTAATAAAAATCGGAGGAGACAGTGAAGATGAGCAAATGGAAAGCGTCGGTCCTGGCGGCCGGCTGCCTGATGGTATGCGGCATGGGTGTGGCCAGTGCTGCCGAAGTGCGGGTGGGCGTCATCGCCTCGTTCAGCGGTCCATATAGCCACTGGGGCAAGTACATTCAAGAAGCGACGGAAGCCTACGTCGCCCAGCACGGCGGCAAGGCCGGCGCCCACACCGTCAAGATCATCTACAAGGACGTTGGCGGCAACAACCCGGCGCGCGCCCGCCAGCTGGCCGAAGAGCTGGTGGTGCGCGACCAGGTGCAGTACATCGCAGGCATCGAATTCACCCCGACCGCGCTGGCGGTGGCCGACGTCGCCACCCAGGCCCGGGTACCGGTCATCATCAACAATTCCGGCACCTCGGGCATCCTGTCGCGTTCCCCCTACCTGCTGCGCTCGGGCTATACCCAATGGATGGTGGCCACGCCGCTGGCCAAGTGGACGGCCGAGGCGGGCGGCAAGAACGTGTTCCTGGCGGCGGCCGACTATGCGCCCGGCCACGACGCCATCGCCGCCTACCGCAAGTCCTTCGTCGGGGCCGGCGGCAAGATTGCCGGCGAAATGCGCGTGCCCCTGAATACCGCCGACTTCTCGACCTATATGCAGAAGGTGCGCGAAGCCAGGCCCGATTACGTCTACATGTTCATGCCGGTCGGCCCGCTGTCGGTCGCCTTCATCAAGGCCTACGTGGAACGCGGCCTGGAAAAGGACGGCATCAAGCTGCTGGCCACCGCCGAGACCGAGGAAAGCGAACTGGCCGGCTACGGCGACGCCGCCTCCGGCATCGTCACCGCGCTGCACTACTCGGCCACCAGCGCCACGCCCGCCAACCAGGCTTTCGTGGCCGCCTTGCGCAAGAAGGCCGGCGCCACGCGCATCCCGAACGTGGCCTCGGTGTCGGCCTGGGACTCGATGCACATGATCTACCAGATGATCAAGGCCACCGACGGCAAGAAGGATGGGCCGAAGGCGATGGCGGCGATCAAGACCCTGGCCTGGGAGAGTCCTCGCGGGCCGGTGAAGGTCGATCCGGTCACGCGTGAACTGGTCCAGAACGTCTACATCCGCAAGGTGGAAAAGGTCGACGGCGCCTACGTCAACAAGACCTTCAAAACCTATGAGGCGATCAAGGACCCTGGCGTCAAGGTCGAGTAAGACCGTGGCGGCGCATCCAGGCGCCACCGACCCCCGGCTTCAACCCTGATAACGCGCCCGCCGCGGGCAGGCGCACGCTTTGGAGAATCATCTTGCAGTCATATTCACTCAACCGGGGCCGGCTGGCCCCCGGCGTGGCCGCGCACGCCCTTGTGCATCGTGGAGGCAGCCATGTCTAGCGCCTTCGCCTCGCTGGTCATGGTGCTGTTCGACGGCGTCTCGTTCGGCATGATCCTGTTCCTGATCTCGGTCGGCCTGTCGATCACGATGGGCGTGATGCGGGTCGTGAACCTGGCCCACTGCGGCTTTGCCATGATCGGCGGCTATCTGACGGTCGCCCTGACCACCATGGCCGGCCTGCCGTATGGGGCGGCCATCGTGCTGGCCGTGCTCGGCACGATGCTGATCGGCGCGCTGCTCGAGCGCACCGTGTATTCGTGGATCTACGGCCAGAGCGAACTGGGGCAGGTCTTGATGACCATGGGCCTGGTGATGGTGATGATCGCCGGCGCCAACGCGCTGTTCGGTTCGTCGATCCAGAACGTCCCGGTGCCGGCCGGACTGCGCGGTACCGTGCAACTGGGCGAACTGGGACTGCCGGTGTACCGCCTGTTCCTGATCGTGGTGGCCGCCGCCTGCGGCGTCGCGATCTGGCTGGGACTGGAGAAAACCGCGGTCGGCGCGCGCCTGCGCGCGGCGGTCGACAATGCGCGCATGGCCGGTTGCATCGGCATCGACGTCAAGGCGCTGTTCGCCGTCACCTTCGCCATCGGCTGCGGCTTCGCCGGCCTGGGCGGCGCCCTGGGCGCCGACATGTTCCCGCTCGAGCCCTATTACGCGCTGCACTACCTGGTGCTGGTGCTGATCGTGGTGTCGGTCGGCGGCCTGGGCAGCATCAAGGGCACCCTGTGCGCCGCCATCCTCCTCGGCCTGGTCGATACCCTGGGCCGCTACTACCTGCCGGTCGGCGGCGGGATCGTCATCTATCTCGCGACGCTGGTGGTGCTGCTGCTGCGTCCACAAGGACTTTTCGGAAGGCCAGCATGAAACACGAATTCAACACGCCGTTGGCGGCCAATGCGCTGCCGCATTATCGCCTGGGCCCGATGGACGTCCTGCCCTGGATCGTGGCCATGGCCGCCTTCTTCAGTTTCGACACCTACCTGTCGCTGGGTGCGCAAATCCTGGTGATGGTGATGTTCGGCCTGTCGCTCGACCTGGTGCTGGGATTCGCCGGCATCACCACGCTGGGCCACGCCGCGTTCTTCGGCGTGGGCGCCTATGCGGCCGGCTACTACAACCTGCATTTCTCGCAAGAGCCCCTGAGCGGCCTGCTGGTGGCCGGCGGCGCGGCCGGCGTCATCGGCGTGCTGAGCGGCCTACTGGTGCTGCGCACCCATGGCCTGGCGCTGCTGATGCTGACCATGGTGATCACGGTGCTGCTGCACGAGGTCGCGAACGCCTGGGGCAGCGTGACCGGCGGCGCCGACGGCCTGTCCGGCATCGCCGTCGATCCGCTGTTCGGCCGCTTCGAGTTCGACCTGTACGGCACCACGGCCTACCTGTACGCGCTCGGCGTGCTGTTCCTGGCGTTCCTGGTGGTGCGCACGATCGTCAACTCGCCCTTCGGGCTGTCGCTGCGCGGCATTCGCGAGAACGCCAGGCGCATGGGCCTGGTGGGCGCCTCGGTGCACCTGCGCCTGGTCGCGGTCTACACGCTGTCGGCGGTGCTGGCCGGCATGGCCGGCGGCCTGGGCGCCCAGCTCACGCGCACGGTCAGCCTCGACCGCCTCACCTTCCAGCTGTCGGGCGACATCCTGATCATGCTGATCATCGGCGGCGTCGGCCGCATGTACGGCGCCTTCATCGGCATCCCGCTGTACATGCTGATGCTGGACCGGGCCGCGGCCATCAATCCCTTCCACTGGATGTTCGCGGTCGGCCTGATGCTGATCTTCCTGGTGCGGTTCGCGCCGGGCGGCCTGATGTCGCTGGGCGACGGCGGGCTGTTCAAGTCGTTCGGCCGCCAGGCCCGTCCGGCCGCGACCACGGAGGGCGCATGAACTACGCACTGGAAACCCGGGGCATGTGCAAGCGCTTCGGCGCGGTCGAGGTCACGAAGAACGTCGGCCTCAAGATCGAGCAGGGCGCGCGCCATGCGCTGATCGGCCCGAACGGCGCCGGCAAGACCACCTTCATCAACCTGTGCACCGGCGTGCTGGCGCCCGACGCAGGCGCGATCCTGGTCGGCGGCAGCGACCTGACGCGCGCCTCGCCGCAGCGCCGCGTCAACCACGGGCTGGTGCGCACCTTCCAGCTGAACACCCTGTTCAACCACCTGACGGTGGCCGAGAACCTCGCGATCCCGGTCGCGCAGCGCCTGGGCCGCAGCTGGAAGCCATGGGGCCGCACCGGCAGCGACGGCGCCGTGCGCGCCGAGGTGGCGCACCTGCTCGAGCAGCTGGGCCTGGGCGCGCTGGCCGCCAGGAAGATCGTCGAACTGGCCTACGGCCAGCGCCGCCTGGTCGAAATCGGCATCGCGCTGGCGCTGCGCCCCAAGGTGCTGCTGCTGGACGAACCGGCGGCGGGCATCCCCAACGGCGAGAGCGGCATGGTCCTCGAGCTGCTCGAGCGCCTGCCGGCCGAACTGGCCATCGTCTTCATCGAGCACGACATGAACCTGGTGTTCCGCTTCGCCCGGCGCATCACCGTGCTGGTCGAGGGCGCGGTGCTCACCGAAGGCTCGGTCGACGAGATCCGCAACGACCCGCGCGTGCGGGATGTCTACCTGGGACGGCGCCATGACTAAGCTGATCGAACTATCCGGACTGACCGCGGGCTACCGCGATGCGGTCGTTCTCAACGACCTGTCGCTGGCGATCGGCAAGGGCGAGGCGGTGGCCCTGCTGGGCCGCAACGGCGTGGGCAAGAGCACGCTGCTGGCGACCCTGATGGGACTGACCACCACCTTCAAGGGAAGCGTGCGGATGAATGGGGCCGACATCGGCGCGCTGGCGCCGCACCAGCGCAACGCGGCCGGCCTGGGCTACGTGCCGCAGGAGCGCGAGATTTTTCACTCGCTCACCGTGCACCAGAACCTGGAGGTCGCGGCGCGCGCCGGCCAGTGGGACCTGGCGGCCGTGTACCGGCTGTTTCCGCGCCTGGCCGAGCGCCGGACGAACTTCGGCAACCAGCTCTCGGGCGGCGAGCAGCAGATGCTGGCCATGGGCCGCGCGCTGGTCGGCAACCCCAGCCTGTTGCTGCTCGACGAGCCGCTGGAAGGGCTGTCGCCAATCATGATGGACGTCCTGCTCGACGCCACGCGCGTGCTCAAGGACGCCGGCCAGACCCTGGTCCTGGTCGAGCAGCACGCCCATATGGCGCTCGAGGTCACCGACCGTGTGGTGGTGCTGGACCGCGGCCGCATCGTGCATGACGGCGTCAGCAGCGATCTGCTGCGCGACGACGCGCGCCTGGGCGCACTGCTCGGCGTGGGCGACGGCGCCGCCCGGCTGGCGACGGCCTGACGCATCCGACAGACGAAATCCGCGAAAGGGAGGAACGGCGACACGAGACACCGAATCAGCAGCACACGATCGTCACTGCATGACATAAGACCATAACGGAGACACATACAGATGAAGAACAAGGTAGCGAAGAAGAACAAGGCCGCGCTGTTGGCGGGAATGCTGTGCATGGCGGGCGCGGCGCCGGCCCTCGCGCAATCGTCGGTCCAGGTGTACGGCATCATCGACACCGCCATCGAGCGGCTGTCGAACGCCGGACCGAATGGGGAGAGCCTGACCCGGATGCCGAACCTGTCGGGGGGCATGTTCCCGTCGCGGATCGGCCTGCGCGGCAGCGAGGACCTGGGCAACGGCCTGAAGGCCATCTTCACCCTCGAGAATGGCTTCGGCCCGGACGCCGGCGGCGTCAACCAGGGCGGCCGCCTGTTCGGGCGCCAGGCCTGGGTCGGCCTGAGCGGAGACTGGGGCGCCGTGACCGTCGGCCGCAACTACAGCATGCTGTTCTTCTCGCGCTTCGACACCGACATCATCGGGCCTTCGCAATACTCGATGGGCTCGCTCGACCTCTACCTGCCGAACGACCGCAAGGACAATTCGATCGCGTACAAGGGCACGTTCAGCGGGGTGACGGTCGGCGCCACCTACAGCCTCGGACGCGATGCGGCCACCGCCGGCGGTCCGTCCGCCACCGGCTGCGGCGGCGAGAGCGCGACCGACGACAAGGCCTGCCGCGCCTGGAGCGCCATGCTGCGCTACGACAGCAAGCGCTGGGGCGCGGCGCTGGCCTACGACACCTACAACGGCGGTCCGGGCGCGGCGGCGGCGTTCAGTCCGACCAGCAGCGCGCTGTCGGACACCCGGATCAACCTCGGCGCGTACGTGGTGCTGGGCGACTGGAAGGTGAGCGGGGGGCGCTTCTGGCGCGACAACGAAGGCAACGCCCTGACCCCGCGCAGCACCCTGTCCTACCTGGGCGCGGCCTACGCGGTGACGCCGATGATCACGATCGACGGCCAGGTGCTGCGCCTGGACTTCCGCGACAGCGGCAACGACACCAATATGGTCGTGCTGCGCGGGATGTACAACTTCTCGAAGCGCACCACCGTGTACCTGATGGGCGGGAAGGTCGACAACAGCGGCGCAGCGGCGGTCGCCCTCAGCGCGGGCGCGACGACGCGTGCCGGCGGAACCCAGAACGGCGTGATGGCCGGCATCAAGCACGCGTTCTGAGCCAGACAGCGGTGCGCCGTGGTGGCGCACCTGCGGACAAGCAAACGACAACGGAGGAAGCAATGGCAGAAAATCGTGGTGTGGTGTACATGGGGCAGGGCAAGGTCGAAGTCCGGAACATCCCGTTTCCGAAGATGGAAGACCCGCACGGCCGCAAGATCGAGCATGGCGTGATCCTGCGCGTGGTGTCGACCAATATCTGCGGCTCGGACCAGCATATGGTGCGCGGCCGCACCACGGCGCAAGTCGGACTGGTGCTGGGCCATGAAATCACCGGCGAAGTGCTGGAAGTCGGGCGCGACGTCGAAACCCTGCGCAAGGGCGACCTGGTATCGGTGCCGTTCAACGTCGCCTGCGGCCGTTGCCGCACCTGCAAGGAGCAGGACACCGGCGTGTGCCTGAACGTGAACCCGTCGCGCGCCGGCGGCGCCTACGGCTACGTCGACATGGGCGGCTGGATCGGCGGCCAGGCCGAATACGTGCTGGTGCCGTATGCCGACTTCAACCTGCTGAAATTCCCCGATCGCGACCGTGCGATGGCGAAGATCCGCGACCTGACCTGCCTGTCGGACATCCTGCCGACCGGTTATCACGGCGCCGTCACCGCCGGCGTCGGCCCGGGCAGCACCGTCTATATCGCCGGCGCCGGACCGGTCGGCATGGCGGCCGCGGCGTCCGCGCGCCTGCTGGGCGCGGCCGTCACCATCGTCGGCGACGTCAATCCGCTCCGCCTGGCGCATGCGAAGTCGGTCGGCTTCGAGACGGTCGACCTGTCGCAGGACGCGCCGCTGGGCGAGCAGATCGCCGCGATCCTGGGCACGCCCGAAGTCGACTGCGCGGTCGACTGCGTCGGCTTCGAGGCGCGCGGCCATGGCCAGTCCGGCGCACGCAGCGAGGCGCCGGCCACGGTGCTCAACTCGCTGATGGAAATCACGCGCGCGGCCGGCAGGATCGGCATTCCGGGCCTGTATGTCACCGACGATCCGGGCGCCGCCGACCAGGCAGCCAAACACGGCAGCCTGCAGATCCGCTTCGGCCTGGGCTGGGCCAAGTCGCACAGCTTCCATACCGGCCAGACGCCGGTGATGAAGTACAACCGGGCCCTGATGCAGGCGATCCTGTGGGACCGCATCAACGTCGCCGAGGTGGTCAATGTGCAGGTCATCGGCCTGGACGAGGCGCCGCAGGGCTACGGCGAATTCGATGCCGGGGTGGCGAAGAAATTCGTCATCGATCCACACCGGATGCTGGCCGCCTGAAGCCCTCCTTGTTTACTTGAAATACGGTCACGCCATGAACACTATCGCAGTCAGAATCGTCAGCAAGACGCAGGAAGCACAGGACATCGCCGGTTTCGAGCTGGCCAGCGAGGACGGGCAGGCGCTGCCGCCGTTCTCGGCCGGCGCGCACATCGACGTCCACATCGCCGACGGGCTGGTGCGCCAGTATTCGCTGTGCAACGATCCGGCCGAACGGCATCGCTACCGGATCGCGGTGCTGCGCGATCCGGCCTCGCGCGGCGGCTCGCAGGCGGCGCACGAGCGGCTCAGCGAGGGCGACGTCATCCAGATCGGCGCGCCGCGCAATCACTTCGAGCTGGGCCCCGCGGACGACTACCTGCTGCTTGCCGGGGGCATCGGCGTGACCCCGATCCTGTGCATGGCCGAGCGGCTGGCAAAGACAGGCGCGCGCTTTGCCATGCATTACTGCGCCCGTTCGCCGGAGCGCGCCGCCTTCCTGGATCGCATCGCGGGCGCGCCGTTTCGCGACCGCGTGCACCTGCATTTCGATTCCGGCGCCGCCGGACAGAAATTCGACATGGCAGCGCTGCTGGCGCAGGCCGGCGCCGGCACCCACCTGTATGTATGCGGTCCGCAGGGCTTCATCGACCACGTCGCCGGCAGCGCGCGCGGCGCCGGATGGGCCGAGCATCGCATCCACTTCGAATACTTCGGCGCCGCGCCGCAGGACGCGTCGGGGGACGCCGCGTTCGAGGTGAAGCTGGCCAGCAGCGGCCAGACCTATGTGATCCCGGCGGGAAAATCGGTCTGCAACGCGCTGCTGGAGCACGGCATCGACATTCCGATCTCGTGCGAGCAGGGCGTGTGCGGCACCTGCATCACGCGCGTGCTGGAGGGAACGCCCGACCACCGCGACCTGTATTTCACCGACGAAGAAAAAGCCGCCAACGACCAGTTCACGCCGTGCTGCTCGCGCGCGAAGACCGGCCTGCTGGTGCTGGACCTGTGAGGATGCGATGAAGACGATCTACCTGCTGTGCGGCCTGCTGTGCGACGACGTCGTGTGGGAGGCGCAGGCCCGTGAACTGGCGCGCGACCATGACGTGCGCGTGATCAGCTTCCTGCAACACGATTCGCTGGCGGCGATGGCCGCCCATGTGCTGGCCGGGGCGCCGGCCAGCTTCGCGCTGGCCGGCCATTCGATGGGCGGACGGGTGGCGCTGGAGGTGATGCGCCAGGCGCCGCACCGCGTCGAGCGCCTGGCCCTGCTCGACACCGGCTACGAGGCGGCCGTCCCGGGCGAGGTCGAACGGCGCGCGGTGCTGGTCGAGCAGGCGCTCGCGCAGGGGACGGCGGCCATCGCCCGCACCTGGGGCTTGCCGATGCTTGCGCCGCACCGGCGCGACGACCCCGCCGTGGTGCAGCCGGTGCTGGACATGGTCGGGCGCATGACGGGCGCGATCTACGCGGCCCAGACCCGCGCCTTGCTGTCGCGGCCGGACGCGACCGGCGTGCTGCAGGGCGTCGATTGCCCGACCCTGGTGCTGTGCGGCCGCCAGGACGGCTGGAGCCCGCCCGAACGCCACGAAAGGATGGCGGCACTGCTGCCGCGGCCACCGCTGCTGCGCCTGCTCGACGAGTGCGGCCACATGGCGATGATGGAGCAGCCCGCCGCCGTGCTGGCGGCGCTGCGCGAATGGCTGGCGCTGCCGGCCGGATCGACGACGGGGAGCGACGACCATGCACGCCATTGAAGAACTGCTGGTGCGCCAGGCCTGCGCCGAGCTCATCGCCCTGTATGCGCTGCTCAACGACGAGCGCCGCTATGAGGAGCTGGCCGACCTGTTCACCGAGGACGCGACCCTGTTCCGGCCATCGAGCCCGGACCAGCCGATCCGGGGCCGCGCGGCGATCCTGGAGGCCTTCCGCAAGCGCCCGGACAGCGTCGTCACCTTCCACGTCACCAGCGACGTGCTGGTGGAGGCATCCGCCGCGGGCGTCGTGCAGGTCCGCTCGAAGATGCTGATGTTCGCGGCGACCCGCGGCGAAGCGGGCAGCAACAAGGCGCCGGTGGCGGGCACCTTCCACGATACGGTCGTATCGACGCCGGACGGCTGGAAATTCAGCCAGCGGCGCGGCGCGCTCGTCATCTGACCACGAACCGAGGAGAACGGCATGTCGCAAGCACCGCAAGCACCGCAAGCAACGCATGACACGCAAGCACCGCAAACCCCAGGCAAGCGCCAGGCGATGGCCGACCATGCCACCCCGCTCGTCAGGAACGCCTGGTACGTCGCCGGCATGAGCGGGGAAATCAACCGCGACCTGAAGCAGCGCACGCTGCTGGGCAAGACGGTGCTGATGTACCGCACCCTGGCGGGCGACCCGGTCATCATGCAGGACCGCTGCCCGCACCGCAATTTTCCGCTCTCGAAAGGGCGCCTGGACGGCGACAGGGTGGTGTGCGGCTACCATGGCATGAACTTCACGCCGGATGGCCAGTGCGTGTTCATGCCGGCGCTCACGCGCGCGCCATCGCACGTGCGGATCGCCTCCTACCCGGTGGTCGAACGCTCGCCCCTGGTCTGGGTATGGCTGGGCGACCCGGACCGGGCCGATCCGGCCCTGGTGCCCGAGACGCCGTGGCTGTCCGACCCGGCGTACAAGACCGTGAACGGCCGGTTCCACGTCCGGACCAACTACGTGGCGATGCACGAAAACCTGCTCGACCAGACGCATTTCCCGATCCTGCACGCGGGCACCGGCATCGGCACCCCCGAGTATTCGCGCTCGACGATGGACGTGCGGGTCGACGGCGACCGGGTGCACCTGGTGCGCGCGCTGCTCGATGCGCCGGCGCCGGACATCTACGGCATCCCGGCGCGCCTGAAAGACCGCATCGTCGACCGCCATTCGGACGGCTGGTTCGCCAGTCCGGCGCTGCATTACGCCCATGCGCGCATCGTCAACAAGGCGCCGCGCGCGGGAGAGCGGATCGAGTACCGCTACACGATCACCCACGTCTACACGCCCGAAACCCAGGGCACGATCCACTACTGGTGGTTCAACAGCCGCGACACCTACCTGGACGACCCCGAGACCGACCGCTTCCTGGTCGAATCGTCGGTGAAGGCCTACCAGGAAGACGTCGATGCATTGGGCTGGATCCAGGAAGTGGTCGAGCGCGAGACGGAGCCGTTCGAGGAGCTCAGCTTCGGCCCCGACCGGCCCGGCATCGCGATGCGCAAGATCCTGCTGCGCCTGGCCGAGGCCGAAACACGGGATGCGCCGGAGAATCAGGCAGCCGCCTGAAGACGATCACCATCACCATCAGGAATCCATATGGCACACATCATCGGGGGCATCGGCACCTCGCACGTTCCCACCATCGGCCTGGCCTATGACCGCAAGCGCCAGGATGACCCGGCCTGGGCGCCGCTGTTCGAGGGCTACAAGCCGGTAGCGGCATGGCTGGCCGAAAAGAAGCCGGACGTGCTGCTGTTCTTCTACAACGACCATGCCAACAGCTTCTTCTTCGATTGCTATCCGACCTTCTCGATCGGGGTGTCGCCCCAGTTCGACATGGCCGACGAAGGCGCCGGCCGCCGTCCGCTGCCGTCCATCCGCGGCCATGCGGGCCTGGCGGCGCACGTCACTGACTGCCTGGTCAACGAGGAATTCGACATGGCGGTGTTCCAGGACCGCCCCCTCGACCATGGCTGCAATTCTCCGCTCGGCCTGATGTGGCCGCACGAGCCGGCGTGGCCGGGCGCGATCCTGCCGATCGCGATCAATGTGCTGCAATACCCGTTGCCGACCGCGCAGCGCTGCTTCAAGCTGGGGCAGGCGGTACGGCGCGCGGTGCAATCCTTCCCGGACGACCTGAAGGTGGTCGTGGTCGGAACCGGCGGGCTGTCGCACCAGATCCACGGCGAGCGCACCGGCTTCAACGACACCGACTGGGATGACGAGTTCCTGCGCCTGTTCGTCGAGGCGCCGCACGAGATGACCGCGCTGACGCATGCCGAGCTGGTCAGGCGAGGCGGCGCCGAGAGCGCCGAGGTGATCATGTGGCTGGCGATGCGCGGCGCGCTGACCGACGAAATCCGCTGCGTGCACCAGAACCAGTATCTCGCCACCACCACCAATATGGCGGTGACGATCTACGAGCAGGTCGAAGCGAGCGGCCCGCCGCCGGCCGCGCCCAGGCCGCGGCCGAATGCGCAACTGGCGGGGATCGAGGAGATCGACGGCACCTATCCGTTCGACGTGCGCGCCAGCGTCAAGGCGGTCAACCTGAACCGCTTCTTCTGGCGCCATCGCGAGCCGGCGTTTCGCGCGCTGGTGGTCGACGATCTCGAGGCCGCTTTCGACGAATCGCACCTGACGCCGGAGGAACGGGCGCTGGTGCGCAAGCAGGATTGGCTGGGCCTGGTGCGCTACGGGGTCAGCTTCTTCGTGCTCGAGAAATTCGCGCGCGTGCTGCGGGTGTCGAACTTGCAGGTGTATGCGATCATGCGCGGCGAATCGCTGGAAGACTTCCTCAAGACGCGGCGCGTGCCGGAGTCGGCATGAACGGCGCGCCCGCATCCGACCTGGTCCCGGTGCCCTGCATCCTGATGCGCGGCGGCACCTCGCGCGGTCCGTTCTTTCTCGAATCGGACCTGCCGGCCGACGTGGCGGCGCGCGATCGCGTGCTGCTGGCGGCCATGGGCTCGCCCGACCACCGCCAGATCGACGGCCTTGGCGGCGCCCACCCGCTCACCAGCAAGGTGGGCATCGTGCGCAAGAGCGCCACGCCCGGCGTCGACCTCGACTTCCTGTTCGCCCAGTTGCAGCCGGATGCCGAGTCGGTCGACGTCACGCCCAACTGCGGCAACATGCTCGCCGCCGTGCTGCCGTTCGCGCTCGAGCGCGGCCTGCTGGCGCCCGCCGATGGCGCCACGACGGCGCGCATCCTGACGCTCAATACCGGCATGCAGTGCGACGTGACCGTACCCACCCCGGGCCGGCGCCTGCAGTATGGCGGAACCGCCCGCATCGATGGCGTGCCGGGCACGGCGGCGCCGGTCACGATCGCGTTCCTCGACACGGCCGGCTCGGTATGCCCGGCGCTGCTGCCGAGCGGGCGCGTGAAGGACACGATCGCGCTCGGCGGCGCCGATCCCCTGACCATCGAGGCGACCCTGATCGACAACGGCATGCCGATGGTGCTGGTGCGCGCCTGCGACCTGGGTGCGAGCGGCTACGAATCGGTCGCCGACCTCGACGCCAACGTGGCCCTGCGGGCGCGCGTCGAGGCGCTGCGGCTGGCCTGCGGTCCCCTGATGGGATTGGGCGACGTGACGAGCAAGAGCTATCCGAAGATGTGCCTGGTCGCCGCTCCGGCCGCCGGCGGCAGCCTGGCCACGCGTTGCTTCATACCGCATGTGTGCCACGAGGCGATCGGCGTGCTGGCCGCGGTGACGGTGGCCACTGCCGCGGTCCTGGACGGATCGGTCTGCGCCGGGCTGGCGCAGGTGCCGGACGGGCGCCGCAAGACCGTCTCGGTCGAACATCCGACCGGAGAATTGAGCGTCGAACTCGAACTCGACGAACACGATCCGCAAGTCGTCGCGCGCGCGGCGCTGCTGCGCACCGCGCGGCCCATCATGCGCGGCGAGGTACTGGTCCGCGCCGAACAAGGAGAATAGAAGATGCTGCACAATCAAGGACGGCGGCCGTTGGTCATCGATTGCCACGGCCACTATACGACCGCGCCCAAGGCGCTCGAAGAGTGGCGCCAGCGCCAGGTCGCCAGCCTGGGCGCCCCGGCTCAGGGGCCGAAGGCGTCGGAGCTCAAGATCAGCGACGACGAGCTGCGCGAGTCGATCGAAACGAACCAGCTGCGTCTGATGAAAGAGCGCGGCTCGGACCTGACGATCTTTTCGCCGCGCGCCAGCTTCATGGCCCACCATGTCGGCGACTTCGAGACCAGCGCCACCTGGGCCGCGATCTGCAACGAGTTGTGCTACCGCGTGTCGCAGCTGTACCCGGACCACTTCATCGGCGCCGCGATGCTGCCGCAATCCCCCGGTGTCGATCCGAAGACCTGCATTCCCGAGCTGGAGCGCTGCGTCAAGCAATACGGCATGGTCGGCATCAACCTGAATCCCGATCCATCGGGCGGCCACTGGACGTCGCCGCCGCTATCGGACCGCCACTGGTATCCGATCTACGAAAAGATGGTGGAGCACGACATTCCGGCGATGATCCACGTCAGCACCAGCTGCAACGCGTGCTTTCATACCACCGGCGCGCACTACCTGAATGCGGACACCACGGCCTTCATGCAGTGCCTGACCAGCGACCTGTTCAAGGACTTCCCGACCCTGAAGTTCCTGATCCCGCATGGCGGCGGGGCGGTGCCCTACCACTGGGGACGCTTCCGCGGCCTGGCCCAGGAAATGAAGAAACCGCTGCTCGAAGAACACCTGCTGAACAACATCTTCTTCGATACCTGCGTCTATCACCAGCCCGGCATCGACCTGTTGACCAAGGTGATCCCGGTAAAGAACGTGCTGTTCGCTTCCGAGATGATCGGCGCCGTGCGCGGCATCGATCCCGACACCGGCCACTACTACGACGATACGAAACGCTACGTGCAGGCGGCAAGCCTGTCGGACGCGGACCGTTTCCAGATTTTCGAGGGCAACGCGCGCCATGTATATCCGCGCCTGGACGCCTTCCTCACCCGGAAAGGATACTGAGATGACCGTTCCATTGATGAACCAGCTGGGCGTGGTCAAGCGCCATGTCACGCGCGCCGATCGCGCCACCATCGACCTGCTCGGCAAGCTGGGCAGCGCCACCGTGCATGAGGCGATGGGCCGTGTCGGCCTGCTCAAGCCGTATATGCGCCCGATCTGGCCGGGCGCCCAGGTGTCCGGCTCGGCGGTGACGGTGCTGCTGCACCCTGGCGACAACTGGATGATGCATGTGGTGGCCGAACAGATCCAGCCCGGCGACATCGTGGTTGCGGCGATCAGCGCCGAATGCGGCGACGGCTACTTTGGCGACCTGCTGGCCACCAGCTTCATGGCGCGCGGGGCGCACGCCCTGGTGATCGACGCCGGCGTGCGCGACGTGCGCGTGCTCAAGGAGATGGGTTTTCCGGTCTGGAGCAAGTGCATCAGCGCCAAGGGCACGATCAAGGCGACCCTGGGGTCGGTCAATATTCCCGTGCTGTGCGCGGGGGCGCTGGTCAATCCGGGCGACGTGATCGTGGCCGACGACGATGGCGTGGCGGTGGTGCCGGGCCAGGACGCCGGGCGTGTCGCGCACGTGGCGGAGCAGCGCGAAAGCCTGGAGGAAGAAAAGCGCGCCAGGCTGGCCGCGGGCGTGCTGGGCCTGGATATGTACGATATGCGCGGCCCCCTGGAGAAGGCCGGCCTGCGTTATATCGACTGAGCTTCGGACCTGAGCCGCCGCCAGAGCGTCGTGCGGCTGATGCCCAGGTGCCGCGCGGCCAGGTCGCGCTGGCCGCCGAAGCGCGCCAGCACCGCCGCCGCCGATTCGCGCAGCGCGGGCGCATCAGGCGCGCGCGGCGGGGCGGCGACGAGCGGCGCCGGCTGGCGCCCCAGCTCGGGCGCCACCGACAGCAGGAAAGCGGGCGTGAGCGACTGCAGCGGCTCGGCCGCCAGGAACAGCGCAACCCGCTCCATCAGGTTGCGCAGCTCGCGCACATTGCCGGGCCAGGCATAGGAGGAGAGCAGGGGCGCGCACGCCGCGATCTCGGCCGCCAGGTTCGGATGCGGGCGCGCATCGAGCGCGGCCAGCGCGTGTTTGAGCGACCATTCGGCCAGCGGCGCGATGTCCTGCGCCCGCGCGCGCAGCGGCGGCAAGGGCAGGCGCAGCACCGCCAGCCGATAGAACAGGTCGGCCCGAAAACGCCCCTCGCGCACCCGCGCTTCCAGGTCGCAGTGGGTGGCGCTGATCACGCGCAGGTCGATCGGCACCGGGCGTGTGCCGCCGACCCGCATCACCTCGCGTTCTTCGAGCACGCGCAGCAGGCGGGTCTGCAGGGCCAGCGGCATTTCGCCGATCTCGTCCAGGAACAGGGTGCCGCCGTTGGCGGCCTCGAACAGGCCGGCGTGGCCGCCGCGGCGCGCGCCGGTGAACGCGCCTTCCTCGTGGCCGAACAGCTCCGACTCCAGCAGCGACTCGGCGATCGCGCCGCAGTTCACCGCCACGAAGGGGCGGTCGGCGCCGCGCCGCGCTCTCTCGCGGTGGATCGCCTGCGCCACCAGTTCCTTGCCGCTGCCGGTCTCGCCCTCGATCAGCACGGTGCTGGGCGAGCGCGCGTACAGCACCACGGTCTGGCGCAGGCGCTCCATCGCCGGAGCGTCGCCGCGCAGGTCGTTGATGCCGCGCCGTGGGCGTTGTTCCGCTCCCTTGCGCCGTCCGCGGCCGGCCTCGAGCCGGGTCAGGCGCGCCAGCTCCAGCGCGTCGTCGAAGGCCTGGCGGATCGAGGCCGCCGAATACAGGAACACGCCGGTCAGCCCGGCTTCCTCGGCCAGGTCGGTGATCAGGCCCGCGCCGACGATCACGGCGATGCCCTCGGCCTTGAGCTCGTGCACCGCGGCGCGCGCATCCTCGCGCGTCACGTAGGTGCGCTGGGCCAGGTCCAGGCCGAAGGTGGCGGCGAAGTCGCCCAGTTCCGGCAGCGGCGCCTGGTAGCTGATGACGCCGATCCGGTGGGAGACGCGGCGCGCCCGCGCCAGCGCCTTGAGCACGTCGAAGCCGCTGGCCTTGGCCGCCACCACCGGCACCGACACGCGGCCCTTGAGCCAGGCGGCGTTCGAGCCGGCCGCGATGACCACGTCGCAGTGTTCGAGCGCCAGGCGCTCGCGGATGTGTTTCGCCGCATCGTCGAAACCAAGGTGCAGCGGTTCGATCGAAGCCACATGGTCGTATTCGACAGTGATGTCGCGGAACAGGTCGGACAGGCGCGAGACGGAGACGGTCCAGATGACGGGCTTGTCACCGGCGTCGAGCGGTGGGCGGGATGCGTTCATGTTTCAAGTTTAGTGCATTTTCAGCGTCAGGTTTCAATTTGAAACGGCTGGAGCTGAAAGCGAACGGTCATTTACTTCCATGCCGTAAGAATCCGGTAAGGGGCCAGCCGTAGGATGGGTCTCAGCCGAAAAGGCAATACCAGAAAAATCAGGAGACAAAAGTGGACCAAGATATCGTACAAAGGGTCAAGAGCGACCCGAATTACCTCAAGCTCAAAGAAACCCGTTCCCGGTTCGGCTGGACGCTGACCTGGGCCATGATGATCGTGTACTACGGCTTCACGCTGCTGGTCGCCTTCAACAAGGAGTTCATGGGTTCCCGCATCGGTGAAGGCGTCATGACCTGGGGCATTCCCCTGGGCCTGTTCGTCATCGTGTTCACCATCGTCATCACCGGCATCTACGTGCGCCGCGCCAACCGCGAATACGACGAACTGAGCGACGCCATCAAAGCGAAAGTGGGTGCATGATGATGAAACGCTTCCATACCGCAGCCGCTCTGGCTCTCCTTGCCGTCGCCGGCATCGCCCAGGCCGCCCCGGACCTCGGCCAGGGCGTCAAGCAAGCCACCAACTGGACCGCCATCATCATGTTCGGCGTGTTCGTGCTGGGCACCCTGTACATCACCAAATGGGCCGCCGGCAAGACCCGCTCGGCATCCGACTTCTACACCGCCGGCGGCGGCATCACGGGCTTCCAGAACGGCCTCGCGATCGCGGGCGACTTCATGTCGGCCGCGTCCTTCCTGGGCATTTCCGCCGCCGTGTTCCTGGACGGCTTCGATGGCCTGATCTATGCGATCGGCTTCCTGGTCGGCTGGCCCGTCATCACCTTCCTGATGGCCGAGCGCCTGCGCAACCTGGGCCGCTACACCTTCGCCGACGTGGCCTCGTACCGCTTCGCCCAGAAGCCGATCCGCGTGTTCGCGGCGTCCGGCACCCTGGTCGTGGTGGCCTTCTACCTGATCGCGCAGATGGTCGGCGCCGGCCAGCTGATCAAGCTGCTGTTCGGCCTGGACTACTGGATCGCGGTGGTGCTGGTCGGCATGCTGATGATGGTCTACGTGCTGTTCGGCGGCATGACCGCCACCACCTGGGTGCAGATCATCAAGGCCGTGCTGCTGCTGTCGGGCGCCTCGTTCATGGCGTTCTCGGTGCTGGCCCATTATAACTTCAGCCCGTCGCTGCTGTTCCAGACCGCCACCGAGCTGCACGCCAAGGGCGACGCGATCATGGGCCCGGGCAGCTTCATCAAGGATCCGATTTCCGCGATCTCGTTCGGCATGGCGCTGATGTTCGGCACCGCCGGCCTGCCGCACATCCTGATGCGCTTCTTCACCGTCCCGAGCGCCAAGGAAGCGCGCAAGTCGGTGCTGTGGGCCACCACCTGGATCGGCTACTTCTACATCCTGACCTTCATCATCGGCTTCGGCGCGATCGTGCTGGTGGGCACCAACCCGGCCTTCAAGGATGCTGCCGGCGCACTGCTGGGCGGCAACAACATGGCAGCGGTCCACCTGGCGCAAGCCGTGGGCGGCGACGTCTTCCTGGGCTTCATCTCGGCCGTGGCCTTCGCGACCATCCTGGCGGTGGTGGCCGGCCTGACCCTGTCGGGCGCCTCGGCGGTCTCGCACGACCTGTACGCCACCGTGTTCAAGAAGGGCCAGGCAACCAGCGCCAACGAGCTGAAGGTGTCGAAGATCACCACCCTCTGCCTCGGCGTCATCGCCGTGCTGCTCGGCATCGCGTTCGAGAAGCAGAACGTCGCCTTCATGGTGTCGCTGGCCTTCGCGATCGCCGCCTCGGCCAACTTCCCGGTGCTGTTCATGTCGGTGCTGTGGAAAGACTGCACCACCCGCGGCGCGACCGTGGGCGGGTTCCTGGGCCTGACGACCGCGGTCGTGCTGACGGTGCTGTCGAAGTCGGTCTGGGTCGACGTGCTGGGCAATAGCGCAGCGATCTTCCCGTACGCTTCGCCGGCGATCTTCTCGATGTCGGTGGGCTTCTTCGGTATCTGGCTGTTCTCGATCACCGACAAGGGTCCGCGTGCCCGCATCGACCGCGCCGGCTTCGAGGCGCAGGAAGTGCGCGCCGAGACCGGTATCGGAGCGGCGGGTGCGTCGGGACACTGAACGCAGCGCAGCATGAGGTAACGAGGGCGGCCTGCGGGCCGCCTTTTTCATTGTGCGCCCGGTCGCTGGAATCAATGGGTGCGCTTACGGGGCTCAAGCGCGGGAAGGCCCGTGTTTCAATTTCACATCGGCGTTTCAATTTGAAACGAATGCACAGGCGGCACGGAGCGCGGCCGCCATTCTCTTCATGATGGGCAGGTCAAGTCATTGATTTCACAGTAAAAACTCAGTCAATGGCCATCCTGTTGTCGCTGGCACGCCGCTTGCATATCTAGTGGCGACATCGACTGAACCAGAAAGGACACAGCATGGCCTCCATCTCCGCCGGCGCAGCATTTCGCAGGGCAATCCAGGAAGAATCCCCGTTGCAAGTGGTTGGCGCGATCAATGCCAACCACGCCTTGCTGGCCAAGCGCGCCGGCTTCAAGGCGCTCTATTTGTCGGGCGGCGGCGTGGCGGCGGGTTCGCTGGGCTTGCCCGATCTCGGGATCTCGAACCTGGACGACGTCCTGATCGACGTGCGCCGCATCACCGACGTGTGCGACCTGCCGCTGCTGGTCGACGTCGACACGGGGTTTGGCGCATCGGCCTTCAACGTCGCGCGTACCGTGCGCACCCTGGCCAAGGCCGGCGCCGCCGCCTGCCACATCGAAGACCAGGTCGGCGCCAAGCGCTGCGGCCACCGTCCGGGCAAGGAAATCGTCAGCAAGGACGAGATGGTCGACCGCATCAAGGCCGCCGCCGACGCACGCCCGTACGACGAGTTCGTGATCATGGCGCGCACCGATGCGCTGGCAGTGGAGGGCCTGGACGCCGCCATCGAGCGCGCCGTGGCCTGCGTGGAAGCCGGCGCCGACATGATCTTCCCCGAGGCGATGACGAGCCTCGAGATGTATAAACGGTTCGCGGATGCGGTCAAGGTGCCGGTGCTGGCCAACATCACCGAGTTCGGCGCGACTCCGCTGTTTACCGTCGACGAGCTCAAGGGCGCGGGCGTCGGCCTGGTGCTGTATCCGCTGTCGGCCTTCCGCGCCATGAACAAGGCGGCCGAGAACGTGTACAGCGCGATCCGGCGCGACGGCACCCAGCAGAACGTGCTCGACACCATGCAGACGCGCGCCGAACTGTACGACCGCATCGACTACCATCGTTATGAACAGAAGCTCGACGCGCTGTTCGCCCAGAACAACGCCAAGTAATCAGGAGACCAGGACATGAGCGCCATCAGCAACGAGACCCCGACCTTCAAGCCGAAGAAATCCGTGGCCCTGTCCGGCGTCGCCGCCGGCAATACCGCGCTGTGCTCGGTCGGCAAATCGGGCAATGACCTGCACTACCGCGGCTACGACATCCTGGACGTGGCCGACGCCTGCGAATTCGAGGAGATCGCCTACCTGCTGGTGCACGGCAAGCTGCCGAACGAGGCCGAGCTGCGTGGCTACAAGGCGAAGCTGCGTTCGCTGCGCGGCCTGCCGCAGGCGGTGAAAAGCGCGCTCGAGGCGCTGCCGGCCGGCGCCCACCCGATGGACGTGATGCGCACCGGCGTGTCGGTCCTGGGCTGCGCCTTGCCCGAGAAGGACGACCACAATCTCGCCGGCGCGCGCGACATCGCCGACCGCCTGATGGCCTCGTTCGGCTCGATGCTGCTGTACTGGTACCACTACAGCCACGCCGGCCGCCGCATCGAGGTGGAAACCGACGACGATTCGATCGGCGGCCACTTCCTGCACCTGCTGCACGGCTTCAAGCCGAGCCCGTCCTGGGTCCAGGCGATGCACACCTCGCTGATCCTGTACGCCGAGCACGAATTCAATGCGTCGACGTTCACCGCCCGCGTGATCGCCGGCACCGGTTCGGACATGCACTCGGCCATCACCGGCGCCATCGGCGCACTGCGCGGTCCGAAGCATGGCGGCGCCAACGAAGTGGCGCTCGACATCCAGAAGCGGTACGAAAACGCCGACGAAGCCGAAGCCGACATCCGCAACCGCGTGGCCAACAAGGAAGTCGTGATCGGCTTCGGCCACCCGGTGTACACGATCTCGGACCCGCGCAACAAGGTGATCAAGGAAGTGGCGCGCTCGCTGTCGCTCGAAGCCGGCTCGATGAAGATGTTCGACATCGCCGAGCGCCTCGAATCGGTCATGTGGGAAGTCAAGAAGATGTTCCCGAACCTGGACTGGTTCTCGGCCGTGTCGTACCACATGATGGGCGTGCCCACCGCCATGTTCACGCCGCTGTTCGTCATCGCGCGCACCTCGGGCTGGGCCGCCCACGTCATCGAGCAGCGCATCGACAACAAGATCATCCGCCCGAGCGCGAACTACGTCGGCCCCGAAGACCTGGCGTTCGTGCCGCTGGCCGAGCGCAAATAAAGAGGTTTGTCATGAATGCGAATCACCTGAAACCGCTGCCCGGCACCGACCTGGAATACTTCGACACGCGCGCCGCGGTTGACGCCATCGAACCCGGCGCCTACGACGGCTTGCCCTACACCTCGCGCGTGCTGGCCGAGAACCTCGTGCGCCGCTGCGATCCAGCCCTCCTGAACCAGGCGCTGGGGCAGATCATCGAACGCAAGCGCGAGCGCGACTTCCCCTGGTATCCGGCGCGCGTGGTCTGCCACGACATCCTGGGCCAGACCGCGCTGGTCGACCTGGCTGGCCTGCGCGACGCCATCGCGGCGCAAGGCGGCGACCCGGCCCTGGTCAATCCGGTGGTGCCGACCCAGCTGGTGGTCGACCACTCGCTGGCCGTCGAATGCGGCGGCTTCGACCCGGACGCGTTCGCCAAGAACCGCGCGATCGAGGATCGCCGCAACGAAGACCGCTTCCATTTCATCGACTGGACCAAGCGAGCGTTCCAGAACGTCGACGTGATCCCGCCCGGTAATGGCATCCTGCACCAGATCAACCTGGAACGCATGTCGCCCGTGATCCAGGTGGAAGGGCGCGTGGCCTATCCGGACACGCTGGTCGGCACCGACTCGCACACGCCGATGGTCGACGCGCTGGGCGTGATCGCGATCGGCGTCGGCGGGCTGGAAGCCGAGAGCGTGATGCTCGGCCGCGCCTCGTACATGCGCCTGCCCGACATCGTCGGCGTCGAACTGACCGGCAAACCCGGTCCCGGCATCACCGCCACCGACACCGTGCTGGCGCTGACCGAGTTCCTGCGCCAGTCGAAGGTCGTATCGACCTACCTCGAGTTTTATGGCGAAGGAGCCTCCGCGCTGACCCTGGGCGACCGCGCCACGATCTCGAACATGGCGCCGGAATTCGGCGCCACCGCCGCGATGTTCTACATCGACGAGCAGACCATCAAGTACCTGCGCCTGACCGGCCGCGAGGACGCGACCGTGCACCTGGTCGAAACCTATGCGAAACAGGCCGGCCTGTGGGCCGACAGCCTCGCCACTGCCCAGTACGAACGCACCTTGTCGTTCGACCTCTCCAGCGTGGTGCGCAATATCGCCGGGCCGTCGAACCCGCACAAGCGCGTGCCGACCTCGGAACTGGCGGCGCGCGGCATCGCCCACACGGCCGAGAACCGGGTGCAGGCCGAACCGGGCCTGATGCCCGACGGCGCCGTAATCATCGCGGCGATTACCAGCTGCACCAACACCAATAATCCGCGCAACATGATCGCCGCCGGCCTGTTGGCGCGCAACGCCAACCGCGCCGGCCTGCAGCGCAAACCCTGGGTGAAAAGTTCGCTGGCGCCGGGCTCGAAGGCGGTCGCCCTCTATCTGGACGAAGCCGGCCTCACGCCCGAGCTGGACAAGCTGGGCTTCGGCGTCGTGGCGTTCGCCTGCACCACCTGCAACGGCATGAGCGGCGCGCTCGACCCGACCATCCAGCAGGAGATCATCGAGCGTGACCTGTATGCGACCGCCGTCCTGTCGGGCAACCGCAACTTCGACGGCCGCATCCATCCCTATGCCAAGCAGGCGTTCCTGGCCTCGCCCCCGCTGGTGGTCGCGTATGCGATCGCCGGCACGATCCGCTTCGACATCGAGAAGGACGTGCTCGGACTGGACGCCACGGGCCGAGAGATCCGCCTGGCCGACCTGTGGCCGTCGGACGAAGAAATCGACGCCGTGGTCGCCGCCAGCGTCAAGCCCGACCAGTTCCGCAAGGTCTATACGCCGATGTTCGCGCGCGTCGTCGACGATGGCGCCGCGGTCAGCCCGCTGTACGACTGGCGTCCACACAGCACCTACATCCGCCGTCCGCCATACTGGGAAGGCGCGCTGGCGGGCGAGCGCAGCCTGCGCGGGATGCGTCCGCTGGCGGTCCTGGGCGACAACATCACCACCGACCACCTGTCGCCGTCGAACGCGATCCTGCTCGACTCGGCCGCCGGCGAATACCTGGCGAAGATGGGCCTGCCCGAAGAAGACTTCAATTCCTACGCCACCCACCGCGGCGACCACCTGACGGCGCAGCGCGCGACCTTCGCCAATCCGACGCTCAGGAACGAGATGGTGAAGGACGGCCTGGGCAACGTGATCGCCGGTTCGCTGGCGCGCATCGAGCCGTCCGGCGAGGTGACCCGCATGTGGGAAGCAATCGAGCATTACATGGAACGCAAGCAGCCGCTGATCGTGGTGGCCGGCGCCGACTATGGCCAGGGTTCGTCGCGCGACTGGGCGGCCAAGGGCGTGCGGCTGGCGGGCGTGGAAGCGATCGTGGCCGAGGGCTTCGAGCGCATCCACCGCACCAACCTGGTCGGCATGGGCGTGCTGCCGCTCGAGTTCAAGCCCGGCGAGAATCGCCTCACGCTCGGCATCGACGGCACCGAGACCTTCGACGTGACGGGCGAGCGCACGCCGCGCGCCGACCTGACGCTGGTGATCCATCGCAGCAACGGAGAACGGCGCGAGGTGACGGTGACCTGCCGCCTCGATACGGCCGAGGAAGTCGCCATCTATGAGGCGGGCGGGGTGCTGCAGCGCTTCGCGCAGGACTTCCTTGAATCGTCGGCGCCGAAGGCGGCTGCATAATAGATCGGGAGATCGCGAGATCGCGAGATCGCGTCGACGCGAACGTGAATTGGACGCCTCGGCGGCGAAGCTGCCGACGCGTCCAACCTGCTCCAACACACCACGGACACCGTATGCCTCACATCCCTCAAATCAAGATCCCGGCGACCTATATGCGCGGCGGCACCAGCAAGGGCGTGTTCTTCAAGCTCGACGACCTGCCCGAATCGACGCGCGTGCCCGGCGCCGCGCGCGACGCCCTGCTGCTGCGCGTGATCGGCAGCCCCGACCCCTACGCCAAGCAGATCGACGGCATGGGCGGCGCCACCTCCAGCACCAGCAAGGCCGTGATCGTCGAGCGCAGCGCCCGTCCCGAGCACGACATCGACTACCTGTTCGGCCAGGTGGCGATCGACAAGCCCTTCGTCGACTGGAGCGGCAACTGCGGCAACCTGTCGGCCGCGGTCGGGCCCTTCGCCATCGCCAACGGCCTGGTCGACCCGGCCCGGGTGCCGCGGGACGGCATCGCGGTCGTGCGCATCTGGCAGGCCAATATCGGCAAGACGATCGTCGCCCATGTGCCGATGACGGATGGACAGGTCCAGGAAACGGGCGACTTCGAACTCGATGGCGTGACCTTCCCGGCGGCCGAGGTGCAGCTCGAATTCATGGATCCGGCGGCCGAGGAGGAGGGCAGCGCCGGTGCGATGTTCCCGACCGGTAACCTGGTCGACGAACTGGACGTGCCCGGCGTCGGCACCCTGCGCGCGACCATGATCAATGCCGGCATCCCGACCATCTTCGTCGAGGCCAGTGCGCTCGGCTACGACGGCACCGAGCTGCAGGACGCGATCAATGGCGACGCGCGCGCGCTGGCCATGTTCGAGACCATCCGCGCCCATGGCGCGCTGCGCATGGGCCTGATCGAGCGCATCGAGGACGCCGGCAAGCGCCAGCACACACCGAAGGTCGCGTTCGTCGCGAAAGCGGCGGGCTACCTCTCGTCCAGCGGCAAGCAGGTGGCGCAGGGCGACGTCGATCTGCTGGTGCGCGCGCTCTCGATGGGCAAGCTGCACCATGCGATGATGGGGACGGCGGCGGTGGCGATCGGCGCCGCGGCGGCGGTTCCCGGCACCCTGGTCAACCTCGCGGCCGGCGGCGGCGAACGCAGCGCGGTGCGCTTCGGCCATCCGTCCGGCATCCTGCGCGTGGGCGCCGAGGCGGTCCGGCGCGACGGCGCCTGGACCGTCGGCAAGGCCATCATGAGCCGCAGCGCGCGGGTCTTGATGGAGGGGCGGATATGCGTGCCGGGTGACGCGTTCTGAAAACGCCGCGGCGGCGTCCGTACGGTGTCGCTTTCTTGCTGCAATGAGTGCAGCAGGCGGCCGTTCCGGGGTATCATGTTGCCCTAGTTTCCAGCCGGAAACTAAATGCAACCATGCGCCTAGCCGCGACAGCAACGACCGATGGATGGATTTTCGAACCTGCACTTAGTGGACGTTGCTGATGCCGGCGACGCCGATGCGGCGCTGACCGACCTTGCCGCGCTGCGGCGCATGGTGCGCGAGCAGCGCGCCGTGTTCGAGAACGCGCCGGTCGGCATCGCCGTCACCCAGCCCGACCAGATCCGCTCCTTCAACCCGCGCCTGGGCGAGATGTTCGGCTTTGGGCAGGACGAAGTCGGCAGCATCGCGCCGGCCGAGGTCTGCCTATCGCCCGAGGATTACGAGGGGCTGATGCGGGAAGCGTTCGCGGTGCTGGCCAAGGGCGGCCTGTTCGAAAAGAGCGAGCAGCAGTTCCGGCGCCGCGACGGCGCCATCTTCTGGGCGCGCCTGCGCGGCTGCGCGGTCGAGCCGGGCAACCGCGCCGCCGGCACCATCTGGATCGTCGAGGACGTGACCGAGGCGCGCCAGGCGATGAACGAGGTGCAGGCGATCATGACCAATGCCTCGATCGGCATCATGTTCACGCGCAACCGCGTGATCCGGCGCGCCAATCCCGCCTTCTGCCAGATGTTCGGCTATGCCGAGGACGAGCCGGTCGGACTGTCCACGCGCATGATCTACCCGGACGAAGCCGCCTATCGCCAGCTCGGCGCCGAGGCCTATCCGGAACTGGCCCAGGGCCGGCCGTTCACGACCTCGCGCACCCTGGTGCGCAAGTGCGGCACGCCGGCCTGGGTCCAGATGATCGGCTACCAGGTCAATGCGAAAGACCCCGACAAGGGCACGATCTGGATGCTCGAAGACCGCACCCGCGAGCGCAGCGACGAGCAATCGCTGCGCGAGGCGCTGATGGAAAACCGCGCCATCCTCGACAACGCGGTGCTGGGCATCGCCGTGGTCGAGGGCGGTCGCACCCTGCACTGCAACCGCAAGATGGAAGAACTGTTCGGCGCGCCGCCGGGCGGCATGGACGGCTTCGCGGTGCGCGCGCTGTATCCGGACGAGGCCAGCTGGGCAAGGGCGCGCGCGCTGTCCGGGCGCCAGTTCGCGCTCGGCCAGGCCCATATGGCCGAGCACGAGATGGTGCGGCGCGACGGCAGCCGCTTCTGGGCGCGCCTGTCGGGACGCCTGTTCGACCTGGCGCAGGCGGGCGGCAGGAGCGTGTGGCTGGTGGACGACGTCACCGCGCAGCGCGAGGCCGCCGACGCGATCCTGCGCGCGCGCGACGAACTCGAGGTGCGGGTGGCCGAGCGCACCGCCGAGCTGGCCGGCGCCAACGCCCTGCTGCAGGAAGAGATCAACGAGCGCCGCCAGGCCGAGGCGCGCGTGCACCACATGGCCTACCACGACAGCCTGACCGGTTTGCCCAACCGCGCCATGCTGTCCGAGCGGCTCGATGCGGCGATGCGCGTGGTGGTCTCGGGCGACGCGCCGCACCCGGGCGTGAAGCTGGCCCTGATGTTCATCGACCTCGACCGCTTCAAGAACATCAACGACACCCTCGGCCACATGGTCGGCGACCAGCTGCTGCGCGACGTCGCCCTGCGCCTGGTGACCGCGGTGCGGCCCCGCGACCTGGTGGCGCGCCTCGGCGGCGACGAGTTCGTGGTACTGATGCCGGACATCGCCGGCGCCGATGATGCCGCCGCGGTGGCCGACCGGATCATCGCCGCGCTGTCGGAGGCGTGCCAGATCGACGGCCACTGCCTGCACATCTCGCCGTCGATCGGGATCTGCCTGTATCCGGACGATGGGCTCGACGTCGAGACCTTGATGCGCCACGCCGACGCCGCGATGTACCAGGCCAAGGCGGCCGGCCGCAACAATTACCAGTTCTTCACCGAGCGCATGAACCTGGCGGCGGCGCGCCATTTCGAGCTCGAATCGAGCCTGCGCGGCGCGCTGGCGCGGGAGGAGTTCGTGCTGTATTTTCAGCCGATCGTGTGCACCGAAACGCGCCGTCCGAGCGCACTGGAGGTGCTGCTGCGCTGGCGCCGCGGCGGCGTGCTGGTGGGGCCGGACGAATTCATCCCGATCCTCGAAGAAAACGGCATGATCATGGAAGTCGGCGAGTGGGTGATCCGCAGCGCCTGCGTCCAGGTCATGCAGTGGCAACGCGAGGGGCTGGACGTGGTGCCGCTGGCGATCAATCTGTCGGCGCGCCAGTTCAAGCACCAGGGCCTGGTCGACTCGATCCGCGCCATCGTCGACGAGACGGGGATCGCGCCAGGCCTGGTGGAGTTCGAGATCACCGAGACCGCGCTGATGCAGCACGGCGGCCAGACGCTCGACATCCTGCGGCAGATCAATGCGATGGGGATGCGCCTGTCGATCGACGATTTCGGCACCGGCTATTCGAGCCTGGCCTACCTGAAGCGCTTCCCGGTACGCAAGATCAAGATCGACCGCGCCTTCGTGCGCGAGCTCGAGGTCAGCACCGAGGATCGCGCCATCGTGGCGGCGGTGATGGCGCTGGCGGGCAGCCTGCAATTGGCGGTGGTGGCCGAGGGCGTGGAGACGGAAGGGCAGTACGCATTGCTGCGCTCCTTCGGTTGCCAGTATGCGCAGGGCTATCTGTTCGCGCGGCCGCTGCCGGCGGAGCAGGTGGCAGGGTTGCTGGCAGGGTAGGGTGCAAGACGCGTCATCTGGTCCACCGGACCATGACTGCCCGCGTTCACCCGGCCTCTGAATCCCACTGCAGCGAGCAATTCAGTCAGCCAGCGTCGCCACCACCGGCGCGTGATCCGACGGCTGTTCCCACTTGCGCGTCTCGCGGTCGATATGGCAGGCGGTGCAGCGCTCGGCCAGGGACTTGGACAGCAGGATGTGGTCGATGCGCAGGCCGCGGTTGCGGCGGAACGCCATCTGGCGGTAGTCCCACCAGCTGTATTGCTTCTCGGGCTGCTCGAACAGGCGGAACGCGTCCGCGAGGCCGAGCGCCATCAGCGCCTGCAGCGCCGCGCGCTCGGGCAGCGAAAAGTGAATGCGGCCTTCCCATTCGGCCGGGTCATGCACGTCGCGCGCTTCGGGCGCGATATTGTAGTCGCCCAGGATCGCGAACTGCGCGTGCGCAGCCATTTCGGCCGCCACCCAGGTGCGCAGCGCGTCCAGCCAGGCCAGCTTGTACGTATATTTGTCGGAACCGACTTCCTGCCCGTTCGGCACATAGGCGCAGATGAAGCGCACGCCCCCGATCGTGGCCGCCAGCAGGCGCTGCTGGGCGTCTTCGTAATGCGGGTTGTTCCTGACCACGTCCTCGATCGGGTGCTTCGACAGGATGGCGACGCCGTTATAGGTCTTCTGGCCCGAGAACGCGACCTGGTAGCCGGCGGCGTTCAGTTCGGCCAGGGGGAATTTGTCATCCGTGAGCTTGGTCTCCTGGATGCAGAGTACGTCGACCGGATTGGCCTGCAACCATTGCAGCAGGTGTGGGAGTCGGACTTTCAGCGAGTTAACATTCCAGGTAACTATTTTCATTGTTCTATATGTGTCATGGTAAAGTGTTGGCCGTAACATACTGTCGTGCGGCCAAGTTGCTTGCCAACGAGCTATTATCACTGACTTTGCGACGCTCCATCGGCTGGCCGTCCATTCCCGCAGGGAAAATGCAGGCAACGCGCTTGGTGATGTCGCAACAGGTGATAATAAAATTGATTAACAGATTGCCAAAGAGTATTGCTCTACCGCCCGGTCGGCGTTATAACAAGATCAGGGCGGAGTTTGATACAAATGAACTCGGCAGTGTGAGTTTGTTGCTTTTCGGTAATATTAAAATTGCGTATGGGCAACTTCCATTGTACCATTAGCGTGTCGTGAAGCAGGTTTGGCCGGACCACACAGTTGTCCAAGGCCATCGACACGCGGTAGTGGTACTATTGTGAAATATTCGGTTTCACGAGTTAATAATCCGAACGCAGATTTGAAAAAGGACAGAAATGCGCAGTGCATTTGAAGCGTGGGCCCAGCGTGAGGGCCACATCGTTCGCCGCCGCGAAGACAAGCCCGAGGAATACCTCGTTTTTGAAACCCAGCGCCGTTGGGTGATCTGGCAGGCAGCGTTGGCGCATGGCGCCAAGGCCGCCGCCGATGCCCCGTCGAAGTTCGCCAAGGACGGCGAGCAGAAGCCGGCGATCGCCCAGGACGAGGCAGCCGTGCGCAATCGCGTGCTGAACGAAGTGCTGGACGCGTTCAGCGAGCTGGACGAAACCGCCGGCATGGAAGGCGTGCTCAAGGTCATCCAGGGCCTGAAGAAAAAGAAGGCCGAGACCGAGAAGGTCTGACCCGTCCGCATGCCGATGCGTTACCGCCATTACAAGGGCGGCATCTACGAGCTGGTGTGCGAAGCAGTGCTGGAAGCCGATCACACACCGGTGGTCGTCTATCGCGGCCAGGATGGCGTCGTGTGGGTACGGCCCCACGACGCCTTCTTCGGGGAAGTAGCGGTCGCCGGCAAGACCCTGCCGCGCTTTACCCTGCTCGACGCGACGCCCGCGTGAGCGCAGCGCGCAGGGCTTCAGTATCGGCGCGCTGCTGCCGTTAATGAGGCATCTGCCTCTCGATGCTCGCCATGCCGTTATCATTTCTCCCGTTTGCCGTCGCCGCTCTCGCCTCCCTCGCCCTGGGCGGATGCGCGACCATGTCCGATTCTCCCGTGCAGCAGCTCGAGGTGCGCGCCGTGCTCGACTATCGCGAGATCGGCGGGGTGGGTTGCATCCTCAGCAATGACGTCGGCCGCTGGTACATGATCGCGCCCGGGCGCGTGACCGTCACCCGCAGCAGCCAGCCGATGTCGGTCAGCTGCAAGAAGGGGGCGGCCGCCAGCGCCGCCGAAGTCGTCCAGGCCAGGCTCGACACCGGCAACCTGATGGGCAACCTGGTCACCAGCGCCGGGCTCGGCTACTTCGTCGACCGTCATTCGGGCGCCGGCTATGGTTATCCGGCCATCCTGACCGTCGTGATGCAGCCGGCCGCGCCGCCGCCCGAGACGGCGGGGGCGAATCCGCTCGAGACGCGGGTCTTCTGAGCCACCGAATGAGAACAGCCCCGCATGCGGGGCTGTTCTCGTTGCGGCGCATCAGGCGGCAGTCACGCGCGCGGTCACACCCGGTTCATCAGGAAAGTCGTCAACAGCGGCACCGGACGGCCGGTCGCGCCCTTGTTCGCGCCCGATTTCCAGGCGGTGCCGGCGATGTCCAGGTGGGCCCAGGTGTACTTGCGGGTAAAGTTCTCCAGGAAGCAGGCCGCGGTGATCGAGGCCGCGCCCGGGGTGCCGATATTGGCCAGGTCGGCGAAGTTCGACTTGAGCTGGTCGTTGTAGACCTCGCCCAGCGGGAAGCGCCAGGCGACGTCGCCGGTCTGTTTGCCGGCGTCCAGCAGCTCGGTCGCGAGCTGGTCGTGGGCAGCTTCGTCGCGCGTGAACAGGCCGCTGGTGTGGTGGCCCAGGGCCACGATGCAGGCGCCGGTCAGGGTCGCGACGTCGACCACGGCGGCCGGCTTGAAGCGCTCGGCGTAGGTCAGGGCGTCGCACAGGATCAGGCGGCCCTCGGCGTCGGTATTCAGGATCTCGATGGTGGTGCCGTTCATCGCGGTGACGATGTCGCCGGGCTTACTGGCGCGGCCCGATGGCATGTTCTCGCAGGCGGCAACGATGGCGACCACGTTGAGCTTCAGGCCCATCTCGCCGATGGCGCGGAAGGTGCCCAGCACCGAGCCGGCGCCGCACATATCGTATTTCATCTCGTCCATGCCGGGGCCGGGCTTGAGCGAGATGCCGCCGGAGTCGAAGGTGATGCCCTTGCCGACCAGGACCACCGGCGCATCCTTCGGCTTGCCGCCGTTGTGCTTGAGGACGATGAACTTCGGCGGCTCGTCGCTGCCCTTGGCCACCGACAGGAAGCTGCCCATCTTGAGCGCTTCGAGCTGCTTGCGTTCCAGGACTTCGATGTCGAAGCCATAGTCGTCGGCCAGCTTGCGCGCGGTATTGGCAAGGAAGGTCGGGGTGCAGACGTTCGGCGACAGGTTGCCCAGCTCCTTGGTCAGGTTCATGCCGTTGGCGATGGCCGCGGCCTGGGTCAGCGTTGCCTTGTCCAGGCCGGCGGCTGGTGCGGCGACGACGATCTTGCGCACGCCGGCGATGACTGGATCCTTCTTGCTCTTTTGCGCGTCGGTACGGAATTCCACTTCGCTGGCGCCGATCACCAGGGCGCGCAGCGCCCAGTTTGCGTCGCGCTCTTTCACGCTGTCGAGCGGGAGTGCGATAATGGCATCCGCCGCGCCCAGGGTGGAGAACACCTTCAGTGCGGCGCCGACGCCGGCGGCGAAGCTTTTTTCGCTGGCGACTTCATCGGCGCCGAGACCGACCAGCAGCACGCGCGCAGCCGCCACGCCGGCCACGCCGCGCAGCAGCAGGGTCGAACCCGGCTTGCCGCTGATGTCGCCCGACTTGAGCGCCGCGCTGATGTCGCCGTTCACATCGAGCGCCTTTGCCGCAGCCGACAGTTTCTTGTTCTCGTACACCGCAACCGCGATGCAGCCGGATTTCGCAGCGGCCAGGGTGTTTTTTGTGTCGAATGCTTTTATGCTAAAGTCCATTTGGTTCTCCGTTTCGATATGTGGCGGCGGACTGCCTAATCTGCAATTATAACTACTCTATTGAATGATCTTTCGACGTTCCCTGCAACGTGAACTGGCGAGCGCCGCGGGCGCTACTTTCACGGTGCTGTTTTCGATCCTCGTCACCTGGACCCTGATCGCCATCCTGGGCCGGGCCGCGGGCGGCAAGGTGGCATCCGGCGACGTGCTGGCGCTGATCGTCTTCCGCAGCGCCGAGCTCTTGCCGATCATCCTGATCCTGACGTCCTTCATCGCGGTGGTCGCGACCATCACGCGCAGCTACCGCGATTCCGAGATGGTGGTCTGGTTCGCCTCGGGTCAATCCCTGCTCGGATGGATTCGTCCGGTGCTGACCCTGGGCCTGCCGATGGTGGCCCTGGTCGGCGCGCTGTCCTTCGTCGTCACGCCCTGGGCCAAGATGAAGAGCGCCGAATTCGTCGAGCGCTTCCAGAAGCGCGAAGACCTGCAGCGGGTGGCGCCGGGCCAGTTCCGCGAGTCCAGCTCGAGCGACCGCGTGTTCTTCGTCGAACGCAGCGCCGAGGGTTCGACCGTGGTGCAGAACGTGTTCGTCGGCGGCGTCGACGGCGACAGCCACTCGGTGGTGGTGGCCAAGCAGGGCGTGATCGAATCGGACGGCAAGGGCGGCCAGTTCCTGGTGCTCAGCAATGGTCGCCGCTATGAGGGCGTGCCGGGCCAGGCCGATTTCCAGACCATGGAATTCGAGCGCTACAGCATGCGCGTGGCGACCCAGGCGCCGATGATCGGCGCCGACGTGCCGGTATCGGCGCTGTCCACGCCGGCGCTCCTGATCGCGCCCAACCGGTTTACCCAGGCCGAGCTGCTGGCCCGTATCGCGGCGCCGCTCACCTGCCTTGTCCTGATGCTGCTGGCGATCCCGCTCGGTTTCGTCAATCCGCGCGCGGGTTCGTCGGCCAACCTGATCGTCGCGCTGCTGATCTTCTTCACCTATAACAACCTGGTGCGCCTGTCCGAAGCCAGCGTCAAGCAGGGCAAGCTCGCCTTCGCCATGGGCTGGTGGCCATTGCACCTCACGGCGCTGCTGGTGGTGGTGGGGCTGTTCGCGTGGCGCCTGAACGTGAACCACCGCTATCATCCGCTGGTCCTGATCAGCGCCTTCAAGCGCCGCCGCGTCCTGAAGAAGTCGCCTGCCGCCAGGCGCGAGGAGGCGCGCGCAGAATGAAAATCCTCCAACGCTATTTCGCCGTCAATATTATCCAGGCAGTGGCCTTCGTGCTGGCCGCCTTCCTGGCCCTGGTCGCCTTCATGGACCTGACCAGCATCCTGCCGTCGGTCGGCAAGAACGACTTCGGCATGCAGCACGCCTTGTTGTACGTGTTGCTGCTGGTGCCGGGCAATGTGTATCAGGTGATGCCGGTGGCCGCCCTGATCGGCACCATCTATACCATGGCGCAATTTGCCTCGAGCTCCGAATTCACCATCATGCGCGCCTCTTCGATGTCGACCCGCCAGGCCGTCATGATGCTGTTCAAGATCGGCGCGGTGTTCGTCCTGATCGCCTTCGTGTTCGGCGAACTGATCACGCCGCGCACGGCGCCGATCGCCGAGCGCATGCGCCTGACCGCCAAGGGCGGCTCGGTGTCGGCCGAATTCCGGTCGGGCATGTGGACCAAGGACAGCGTGCACGCGGACGGTGTGCGCGGCAACGTCACCGGCTCGCGCTTCTTCAACGTGCGCCGCATTGCGGCCGACGGCCAGCTCGAAGACGTGCGCCTCTACGAATTCGACAACAATATGCGCATGCGCTCGGTGGTCACGGCGGCGCGCGGCACCTATGGCGGCAACAATACCTGGCGTCTTTCCGACGTTACCGAGACCATGTTCACCAATAGCCGCGAGCTGCCGGCGCCTGGATCAAAGGTCCCGGACGGGCAGACCATCCAGAGCACCTATGGCCAGGAAACGGCCTCGGTCTCGACCCGCAAGCTCGACAGCTACGTGCTCGCTTCCGAGATCACACCCAAGATCCTGTCGGTGTCCCGCTCCGACCCCGAACGCATGTCGGCCGCCGAACTGGCCGTCTATACGCGCCACCTGGCTGAAAACCGGCAAGAGACCGAACGCTTCAAGGTCGCGTTCTGGAAGAAGGTCGTCGACCCGTTCTCGATCTTCGTGCTGATGGCGCTGGCGCTGCCGTTCGCCTACCTGCACACGCGCAGCGGCGGCGTCAGCCTCAAGATCTTCATCGGCATCATGATCGGGGTGAGCTTCCTGCTCATCAATTCACTGTTTTCGCACCTGGGCGTGCTGACCATCCTGCCGGCTTTCCTGACGGCGGTGGCGCCCAGCCTGCTGTTCCTGCTGATGGCGCTCGGGGCGCTGTGGTGGGTGGAAAGGCACTGATGAGTAATCCAACGCAACGCGGCCTGGTCCTGTTTGCCCACGGCGCGCGCGCCGCCAGCTGGGCCGCGCCGTTCGAGCGCCTGCGCGACGCCACGCAGGCGCAGGCGCCGCACGCCCAGGTGGCGCTGGCCTTCCTGGAACTGATGACGCCGAACCTGCCGGACACGGTGGCGGCGATGGTCGCGCGCGGCATCGCGCAGATCACCGTGGTGCCGGTATTCCTGGGGCAGGGCGGCCACTTGCTGCGCGATCTGCCGGCCCTGTGCGACACCATCCGCGCCGCGCATCCCGGCCTGAAGCTGAACGTGGTCGGGGCAATCGGCGAGGACCCGGGCGTGCAGCGCGCCATGACCGATTATTGCGTGGCCGCGGCCGCCGACTGATTGCCCGCGGCGGCCGTCGGCCGCGCGACGGGCGTCATGCAGCATGTGCCGCGAGGCGCGTCCGTTCCGGGGCGATGCGGGACGCGATCGTGTTCGCGCCGTGGGGGAGTCAGACCTGGTGTTCGCGCTTGGCGAGCGCCTCGCCCATCATCACCAGCACCGGACCATTGCCCGGCTCGAGGCCGCGCGCCAGGTCCGTCAGCGTCAGGCGCAGGATGCGCTCGTCGGCGCGGCTGCAGTTTTCCACCACCACCACCGGCAGGTCGGGACGCCGGCCTTCGGCCAGCAGGCGCTCGGCGGTGGCGGCGGCTTCGCGCCCGCCCATGTACTGGACGAGGGTGTCGGTTTCGGGCAGGGCCGGATGATCGGGTTCGTCCGGCGCGGTGCTGGACGTGAAGAAGGCGACGCTGCGCGCGACGCCGCGCTTGGTGAGCGGCTGCCTGGTCGCGGCGGCGGCGGCCACGGCGGTGGTGATGCCGGGGACGACCTCGACCTCGATGCCCTGTGCCTCCAGCGCGCGCAATTCCTCGTCGGCGCGGCCGAACAGCATCGGGTCGCCGCCCTTCAACCGCACCACGAGCGAGAAATTGCGTGCGCACTCGACCAGCTGTTCGTTGATCAGGGACTGCGCCGTCGAGCGCTGGCCGGAGCGCTTGCCGACCGGGATCTTCTGTGCGCGTGCACACAGTTCCAGCATCTCGGGCGTGACGAGGGCGTCGTACAGCACCACGTCGGCCTGGGCCAGCAGGCGCGCGCCGCGCACCGTGATGAGGTCAGCCGCGCCGGGTCCGGCTCCCACGAGATATACCTTGCCCAGCGCCGCCATACAGTCCTCTTGTATCGATTAGTCTTCGATGCGGATCATACCCGCTGCGACGGTCTGGTGGGTGACTTCATCGATCAGGATGAAGGCGCCGGTGGCGCGGATGTCGGCGTAGGCGTCGGCCGCCAGCGGCTGCTGGACGGTCAGCTGCACGCGCGCGATGTCGTTCAACTTCAGTCCCTCCGCCGGATGGCGCTCTTGCGTGTTCACGTCCAGGATGGTGTCCAGGCGCGCCACCTTGGCCGCGGTCTGGCGGGTGCCGTGCTTGATCCAGTACTTGCGGCGCAGGTCGAGCGGCTCGTCGGCCATCCAGCACACGTCGGCCGTCACCTGCTTGAGCAGGGTCGCCGGCTGCGCGCTGCCGGCCAGCATGTCGCCGCGCGAGACATCGACGTATTCGTTCAGCACCAGGGTCACCGACTGGCCGGCCACGGCCGATTCCAGCGGACCGTCGAAGGTGACGATCTCTTTGACCGTCGCGGCCTGGTTCGAGGGCTGCACCACCAGCTGGTCGCCGACCTTGACCACGCCCGATTCGATGCGGCCCATATAGCCGCGGAAGTCGTTCGCCTCGTGGCCGTTGTGGCGCGCCACCAGCTGCACCGGGAAGCGGAATGGCGCGGCGTGCGACTGGTCATAGACCGACAGCGATTCGAGCAGCTCGATCAGGGTCGGGCCTTCGTACCAGGCCAGTTTGTCGGAACGCTCCACGACGTTGTCGCCGGCCAGCGCCGACAGCGGAATCGCGGTAATGTCCTTCAGGCCCAGCGACTGGGCAAACTTCTCGTACTCGGCCACGATGCGCTCGTAGACGGTGCGGTCGTAGTCGATCAGGTCCATCTTGTTCACGGCCACCACCACGTGCTCGATCTGCAGCAGCTTGGCGATGGTGGAGTGGCGCTTGGTCTGCGTGAGCAGGTCGACGCCGCCGTCCTCGCGCAGCTTCACTTTCGACACGTCGATCAGGATGATCACGGCGTCGGCGGTCGAGGCGCCGGTGACCATGTTGCGGGTGTACTGCTCGTGGCCCGGGGTGTCGGCGATGATGAACTTGCGCTTCGGCGTGGCGAAATAACGGTAGGCCACGTCGATCGTGATGCCCTGCTCGCGCTCGGCTTCGAGGCCGTCGGTCAGCAGCGACAGGTCGATGGTGTCGCCCACGGTGCGCTTGTGCTTGGCGCGCGAGACGGCGGCCAGCTGGTCGGCGAAGATGCCCTTGCTGTCGAACAGCAGGCGGCCGATCAGGGTGCTCTTGCCATCGTCCACCGAGCCGGCGGTGATGAAGCGCAGCAGGGTCGAGCCGGCTTGTTGGTCCAATGTGTCTTCGAAATTGTCGGTGCGGGCGTTCATCAGAAGTATCCTGCTTTCTTGCGTTTTTCCATCGAGGCTTCGGAAGTCTGGTCGTCCATCCGGGTCGCGCCGCGTTCGGTCACTTCGGTGACGGCCGTCTCGGCGATGATGCCGGCCACGGTATCGGCAGTGGACGCCACCGGGCAGGTGCACGAGATGTCGCCGACGGTCCGGAAGCGCACGGTGCGGTTTTCGACGGTTTCGCCTTCGCGCGCCGGGGTGAGCGGGGTCAGCGGCACCAGCAGGCCGTTACGCGGGATCACGTCGCGCTGGTGGGCAAAATAGATCGACGGCAGCGCCAGCTTTTCGCGGGCGATGTACTGCCACACGTCGAGCTCGGTCCAGTTCGAGATCGGGAACACGCGCATGTTCTCGCCCGGATGCACGCGGGTGTTATACAGGTCCCACAGCTCGGGGCGCTGGGCTTTCGGGTCCCACTGGCCGAACTCGTCGCGGAAGGAAAAGATGCGTTCCTTGGCGCGCGCTTTTTCTTCGTCGCGGCGGGCGCCGCCGATGCAGGCGTCGAAGCCGTGTTCGGCAATGGTTTCCAGCAAGGTCACGGCCTGGGCCGCGTTGCGCGAGTCGAGCTGTGGATTGCGCAGGCGTACGGTGCCGCGCTTGATCGAGTCTTCGACGCTGCCGACGATCAGGCGCTCGCCCAGCTCGGCCGCACGTGCGTCGCGGAAGGCGATCACTTCGTCGAAGTTGTGGCCGGTGTCGATGTGCACCAGCGGGAAGGGGAATTTGCCCGGGCGGAAAGCCTTCTCGGCCAGGCGCAGCAGGACCACCGAGTCCTTGCCGCCCGAGAACAGCAGGGCAGGGTTGCTGCATTCGGCCGCCACTTCGCGCATGATGTGAATCGCTTCCGATTCCAGCGCGTCCAGGTGGGCGGCATTGACGTCGCTCAGTACTACGTTGTCGCTAACAGTTGTCATGGCTGTGCCTGTTCTTTTCTCGGGTCGTGGCTCAAACGGCCACGGATTTGATACGAATAAGTTTGCCGTCCACCACGTGCAAGCCGCACTCCTTGGAGTCCGGGTTTTCCCACCACCAGCGTCCGGCGCGCACGTCCTCGCCCGGCTGGATGGCCCGGGTGCAGGGTTCGCAGCCGATCGACGGGTAGCCGCGGTCATGCAGGGGATTGTAGGGAACGTTATTGTTGCGTAAGTAGTCCCAGACGTTCTGCTCGCTCCAGTCGGTCAGCGGATTGAATTTCTGCATGCCGTGGGCCTGATCGTCTTCTTGCACCGCCAGTTCGGCGCGCGTGCTCGACTGGGCACGGCGCTGGCCGGTGATCCAGGCGCGCTTGCCCGCCAGGGCGCGGCCCAGCGGCTCGACCTTGCGGATGCGGCAGCATTCCTTGCGCATCTCGACGCTGTCGTAGAAGGCGTTCAGGCCATGGTCGGCCACGTAGCGCGCGACCGCCTCGGGTTGCGGGCGATATAGCGCGATGTCGTAGTCATAGTTTTCCTTGACGCGTTCGACCATCGACAGCGTTTCGGCGTGCAGGCGGCCGGTTTCGAGCGAGAAGATCGCGATCGGCAATTTTGCCTTCAAGATCAAGTCAGTCAGCACCATGTCTTCGGCCGCCAGGCTCGATGCGAACACGGCCGGCGTGAAGTCGCGGGCAATACGGGCCAGTATCGCGTGGGTTTCTTCCACGCGATGATGGAGGTCACTCATGCTGGAAGCTCCTAGATACCGGCGCCGACGTCGCGGTGTTCAGCCGGGGTATCGCGTGGAACCCGGCGGAACAGCGGGATCGGATTGTCGACCGTCGCCTGGTAGGTTTCTGAAAACACCGACAAGCCCTTGAGCGCGTCGTGGATGCTGCGGTCTGGCCGGGTGGCGAAGGCGTCGAAGCCGCAGCGCGCCATCTGGAACAGCTGGTCGCGCAGCACGTCGCCGATCGCGCGCAATTCGCCGGTCCAGCCCAGGCGCTTGCGCAGGTTGTAGGCGATCGAATAGCCGCGGCCATCGGTGAATTTCGGGAAATCGATGGCGATCACCTGGAAGCGCTGCAACTCGTCCTTGATGGCGGCGGCGCTCTCGTCCGGCGCCAGCCAGACGCCCAGCGCGGCGCGTGCGAGCAGCGCATCGCGCTGCGCCTGCCATACGCTCAGCGGCACGATGATCTTGCCGGCCGGGACCTCAACGGTCTCCGGCGTCTGGTTCTCGTCGAGTTTCAGGACGCTCCAGTCGTCGTTGACCACTTCGCGACCCTTGATGATCTGTGGGTGTTGATCAAGCATAGTGGTCCTCTCCAACCAGTTCGCCCGCCGGGATCGGCGTGGCATAGACGTGTTCCTTGAATGGGGCGATGCCCAGGCGCTGCACGGTGTCGACGAAGCGCTCACCGTCGATGCGGCAGCGAACATAGACTTCGAGCAAGCGTCCGATCACTTCCGGCATCTGCACCGCCGAGAACGATGGGCCGATGATCTTGCCGATGGCGGACTCGTTGCCCTGGGCGCCGCCGATCGACACCTGGTACCACTCGCTGCCGTCCTTGTCGACGCCCAGCACGCCGATATTGCCGACGTGATGGTGGCCGCAGGCATTGATGCAGCCCGAGATATTCAGTTCGATGTCGCCGATATCGTGCTGGAAGTCCAGGTCGTCGAAACGCTCGGCGATGGCGGCGGCGATCGGGAGCGATTTCGCGTTCGCCAGCGAGCAGTAGTCGCCGCCCGGGCAGGCGATAATGTCGGTCAGCAGGCCGATGTTCGGCGTGGCCATGCCTTTCGACTTGGCCAGCTGCCACACCTCGAACAGCTTGCCCTGCTCGACGTCGGCCAGCACCAGGTTCTGCTCGTGGGTCACGCGCACCTGGCCGAAGCTGAAGCGGTCGGCCAGCTCGGCCACGAAGTCCATCTGCTCGGCGGTGGCGTCGCCCGGCGGCACGCCGTTTTTCTTGAGCGACAGCACGACGGCGGCGTAACCAGGCACCTTGTGCGGCTTGACGTTGCGGTTGAGCCAGTTGGCGAAGGCGCGGTCGTCCGGTTGCGCGGCGACGACGTCGGTATCGGCCAGCTCGCGGTAGGCGTGCGGCTGGAACCACTTGGCCACGCGGTCGAATTCTTCCTGGGTGAGGGTTTCGGGACCGTCCTTCAGGTCGGCCCATTCTTCCTCGACCTGGCGCGTGAATTCCTCGACGCCCACAGCCTTGAGCAGGATCTTGATGCGGGCCTTGTACTTGTTGTCGCGGCGGCCATGCGTGTTATACACACGCATCACGGCTTCGGTATAGGTCAGCAGGTGCCGCCACGGCAGGAACTCGCGGATCACGCTGCCCAGGATCGGGGTGCGGCCCATGCCGCCGCCGGCCATGAACTTGAAGCCGACTTCGCCGGATTCGTTGCGCACGACGGTCAGGCCGATGTCGTGCACGGCGATCGCGGCGCGGTCTTCCAGCGCGCCATTGATGGCCACCTTGAACTTGCGCGGCAAGGCCAGGAATTCTGGGTGGAACGTGCTCCACTGGCGCAGGATCTCGGCGAAGGGACGCGGATCGACGATCTCGTCGGCCGCCACACCGGCATACTCGTCGGTGGTAATGTTGCGGATGCAATTGCCCGAGGTTTGGATCGCGTGCATTTCGACCGAAGCCAGGTCGGTCAGGATGTCCGGCGTCTGCTCCAGCTCGATCCAGTTGTACTGGATGTTCTGGCGCGTGGTGAAGTGGCCGTAGCCGCGGTCGTACTTACGGGCGATATGGGCGAACATGCGCATCTGGTCCGCCGACAGCAGGCCGTACGGCACCGCGACGCGCAGCATGTAGGCGTGGCGCTGCATGTACAGGCCATTCTGCAGGCGCAGGGGCAGGAATTCCTCTTCCAGCAGCTCGCCGCTCAGGCGGCGGGCGACCTGGTCGCGATACTGGGCGATGCGCTCGCGCACGATGAGGTGGTCATAATGGTCGTAACGGTACATGTGCTGGGTCCGAATGAGGTGAGGCGGATGGTGTTCGCCCATTAAATAATGTCCCCGATCATACGGAGCTAAGCTTATATTCCAAACTACGGATAATTTATTTGCTTATATGCGTAACCCGAATAAGCATCTTAGAATGTCGTTCGTTGGCGCTTCGCTGCCTCTTTAACAACAATAATGATCAAATGAATCTCCATCAACTGCGCTTCGTGCGCGAGGCCGTCCGCCAGAACTACAATCTGACTGATGCCGCCAAGGCATTGTTTACCTCCCAGCCCGGGGTCTCGAAGGCCATCATCGAGCTGGAGGAAGAGCTTGGGGTCGACATTTTCACCCGTCACGGCAAGCGCATCCGCGGCCTGACCGAGCCGGGGCGGCTGGTGCTGCAGTCGGTCGAGCTGATCATGCAGGAGATCGACAGCCTGAAACGCATCGGCAAGGAGTATGCGGCCCACGACAGCGGCAGCTTTACCATCGCCACCACTCACACCCAGGCGCGCTACATGCTGCCGAAGGTGGTCCAGGCCTTCATGCAGAAGTATCCGAAGGTGCGCCTGTCGCTGCTGCAGGGTAATCCAAAGCAGATCGCCGACATGGTCAAGAACGACCAGGCCGACCTGGCCATCGCCACCGAATCGATCACCGCCGTCGACGGCCTGATCACCTTGCCCGCTTACCAGTGGGAGCACGTGGTAGTGGCGCCTCCGGACCACCCGCTGTTCAAGTCGCGCGCCATTTCGCTCGAGGAAATCGCCAGCTACCCCGTGATCACGTATGATGCCGCCTTCGCCGGCCGCAGCAAGATCGACCACGCCTTTGGCCTGCGCAACCTGAAGCCGGACGTGTTGCTGGAAGCGATCGACGCCGACGTGATCAAGACCTATGTCGAGCTGGGCATGGGCGTCGGCATCATCGCCGGGATGGCCTTCGACCCCGAGCGCGACCGCAACCTGCGCGCGCTGCCGGTCGGCCACCTGTTCGGCATGAACACCTCGCGCGTGGCGATCAAGCAGGGCGCGTACCTGCGCAGCTATATCTACACCTTCATCGAACTGCTGGCGCCGACGCTCAACCGCAAGATGGTCGAGTCGGCGATGCGCGGTGGGGAAAACTACGAACTGTAATGGAATCAAAGATGGACAAGAACGGCGTCATCGCCTACTACGACGGCATCGCCGCCCACTACGACAACGCCGCCGCCGGGTATTCGGAAGAGCAGCTGGAAGACCTGGACGAGTCGCGCGAGCAGCTCGCCGCCTTGCTGGCCGGCCACCGCATCCTGGAACTGGGCTGCGGCACCGGCGCCTGGACCGAAGTGCTGGCCGAAACCGCCGACTCCGTCCTGGCGCTCGATGCCAGCGAAGCCATGCTCGAGCTGGCGCGCCTGCATGGCGAAGACCTGGACAACGTCGCCTACCGCCTGGGCGACGCGCTGGACTTGCCTGACGACCTGGCCGGCGGCGACAAGTTCAGCGCCGTGTTCATGGCCGGCCTGTGGTCGCGCCTGACGCGCGACCAGCAGGAAGCGCTGCTGCTGTCGCTCAGGAAACGACTGGGCAAGGACGTGCTGCTGGTGATCTTCGACGACGCCTACGTCGAAACCGAGAGCGCCACCATCGCCCGCACCGACCTGCAGGGCAACACGCATGAATTCCAGCTCGACGCCGACGGCAATCAACACGAGCTGGTGAAGAACTACCCGACCGACAGCTATCTGCGCAAGCGCCTGGACAAGGTCGGCCGCGAGATCAAGATTGCGCGCTGGGAGTTCTACTGGGTGCTGACCTGCCGCCTGAAGTGATGCCCGGGCAGTTGCACATCTGGGTCGACGCCGACGCCTGCCCCGCCGTCATCAAGGACATCCTGTTTCGCGTGGCCGAGCGCCTGCAGCTGAACGTGACCCTGGTGGCGAACCAGCTGATGCGGGTGCCGGGTTCGCGCTTCATCCGCGCGCTGCAGGTGCCGGCCGGGCCCGACGCGGCCGACGCCGAGATCGTCGCGCGCGTCAATCCCGGCGACATCGTCGTGACCGGCGATATTCCACTCGCGGCCCTGGTGCTGGACAAGGGCGGCCTGCCGCTCAATCCCCGCGGCGAGTGGTACACCAAGGACACGATCGCCCAGCAATTGACGATGCGCGCCTTCATGGAAGAGCTGCGTGGCAGCGGCGTCGACACCGGCGGGCCGGCCGCCTTCAGCCAGGCCGATCGCCAGCACTTCGCGAATGCGCTCGACCGCCAGCTGGCGCGGTCCAGGCCGCGCGCGCCGGAGCGCCACCCCGGCGCCGCGGCGCCGGATGGCAACATGGATTGACGCGCGCACGGTGCTGTTGTGCTGTTGATAACAATGTTGTTCTTGTTATAATGGGGCAAGGGTGCACGCTCCGTTCGGGAGCGGGGCAGGATGCGCGATGGTCGGGCCGCCACGCGAAACAGTTCACGTCCATGTCAACCTGACACCGGCGTGAGCGTTGAAAGCTTGCCATGCACGCTAACGTCACACGCAAACTCCGCACCGAACCATCATCGTCAGCAACCCCGCGGGTGGCCGCATGACGCGTACCCGCTACGGCCTGCGTTCGCCCGACAGCCCCGACGGCCGCAGCGGCGCCAGCCTGCTGATCGAGCGCATGTACGCCTGGCGCGGCTACCAGGCGGCGCGGCTCGACGCCGACGACCCGCACCGCATCACGCTGACCGCGTCGGACCAGGACGAGGTGGTGGGCACCCTGACCATCGGGATCGATGCCAGCCGCGCGCTGATGGCCGACCAGATGTACAAGGAAGAACTGGACGCCTTCCGGGGCAAGGGCGCGCGCCTGGCCGAGGTGACCAAGCTGGCGTTCGACCATTCGGTCCAGTCCAAGCATGCGCTGGCCAGCGTATTCCACCTCGCCTTCATCTACGCGCGCGCGATGCACGGCTGCACCGACGCCGTCATCGAAGTCAATCCGCGCCACCGCCGTTTCTACGAGCGCATGCTCGGGTTTCGCCAGGTAGGGGGGCTGAAGGTGAATCCGCGGGTGAACGCGCCGTCGTTCCTGCTGCACGTCAGCCTGGCCTACGTGGCGCAACAGGTCGAGGCGTTCGGCGGCGCCTTCAAGCGCGGCATCGACACCGGCGAGCGCTCGTTCTACCCCTATTTTTTCTCGCCCGAAGAAGAGCGGGGCATTGCGGCCCGCCTGGTGCGATCGGAGGCAGCCTAGGCGCTGTTGATGCCGCCGCACTGGCGGCGCCATGAAAAAATGCCGGCATGGCCGTCATGACGGTAAGTTAAGGCGAAAGTCTTCTTGAGTTAGCGTAAGAACGTCGTTACTGCCACTGGCAGTAACGACTCCCCACGAAGGTGGGGACCCAATCTTGCAAGCGTTTCGGCGACGTTTGCAGAACTTGGGTCCCCGCCTGCGCGGGGACGACGCATTTGACGGCTAGATCAGCAGCTTGACTTAACGGTATTGCCGGCATGGCCGGCGTTGGATGCCCGCGCGGATCAGAACGCGTGACGCAGGCCCACCGTGAACACCGAAGGATCGGCGCCCAGCGCGGTGGCCGGCGGGGTCACGTTGTTCGACGACGCGTTGATGCCGAACACGCCGCGGCTGTTGTTGCGCAGCTGGGCGTAGGTGGTGTAGATGTTGGTGCGCTTCGACAGCGAGTAGGTGTACGACACCGAGACGGTGTTGCCCTTGGCGTCGGTGTTGTCCAGCTTCTGCTGCTGGAAGTTCAGGAAGAACTTGTTCGCGCCGACGGCGTACGAAGCGCCGATGTTGGCGTTGGTGTATTCAGGGTTGACGGCGGCGCCGGCGCCCTCCAGCTCCGCTTTCATCCAGTTACCCTTGATTTCGAACGCGCCGAAGTTGTAGCCGGCGCCAAACGCCATTTCCTTGTCGTCGCCTTCGTTCAGGCGCTCGATGGCGTGGTAGCCGGCGCCCAGGTACAGGCCGCCGTTCTTGTATTCGAGCGACACGCCCAGCAGGTCGAGCGACGGATCGGCGGTCTGCTCGCCGGTCGCGTAGGCGGCGTTGACGACGAAGCCGGACAGCGAATTCGATTTGTAATTGACCGAGTTCGACAGGCGGCGGGTCAGGCGATTGGTGCCGAACGCTGACAGGTTCGAACCGTACAGGCCCTGGCCGTTGATGTCGGTGGCGGCGGCGACGGCGGCGATCGGCGAATATTCGCGACCGACGGTCAGGGTGCCGAAATCGCCCTGCAGGCCGACCACGGCGCGGCGGCCGAAGGTCTGGGTATCGGTGGCGCCGGTGTCGAGCGACACGCCGGCTTCGATGTTGAACAGGGCTTTCAGGCCATTGCCGAGATCTTCGGTACCGCGAAAGCCCAGGCGGCTGCTCGACTGGTTGCCCGAGCTGACGGTGGTACGACGGTCTTGACCCGGCGCGTCGGTATCCTCGACCGCGATGGCAGCGTCCATCACGCCATAGATCTGGACGTTGGTCTGGGCGTGGGCGAACAGTGGCAGGGACGACAGCACGGCGGCGGCCAGGAACTTATACTTCATGAAGATCTCCAGTTTGGTTTCGACAAGATGTTGAGTGATCAATCAACTCAGATCGACAGCGATCTTATCGAGCCAATATGTCGAGTTCATGACAGTCTGACCATGTTGTTTTTACGCAATGGCGTGAACAATATCCTTTAGTGTGGGCATCCGTAGACAACGCTAGACCACGTGGCCGCTCAGCGGCAGCACGATGTCGATGCGGGTGCCGGGCGGCTCGTCGCCGGCGATGGTGATGTCGCCGTGCATGGCCCAGACCCGCTCGCGCATGCCGACCAGGCCCAGCGACTCGGCCTTTTCCATGTCCTCGGCGCGGATGCCGCGGCCGTCGTCCTGGATCGTCACCAGCAGCTCGCCATTGGTGCGATACAGATTGAGCAGCACGTTGCGGGCCTCTGCATGGCGCGCGATATTGGTCAGCGCTTCTTGCACGATGCGAAACACGGCCGTGCTAGCGGCGTCGTCCAGGCGCAGCTCGGCTTCGTCGGCCAGCAGGGTGCAGGCGATGCCGTGTCGTTCGACGAACTCGTCGCGCAAGCCCTGCAGCGCGAAATACAGGCCGCCTTCGTCCAGGGCGCGCGGGCGCAGGTTGGTGGCAATGCGGCGCAGCGAGGCGATGGCGGTCAGGAGATTGGTTTCCATGCCGGCCAGGAGGCGTGCGCTGGCATCCGGCAATTCGTCGATGCGGGCCAGCAGGGTCAGGTCCATGCGCAGCGAGGCGAGCAGCTGGCCCAGGTCGTCGTGCAGCTCGCGCGCGATGTGGGTGCGTTCTTCTTCGCGGATGCTTTGCAGGGCGGAGGACAGCTGGCGCAGCTGGTCATGCGAGCGCGCCAGCTTTTGCTGCACCAGGTGGCGCTCGGACACGTCGCGCAGGATCACCGTGAACACGGGGCGGCCGTCATGCTCGACGCTCGAAATCGAGCCCTCGATGGGAAACAGCTGGCCGCCGGTGCGGATGCCGGTGACGGCGTAGTCGGTGGCGCGCCGTCCCGCACGGCCGCCGCCGGCCGGGAAATAGTCGAGCGGCGTGCGCGCCTCTGGCGTGGGGGGCTGGACGAAGCGCGACAGCTGGGAGCCCTGCATCGCGCTGACGCTGGAACCGAACATCTGGGCTGCGGCCGGGTTGGCCAGCAGGATGGTGGTGTGCTCGTCGACCGACAGGATGGCGTCGCTGGCGCTGTGGACGATGCGCCGACTGTCGAAGCCGCGCACGCCGCGCTGCGGACCGCGGGCGCGGCGCAGGGCGGCGGCCATATTGCCGGCGCAATAGCCGCTCAGGAAGCCGGCTACCAGCACGACCGGACCGGTGCGGCGACTGCGTGCCCTGCGCTGAGGTCTCATGCGGGAAACTTAGTTAGAGGGGACGGCCGCGGACGCGGACCGGGACCTCTACATTACGCGCGGAAGAAGGGCGGGGCGTTGAGGGGAGACAAGGCGCCGGCGCGCCGGCGCGATCACATCTGCTTGAACAGGTGCAGGAAGCTGCGGCTGACCTCGAGCTTTTCCGGGCGCCCCTTGACCAGTACGAGGTGACGGCCGCGGATGTCGCGCGTCACGCCCTCGATCGCATTCACGTTGACCAGGGTCGCGCGATGGATCTGCCAGAACAGCGACGGGTCGAGCTCTTCGGCCAGGTCGCGCACCGGCTTGCGGATCAGGGCTTCGAAGCTGGACGTCTGTACGGCCGTGTATTTCTCGTCCGACCGGAAGAACAGGATGTCCTCGACCGGGATCATGCGCAGGTCCTGGCCGATGCTGGCCTGGATCCATTGCAGGTGCTTTTGCTTCGGCGCGGCGATCTTCTCGGCCAGCTGGCTCAGCATGGCCGACACGCTGTCGTTGACGCTGCCGGCGGCCTGCGGTTGCTCCAGGCGTTCCTTGAGGCGGTCGACGGTGATCTTCAGGCGGTCCGGCTCGGTCGGCTTGAGCACGTAGTCGATCGCGCCGCGCTCGAAGGCTTCCACGGCGTACTGGTCGTAGGCGGTGACGAACACGATCCGGCTGGCGTCGCCGATCTCGCGCGCCGCTTCCATGCCGGTCTTGCCCGGCATGCGGATGTCGAGGAAGGTCAGGTCGGGCTTGAGCTCGCCGACCAGCTGCACGGCTTCGTCGCCGTTCTTCGCTTCGCCGACGATCTGCAGCTCGGGCCAGGCGTCCTGCAGGCGCATGCGCAGCTGGTCGCGCATCAGTCTTTCGTCATCGGCAATTATCGCGGTAGGCATGGCGGTCTCTTCTCGGGTTTGTTATCCAATGATTATTCAATGAAACCGGGCGTCAGGCAAGCCGGGCGGTCGCATGCATCTCGGTCTTATCCTCGCGCGTCATTCTCGAGCTTTACGCTCAAGCCTGTTTCGACAACTGATAAGGCACTTCGATCGTCGCGATCACGCCGCCCGGGCTGTTGGCGCCGATGTGCAGGCGGGCGCTGTCGCCGTGCAGCAGCTTGAGGCGCTCGCGGATCGTCTGCAGCCCCAGGCCGGTGCCGTCGCTCGGCACCACGCCGAAGCCCACGCCGTCGTCGGTCACGGTCACGCGCAGCTTGCTGTCGGCCACCTCGGCCACGATCTTGAGGGTGCCGCCCTCGGGCTTGCATTCCAGGCCGTGCTTGATCGCGTTCTCGACCAGCGACTGCAGCATCATCGGCGGGAAGGCCGCGCTGCGCAGGCCGTCCGGGATCTGCCAATCGACCGTCAGGCGTTCTTCCATCCGCATCTTGAGCAGGGCCAGGTAGGCGTTCACCATGTCCACTTCGCGCCCCAGGCCGGTGAGCACCGCGTTGTCGCGCATCTGCGGCAGCACCGCGCGCAGGTACTGGATCAGGCTGCGCTGCATGGCCGACGCGCGCGGCGGGTCGACCCGGATCAGGTGCTCGACCGAGGCCAGCGTGTTGAACAGGAAGTGCGGCTCGACCTGGGCCTGCATCATCTGCATCCTGGTTTCCGACAGCTGGCGCTGCATGGCTTCGCGCTCGGCGGCGGCATTGGCGACCTGGGCCTCGGCATCGGCGCGCTTCTTGCCGCCGACCAGGGCCTTGGTGCCGAACAGGGCGAGCAGCAGTAGCAGCACGAAGTTCATGAACCAGGTCGAGGCCTGCTTGTGGTAGCGCGACACCTTTTGCTCGGCGGCGTCCTCGACCGCCGCTTCGATGGCGTTGGACAGTTCTTCGCCGATCTGGGGCGGCAGCTCGATATGGACCGAATCGTCGCCCGGGTGGATGCTGACGCCGCTGACGCCGCTGGCGGGCGGCTTGGGCGGCAGCGGCGCACGGGGCGCCGCCGGCGCATCCGGATCGGCCGGCGCCGCCGGCTCCGCAGGGTCGGCCGCGTCGGCCGGTTCCGCCGGCTCGGCCGCGCCGCTGCGGGCACGGGTGCGCGGATTGAAGCGGATGCCGCTCTCGTCGATCAGGATGCTCGCTTCGCTGCGGCGCCCGGCGTCGCGCTCGGCGCGCGCGATTTCTTCCTGGACCGGGCCGTTGAACAGTTCTTCCTGCAGGATGCCGGCGGCGGTCAGGGTCAGGCAGGCGAACAGGAGGAACTTCCACCACGAGAGCTGGGTAACCCAGGTGGCCACCGCGTCGAAGGCCCGGTAGAGCCAGGACAGGATGCCCGTCAAATAGTGTTGTATCGAACTGCGTGCTTGCATGGTCGTCAATCTCGTTTGGCCGCCAGCGCCGGAGGAAGTCGACGATGAGCGTTGGAATGATGCAACTCTAACGCGCCGGACGCATCAGGACCAGCCCCCTGCGACAGCCTGCAGGATTCGGGGAATGGACGGTGCACATGCGCTGGGAATGATCGAACTCAACAGCTACTAATTAGAAACATTGCAAGGTATGATGCTCTTCTCCGATGGCCGGGCCATGCCGGGACCAATCACAACCGACGACGAAAGGGTGTGCTAGATGTCCGCTATTCCCCACAAATTCCGCCTCGTGACCCGCAGCGATTTCGACGGCCTGGTCTGCGCCGTGCTGCTCAGGCATCTCGAACTGATCGACGACATCCTGTTCGTCCATCCCAAGGACATGCAGGACGGCAAGATCGTGATCACCGCCCGCGACATCACGACCAACCTGCCTTATGTCGCGGGCGCCCATCTGGTGTTCGACCACCACCTGTCGGAAACCATCCGCAACACCGGCCGCCGCGAGAACCACGTCATCCATCCCGATGCGCCGTCGGCGGCGCGCGTGGTGTACAACCACTACGGTGGCGCACGCACCTTCCCGGCCGCCTGGAACACCATGATGGCGGCGGTCGACAAGGGCGATTCGGCGCGTTTCACGCGCGAGGAGGTGCTCGACCCGCAAGGCTGGGACCTGCTCAATTTCTTGATGGACGCGCGCACCGGCCTCGGGCGCTTCCACGATTTCCGCATCTCGAACTACCAGCTCATGATGGACCTGATCGGCCATTGCGCCAGCCAGGACATCGACCACCTGATGGCGCTGCCGGACGTCGTCGAGCGCAGCACCCTGTACCGCGAGCACAGCGCGCGCTGCAAGGAGCAGATACGGCGCTGCGCGAAAGTCGAGGGCAACCTGGTGGTGCTCGACCTGCGGCAAGAGAGCGTGATCTATGCCGGCAACCGCTTCATCATCTATGCCCTGTTCCCCGAGACGAACATCTCGATCCACGTGCTGTGGGGCCTGAAGCAGCAGAACACCGTGTTTGCCACCGGGAAGTCGATCCTCAACCGCACCTCGAAGACGAATATCGGCGCGCTGATGCTGGAATATGGTGGAGGCGGGCACGAGAATGCCGGCACCTGCCAGGTGGACAATGAGCTGGCCGAAGAGGTGCTTGGCGCGTTGATCAAGCGCATCACCAGTGAAGGGTAGTTGACACGTCATTCCCGCGCAGGCGGGAATCCAGGTTTGCCGGCGTGTTCGCTACGGGGTGATTTACCGCTGCATACAGGCATTGGATTCCCGCCTTCGCGGGAATGACGTTCTGACGCTTCTCTCTGGCGTCCGCCGACCTAGGCCATATGCTGCCGCTGCGCCAGCAAATGCCGCGCGGCGTCGGCCGACAGCGGTTCGCTGAACCACTGGCCCTGCAACTGGTCGCAGCCGTGGGTGCGCAGGAACTCCACCTGCGCCTCGGTCTCGACCGCTTCGCCGACCACCGTGATGTCGAGGTTGCGGCCGATGTCGATCAGGGCCTTGGCCAGCGAGCCGCCGCCATGGTCGGCGATATTGTGCACCGCCACCCTCGACAGTTTGACCTGGCGCACCGACAGCTGCTGCAGGAAGGTCAGGTCGGAGATGCCGCGCCCGAACTGGTCGATCGACAGCATGGCGCCGACGTCACGCAACTGGGCGGCCAGGTCGCGGGCCAGTCCGGGATTCCTGATCAGGTCGGCCTCGGGAATTTCGATCTCGAGGGTACCGGGCGGCAGGCCGTAGCGCGACATGCGTTCGGCGATGCCGGCGATGAACGTGGGGCGGCTGTATTCGCGGTGCGACACGTTGACCGCGACCGGCAGCGCGGTATAGCCGGCATCGCGCAGCTCGCGCGCGAAGGCGCAGGCCCGGTCCAGCACCCGGTTGCCGATCTCGACGATCTGCCCGCTTTCCTCGGCCTCGGCCAGGAAGGACGCCGGCAGCATCACCCCGTGTTCGGGATGGCGCCAGCGTAGCAGCGCCTCGAAGCCGCGCACCTTGCCGCTGCGCGCGTCCATGCGCGGCTGGAACAGCAGGAACAACTGGTCGTCGTCGAGCGCGCTTTTCATGTTGCCGGCCAGGGTCGCGCGCGCCTCGCTGGCCGAGCGCATTTCGCTGGAATAGAAATGCAGGCCGCCACCGGTGCTCTTGGCCCGGTACATGGCCATGTCGGCCGCCCGCACCAGGTCGGCCGAGGTGCGGCCATCGTGCGGGAAGGCCGCCACGCCCAGGCTGGCGCCGACCGGGATTTCGCTGCCGCCGAAGGCCACCGGCATCACCAGGGCGCGGCGCACGCGTTCGACCATGCGCAGCGTGTAGCGCAGGCTGGGCTGCTCGACCAGCACCATCACGAACTCGTCGCCCGACATGCGCGCCACGGTGTCGCTGTCGCGCACGGTCGCCTGCAGGCGCCGCGCCACCATCTTCAGGACCGCGTCGCCGGCGTCGTGGCCGAAGGTGTCGTTGATGGTCTTGAAGTTGTCGAGGTCGATCAGCACGGCCGCCACCAGCGTCTGGTGGCGCTGGGCCAGGTGCAGCGCGTGGTCGAGCCGGTCCCACAGCAGCGTGCGGTTGGCCAGGCCCGTCAGGCTGTCGTGGTTGACCTCGTGTTCCAGGCGGTCGGCGCGCTCCTTGCTCGCGGTGACGTCGACCAGGATGCCGACGAAGTGGGTCACCTGGCCATTTTCGTCGTGCACCGGGGTGATGTGCAGGTCGTTCCAGAACAGTTCGCCGTTCTTGCGCAGGTTGCGCAGCACCACATGGACCGAGCGCTGCTCGTGCAGCGCCTGGCTCATGCGCCTGCGCTCGTCCTCGTCCAGCCCCGGCGCCGCCATGAAGCGCGGGTCGCGGCCGATGACCTCGTCGGCGGTGTAGCCGGTGATGCGTTCGAAGGCCGGGTTCACGTATTCGATCGGCTGGTCGGGGCTGCCGTTTCTGGCGATGATCACGCCGTTGCTGGCCGCGTCCAGGGCCCGCTTGTACAGGTTCAGCTGGCGCTCGTGCGCGCGGCGCTTGGCGATGTCGATACCCATGCCGAACAGGTACTGGCCGCCGTCGCAGTCGATGCGGGCGCCGCGCAGCAGGGCAGGGGTGACGCGTCCGCTGCGCGAGACGTAGTCGACTTCCATCTCGAGTTCGATATTTTCGTCGAACATGCGGCGCAGCTTGTCGGCGAATTCGGCCCGGTCGCTCACGTCGAGCATCTCGAACGCATTGGCCGTCGCCAGTTCTTCCGGCATCATTTCACAAACGCGCTCGAGGTTGTGGTTCCACATCAGCACGCGGCCTTTGCGGTCCAGGATGTAGAAGGTGCCCGGCAACAGGTCGACCACGTCCTTGAGCGCGGTGGCGCCGAGGCGTTCGGCATCGGGCAGGGCGTGGGCTGCCGGAATGACGTTGACGTGGTAGCCGCGTGCGGCGCCGCTCGCATCGCGCTGGGCCGTGAGCGTGATGCTGGCCGCGCGCCCCGCCCGCAACGCGAGCTCGGCGGCGCCGGCCTCGCGCAGCTCGGGCTAGGGCGCCGCGCCCAGCAACCTGGAGGCCTGGCGGCCGAGGGCATCCCCCGCCGCCAGGCCGAACAGCGCGGCGCACTGGGGTGACCAGGTGATGATCGTCCCTGCCTCATCAGCCAGGAAGCTGACTTGCTCGGAGGGGTCGAACGCTGACATGTCGGGCCGCCTTTCTCGCTTGCGCGCACGTGCCGCTGCGGCCCGCGCTTGCGTGAAGCCAGCTTACACCTGTTCCGAAATGACTTGGCAAACGTTACGAGCCATGCACGACGGCGCGTGGCGCCAGGCGCCATGGATGCGTGTAGACCACGTGGCGGCCGCCGCGCACGAAGCCGGCCAGGGTCAGTCCCGCGCGGTCCGCCAGCCGCACCGCCATCGCGGTCGGGGCCGAGATGGCGGCCAGCAGGCCCATGCCGGCGCGCGCCGCCTTCTGCACCATCTCGAAGCTGGCGCGGCTGGTGACGAGCGCACAGCCGCCGCCGGCATCGATGCCGGCGCGCGCCAGTGCCCCGACCAGCTTGTCGAGGGCGTTGTGGCGGCCCACGTCCTCGCGCACCAGCAGCAGGCGGCCGTCGCGGTCGGCCCAGCCGGCCGCATGCATGGCGCCGGTGGCCTGGTGCAGGCGCTGCCGGCCGGCCATGGCGGCCATGGCGCGCTGCAGCGCTTCCGGCGCGAACGAATCGCCCGCATCGCGGGCGTCGCCGGCGCGCGCGGCGCACGCGTCGGGCGGCTGGCGCTCGTCCGGCGCCGTCTCGCGTTCGAACCAGGCCAGGCTGTCGATGCCGCACAGGCCGCAGCCGGTCTTGCCGAGGCGTGCGCGCCGCGTCCCCTTCAGGCGCGCCATGGCGCCGGGGGCGATGTCGATGGCCAGCGCGATGCCGTGCGGGCCGGCCTCGGCCTCAACGCCGCGCACGTCGCGCGCCGAGCGGACGATGCGTTCGGACAGCGAGAAGCCGACGGCGAAGTCCTCGAGGTCTTGCGGAGACGCCAGCATCACGGCGTGGCTGATGCCGTTGTAGACCAGGGCCACCGGCACTTCCTCGGCCAGCAGTTCGCTTCCGTCTTCGTGCCGGCCGTCGCGCCAGCTTGTCGCCGGCACGCTGCTGGCAGGCGCGAATGCGGCATCGTCGGCCCCGGCAAGCGGCGCGCGCGCGTTCATGGCGTCGTCGCGGCGGCGCTGCGCTCGAGCAGCACGTCGATTGCCTTGGCCGCCGGCACCTTGCTTTCCTTGGCGTGATGCCACAGCGGAATCAAGGGATTGCACTCCGGGTAGTAGCCGGCGATGCAGCCGGGCGGCACGTCGTAGGGCACGATCTGCAGGCCGTCGACGCGGCGCTCGACGCCGTCGTCGGCGGCCGTGCGCAAGTCCACCAGGTCGCCCTGGCGCAACCCAAGGCGCGCCATGTCGGCCTCGCTCATGAACAGGACCATGCGGCTGCCGTGCACGCCGCGGAAACGGTCGTCATTACTGTAGATCGTGGTGTTGAACTGGCCGTCGCTGCGGATCGTGAACAGGCGCAGGACCCCGGCGCCGCCGTCCATGTCCGGATTGCCGGGCAGTTCGTCCGGCGCCGTGAATTCGGCCTTGCCGCTCCCGGTCTTCCAGATCCGTTCGGCCGCGCCGAGCGGCTTGCGAAAGCCCCCGGGCGTCCACATGCGCTCGTTGAAGTCGTGGAAGATCTCGGGATAGGTCGTGGCGATGGCGTCGCGGATCGTGGCGTAGTCGGCCACCCAGGCATCCCAGTCGACGCGCGGGTTCGGGTCGAGCGTGGCCTTGGCGATGCCGGCCACGATGGCCGGTTCGGACAGCAGGGTCGAGGCGGCCGGCTCGGCCATGCCGCGCGAGCCGTGCATGCACGAGGTGCTGTCCTCGACCGTCACGGCCTGCGCGCCCGAGCGCTGGCGGTCGATCTCGATCCGGCCCAGGCAGGGCAGCAGATACGCGGCTTTGCCGTGGATGACGTGATTGCGATTGAGCTTGGTGGCGACCTGCACCGTCAGCGGCAGTTCACGCCAGGCCGCTTCCATCAGGCGGGTTTCCGGCACCGCGCGCAGGAAGTTGCCGCCCAGGCCGATGAAGGCTTGCAGTTCGTGCTTGAGGATCGCGTCGCAGGCGTCGACCGTGGTCAATCCCTCGTCGCGCGGCGGCTCGAAACCGTACTGTTCCTTGAGTCGATCCAGCGGGGCGAGTTCGGGCTTTTCGGTGATGCCGACCGTGCGCTGGCCCTGCACGTTGGAGTGGCCGCGCACCGGGCAGATGCCGGCCCCCGGCTTGCCGATATTGCCGCGCAGCAGCAGCAAGTTGACCAGCATGGTCACGTTCTGCACGCCGTTGCGGTGCTGGGTCAGGCCCATGCCGTACACGCCCATCGCGGCGCCGGCCTTGCAATAGACCTCGGCCGCCTCTTCGAGCGCGGCGCGCGGCAGGCCCGATTCGCGCTCGATCGCGTCCCAGGCGCAGGCGCGCACGGCGCGCTCGAATTCCTCGAAGCCATGGGTGTGCTCCTGGATGAAGGCGACGTCGATCACGCGCTGCGCGCCGGCCGCCCTGGCGACGTCGTCGAACGCGAAGACGGCCTTGGACATGCCCATGATGGCGGCGGTGTCGCCGCCCGGCCTGACCTGGTGGTACTGGGTGCTGATCGCGGTCTCGTGCCCGGTCAGCATCTCGAACGGCGATTGCGGATTGGTGAAGCTCACCAGGCCGCGCTCGCGCAAGGGGTTGAAGGTGATGATCGGCACGTCGCGCCCGCGCGCTTCCTGCAGCTGGTGCAGCATGCGCGGGCTGTTCACGCCCACGTTCTGGCCGAAGAACAGGATGCAGTCGGTGTGCTTGAAGTCGTTCAGCCCCACCGTGCCCACGCCGACCCCGATGGTCTTTTGCAGGCCGACCGAGGTGCTCTCGTGGCACATGTTCGAGCTGTCCGGCAGGTTGTTGTTGCCGTACATGCGCGCCAGCAACTGGTACATGTACGCGGTCTCCAGCGAGGCGCGGCCCGAGGCATAGAACACCACCTTGCTGCGCTCGCAGGCGCGCAACCGGGCGCCGATCTCGGCGAACGCCACCTCCCAGTCGACCGGGCGGTATTTGTCGCTGGCAGGGTCGTAGCGCAGCGGCGCCGTCAGGCGGCCGTGGTCTTCCAGCGCGTGGTCGCTCCAGCTTTCCAGTTCGGTGAGCGTATGGCGCTCGAAGAATTCCGGTCCGATCGCCTTGCTCGTGGTTTCCCAGGCGGTGGCCTTGGCGCCGCTGGAACAGAACTCGAAAGGATGCGGGTCGGCCGGCTTGGCCCAGGCGCAGCTGACGCAGGCATAGCCGTCGGGCTTGTTCTGCTTGAGCAACAGGCGCGCGTCCTTCAGCACCACGTTCTGGCCGGTCAGGGCTTTCTTGACGTCGTCCACCGAGCCCCAGCCGCCGGCAGGCATGGTGGCGGGTTCGACGCGGACGGGTTTGTGTTGCTGGCTCATCGGGCTCTCCCTGCTGGTGGAGGGTCTACCGTAGCTTCCACGCCACCGGCTTTTCGGTGCGTCCGCGCACATTGACAGGGAATCATGAACAAATCACGGGTCATTCCGAGGGCGGCAGGCGTCGGTGATGCGCTACCTGTCATCCGTCATTAGTGAAATACCTATGATCACAATAAAAATAATTCATTTCATAAACGTCATACTCATCTATAAGCTACCTATCTCTACATTAACTTAAATAGGTTTTGACTATGAGCTACGCCTTACCTTCTGCCGGGCGCCTGGCCCTGTGCGCATTGACGTTGTCGGCCGGGGCCATGGCCCTGGCACAGGGTGCTTACGCCCAGACGCTGACCAAGGACAATGGCGCCCCGGTTGGCGACAACCAGAACAGCCAGACCGCCGGCCCTGGTGGTCCGACCCTGCTGCAGGACGTGCATCTGATCCAGAAGCTGCAGCGCTTCGACCGCGAGCGCATCCCGGAACGCGTGGTGCACGCGACCGGCACCGGCGCCCACGGCAGCTTCGTCGTCACCGACGACTTGTCCGACCTGACCCGCGCCAAGATGTTCAAGCGCGATACCGTGACCCCGGTGTTCGTGCGCTTCTCGACCGTGATCCCGAGCCGCTCAGGCGCGGAAACCGCGCGCGATCCGCGCGGCTTCGCCACCAAGTTCTATACCCAGGAAGGCAACTGGGACCTGGTCGGCAACAACCTGCCGATCTTCTTCATCCGCGACGCGATCAAGTTCCCGGACATGATCCACGCGCTGAAACCGGACCCGGTCACCAATGTGCAGGAGCCGGAACGCGTGTTCGACTTCTTCTCGCACATTCCCGAGTCGACCGCCATGCTGACCCGCGTGTATTCGAACTACGGCACGCCGGCCAACTACCGCCAGATGGACGGCAGCAGCGTGCATGCGCTCAAGCTGGTCAATGCCAAGGGCGAGTATGTGTACGCCAAGTTCGCCTGGAAAACGAAGCAGGGCGAGCGCAACCTGCGTCCGCATGAGATCCCGCTGGTGCAGGGCAAGAGCACGTCGCACGCCACCGTCGACCTGTACGAGTCGATCAAGGCCGGCAAGTTCCCGCGCTGGGACCTGACCGTGCAGGTGCTCAAGCCGCAAGACCTGGACAAGTTCGACTTCGATCCACTGGATGCGACCAAGATCTGGCCTGGCATCCCGGAGCGCAAGGTCGGCACCATGACCCTGGACCGCGTGCCTGACAACTTCTTCGAAGCAACCGAGCAAGTCGCGCTGGCGCCGGGCAACCTGGTCCCGGGCATCGAGCCGTCGGAAGACCGCATGCTGCAGGGCCGCCTGTTCTCGTACATCGACACCCAGCACCACCGCCTCGGCGCGAACTTCCAGTCGCTGCCGATCAACAAGCCGCTGGTGCCGGTGCGTAACCACCAGCAAGATGGCCAGGGCAATATCGATGGTCGCAAGGGCAGCGTGAACTACCAGCCAAGCCGCCTGGCGCCGCTGGTCGAGGATCCGAACGCACGCTCGAGCAACCTGCCGCTGACCGGCACCACCCAGCAGCAGCGCATCGCCAAGACGCTCAACTTCCGCCAGGCCGGCGAGTTCTACCGCTCGCTGAGCAGCCAGGATCGTGACGACCTGATCGCCAACCTGTCGGGCGACCTGAAGCGTGTGCAGAACGTCGAGACCCGCGAGACCATGCTGTCGCACTTCTGGAAGGCGGACGCCGACTACGGCAAGCGCCTGGTGAAGGCGGTGGGCGGCGATGCGGCGAAGATCGCAGCACTGGCCGCGCAACTGAAGGAGTAATGGAATAGCACCGCGCCGCACGGAGCAGGTGACGGCGTGGTGCCGGTAAGCCGTAACGACAAGCGCATAACAAAAAGCCACGGCAATGCCGTGGCTTTTTGCATGGGAAAGGAACGTCGGGCGGACGGGTCTTTCGTCCACGCGTCCAGTCTATTGCGCTCTCTGGTGTTCGCGCGACCTCGCGCTTGCGCCGGCTGAACGCGTAGGCGGCGAGTCGCCCACGTTACGGTTGTATGCAGGGCAAAAAAAAAGCCACGGCAATACCGTGGCTCGCGTCGATACAAAAGAGTGGCTTACGCGGCAGCGACTTCCTGCTTCACCGGCAGCGCGATCTCGTTGTTCGTGCTGAACTGGTAATCCTTGAACACGTGTTCCGCGCTCAGGATCTGGTAGTTGCCGTCGGCCAGCAGATGCGTGGTGTCCTTCAGGCGGTAGGTGTAGTGGCCGCAGGTCCAGCAATTGAAGTTGCGCATGTGCGTGCACAGGCAGGTCTTGTCCATCACCGAGACCTTCTTCTGGTCCGGATGGGCCTGCACCTCGCGGTTGTACGAATTGATATAGGCGCAGTTGCCGGTGGCGTCGAGCAGGTAGCCGTAGGATTCGCAGCCGGGACGGATGCCGGAGCCGATCGCCGGCGTGTTCTTGAGCATGCGCATCGGATAGCCGGTCGGCGACACGCCGTTGACTTCGATGTCGTCTTCGTTGGCGCGGAAGTATTCCTGCTTGACGTTGTCCGGCAGGCCGCATTCGTGGGTGACGGTGAAGCGGGTCGCCACCTGCACGCCGCCCGCGCCTTTTTCCAGGAAGCCGGCCGCATCGGAGCCGGTAAATACGCCACCGGCGGCGATCACCGGGATGCCCAGTTGCTCGGCCTGCATGAAGGCGAGCACCTCGTCCATGATCGTGTGCAGGTCGTACTGCTTCCAGTCGTCGAGACCGAAGCCCAGGTGGCCGCCGGCCAGCGGGCCTTCGACGATGACGAAGTCGGGCTTGCGGTCCAGGCGCGAAACTTTCTTGAGGAACAGCTGCAGCGCGCGCACCGACGATACGATGATGCCCAGGTGGGCGTCGCGGAAGCGCGGGTGGTCCTTGATCAGCTCGAACGAACCCAGGTGCAGGCCGGCCGACAGGGTGATGCCGTCGATGCCGGCGTCCAGCGCCGAGGCCAGGCGCACGCGCAGGGTGTCCTTCGGCGCGTTCATGGTCAGCTTTTCCATGCAATTGACGTAGATAAGGCCATCGCCTTTCTTCGCTTCCATGGTCGCGCCGACGTGGCGACGGGTCGCCTCGGCCAGGTGATCCAGGTCGAACTGGACCACCGCCTTGTTCATGTTGTTGATGTTGAACTTGTAGGTCTTCGTCTTGTCTTTAACGAAGGTGGTGTCGAACTTGCGGTCGGACACGTCCTGGGACATGGCGTCGGAGATATGACCGATGCCGCCGAGGCGGGCCGCTTCCAGGGCCAACTCGGACGTCGAAATGTCCACGCCCATTCCGCCGATCATGATGGGCACATATTCCTTGTTGCCCATACGCAGGCGGAAATCATCAACACGTTTCATTGCTATCCTTAGACTACCTAATCTGCCCGGGGTTGCGGCGGCGCGCAACGTCGTAGGAAATGCGCACGAATTCGCACGCGCCATTCTACTCTAAGCGGGCAAGGCGCCGCGAAACATGTCCGCGCGCGCGTTGCTCTCAAGCCGGGCATGCCGGCCACATGCGACTCAATCGTGAAAATCAGTCGCGGAAATTATTGAACGCCAGCGGCAGGTCTTGCACGTCCTTGCGCAGCATCGCCATCGCCGTCTGCAGGTCGTCGCGCTTGGCGCCGGTGATGCGCACCGATTCGCCCTGGATGCTGGCCTGCACCTTCATCTTGCTTTCCTTGACCAGCTTGGTGATCTTTTTCGCGTCTTCGGTCTCGATGCCGTTACGCACCTTGATCACCTGCTTGACCTTGTCGCCGCCGATCTTCTCGACTTTGCCTTCGTCAAGGAAACGCACGTCGACCTTGCGCTTCGACATCTTGTTGATGAGCACGTCCTTGACCTGGCTGAGCTGGAAATCGGAATCGGCGAGCAGGGTCAGTTCGCGCTCTTTTTGTTCGACATTGGCCGAGCTGCCCTTGAAGTCGAAACGGGTCGTGATTTCCTTGTTCGATTGCTCGACCGCGTTCTTGACTTCGACCATGTCTGCTTCGCAGACGACATCAAACGATGGCATGGAGTGTCCTTTTTTGATAAAGCTTTAGATGAATCCCTCTATTTTAGCGGACAACGGCCCGGATCGCGACCGTTTTGCCAGCCTGGAAAGTCGGGAGTGCGCGAACCACTATAATGAAACGACATTTTCTACCCCGACCGTCATGCATCCAGACCTGCTCATCGTCCACGACCAGCCGCTCGCCGGCCTGAATACCTTCCGCATTCCCGCCACGGCCCGCCACTACCTGCGCGTCACCGGCGCCGGGCAACTGGCGGCGGTACGCGCCGATCCCGCGCTCGCCCAACTGCCGCGCCTGGTGCTGGGCGGCGGCAGCAACCTGTTGTTCACCCGGGACTTCGACGGGCTGGTGCTGCACATGGCGGGCCAGGGGAGGGAGATCCTGGGCGAGCAGGATGGCAAAGTGCTGGTGCGCGCCCAGGCCGGAGAAAACTGGCATGCCTTCGTGCAGTACACGCTGGAGCAGGGCCTGGGCGGGCTGGAAAACCTGTCCCTGATCCCCGGCACGGTGGGCGCCGCGCCCATCCAGAACGTGGGGGCGTACGGCGTCGAAACCAAGGACGTGTTCCACAGCCTGACGGCCTACGACATGGCCAGCGGAGCGTTGCGCACGCTGGACGCCGCCGCCTGTCGTTTCGGCTACCGCGACAGCATTTTCAAGCACGCCGAAGGGCGCGACCTCATCGTGCTGGACGTCACCTTCGCCCTGCCGGCGGCCTGGCGGCCGAACCTGCGCTATGCCGAGCTGGCCAACGCGGTGCAGGAAGCGACGCCGGCGGCGCCGACGCCGCGCGACATCGGCGCCATCGTGGAGGCGATCCGCCGCCGCAAGTTGCCCGATCCGCTCGACATCGGCAATGCCGGCAGCTTCTTCAAGAACCCGGTGGTGTCGAACGAAGCATGCCGGCGCCTGCTTGAAATGTATCCGAACCTCGTCCACCATGCCCAGCCGGACGGCAGCGAAAAGCTGGCCGCGGGCTGGCTCATCGACCAGTGCGGCTGGAAAGGAAAGCATATCGGCCCGGCCGGTGTTTACCACAAGCAGGCCCTGGTCCTGGTCAACCTGGGCGGCGCGACGGGGACCGACGTGGTGCGCCTGGCCCAGGCCATCCAGTCCGACGTGGCGGCCCGCTACGGCGTGGCGCTGGAACCCGAACCCGTATTCATTTGAGGACGTATTCATAGATAAGGACTACAGCATGAAGAAGGCAATCGTCACCGGCCACACCCGCGGCCTCGGCGCCGCGATCGCGGCCGACCTGCAGGCGCGCGGGATCGCCGTGCTGGGCCTGGCGCGCGCACGCTCGCCACTGGCCGGCATCGAACAGATCGCGCTCGACCTGGCCGATCCGGCCGCCTTGCAAGCCTGGCTCGCAGGCGCCGCGCTGCGCGATTTTCTCCACGACGCGGACGAAGCGCTGTTGGTGAACAATGCCGGCGTCGTCACGCCGGTCGGCCCGCTTGCCGCGCAGGACCCGGCAGAGGTGCTGCGCGCCGTGTCGCTCAACGTCGGGGCGCCGCTGGCGCTGGCCGCCGCCTTCGTGCGGGCCGCGCCACAGGCCCGGCGGCGCATCCTGCACGTGTCGAGCGGGGCGGCGCGCAACGCCTATCCCGGCTGGGCCGTGTACTGCGCGACCAAGGCGGCGCTCGACCAGCATGCGCGCGCGGTGCTGCTCGATGGCGACGTGGGCGTGCGCGCCTGCAGCCTGGCGCCGGGCGTGATCGACACCGATATGCAGGCCGCGATCCGCGCCACGCCGGATGCCGATTTCCCGATGCGCGAGCGCTTCGTGGCGCTGAAGGAGGGCGGCGCGCTCGATTCGCCCGCGGCCTGCGCGCAGAAGCTGGTCGACTACCTGCTGGCGCCGGGCTTCGGCAGCGAACCGGTCGACGATTTGCGGACTTGATCGACATGCCCGTTGACAGCCGTGCGACGTTTGTCGCATCATTGCGTCCATCGTCGCATGATGGAGTTGTCCCATGGCTGTCCCCTCGATCTCCGAACTGAGCCTGCTCAAAGCCCTGTGGCGCCGGCAGCCGCTGAGCGCCCGCGAAATCCACGACGCCGTGGCCGGGGAACTGGCGTGGTCGTATTCGTCGACCCGCAAGACGCTCGAACGCATGCTCGAGAAGAAGATGGTGCGCCAGGAGCTGCGCCATGGCGTGCAGGTGTACGAGGCGGTGAGCGACAAGGTCGACACCCTGGCCGCCTTCGCCCATGATTTCGGCCGGCGCGTGATGGAGATCGACACGCCGCTGCCCGTCAATATGTTCACCGGCAGCAAGCTGGTCGACGACGCCGAACTGGCGCGCCTGGAGCAGCTGCTCAACGACTGGCCCGATGACCAGGATGGCGCTCCATGAACGCGCTCGACCAGCTCGCCATCCGCTTCCTGTTCGCCAGCGCCGGCTGCGTGGCGGCCGGGCTGGCGGTATGGGGCGCGGCCTGGCTGGCGCGGCGTGCGCTGCCGGCGCTGGCCATGCAGCGCTCGACCTGGCTGCTGGGGCAGGCCGCGATCGCGGCCACCTTCCTGCTGCTGCTCGCGCCGCCGGCGCAGCAGGCGCCGATGCACCCGGTGTTCGAAGTCGACGTGAGCGCGGCGGCGATGCCGGCCGCGCTCGCGCAGTCCGGCCTCGCCGCCGGCGTGCCGGCCTCCATCGTGGATCAGCGCTCGTGGCTCGCGTGGCTGGCCTGGGCCTGGGCGTCGGCCTATGCCTGCGGCCTGGCCTGGATGCTCGGCCGGCTGTGGCGCGGCCAGCGCACCGTGCATCGGCTGCTGCGCCATGGGACGCCCCAGGCGCATCCGGCGTACCCAGCCGTCGTTGAAGTCGACGCCCCGATCCCACCCATGCTGGTCGGCCCCTTCAGGCCACGCCTGCTGCTGCCGCGGGGCTTGCGCGACATCGATCCGCTGCAGCGCGAGCTGATCGTGGCCCACGAGCTGACGCACTGGCGCCGCGGCGACCTGTGGTGGCTGACGGTGGGCGCCGCGCTGCAGGCGCTGTGCTGGTTCAATCCCGCCATGCGCCTGTTGCGCGACCGACTCGCCTGGGCGCAGGAACTCGGGTGCGACCGCGACGTGCTGCGCGGCCGGCCGCCGTTCGAGCGCCGCGCCTACGCCGCCGCCCTGGTCGCGCAGCTGCGCCTGCAGCACCATGCGCACCGTGGCATGAGGGGCGCCCTGGCGTTCGGCGGCGTCACCCCCGATACGCTGGCGGCCCGGGTAGAACTGATCCGCACGCCCGGCGCGGCGCGGCACGCGGCCTGGGCCCGCGGCGCGGGCTTCGCGACCCTGGCGCTGGCCTTCGGCGGCAACCTGGCGCTGCAGCCGGCGCTGGCCTGGAGCGGCCAGCCGGCCAGGCTCGATTGCACCCTGATGCTGGACGCCGCGAGCGGCGCGCCCCTGGTCGAGCAGGGCGATTGCGACGTGCGCGCCACGCCGGCCTCCACCTTCAATATCGCGGTCAGCCTGGCCGGCTATGACGCCGGCATCCTGGCCGACGCCCGCACCCCGGCGCTGCCGTTCAAGCCAGGCTATATCGACTGGTTGCCGGCCTGGCGCACCACCACCGACCCGACCAGCTGGATCCGCAACTCGACCGTGTGGTATGCGCAGCAGGTCACGACGCGCCTCGGGCTGGAAGGCCTGCAGTCGTACATGGAGCGCTTTGATTACGGCAACCGGGACCTGTCGGGCGGCGTCGCCGCTGCCTGGATCGGTTCTTCGCTGCAGATTTCGGCGCAGGAGCAGGCGGCCTTCCTGCGCAGGATCGTCAACCGCGAGCTGGGCTTGACGCCGCACGCCTACGACATGACGCAGACGCTGTTGCGGCTGCCCGCGCTGCCGAACGGCTGGGACGTGTACGCCAAGACCGGCACCGCCGTGCTGGAGCCGCCCACGGGCGCGCAAGATCCGCCGCGTTGCTATGGCTGGTTCGTCGGCTGGGCCAGCAAGGATGGCCGCACGATCGTGTTCGCGCGCCTGACCCTCGACCGGCAGCACCCGCAGCGCGCGGCCGGACCGCTATTGAAAGAAGCCTTCCTGCGCGAACTGCCGGCACGGCTGGACGCGCTCTGACCCCACCCTGAGGAACACTTCATGAAGATCACAAGCCTGGCCTTGGCCGCGGCGGGACTCGTTGCGTGCATGCCGTTCGCATCCGCCGGCGGCTGGAACACGCCGCAGGAACCGTTCGACCTGTCGAGCGACAGCTATTACGTCGGCACGCGCGGCCTGAGTTCGGTCCTGATCACGTCGAAGCAGGGCCACATCCTGATCGACGGCGCGAGTCCGGGCGCGGCCAGCCAGATCGCGGCCAACGTCCGCAAGCTCGGTTTCAAGGTCGAGGACATCCGCATCATCCTCAATTCGCACGAGCACGTCGACCACGCGGGCGGCATTGCCGAGCTGCAGCAGCTGTCCGGCGCCGAGGTCAGGGCCACGCCGGCCGCGGCGCCGGTCCTGCGTTCCGGCAAAGCCAGTCGCGGCGATCCACAATATGCCAGCCTGCTCGAACTCGACATGGCGGCGGTCGCCAAGGTCGGCGTCGTGCGCGACGGCGAGACGGTCAGGGTCGGCCCGCTGGCCGTCACCCTGCATGCGACGCCCGGCCACACGCAGGGCGGCTCGACCTGGACCTGGGCATCGAACGATGGCGGCAAGCGCCTGAACATGGTGTACGCCGACAGCCTGAACGCCATCGGCGCCGGGGCCTTCCGCTACAGCGGCGACCCGGCCTATCCGAACGCGCGCAGCGATATCGAGCGCTCGATCGCGACCGTCGCGGCGCTGCCGTGCGACGTGCTGGTCTCGGCGCACCCGGAAGGCAGCGACTTGTGGCGGCGCCACGCTCGGCAACGCGGCCTTCGTCGACAGGGCCGCCTGCCGCGCCTACGCCGACAAGGGCCGCGCGCAGTTGGCGAAGACGCTGGCGACGGAAGCGAAGACGCCGGCCATCGTCTGGCGCGACGACGCCAGGATTACCGAGATGTTCGACCAGGCGGGCGTGACCGGCACCTTCGTCGTGCACGACGTCGCCGCCAACGTCTACACCGGGCATGACCGCCAGCGCGCCGCCGTGCGCTACGTCCCGGCGTCGACCTACAAGATTCCCAATTCGCTGATCGGCCTGGCCACCGGCGCCGTGTCCAGCGTCGACGACGTGCTGCCCTATGGCGGTGGGCCGACCTACCTGCCGCAATGGGCCAGGGACATGCCGCTGCGCGAGGCGATCAGGGTGTCGAACGTCCCGGTGTACAAGGAGCTGGCGCGCCGCATCGGCATGGCGCGCATGCGCGAAGGCCTGCGCCGGCTCGACTACGGCAATATGGAGACAGGTTCGGTCATCGACGCCTTCTGGCTGGACGGGCCATTGAAGATCAGCGCGCTCGAGCAGACCCGCTTCCTGGGCCGGCTGGCGCAGGGCAAGCTGCCGTTCCCGAAAGCCGCGCTGGCGGCGGTGCGCGAGATCGTGCGCCAGGAGGACAACCCGAATCTGTACGCCAAGACCGGCTGGTACATGCCCGACGACCGCAATAACCAGATCGGGTGGTGGGTCGGCTGGGTCGAGAAAGAGGGCAACGTGTATGCGTTCGCCCTGAACGTCGATATTACCGACGAGGCCGCGGCCGCCAGTCGGGTGCCGCTCGGGAAGGCGGCCCTGCAGTCGTTGGGGTTGTTGTAGACCTTCCTAGCCACATATCGAGGCGTACAGGTCGTGCCAGGCCGGGTTGGTGGACTGGATCAGGTTGATTTTCCAGTCGCGGTTCCAGCGCTTGAGCTGTTTTTCGCGCAGGATGGCTTGGGTGATGTCGGTGTGGATTTCGTACCAGACGAGGCGTTTGACGTTGTACCGATTCGTGAAGCTGGCTACTGCGGCTTCCCGATGCTGCCATACGCGTTTGATGAGGTCGGAGGTGACGCCGATATAGAGCGTGCCGTAGGGGCGGCTGGCCAGGATATAGACGTAGGAAGGTTTGTCCATGCGAGCAGCCTGCGCTGGATGGCGTGGAATGGGATTGTGGCGACTCAAGGAAACTTGGGTTCCCGCCTTCGCGGGAACGACGTGCTCCGTTGCGTGGCCGGAGTCGTGCCGTGAAGGCGCCACGATCAGCCTCAACGTCGTTCCCGCGCAGGCGGGAACCCAAGTTCGCACGCGCACCACGATCAGCCTCAATGTCGTTCCCGCGCAGGCGGGAACCCAAGTTCGCACGCACACCACGATCAGCCTCAATGTCGTTCCCGCGCAGGCGGGAACCCAAGTTCGCGCGCACACCGCCCCCGCCAACGACCATCCAGGCCATCACGTCACGCCCCCGATCACTCCCAACCCATGCCGCTCACGCGCCGCATTACACTTGGTATCTCCGATCTGGACCTCCCGGCATGCCGACGGCCGCTGCGCATACACGCCGCAAGCCATCGGTCCTGCATCGCCCGTTGCCAGGGCGACGCAGTAGGGGCGGGACGCATTGGTGCCCTTCATGCACGCGATATGCGGCGTGACCTGTTCGGTCATGGCGTCGGGCAGCCCGAGGTCGAGGGCTTCGGCCCAGTAGAAGGACACGCGGTAGCTCTTGCAACACGCTCCGCAGCTCAGGCAGGCAGGGACGTCGTCGGCGCTCATGGTGGCCAATTCTAGCGCGGACGCGGGACGAAAAAAAGCCGCCCGAAGGCGGCTTTCCGATCGGTTCGACACCGGCTGCGAAGCCGGTTCCGTCAGCCCTTGTTGGTCACCTTATTGGTCACCTTGCTGGCCGCCTTATTGGCCGCGCTTGGCGCGCGCCTTGGCCGCGATCCGCATGCGCAGCGCGTTGAGCTTGATGAAGCCGCCCGCATCCGCCTGGTTGTAGGCGCCGCCGTCTTCGTCGAAGGTGGCGATGTTCATGTCGAACAGCGAATCGGTCTTCGAATCGCGCGACACGACGATCACATTGCCCTTGTACAGCTTGATGCGCACCCAGCCGTTCACGGTCTGCTGGGTGTGGTCGATCAGGGTCTGCAGCGCGACGCGTTCCGGCGCCCACCAGTAGCCGTTATAGATCATGCTGGCGTAGCGCGGCATCAGGTCGTCCTTCAGGTGCGCCACTTCGCGGTCCAGCGTGATCGATTCGATCGCGCGGTGCGCGCGCAGCATGATGGTGCCGCCCGGGGTTTCGTAGCAGCCGCGCGACTTCATGCCGACGTAGCGGTTTTCCACCAGGTCCAGGCGGCCGATGCCGTGCTTGCCGCCCAGGCGGTTCAGCTCGGTCAGGACGGCGGCCGGCGACAGGCGCTTGCCGTTCAGGCCGACGATGTCGCCCTTTTCGTATTCGATGTCCAGGTACTCGGCTTCGTCCGGTGCCGCTTCGGGCGACACGGTCCAGCGCCACATCGATTCCTCGGCTTCGGCGCTCGGGTTTTCCAGATGCCGGCCTTCGAAACTGATGTGCAGCAGGTTGGCGTCCATCGAGTACGGCGCGCCGCCGTTCTTGTGCTTCATGTCGACCGCGATGCCGGCGTCTTCCGCGTACTTCAGCAGCTTTTCGCGCGACAGCAGGTCCCATTCGCGCCATGGCGCGATGATCTTGACGTCGGGTTTCAGCGCATAGGCGCCCAGCTCGAAGCGCACCTGGTCGTTGCCCTTGCCGGTCGCGCCGTGCGAGACGGCGTCGGCGCCGGTCTCGTTGGCGATCTCGATCAGGCGCTTGGCGATCAGCGGACGCGCGATCGAGGTGCCCAGCAGGTATTCGCCTTCGTAGACGGTGTTGGCGCGGAACATCGGGAACACGAAGTCGCGCACGAACTCCTCGCGCACGTCGTCGATGTAGATGTTTTCCGGCTTGATGCCGAACTTCAGCGCCTTGGCGCGCGCCGGTTCCAGTTCCTCACCCTGGCCGAGGTCGGCGGTAAAGGTGACGATTTCGCAGTTGTAATGATCCTGCAGCCATTTCAGGATGACGGAGGTGTCGAGACCGCCGGAATAGGCAAGGACTACTTTCTTGATGTCGCTCATGGGAGTTCCAGTGATGGAGGGATAGTAGGGGAGGTATGGTCAGCTGGCGCGCAAATTCATCCTGCCATTACAACAGGATGAATGGCCAACGATCAAGCTTCAGGCGTAAAAATCAATCTTCGATACGACCGAGCAGCAGGTACTCGATCAGGGCTTTTTGCACGTGCAGGCGGTTCTCGGCTTCGTCCCAGACCACCGATTGCGGGCCGTCGATGACGCCGGCCGAGACTTCCTCGCCGCGGTGCGCGGGCAGGCAGTGCATGAACAGGGCGTCGCTGGCCGCGCGCGCCATCTTGGCTTCGTCGACGATGAAGCCGTCGAAGGCTTTCAGGCGCTCCGCGTTTTCCTTCTCGTAGCCCATGCTGGTCCAGACGTCGGTAGTGACCAGGTGGGCGCCCTGGCAGGCGTCCGCCGGATCGTCGAACAGGGTGTAGCGCTGGGTGTTGACCAGGCTTGGGTCCAGTTCGTAGCCCTTCGGCGTCGAGACGTTCAGGTGGAAGCCGAACACCTCGGCTGCCTGCAGCCACGAGTACAGCATATTGTTGGCGTCGCCGATCCAGGCCACCGTCTTGCCCGCGATCGAGCCACGGTGCTCCCAGAAGGTGAACACGTCGGCCAGCACCTGGCAGGGATGGTGTTCGTTGGTCAAACCATTGATGACCGGGACGCGCGAATTGGCGGCGAAGCGGTCGATGATGTCCTGGCCAAAGGTGCGCACCATGATGATGTCGCACATGCGGCTCATCACCTGGCCGGCGTCTTCGACCGGCTCGCCGCGGCCCAGCTGGCTGTCGCGGGTGTTCAGGTAGATGGCGGCGCCGCCCAACTGGTGCATGCCGGCCTCGAACGACAGGCGGGTACGGGTCGAGCTCTTTTCGAACACCATCACCAGGGTGCGGTCGACCAGCGGGTGGTAGACCTCATAGGCCTTGAACTTGCGCTTGATGATCGCCGCGCGCTTGATGACGTATTCGAACTCGTCGCGCGTGAAGTCGGAGAATTGCAGGAAGTGCTTGATCGGAGTGGTGCCTGGCATAATGGGTCAACTCGAATGTTATCCCTTGAATTATAAGGGGTTTCTCTTTTCGTTAGGGAAAGTATAGTCTCCAGGGACGCACGGATCTATTCTGGCGGATGGGATTGGCAACATAACAATGCGTCCGGCAAGGCCTCGCCGGCCGCGCGCCAATCGCAGCCATACCGCGTGGCATGGCGAGGATTTGCAACGCAGCAGGGCATTTTTTGATGTGTCGGGACCGCCGCCATGAATCAATCAGTGCTTTCCTAGTACAAGGTTTGCGAGGATTCGTGCAACAGCTGCGCATACAGCGCGTGGCGCATGCGCGCGATCTTGCCATCGGCGACCGCGTCCAGCACGGCGCACTGCGGTTCGGCCAAGTGGCGGCAGTTGTAGTACTTGCAGCCGCCCAGGTAGGGCTTGAACTCGACGAAGGCGCGTTCCAGCATGCCTTCCGTCAGGTGGTACAGGCCGAATTCCTGGAAGCCCGGCGAATCGATGATCGTGGACGTTTTGCCACCCGCGCCGGACAGCCGGTACAGGCGGGTGAAGGTCGTGGTGTGCTTGCCGGTGTCGAGGGCGGCCGAGATCTCGCGCACCGCGATGTCGGCGTCCGGCACCAGAAGGTTGATCATCGACGACTTGCCCATGCCGGATTGGCCGATGAAGATCGACGAGTGGCCTTCGAGCAGCGGGGCCAGGGTCGCCACGGTCTGTTCGGGCTGCCCGGTGGCCGACACCTCGTGCACCGGATAACCCAGCGCGGCGTACGGCGCGACCCGTTCGCGCGCGCGCGGCAGCAGGTCTTCGACGTCGGTCTTGTTCAGGATGAGGTGGGCCTCGATGCCGGCCGCCTCGCAGGCGACCAGCGCGCGCGACACCAGGTCGTCGGTGAAGCCCGGCTCGGTGGCGACGACGATGAACAGGCGCGAGATGTTCGCCGCCAGCAGCTTCGATTTGTACTGGTCGGAGCGATAGAGCAGGGTGGTGCGGTCGGCGATCCGTTCGATCACGGCCTGGTCGTTCGAAGTCCGCTTGAGGTGCACCACGTCGCCCACGGCGACGTTGGTCTTCTTGCCGCGCGTGACGCATTGCAGCTTTTCGCCGTCCACGTCGGCCAGGTAGTGACGGCCGTGGGCCGCGATGATGATTCCGGTCAGTTCGCTCATGCGCCAGTCATTCCAGGGTAAAGCGCATTCACTTTCGCGGCGCAGATAAAATCGTTTTCAGTCAGGGCGCCGCCGGCGGAGTGGGTGCTCCAGGCGACGCGGCAGGTCGCATAGCCGACCGTCATTTCCGGATGGTGGTCCTGCGACTCGGCGACCTGCGCCACCGCGTTCACGAAGGCGATGGTGGCGCGGTAGTCCGGCAGGCGGAATTCGCGCCACAGGATGCCGTCGGCCGCGCTCCAGCCGGGTACGTCGGCAAGCAGGGCCTGGATCGCCAGCGGATCGAGCGCTGTCGCGCGGCGGACGCAGTTGCGATGCTCGAGCTTCATGCGCCCGCCAGCGTCAGGTGTTTCACGCGCACCGAGGCCGGCGGATGCGAATCGTAGAAGGCCGAGTGCAGCGGGTCCGGGGTGAGCGTGGAGGCGTTGTCCTCGTACATCTTGACCAGGGCCGATACCAGGTCGCGGTAGTCGGTGTGCTGCGCGGCGAAGGCGTCGGCCTCGAACTCGTGCTTGCGCGAAGTGATCGACGACAGCGGCGCCAGCGGGAAGGTGAACACCGGCAGCACCAGCATGAAAAGCACCAGGGCCATGCCGTCGTTCGAAGCGTTCATGAAGGGCAGCACGCCCAGGCCGGTATAGAACCAGGCCTGGCCTTTCAGGTAGCCGAGCAGGGCCAGGAAGGCCAGCGACATGGCGAACATCACGGCGACCCGCTTGACGATGTGGCGCAGCTTGAAGTGGCCCAGCTCGTGCGCCAGCACGGCCTCGATCTCCTGCGGCTCGAGGCGCGACAGCAGGGTGTCGAAGAACACGATGCGCTTGGCGCGGCCGAAGCCCGAGAAATAGGCGTTGCCGTGGGCGCTGCGCTTGCTGCCATCCATCACGAACAGGCCGCGCGAGGCGAAGCCGACGCGCGCCATCAAGCCCTCGATGCGCTGCTTGAGGCTGGCGTCTTCGAGCGGGGTGAACTTGTTGAACATCGGCGCGATCACGCTCGGGTAGATCGCGATCATGAGCAACTGGAACCCGCTCCACACCAGCCAGGTGTACAGCCACCACAGGTCGCCCGACTTTTCCATCAGCGTGAGCACCACCCACAGCAGCGGCAGGCCGATGACGGCGCCCATGATCGTGCTCTTGACCAGGTCGGTGAACCACAGGCCGGGCGTCATCTTGTTGAAGCCGAAGCGCTGCTCCAGCACGAACTGGCGGTACCAGTCCAGCGGCAGGTCGAGCAGGCCGGAGATGACGCCGAAGGCCACCACCAGCGCCAGCTGGTGCCACAGGCCCGGCCCCAGCAGCGGCAGCAGCGCCAGCGACAGCAGCTGCAGGCCGCCCAGCAGGGTGAAGCCGATCAGGACCGCGCCGCCCCACAGCATGCCGATGAGGCCGAGCCGGGTCTTGGCGACGGTATAGTCGGCCGCTTTCTGGTGCGCCGCCAGCGGCACCTTTGGCGCAAACTCGGCCGGCACGCTGGCGCGGTGGCGCGCGATGTGCCGGATGTGGCGCGCGGCCAGCCAGGTGCGCAGCACCATGGTCAGCACGAAAAAAACGACGAACAAAAGCGAAAACCCGAATGAGGACATTCTGTGCCTGTGAGAAAATGCAGGATTAAGCGTGAAACGATGCGTGAAAACTAAGCGTGAACCACCTGAGTGAAACAAGTCTAGGCAAAGAGAGAATTATGTCACAAGCTACACCAACCACCGAGTCCGCCGCGGTGCCGCGTCAAAACGATTTCAACCTGGTCTGGGTCGACATGGAAATGACTGGCCTGGATCCGGACAACGACCGCATCATCGAAGTGGCGGTGGTCGTCACCGACCCCGAGCTGAACATCATCGCCGAAGGCCCGGTGTTCGCCATCCACCAGTCGGACGCGACGCTGGACAAGATGGACAACTGGAACAAGGGCACCCACGGCAAGTCGGGCCTGATCGACCGTGTGAAAGCCTCGACCGTCAGCGAAGCCCAGGCCGAGCAGGAACTGATCGCCTTCCTCAAGCAATACGTTGCGTCGAATAAATCGCCGATGTGCGGCAACTCGATCTGCCAGGACCGCCGCTTCATGGCGCGCGGCATGCCGAAGCTCGAAGCCTTCTTCCACTACCGTAATCTGGACGTGTCGACCCTGAAGGAACTGTGCCGCCGCTGGAAGCCGGAAGTCGCTACCGGCTTCAAGAAGCACCAGAAGCATACGGCGCTGGCCGACATCACCGAGTCGATCGAAGAACTGCGCTATTACCGCGAGCATTTCATTCAGAAATAGCCCGGCAAAAGCAGAAAAAACTGCACGGTATTGACAAGCAGGTATGCGACAATTGGCGGTATGGTTCCGCTCCCGCATCCCGCTTTTTCGAGTGACGGCCAGGTGGCGGCGCGCATGCGCGGCCACGACTGGCGGACGTCCAGCCTCGGCCCTCCCGAGGGCTGGCCACCGTCGCTGCGCACGGCGGTGGACATGATGCTGCATTCGTCCTTCCCGATGTTCATCGCGTGGGGTCCGCAGTTCGCCTTCCTGTTCAACGACGCCTACATCCCCATCCTGGGCGGGCGCTACCCGTGCTCGCCCGGCCTGCCGTTCGCCGAGGTGTGGCCCGAAGCCTGGCCCGAGCTGGGGCCGCTGGCCGAGCGCACGGTGGCGGGCGAGGCGGTGTTCTTCGAAGACCTCGAGCTGAGCCTTCTGCGCAACGGCTATCCCGAGCGCGCCTGGTTCACCTTCTCGTATGCCCCGCTGGTCGATGCGGCCGGCCAGGTCGGCGGCCTGTTCTGCACCTGCATGGAAACCACCGGCCGCGTGCTGGCCGAACGGCGCGCCGCCTTCCAGCTCAGGGTGTCCGATGCGCTGGGCCCGATCGAGGATCCGGGCGAGGTGATCGCCACGGCCAGCGCCTTGCTCGGGGTGGAGCTCGGCGCGGCGCGCGTGCTGTATGCCGAGATCGATCCGCTCAGCGGCCGCCTGGACGTGCCGCGCCTGTGGTCCCAGGACGGCGCCGCCCCGGCCGCAATGCGTTCGCCGCTGCACGACTTCGGTCCGGCGGTGGTGGACGAGTTGCGCAGCGGCGCCGTGGTGCAGATCCACGATGCGGCCAACGACCCGCGCGCGCAAGCCCTGCGCGCCGCCTGGAAGGGCGAGCGGATCGGCGCCATGCTGGTGGTGCCGCTGGTGAAAGCCGGCCGCCTGATCGCCTGCCTGGGCGTCGATGCGCCGACGCCGCGCTCCTGGACCTGCCACGACGTCCAGCTCGCGCGCGACGTGGCCGAGCGCACCTGGGGCGCGGCCGAGACCGCGCGCGCGCAGGCGCTGCTGCGCGAAGAACGCGACCGCAGCCGCGACATCTTCGACAACATCTCCGAAGGCTTCGCCCTGTTCGACCGCAACTGGATCGTGCAGCGCATGAACGCCGAGGGCCTGCGCATCTGCGCCGTCACGCGCGAGGAGGTGATCGGCCGCAACCACTGGGACGTGTTCACCGCCATGGCCGACAGCGAGGCCGGCCGCATGTACCACCGCGTGATGGACACGCGCCGCGCCGGCGCCGCCGAGGAGTGCCGCGTGTTCCCCGACGGGCGCCGCATCTGGACCGACATCCGCGCCTATCCGACCCAGGACGGCGGTATCGCCACCTTCTTCCGCGATATCACCGACCGCAAGCTGGCCGAAGAAAAGCTGATGGAAGCCGACCGCCGCAAGGACGAATTCCTGGCCATGCTGGCGCACGAGTTGAGGAACCCCTTGGCGCCGATCAGCGCCGCCGCCGAGCTGCTGCGGCTGGGCAATATGGACGAGCGCCGGGTACACCAGAGCAGCACCATCATCGGACGCCAGGTGCGCCACATGACGCGCCTGGTGGACGACCTGCTCGACGTGTCGCGCGTCACGCGCGGCCTGATCACCCTGGGCCAGGCGCGGGTGGCGGCGCGCACCGTGGTCGAAGAAGCGGTGGAGCAGGTGCGGCCGGCGATCGATGCGCGCTCGCAGCAGCTCGGCGTGCGCCTGCCGCCGGAACACGCCGCGGTGCGCGGCGACAAGGCGCGCCTGGTGCAGGTGGTGGCCAATGTGCTGGGCAACGCCGCCAAGTACACGCCCTCGGGGCGCGGCATCGACCTGCGCGCCGAGGTGCTGGGCACGCGCCTGGTGCTGAGCGTGCGCGACGAGGGCATCGGCATGGACCGCGAACTCACCGGCCGCGTGTTCGACCTGTTCACCCAGGCCGAGCGCTCGTCCGATCGTTCCCAGGGCGGCCTGGGCCTGGGGCTGGCCCTGGTCAAGCACCTGGTCGAGCTGCACGGCGGCACGGTGGGCTGTTCCAGCCCGGGCCTGGGTAAAGGCAGCACCTTCGTGATCAGCCTGCCGCTGCTGCACGAAGAAGACGCGCCGGCGCCCGCGCCGGGCGCCGCCCGTCCGGCCGGCGCCGCGCCCTTGCGCATCCTGGTGGTGGACGACAATATCGATGCCGCCGAGACGCTGGGCCTGCTGCTGTCGACCCAGAGCCATGAGGTGGCGATCGAGTACGCCTCGCTGCCGGCGCTCGAGCGCGCACGCGGCATGCGGCCGGACGCCTGCCTGCTCGACATCGGCCTGCCCGACATGGACGGGCGCGAACTGGCGCGCCGCCTGAAAGCCGACCCGGCGACCGCGGGCGCCACCCTGATCGCCGTCACCGGCTACGGCCAGCAGCAGGACCGCGACGCCGCGCTGGCTGCCGGCTTTGCGCATCACCTGGTCAAGCCGGTCAATGTCGATGTGCTGCTGGGCGTCCTGGATGGCGTGCGGGGCGAAGCAGGGGCAACGCAGGAGCAGAACAAGCAGGCCAACGTCGCTCCCGCGTAGGCGGGAGCCCAAGGCGGTCGCGCCGCCGAAAAACCAACAAGGAGACCAGATGAAAGAAAAACCGCTCTTCATCGCTAAAACGTTCGCACTCGCCTTGCTCAGCAGCGCCGGCCTGTCCCTGCAGGCCGCCAACCCGATCGTCCCCGGCTGGTACGCCGACCCCGAAATCCGGATCTACGGCAACAAGTACTGGATCTACCCCACCTATTCGGACCACTACGGCGCCCCGCGCACCTCGCGCGCCTTCACCCCGGAGCAGGAGCGGATGCGCGCCAGGTTCGACCTGATCTGGGAACCCTACCTGAAGCAGACCTTCCTCGACGCCTTCTCGTCGACCGACCTGGTCAACTGGACCAGGCATACCCAGGTGCTCGACGTCGAGAACGTCGCGTGGGCGGCATATGCCGTGTGGGCGCCGTCCGCCATCGCGCACAACGGCAAGTACTACCTGTTCTTCGGCGCCAACGACATCAAGGCCAACGGCCAGCCGGGCGGCATCGGCGTGGCGGTCAGCGACCGTCCCGAAGGGCCGTTCAAGGATGCGCTGGGCCGCCCGCTGATCGACAAGATCCACAACGGCGCCCAGCCGATCGACCAGATGGTGTTCAAGGACGACGACGGCCAGATATATATGTATTACGGCGGCTGGAAGCACGCCAACGTGGTCAAGCTGGCGCCAGACCTGCTGAGCGTGGTGCCGTTCCCGGACGGGACCACCTACAAGGAGATCACGCCCGACCCGGCGTATGTGGAGGGTTCGTTCATGGTCAAGCGCAATGGCGTGTACTACTTCATGTGGTCGGAAGGCGGGTGGACGGGACCGGACTATCGCGTCGCCTATGCGATGAGCAAGTCGCCGTTCGGCCCGTTCAAGCGCATCGGCACCATCTTGCAGCAGGACACGACCATCGCCAAAGGGGCGGGGCATCATTCGGTGGCCAATATTCCCGGCACCGACGACTGGGTAATCGTCTACCACCGCCGGCCACTGAACGACAACGATGGACATCATCGCGAGATGGCCATCGAGCATTTGTACTTCAATGCGGACGGTACGATCAAGCCGGTGGTCATGACCACGGAGGGTGTGGCGCCGCGGCCGATGTCGACCGGCGGCTGAGGGTGGCGAGCGGCTGACGAGGCTGCTCGATGCTGCTGCAGGAAATGAGAAGGCAGCCGGGCAACGGCGTCAGTCTGGCCGAGAACATAGTGAGCAAGGGATTTGTTCTGCCGCTTCCGGCCAAGGCCGGTCATTCAACTATGGAGCTGGAATGGCGTTGTTATTGCATGAGGTTTGGGAAGAGCTGGATGAGAATGGGCAAGCGCTTGAAGGGTTATGCTTGGCTGGGCCGGACGGAGACGCTTTCAGAGCGACACTTGGCGAAAGGGCTCGCCTGGTCGCGACGTTCGAGGCTGCATCCCATATCGAAGCGATGACGAAATACTATTCGATGTACGGCCGTGGAGAGTATGCGACGACACACTCGTCCGACTACCATCCGTATCCCGACGCATGGCGGGTACGTCAAAAGGCTTGGCTGTCCAGGTGCTAGTTCACCCCAACAATCCTATCGTTCCCAATCGCTTGCTTTTGGTTGCGGCGCGCCTGCCTGTCACCGGCATGCTTGTATTGTGGTGTCGATTCGCGACCATGCGTTTCCACGGCATTGTCGCCGTCCGACTCGCGTCACCAATCGCGCAGACGCTACGCCCGCGTTCTGAACCGCCCCGGCTTTCGTGGAGGCCGGTTAGTGTGAGTCAGGCCGGGATAGCCTGACTGCTCAACTGCTTGTAATAGTTTGCCTCAGCTTCGG